>CAZGHI010000001.1:0-21711 GCA_964525565.1 uncultured Hyphomicrobiales bacterium
GTTTCCTTGCCGTTGATCTCTTCGGTGATGCGGATGTATTCGTTGTTGTGTTCGATGTAGGCGGCCAAATCATTACGTTTTTGTGCCAGATCGCGCAGGAGCTTGTGTGTATCAGCAGCCTTTACACAATGGGAGTGTTTTACAGCAGAGCGAAAGTCTCCGGTTTCTGAATACAAGAGTCCACTATTGCTGTAAGCACGCGTTATACCTTTTTGATTTCCAAATTCTTTCTGCAATGGTAGTGTACGAAGAAAAATCTCAAGACCGGATGTGTAAGTGATGATAAACGAATGTATTGTATGGGTGTGCCCGAAAATGCGGACACAATTGTTGCTATCGTTGCTGTTATGGTAAACTAAAAGATTATCGTGGTAGTAGTCGAGTGACTTTGAAATGAAGCTCGTTGAATGCAAAGTCCAAACATTAGAGATGTTTACCACAGATCCGGTGTTCGATGAATTCATGCATTCCAGATCGCCGGGCAGACGCAAGGGTTCTCCCATATCATGGATGCACATTGCATGTTGTACCTCCGCTTCAATTGCTTCTATGGGTCTCATGAGTTATGGACGCCCGGATACATGCAGGGTGTTCGTGGAGAGAAGTGTGTATAAGAATATTTGATAATTGATGAATCGGTATCGGCTGATAAAACTTAGTTCATTGAGTGTTTCCTTGATCCTTTCCCTGCGAATAGGCCATGTGACTGTTTACCAAACCACCACCGTCCGATTTCCAATTCGAATCAAACTTAGTGATGGCTTAGCCACGCTCTGTAATGCATTCAACTGCGCTCTTACATCGTCAACAGTGCCAGTTCCCCATGCGATGAGTCTGCCAAGTACATCGTAGGCATACCATGGCTGCGAAGTACTGTTACTTTGAACCTGGTGAACTTCTTCTACGCCAACAGGGACTGCGTTGCATCCTGCACGAACCACAAATGCATCCTCGGCAGCTTCAACAGCCTCTCTGTTGTGCAGTTCATGCCCGAACCCGTCAACAAATAGCGTTTCGCGATGCTCCGATGGATGTCCACCGTCAGCAAGGAGTTCTTGGATGGCACACGACCCAATGAGTATCGGGAAGTTATCGCCAACACCAAATGGTAGTCCCCATAATCCTCGCTGGATTCCACATGCAACAACAAGGTCACCACGTTGATGATAACTGAAAAGCGGCGGAAAGGTATGTGGCTGCAGCATGTGTGGTAACATCAGTGCCCCATACCGATTGATGATGCAGCATATTCTTGGTAAAGGTCGGGTAGGGGGCCTTGCACTGAGCGGATCTCCGTTTATATCACCAAGTGATGGCCTCTGAAATAAATTCAATCCATACTGTGCGCTGGCTATATCTCTTACTTCTTGCGGGATACTGTCTGCCTCGTCGGCAATGGCAACCTGCATTGCAATGATTGCACCGGCACTCTCGCCGGCAAGAATAATCCTGGAAGTATCTACATTCGTTATCAAAGCCCCTTGCACTATTGCGTGTATGGCATTTCGCACATCCTGCATGGCTCGCCAGCAGGCACGTACGACTTCCGCCCTGTCGTATGCATACGGTGCCTCGAGTGGGAAGGGGCTGTGATAACCTAATCGGTACTGCACGGATGCGGCGATGTATCCATGTTGTGCCCACCGCCTGCAGTGCGGCTCCATGTCGCGATAGTTACCAGCGTAGAATGCGCCTCCGTGAATCCAAATAATCAGCGGTAGCGGTGTATTCTGCGTTCGACTCGGTTCAAACCACAAAATGTGTAAGGCATCTATGGTTCCCCGATAGTTCGTAGCCTCACGGTAAACCGTGGTAAACGGACCAGCTACTTGTGCAGTCCCTATAGAGAATGCCAGTGTGATGAGCCATAAGATACAGTGTACACTCCTCAAGAACACGTGTGACCTGGTTGTAAATGTGAGTATTGAAACATGCAGTTGAATCACGAAACTCCGGCAACCATTAACGAAGCACAACAATGGGGTGGCTAACCGATGTTATACCGTCTGTAGCCAGAAGTGTGTACCGACCGGCGGGAAGATCGTTCACTGTAATGGTAACGAGCATGGAACCATCCGCATCAGGATACACGAATTTGCTGATCATAGTTTCGCCCAGGGAATTAACCAGGAACATAGAGTGCGATCGTTGTGACGTAGCTGAGACCTTCACATCAATAAGTGAATGTGCCGGTTGCGGGTGCACGTACACACTTATCTGCTCCGGTTTATCTAAGGTAGGATGCTCCACGCTGTCAACACCGGTCAGCGACCAATAGGGGATGCGCACAAGCCCCTTGTCCGTCCCTGCCCACAATGTGCCTACACCGCAGAACAATGCCTGAATTCGATCGCTTGGAATGTTGGAGTTGGCAGTATTAATTAAGTAGCGGTAACCATCGGCAAATCCAATTAAACCAGTGTACGTGTGTTCGGTCCACTCGGCATGAACGGGCATGCCCGATACCCAACGAGTGCCTGATGAATCAAAGGCTAATATGGCGGGTCGTTTGCCGGGAAACGAAAAGTCGTCGCTACGCTTCCAATGACGATAACCGGTTGTGGTGATGTGTGTAGCCGACGCAATGGTTCCATGCCAAATACCCTCGTGTGGATCAGGGTATAGTTTCGAAGATATCATGCCCGCATATGATGGTAGTAGTGGGTTGCTGTAGGTCTTCCAGTACATGCCATCGAAGGATAGAAACCAATCGGTGTTGTATTCTGCAATTCCCATCCACAACACGTTTTGTTTGTCCACTCCAATGCACCAGATGTTTTCATGTGTGAAAGGAGAGTTCTCTGCTGTGTATGTTGTAGTGGACGTGCTGGTGTAGTGCAAAAGAACTGGAATCTGTTTGTCGAGTAACCACGCAGCAAGGACCCAGAATGAGCCATCGGTAGCTGCGGCAATATCCAGAGGCTTGTATCCCACAAGGTGCTGCGGCAAGGTAACCAGTATAACAGAGTCGTTGCGCACTATATAAACACCTACCTGATGAACGAGGACTACAGGAGTACCACCAGTAGTCAGAACAACTTTCGATGCGTTCGGTATGGCGTATGTAAACCATTGATCGTGTGCATATCTGGTAAGCCCCTTATCTGTTGCAATCCACAAGGTATCGGATTGGCCGTGAGCAATACCTGTTACATTTCTGGACGGTAACCCTGAGTTCTGTTCTGTGAACACATCAAAGCTGAGTCTTGGCTGCACGACGAGCACACATGAGTCTATTGATTGTGCGGGTCCATTGTAGGCAACAACATATACAACATTAGATGATGCGTTGATGGCTCCAATAGGAAACACCGATAAGCTAACCTCCTCGGTGTATGGGGCATCAAATCGTGGTGGCGAGAATTCGTAGCGTGCATCCGGCATCGTTGGAGAGTAAGCTCGCAGATATACGCTGGCTGCAAATTCGCTGTTTACCGAAATCCGAAGGGTATAGGTTGCCTGATCGGTCTTCGTGGATTGAATTCGCGGCGTAATGCTCAAGGTGAACGGATGCGTGCTCAAAATCGAATTTGCGCTAACGAAGAGAACGGCAACAGTAAGACCGTAGCGATGTATAGTCATTGATGTCCTTCCGGAAATAATGAGGGGGTGCGTTGTACTGACCGGGAATAGACAATCAGTGCCAGCGAAGATACTCCTATGGGTTGCCTGTGCACAAACAAAAAACCGCATTCTCGAATGCTACCGTACCTTCGTGGAAACGTTTGCCGTGAACTCCACAACGAACAGAGCGTTTAGTCTAACCGTATTGATAAAGAACAGTATGAAGCGTAGTTACAACCACTTTGCGACTCAACCTATTACCGACACAAAGGAACTCGGTCTTGTTGTTGGTCTGGAGTTTTTCAAACATGTGTTGGGAACCGATTACCTGCATTACGGATGGTGGGAAGAAGGTGTCGAGGTGCATTGTACAAACCTTAGGGTTGCTCAGGATGAATACACTCGGCGACTGCTTGAGCAGATTCCTGAAGGTGCACATACGATTCTTGACGTTGGCTGCGGGTCGGGCCGGACAGCAAAGGTGCTCTCCGATGCCGGGTATCAGGTGGAATGTATTTCTCCGTCAGCGTATCTCACGGAGAATGCACAAGAGCTGCTCGGTGATGCAGTACAGGTGCATCATGCTCGGTTCGAGGATGTTGATATCAGGAGTAAGTACGACGTAGTACTGTTCAGCGAAAGTTTTCAGTATATCGGATTGGATCATTCCCTGTCGAAAGCGCGGAGTCTGCTCAACGAAAGCGGCAGTATTCTCATTTGTGATTTTTTTCGTCAGGATGATGTACAGGGTAACAGCCCAATTGGTGGTGGGCACAGCCTTCGTGAATTTTATCAAAAAGTTGATCAGTATGGCTATACCGTCACCAAGAATGAAGACATCACCAACAAGGTTGCACCCACGGTTGACATATACAATGCTCTGACCATGCATGTTGTACGGCCTGTGTATTATGGACTGTTAGGGTTGCTGCGTGAGAGATTTGCGCTATTGGCACGAATCATTTTTTGGAAGTATCGCAAGAAACTGGAGAAAGTGGAGTCAAAGCACTTTTCAGGACAGCGTTCGGCAGCAAACTTTTGCAGGTATAAACGATATCTCACCGTTGCATTAAAAATAGCGGCTTGAATAGAGTGGTAGTGCTGCGAAGGCTACGAAGACAAATTTTTGCCGTTCACGAATGTCGTTGTTGTGCATTCTGGTTCATTCCTCGCCGGAATCGGGCTGCTGGGAGGTTGGTAAAGAGTTGCCACCTTGTCGGAGAATAGAACATGCACGATGATCGGCTCCTCTTGTCTGGCGATGATTTACGTTAACAGTCAAGTATGTCTGCATAAACATCCGATGTAACACTGCATTTCATTAGCCAACCCGGGCATCACATGGCGAGGTAAGCTCAATACACATGTAACGGTAGCGCAAGCAGTAACGTTGTTTGCGCAGCTGCACAAGGCCGAATGTTGATCAAGCAAGTGAATGTTTCACGTTCTTCTGATTTCTTTAACGGTTGTGGAGAAATACAACATGATTCGGGTGCATGCAGTTTTAACATTGGGGCAAATATTTTGTGCAGCATGCAGAGAGGAGTCATGCGATCCGGCAGTCCCTGTAACAGGGACCATCTTTGGAACTACGTTGTTGATGGACTCACATGTACAGCCCCTTTCCGACATGTCGGGAGTGATTGCGAGATATGTGGACACTGAAGGCAATATCTAAGAAGGGCGCACAAACGCGCTAGGAATTTGGGAGATACCACTGACGCTTTTTGTGTACCTGCAAGACAGAATCATGTATCCGGGAATGATTCGGTTGCATACTGGAACATCTCGGGTGGCAGGAACACAGTATCCTATTGACTGGCTAGGCAAGGGGCGAAGGAAGTTGTCAGTGATTTGCCCTAAGAAGCTTGATGAAATCAAGAAGGTAAACGTGATCGAGCACACGCTCGACTCTTCTTATTTCCCTGCGGACACATCTCATTTCTATCCGGAGCCAGAGAGATACTACCTCAACGTTACGGCACGGATACAAAGAGTTTTTTTGTGAATATCCGCCGTATGCACCGCTTCGTGTATCGGAAAAGATGGAGGTCGTGCTCGTCTTGCCATCGGGCACAGTTGTTCCGATGAGTTCATCCACAACAAAAATATTGATGGTAAAACGTTGGAACGCATATACACCACCGGAAAGGTGGTTGTCACGTGGAATGCCTGGGAAGGTGGTCAGTTGAGTATGACGGCTAATCCTTCAGTGTCGAGATGGTTGTGGGAGTCAAAACCGAATGGCACCTGGGATGTAGTATATGTGGATTTTCTAGGAGCAACGATTGATATCACTATTCCAGTGGCACCATAGACGTGGTTATGACATAAGTACGTTTGCATCATCACATTGCCGCAGCGTTCCCATCAGCCCGATGTCGGAGATCGAAACATTCAACTGTTGCAAAACGATCAGTATCTACTGTGCTCGAGTGCTGTACTTGTTACCGGGCAATGATCATCGGTACAACATGTTTTGTTGGTGTACTGGTAACGGAAGTGAAAGTTTGTATGGTAGTCTCAATGAAATAGAGACCGGAATTCAAGGTTGAAACATCTATTGGCAGGGCATAATCGTCTGCAGATTCATGCACGCTCGTTCCCACTCTGTGTACCACCCCTGCTACAGAGAGCAGTCGTATTGTAAGAGAAGAAGGCTCCTGAATGTGAATATGTAAAGCAGCCGTGGATCGCACGGGATGTGGTGCAACTCGTACGATGTGTTCAGCCGACGTGTTACGCGTATCTTCTATATTCGATATCTGTTCACACACTGCATTCGGTTGTTGTACACTACTCACAGAACTTGATCAGTGCCTGGTCGAATTGCAAGAGTTGCGTTTGCTGGTATCTCGAGATTCTCTTGAACAACATACACGGTATCGGCGTACCACATGCCGCTTACCAAACCACCAACATATTCAGAAATGCCGGGTTTGAATGTGATGAGTCCAGAATGTTGGAAGGGGCTAGAGCAAAATCGGCACCGTCGTCATGGTAGGTGTCGAGAAATCCGGAGAACGTAAACATCACCTTAAATGAACCACCAGTAAGTTCACATTCATATCTCTCTGTGGCATCGGTTGTTACGGAGTCCAGGTGCGCCATGGATGATATAGGCATAAACGTAACACGAATTCCACGAGGGACTGCACTGTTTTGTCGGAATGCTGTTTCGGTAGCAGATAGCGCTTGCTGTTCTGCCACTGTACCAAAAGCTGCCACTACAGCAAACAACGTTAGGTGTTTCATTGCGGTGCCTTTCAAGGGGTGGCAAAGCGGCTACACTGAGGTGTGCGTGGATTGTTTTGCACAAAGTAGAATGACGCGTTTGAATGAATACGAAACAATAATTAGGTACAACGCCAATGCTGCACAGAACCCCATTCTCTTTGCACGAACACCTGATCCTGAATATCGGGCTCACGGTAGGCGAAGGGACTACCTGGACATCCGATGCTTGCGTTACGTTTATTCAACCTGTTTGGGAATTCTCCCTGTTGAACAAATCCGTTGGTACAAAATCTGGTAACGAGGCGTACTCGCATTTAGACTGGTCCTGAACTCCATGGGTAACGCGTGGCAATTATCCAATCGGCGACAGGTTTGGCGCGGGACGTGAGTAAGTGTTGCAGTCAACGTGTCCGTTCTCCAAGAAATTGTAGTTTTTGAGGTATCTCTAACACGAGAAATTTCCCGGAAAAAAGAAGGGTTGTGACGTCGGAAAGAGAACGGCACAACCCTGGAAATAGAGTGGAAACTGAAGACGGCCGAGTGACTACTTCGAGACGAAGACAGGAATCGAGAAAACGCGGTGATCACGTGTGATGCAAACAGTGTAGCGTCCGATTGCTACACTGAATGGAACGTGCACAGATATCTCAGAGCCGTTGGCAAATTGCTCAGGGACGATAGGACAACCGAGGAGGTCGATGAGCTGGACGCGGTCTCCATTCGAGAGACCCGTGATCCAAATATCCCCGCCGGGTGCAGTTTGATTGGGATAAAGAAAGGGGCGTTCGTCAGCTTTAATAGATGTGTTCCCAACATTCGAAGTACTGGCGCTGCAGAAACTTGAAGGCCCGGGATCTGCGAACATCATAACAAAGCCCCCTTCCATGGCTGAGATTGTAAATTCGTATAAGGCATGTGGTTCGGCCTTGCGAGGCGAACTGCCCCAGCCAGCCTTACCGGCATGGACGATCAAGGTATCGTTGGAGACGTCGACACCATTGCGATACACCGTTGGCCGACGTTCAGGATCCTGCCAAACCCAGATACCCCAGTGTTCCGATCCATTTCCGGTGTACAACTCAAAGAGGTTGTAGCAGGTGCGCTGGTCGGGCAATTCCGTAGCATGTACCCAGTCGTTCAGGATGTGCAAAGTGCCCTGACAATATTTGGCATACATATCGGAATAGCGACCGCTCGCTGCGCGTACACCTGTCCATTCATTGTCAGAAAATTGCCCATCAACTTCCAAAATGCCATTACATGTTGTGCGGACTGTGGATTGACTTCCAGACCGGTATTCAATGGTATCACCTCCGAATTCGCCGCTGATGTTGTTTGGCTCAGTTTCTAGGCCGAGAACCCCACTTGTTGGTATGTACCGTTCTGCTTGCTGCACAGTGATGCCTTGGTCGCTGAACCAAGCAATGCGGACGAAGGGCTCGCGAATGAGACCGTAACCTTGTACTCCACCGCGGTCACATTCGAGGGAAGTGTTCGTGGATGGAACGTACGTCACGGGATCGTCACCCTGAGGCATGAAGAAAAGACCGGACGAAACCCGTACACCAAACTCATACATTGTATGGGCGGTGGTGTCACTAGGAGAGGGTCCAATGCTAAAGGCACCCCCTATGACAAGGTTGGTGTCATTGGTCACGTCAACTCCGTTCAATTCAACAATAACTGGGTTAAGAGTGTCATGCGTTACCTTGATTAACCAAACCTCGCGTCCATTACCCGTAACAAATCCGAAGAGATTGTAACAGTTGGCCTGGTATTCGCTGCTTCCAATGAGCCAATCGTTCATGAGGTACATCATACTTGTCTCAGAACAGTAGTCGAGATACAGATTGGAGAATCGGCCGATCATAGGAGGGATGCCACTCCACTCGCGTGGCTGGTTTGTGTACTCCGTAAACTTTCCATCTACATGATGTCGGTCAGAACACGCTTGTGTTCCACCGTATCCACCGTTTGGATACGTGCGAGCGCCGTGCTTCTGTGGCCGCCTTGAGCCGGAACTGAGATCTTGCCTTGGTCCATTCTGTGTTCGTGGGTCTGGATCGAACCGATCCACAGCCGTGTCAAGGGTGTCGGCAAGGCGTAAGAGCTCCACGGTTGTTTCTGCATAGGGGCCGTCAACAACACACAAGCTCAGTGTGCGTGTGCCCTCACTCACAGTGGTCGGGATCTGAATAACAAGGCCCTCAGTCGTTTTCGAGAGTATGTTTACCGGCGTGCCGTCAAGCGCAGCCCGGAATCGGCTGGCAGCGGCAGATGGCCATTCTGATACATTCCCGGCACTTACATATACGGTTTGCCCCGATTCGATTGTTGACGGATGCACCATAATCTCAAAGGTGTCTGTTGGTGCGAGGCACTGTGCCATGCCCTGTGTTACTGTGAGAAGGGCGCAGAATGTGATGAAGATTAGAGTGCTCATGTTAATAGCCTTCTAGTGTTTAACGAGGATTTTGGTGGTTGTGAAGGACACTCCGTTCCACGCGTGACACAGGTAAAGTCCGGTTGGCCAGTGCACCGTTTCGAATTGAATCACATGCTGTCCGATGTCCACGTATCCGAGATCGTACCGTGCCACTAGGAGGCCTCTTTGGTCGTAAACCATGGCGGTGGAAGGTCCGGCAGACACCACTGGTACTTGGACTAATGTAACGTCATGTGAAGGCGTGGGAACAGCTACAGGCATGTCTTCTAGTGCTTCACGCTCTGTGGATGAGCTAACTGACGTGGTCTTGAGGTCGCAGTCAACAACGATCTCCTTTCGGAGTAGCGAATCACCATCGAGGTAAACCAGTCGAATCGTGCGCTTGCGCTGTCCTAAATCACATGGCCGCAATGGGAAATATAGGCGACAACAATCTTCTGTCTGAAGCGAAGTTGCCATTTCTGTGTAAACGTTGTTAAGCTCGTTTCCTGTGTGCACTTCATACAGGCGCCCGCGTGGTGCAGCCCCAACAAACCGCCTCATCACTTCCATGCCATATTGCTCTTCTTGTGACTGTGCAAATCCAAGCGCAATCAGATACAGGGGTACATTCGAAGCGCGAATTGCGTCGATAACGGGTTGTTCTTCCAAAGGGGGTTGATTGTTCAAGCCATCCGTAAGGGCGATCAAAACGCGACCTGGTCGTGGATTAGATGCCGTCTTCTGTAAGCCCCTTATCAAAGCAGCATGTAGAGATGTGTATTCTAACGGTTGTAACGCATCAATGGCCTTGCCGATCCTCGCCGTATCTGCAGTCCAATCATGGCTAAGAACTACCTCCGTTGAGAAGGTGAGCAGAAACAGACTGTCGCCCTCCTTTAACGTGCGCATGAAGTTGTGGAGCGTCAGTTTTACTGCATCAAGTCGAGTAACCTGCCGACCGTCATAGTCAACAGGCTCCTGCATGCTGCCGGAAACATCAATTACGAGGCCGATGGACAGGGGATTGGTCCGTCCGGAATCGCACACCAACGAATCAGGACAGATGAAGCGGCCATTGTCGATGATTCCGATCTGATCTTGGCTTATCAAGATGTTCCGCCGACCATCGACTGCCACGGTATCACGTTGAAAGATCCCTGCGTCTACACGGATACCGACTGTTTGCCCATTGACCACAACAGGCTTAACGTCGCAGATGTTGATATCCTTTTCGACAATCTCCTCGATAGTAACAATCAGTTCACCGCAATTATCCTCGTAGCGCGGGATCACTCTTCCAAGCGCAACATTTTAGGTTGAGTCGAGGATTTGAAACCGAAACCGATCACCCGTCCCTGCACGTTCATGTTGGTATCGGTGAAGTGTCTTGTCAAGGGGGCTGGCAGCAAGTGGTTCACCATTTACCCGAAAGCCCAAGTATTTACGAAAGCTAATCTCAAACAACGGACTCAAGCCCATGCCTGCTGGGGGGAAGGCATAGACCGTTGAGTCTCCTACCCAGTGTGGGATCGTAACAAAGGGCTGTCCCAGGATCTCCTTTGGTGGCCAGCGGAGAGCATCCACCTCTTCCCGTGGGACATCATAGACCCATACAGCATCAACGCCATGGCAGTCGTTGAACTGAGGCCATTGTGAGTATGTGCCTTGTACGGTGATGCGGTAACGGGCATCGGCACGAGTGGGAGGTGATTCCATGATATCACCGGAGCGAGCATCAAGTCGGAGTGTTGCAGGAAACTGGGACTTAGCAGTCGTGTTAGCAACAAGTAGGGCACATACCAGGTACAGCATCGAAGCCCATAACGGTTTCATGATAACGCCTTACAAGAGGTTGAACTACGTAGTGAAGTTTGTTCCTTCACAGTTCGAACCTAGGGCGAACGCTACGTCAGAATGGCGCAGAATCAATGCCGTTGGCGTATGGAAACCATTCGGAAACTTATCGCTTGACGATCGAGATCTTGGAAGGGGGGAGTGTTACAAAATACTGTCTTGCACTCTTCGGTCCTTCGGCCCTGACGACGAGGTAACGATGTACACGTGGGTCTTTGACAGTGTCAGTAATCCGCTTGTTGAGCTTCGATATGGTTGATCGAAAGACTGAGGATTCAAAGTCGAGATTTTTCTTACTCATCATGTGTATGTCTTCATCCTCTTTCTCGGGAAACGATTCCTCGTGATAGGCAACGATCCTCGTGGAGAAATCACCCCCAACAAACACTCCACGCACTTCCAACATAGCATCCGCCGAGTTTTGCGATTTGATGGATCTCTCAAGGAAGTACCTGTAGTACGTAAACATCCGGGGCGACAAATTGACGATCTCCTTGCCGATCATGAGTATTCCCTTGCGGATATATAGCGTTACCGGAGGGATTGCAATAGCCTGAAGATCACTGTTTTCTTCTTCAAGAGCTTGAATTCGTGGCAGGCCAATGCCGAGCTTGACATCTCGAATAGTCTTCTTAGAAAGAGCCGGATCAACGGTACGTATGAGTTTGATTGTGGCTTCACCGGATTCTGCCAACAAGATCCAGCAGACTTGCATAGAAGGCGTGCCCGATGAAATTGCTGCAACTAGAGGCTGACCGGATTCAGACACTTTCGAGACGATCGCTCTCAGCTTCGGATAGATGTCGTTGTGGTCCGTTGGGTCATTAAGATCCATCGTAACCCTTCGCACCTTTATGTCCGGATTCATGCTGGCAATTGCCTTCTTGACCGCTCCCGCGTAGGCTTGATAGTCGATGCGGTCATTGTCACCCTCCGTCACGATAAGAGTAACCTCGGCGGGGCGCAATTCGCTCACGGCGGTTAGGATAGGTCCTTTGCGTTCTGGTGCGAGCTGACCGTCCGTGGTGCCAACAAATGAGATGAGGTGCATTTCTAGTTCTGTAGATAGCGTGACCAAGCGAATTTCTAATTTACAGCCCAGATGTATGTTGCTTAGTGGGGGCCACATTGGAGGGATACGTTTAATGACGATGGTAGAACTAACACCTATGGACATACTCAGTCGTGTAGTCCACGGGGCCGCTAAGCCATTGGCACATTTTCTTGAAGATGCTCTTACTCAATGCATAGGCGCGAACTACATCAGTGTAGTTAATAGGCTTCTACGTCTTGATGGCTCCAACCAGAAGCAGCCCAATCCTCCTGTTGATAGTCTCTTTCGCTTAGACTTACTAAGCCTTTTGAAACTGGTTGACCAGTGTTTTTTCCTACCCAAAAACGATACATTTTTGGAGACAGAGTGGAAAGAAGAGTTTCGCTCGCTCTTTGGTGTCCCGAAGGGGAGTGAGTCCAATCACAAAACAGCGCAAAACATTCAGAATCTGGTGATCGCAGGAGTGCGAAAGGCTCGTAATGACGATTATGCACACCTCGAGGCTGGACGTACCGTTTCCGTACGAACGGTGAAGAGTGATCTGCACAAGATTTTGGATCTGTACCAGGGTCACCTGTACCACATTGCTGTTAACACCCCCAAAATGTTCTCACTGGAGACCGTGTCGCAGCTTTCAGAGTATGTAGAAGTTGTTGAGTATTATTTGCGGTTGCTGGAGAAATCAAGCACTTCGAACACCATAGAAGCCAAGCCTTCTCCCGGGGTGGCATCGAATACTAATGTGCGGTCTCACCCTCGACGGTTGTACTGGATGGCCGCGCTAACTGGTGTGGCTGCTGCCTTCGTCACGATTGCATACGTGATATGGATTCAACCCGCAAATGAAAGGATCATGTTGATTGGACTGTGCGGACCAATCGAAGGGCAAGATCAGGCTAAGGTTACGTTGTTGCTTGACAGTCTTGCCCAAGCCAACGATGTATCTACCGTGATGGTACTAACAAAAGGTTATGTTGATGCTCTTGTTCTCAATACAAAATCAGATGCCATTGGTTGGATTGACACGTTAGTTCAAAAGACCAAGCACATTCCCAGAGTCGCATCGCTTAGCGACTCAAAAGACCTGTTTGACAAAGTTGTCAACAGAGCCACTACGTTGCTGTCCGAGAAAAAAGACCAGATTGTTGTAGTCGGAACGATCGGTTCCCATGGTTCATGGCTACGTAAGGTTCGAAACTCAAGCGATTCGCGTGACACTGTGCGAATCATTCAATCAGGAAGTGAGAAATTGTGGGAACAAGGTAAACTTCCGGCCATGCTCTTGGTAGCTCCCGGAAAGTGGACCACTGCGGATTCGGCGATCTATTCGGCATTTGCACAGAGCAATATTGCGGTCAAAAGGATTTGGTAATGAAGTACGAGATTATAGCATGGCTCATATTCTCAGTCATCGCGTCATCCTGTTCAACATGCGTTGACGGACCTGCACTTTACGTGAGAGGGGAAGTGGACGCCATGCTCGATGAAAACGGCACATTTGTAAAGTATACTGGGAAGAAACGTCCAACGAGAGAACTTCAACTACCAAGTTCATCGGACACCTTGCCGGTTGCTTCGTTTGAACCATTTCGTTTGCGGATTCCGGAGACGCTTGACCTTGGTACTCGGTCACTAAAAATCGAGTCAGTTAACGATGTTCAGACTGGCCTGAAAGACAAAGGGGATCGATTATTTAGAATATCACTAGTGGATGCATGTCAGCCTGTTATTGAATTGAACGACAGTTGCCAGACCATCAATTGGTACAACCCATTCCGATTGCCCCAGATCTTTGTTAAGAATGGCAGAATGGAGCAGGTTATTGCCACTCCGCTGATTGTAAATAAATCTATGGTCGGATATGAGATTCGTTTAGGTGATAAACAGGTGTGTGGATGCCCGTCCAAAGCGCTCGGCCCGTGGAAGGCATACTATCAAGGTAAAGTCCACACCTTAAAGCCCATTCGTAGCACGAAGGAGCAGCCAGCGGTTCCTGAATTTCTGTTGACAGCAAAAGATTAGAGTAGATATCCCCTAAAACTACCAACTAAGGTTTCGCCTAAAAAAACGAAACCCCTGCATCTCTGTAATACAGGGGTTTGCGTGCTACGTTGTAGCGGGGGCAGGACTTGAACCTACAACCTTCGGGTTATGAGCCCGACGAGCTACCAATTGCTCCACCCCGCGATGTGAGTCACAAGTATAAGCGTTTTAGCGCAAACGCCCAAAACAGAGAAGCAAGCGCGTGGACTTGCTGTGTGGTACATCAGATAAATGATTTTTGATCGGCAGTCCTATAACTACGTCTCTTGCTCTTCGGTTGCCGGACTTCAAAACCGTAACATTACACCATCATTACCACACTGATGTGGACTATTTTTGCGGTTTATCACTGATGAATACAATTTGCGATGAAGATTTCGCATGCGTGGTTGGAGGAATTTTTAACGCTCGATCCAGAGGTATGGACGCCCCAACGAATTGCCACAGTTCTTACAGACCTGGGTTTGGAAGTTGATCATGTTTACGATCCAAACACAACGTATCATAGGATAGTGATTGGAATTGTTACCGAATGTGCACGACATCCAAAGGCCGATAAGCTGTCTGTTTGTGCGGTTGATGTAGGAGAGAGCGAAACACGAACGATTGTTTGCGGGGCGCCGAATGTGCAAGCAGGACAAAGCGTGGTTGTCGCACTCGATGGCGCCGTTATTCCCAATGGTGCTTTTGAGATTAGTAAACGAATACTTCGCGGTGTTGAGAGCAATGGGATGATCTGCTCGGCATCTGAGTTGAACCTTGGGGATGATGCTGGCGGTATAATGGTTCTTCGCGGTCCGAACGTTAATGTTGATGTGCCTGATAACGCAACCCTGGAACCCGGTACGCCGCTTCCTCAATCACTACGAATGAGTGTTGTTTATGACGTTGCCATTACACCAAACCGCGCAGACTGCCTCAGTCATATTGGTATAGCCCGCGAGTTGTATGCATACGGAGTAGTGCATGGTTTCCCGATAGAGCAGCGCTCATTGTTGACTACATACGAATATCAACCGACATCAACCGATTCTGAGTCGTTTTGCAATGTGCGTGTACAGGATGCTGAATTGGCTCCGCTGTATGCAATACAAAGGATTCGAGGTGTTACCATCAGGCAATCTCCGGATTGGCTTCAGAGCCGACTGCGCGATGTCGGTCTCCGTCCGCGAAACATTGTTGTAGATGTAACTAATTATGTGAACATGGAGCTGGGACAACCGCTACATGCATTTGATTCCTCTAAACTTCGTGATGATTCCGGACAAGGGGGTAAAGAGACTCCTTGCATTGTTGTTCGCAAAGCAGGAATAACACAATCGTTTACAACACTCGATGGCAAGGTGCGGAATCTTGATCCTGACATGCTCATGATTTGTGATGCCATCGGACCTATTGCAATTGCAGGAGTGATGGGTGGATCGAACAGCGATGTTGACAGCGATACATCCGACGTCTGCATTGAAAGTGCGTGGTTCCAACCCCGATCTATACGTCGAACTGCAAAAGCGCTAGGACTGAGCACAGATGCAAGCTACCGTTTTGAGCGAGGTGTAGATCATGACGGCGTACTTCGAGCTCTTCAGCGTGCAACGCAATTAATCTGTTCGCTTGCAGGAGGTGAAGCTTGCGCACCCGTAATCGTGGATCAACGGAAGCGAAACATACAAACCATTGTTTGTAGGTTTCAGGTGTTGCGTGATATCAACGGTATTACAACCAGTAACGAGGCGATTGCAACAATACTTACAAGCCTAGGCTTTGATGTAACCTCGGTAACCGATACACAGTGTCATGTTACCCCCCCCTCTTGGCGAGTTGATATTGAATCTGAGATTGACTGCGCCGAAGAGATTATGCGAATGGTTGGGGTGAATAACATACCGGAGGCTACTCATGCACCGGTTCTGCTGATACCTTCTTCGCTGCCACCAACGGTACAAACTGCTTACGGCTGGGACGGACGCAGAAAACGAAACGAGCTACGCCTGCTGCTGCGTGCCAGAGGGTATTCAGAGGCAATGAATATGGTGCTCACAAGTCCGGACCACACACGATTCCAAAAACCGGACTGCGTAGAGCAAGGCATCATACATCAGCCGGTTGTTGTGCGCAACCCATTAGGTGTAGAGTACTCTCATCTTCGCACGTCACTGTTGCCCGGTTTGCTTACCAACGTTGCATTTAATCGCAATCACGGGGCACCAACGGTACGGTTGATGGAGTTCGGCAGCGTGTTCAGCATTAGTTCTAGTCAGGCCACTGGTGTAGAACAAACAGAGTCTCTGGCACTCGTGATATGTGGTTCCGATGAAGAGCATTGGAGCAGGTCGGACAGAGCACTGGATCTGTACGACGTAATGGGCGATCTTCAGTTGGTGCTCGGGTTGGAATCACACAATACCCAAAGCCCCTTTCATGTTAAAAACAACGAAGATGAGGGTATCCTGAGTAAAAATGCCGCCATTTTGTCGGCCCAAGGTAGGATAGTGGGTTTTGTTGGACAAATCGTGCCTGAGATTGCTGCTGAGTTTGGTATCGAGCAGCCAGTTTTTGTTTCCGAGGTCAACCTAGACTCTGCCGTAGGCCATTGCTTGCAAGCCAGTGTATATCAACCGGTTAGCCAGTTTCCTCAGGTTAGGAGAGACGTGGCTTTTATCGTTGATGAAAAAATATCTGCTGGAGAAATCATTTCAGTTGTCGACCAAGTGGCCGGTGATTTGTATTTTGGAGCATCTGTTTTCGATGTGTTTGTGGACAAGGAACGTTTCGGAAGCGGAAAGAAGAGTGTAGGGATTGCCATTCGATTAGGAAGGCACGACCGAACACTCGTAGAATCGGAGGTTGATCAGGTGATTTCATCTGTTATCAGCACCGTTCGTGATCGGTTAGGGGCCACTGTTCGGGTATAGGGAAATCATGTCCAAACAATCTAGTCATGAGCAGACACCGCTGCGTGCTGTAACCACGGACCGGGAGGTTAGGGAAACGGACAGCACCTGGACGGATGGTTTTACGGACGGCAACTCCGTTCAGCAGATTTGGGAAATTGTTCGCAAGAGCACAGATGTAATTGCAAGCTTACGTGAAGAGAATGCCATACTGCGTAGTGAGCTGGCAGCCATACGGAAGAGCGAACAGGTAATGCAGGAAAGAGTTCAGGGTTTTTTGTCGAGAATTGAGCAACTGGAAAAAGCTCCCATGCGTGCCGTAAATCCGATACCATCTCCCGGTGTTGACAGGGTTGAAGATCGGGAAAAGAGTCCAAGTCGGTATTCATCAAAATCGAAAATCACCATCACGATTGAGGATAATGAAGCGGCCGGTGCTCAGGCAAGAATTAACGAAGCGGTACATAGGCTGATTGACGAAATCAGGAAAGAACTACGTTGAGCGAATCACCGGCTGAAAAATATTATCACCAACCAGAGCGGACCCCGCAGCAGGATTCCGCTGTTCCCTTGGTGAACAGTGGTACCATTTCCGAACAACTGCAAGAAGTGGTTCACCGCTTATGGGAGTCCGTTCGGCACAGTGCCGACGTGATCGTAACCCTTCGACAGGAAAACACAATACTTCAGTCGCAGCTTATGTCGCTCCGGCGGAGCGAGGAAGAACTTCAATCTCGCCTAAAGGAATTCTTAGAACGCATATCACTTCTGGAGCAGGACATCTGCCGTCTGGAAGGAGCCGAACAACGTACCGTTGGAGTGGATCGTGTTGAAGATTCAACAATGCTATCTAAGATTCACGAATTGGAATCGCAGTTAGAACGCACTGCGATGGAGCGCGCAGAGGTAGAAGCCAAGTTAGCCGATGCAGAGAACCAGTTGGAGAATACGCGGCAGCAGCTTCGTGAACAAGAGAATGCAGTTCAGTCAGTGGAGCAATTACGTTCCGATCTCCGGCATCGCGAGGCAAAGATTGCCGAGGCCCATCAAGAGATTGCATCGCTCCGCCGCCGGAGTGAGATGGATGTGCAAGACACCAACGATCGCATGCGCATTGCCCAACTTGAGCAACAACTTCGCGAAGCGCAATTCATTATTGAACAGTATCGTTCAGCAAGTTTACAGAAGGGCGATCGCGGTCATCGTAACGATCAGTTAGGTCTGTTTGTTGCAGAGGTATTAGCTACTCCGTTGCACGATCGGAATTCGAATATCGAAGCGGTAGCCCTGCGTTTGGAAGAAATTGCAGATCAACTCGAACAATTGGCAGGACTTTCGTAAATTACTCACGAATTTTTTTGAAAACGGACGAAAACTGAGCCGACGTATGTCGAAGGCAATCAGAGTAACATTAGGCGGAAAAGACCTCACTCTTCGTGGTGACAACGAAGAGTCCATGAAGAAGTCAGTACGTGAAGTTAATCTTCAAATCCAAACACTCCAGCAGTCGCTTCGTGAGCAGGGGACATCAACGCTCTCGCTCTTAGCAGCACTCAATCTTGCCGAACGGTGTCTTACAGCCGAAGAAGGGAGAACTGCAGATTTGCAGTTTGTGACTTCTGAGCTTGCAAGGATGGCTGAGCTGTTGGAACGATCGTGGACTAAACCTATCGCGTAGTTGTACTTCGTGGTCAAGGTAGTGCACCGTTAGTAAACCGTGCTCGCCTACAACCCTGATGCTTTTGTGTACCATGCTCAGAGATGCTTGCTGCATCTCACTGTTCGTCGCACGCTTGAAAAAGAACCATACAGTTTTTCATCCCGGGAGCTAGGCTCTGATCACCAATGGCAGGCCTCAACCTTTATCGGTAACGGTATCGCAGCAGTGCTGCGGTTGGTGTTCCAAACACCCACCGTTCAGTGGAAGTCAGCGGTGACTAGGATGGCACCCACAGTGCGGTAAAAAGCGGTTCTTTTTTGACCGGTCACGGGCTTAGCCCGTAGCAGTGGGATGCGGCTCTTTTATAACCAAAAGGAGTCAGCATGGATACAACAATTATGGGTCCACTTCTTATTGCAGCAGCAACGGTTGTCGGATTTCTTGTGGCATGGCTCGTTGGCAGGAAAACAGCCGCCAAGGCAATCGCAGAAGCCGAAGAGAAGAGTAAGGGGCTATTGGCAAGCGCAGAAAAAGAAGCCAATGCATTAAAGAAAGAAAAACTGCTCGAAGCGAAGGAAGAGATTTCTCGTGAACGGCGTAAGGCGGAATCAGAACGTGATTCGCGCGAGGCTAAGCTTCGTAATGCAGAAAAAGATGTTCGAAAGCGCGAAGATGCCGTTACCGAGAAGTACGAAACAATCGCCAAGAAAGAAAAACAACTGGCCCAACTCGAATCCGAGTTGCAGCGAAAACAGAGCATAACAGAGAAGAAACTCAAAGAAATTGATGCATTGCTCGAAGAACAAAACGTTCGCCTGGAACGGATTACGGGTATGAGCAAGGAGGATGCGAAGAAGTTCCTTATCGATAACATGGTCAATGATGCCAAGGCAGAAGCCGCCCAACTTGTTAAAGACGTGCGCGACGAAGCCAAGGTAAATGCCCGGAAAGAAGCTCAACGCATTGTACTGATGGCAATTCAAAGAACGGCCAGTGACCACAGCGTTGAAAGCACCGTGAGCGTTGTGAA
Source organism: uncultured Hyphomicrobiales bacterium (assembly GCA_964525565.1). Lineage (GTDB taxonomy): Bacteria > Bacteroidota > Ignavibacteria > Kapaibacteriales > Kapaibacteriaceae > OLB6. Next base: position 19,762 of record CAZGHI010000001.1, read on the forward strand.
TATTCAGAATGATGAGATGAAGGGACGGATCATTGGTAAAGAAGGACGAAACATTCGTGCTTTCGAGGCTGCTACAGGCATTGATCTCATTATTGATGATACACCCGAAGCTGTTGTAATCAGCGGATTCGATGCATTCCGTAGAGAGGTAGCACGGGTTTCCCTGGAACGCCTTATGACCGATGGCCGAATTCATCCGGCACGGATTGAGGAAGTTGTAGAAAAAGTAACCAAGGAACTTGAGGAAGAAATTGTACGAGTTGGCGAGGGTGCTTTGATGGAATTAGGGATCCACAATATTCACCCGGAAATGGTGCGTTACATCGGACGAATGAAGTACCGCTCCAGCTACGGACAAAACCTGCTTGCACACAGTATCGAGGTTGGATACCTATGCGGAATCATGGCAAATGAACTGGGTCTTGACGTTAACCTAGCCAAACGAGCAGGACTTCTTCACGACATTGGCAAAACCGTTGACCGTGATCTGGAAGGACCACATGCCTTGCTTGGCATGGAACTCACACGTAAGTACAAAGAGCATCCGCTTGTGGTAAATGCTGTAGGGGCACACCATGATGATATTGAAATGGAATCTCCGGTTGCAGTCTTAGTTCAGGCGGCGGACTCAATAAGTGGCGCCCGTCCTGGTGCACGAAGAGAGTCACTCGAGAACTACATCAAGCGTTTGCAGCAACTTGAAGAGATTGCAACTTCTTTTGATGGGGTGACGAAGACCTATGCCATTCAAGCAGGCAGAGAGGTACGCGTGATGATTGAACCGGATCGTATAGATGATTTAAAGGCTGATCAAATTGCTAACGACATTGCCCATCGTATCGAAGAGGAAATGGAATATCCGGGACAGATACGCGTTACGGTTATTCGTGAACGGCGCAGTGTAGCAATTGCCAAGTAAAACCAACTGGTATTGTGTTTTTACTGCTATTTGCTGGCAGATGAATGCATGCTTTTCGGTTAATATCCATCGTCAGCAATCCCAGCGTGGTTCGCAATTATGACATCGAATATGTTTCGTATTACCCATACGAATCCTGTTCACGTATGTAGAGGATTACTTGAAGCGACGAGACAGATGCACTACTCGGGCGCGGGCTAGGTTTAGATTTACCGGTTGAATAAAAAAAGGGGGCAATAGCCCCCTTCAGTATTTTACTTGTTTTTCTTCTTGTGACGATTCTTGCGAAGTCGTTTCTTTCTCTTGTGCGTAGCCATTTTATGGCGTTTGCGCTTTTTTCCACATGGCATGGAGAGCTCCTAGAATTAGTCGTGAGAATATTTGAAATGTAGTTTATTTACTGTGTTGCCGGAGTGTCCTGTTTCAACATTTGATCAAGAATTTGAGCAGCACTCACACCGGTTGGCGAGGTGGGGTTAACATCGAGGCACCTCTTTAAGACAACCATTGCTGAGTCTCTCTGACCGGATTCCACCAAGAGAAACGCCAAATTGTACAGGGCCGTCTGATTTCTCGGGTGTTCACGGACCACCTTTCCGAGCAGTTCCTTTCCTTCGTCTTGACGGCCTTGCTGAAAGACAACGAAAGCGTGATCAATTTGCGCCGCCTGGTTTGTATTGTCAATGCTGTCTATGAATCGCCGATAGTATGTCTCGGCCTTTGCATAGTCTTTTACGTCGTATGCCAAATTTGCCGCACTAATCACGAGCATGCTGTCGAGCGGATGTTGAGATAGCCGTTCTTCAATTTCAAAAAGTAACTGACGTATTTTTTTTGTTCTGTTCCTTTCTGAAATCTGCTGCTGCTCTTCTTCCTCCAGTAGTTTACGTTGCTGTTCTCGTTTTTCGGCCAGCTCCGCACCTTCTTCAGTAGCCTCTTTTATTGAATGTCGTGCCACCATGAAGGTGGCAGTTGAAACACCTAAAACAACGAGACCGATAATTGTTAACGGAAGAAGGTGCACCCAACGT
>CAZGHI010000001.1:21721-34708 GCA_964525565.1 uncultured Hyphomicrobiales bacterium
ATTAGCGCCCGATAGAGTCTTTTTCGCCGGAACTCTCCGATCGAAGTGTTCCGTGTACCTTCTCTTGGAATTCGCTGGAAACCTTGAAGGTTGGAATAAATCGTTCTTCGAGTGGTACGGGGTCGCCAGTGCGTGGATTACGTGCCATTCGAGGCTTTCTACTCTTCACGGAGAACACGCCAAAACCACGCAACTCAATGCGCTTCCCTTCGGCCAATGCGTCAATGATGCTCAGGAGTAGTCCATCAACCACAGCCTTGGTTTCAAATTTCGTCAGCCCGGTCTGGGTTGAGATTTTATCGACGATGTCAGCTTTTGTTACGTTCAAGCTACCCTCACGAAGCATAGACACAATACGCACCACGAACAGTCGTACCAGATGCGTGCGTACCAATTCGTGGACAGCAAATGTACGAAAGGTATTGTTTTTACACAACGTTACACGATTTTCCAACGTGCTCACAGCCGTGTGAAATGAGAATCACAGTGGTATCTTTGCAGTTTGCATGAAGAAAAGGGAAGATGGGATGAAGTGGTCGGCAGAGGCCGTGCCCGAGGAGGAAGCACAGATTCGTTCGGTGCTGGTAGAAACCGGACGTCTGCCCCGGCATGTTGCTGTCATTATGGACGGGAATGGCCGGTGGGCTTTGGAACGAGGTAAGCCTCGTATTGATGGTCACCGGGAAGGTATGGAAAGCGTACGGAGCGCCGTAAAGGTCTGTTCTCAGATTGGTGTTCAGTATTTAACGCTGTATGCCTTTTCTATGGAGAACTGGAAACGTCCGCCTGCCGAAGTGCGATTCCTTATGTCGCTTCTTGAAACGTACCTGCGCAAAGAACTCGACGAGCTACACCGAAACAATGTTCGAATAAGGGCAATTGGAAAGATTAATTCGTTGCCACGCGCCGTACAAAGGGTTCTAGCAGAGGCAATACACACCACAGAAGAGAATACGGGACTGACTCTTACCTTGGCTTTGAGTTATGGCGGCAGGTGGGATATCATGCACGCCGTTCAGATGGTTGCTCTGGATGTTCGGCGTGGAAAGCTGAGTCCCGAAGATGTCACCGAAGAACACTTTGCACAGCGACTACAAACGAGCTTCATGCCAGACCCTGATCTGGTTATTCGTACCAGCGGAGAGATGCGCCTGAGTAATTTCCTTCTCTGGGAATGTGCCTATGCCGAGATCTTTGTAACGGAGACTTTGTGGCCCGACTTCCGGCGGGACCATCTCCTGCGTGCTCTGCTGTCTTATGCAACGCGCGAACGTCGGTTTGGAAAAACATCAGATCAGATTGCACAATCTGGGAAAGAAAACGTAGTTCCGTCCACACTGCAACGGATTCTCCATGCGTTGCGGTAAAACTGCCGCTCTTTTGTGTTTTGTTCTTCTTGCCGTTGGACTGTTGAATGCTCAGCAGCCGGCACCGCCCAAATACCCTGTTATTGCCGGTATAACAGTAGAAGGACTCACGCAGGGCGCAGATGTTCAAACAGTAATTGCATACTCTGGTCTTCGCGTAGGTGCCGAGGCACGTCCCGACGATCTTGTAATGGCCATTAGGAACCTATGGTCGAGACATACCTTTAGTGATGTTCGCATTGAACGTGAGCGCGAAACAGCACTCGGAGTTTTTCTCGTGATTAGAGTAGTGCCAGCACCACGTTTGCGGGATATCATCTTCAAGGGTAACGATGAGTTTGACGACAATGCCCTGATGAAGGCTATCGACAAGCGTCGTGGCGATCTCCTGGCACCATCAGATACGTACAAGATCTGCAAAGCCGTAAAACAACATTACGCCAACGAGGGGATGCTGTTCGCAAAGGTGGAGAGTCAGCTTGAAAGTGCAGACAGCTTAAACTTTTATGATGTGATTCTCACAATTAACGAAGGCGTGAAGTATTCTGTTGAATCCATAGAATTCATCGGCAATAGCGTTTATTCTTCTTCAGAATTGCAAGGGGCTTTTACAGACACCAAAACGAAAAGCTGGTTTATGTTCTGGGCCAGCGACGATTTTGATTACGATAAATATCGCTCTGATCTAAAGAAGTTGAACAACTGGTTTCGCGACAACGGATTGCTCGACGCTGAAATTCTTCATGATACAGTACTATATGACGAAGCGACTGAAAAAGTGCGAATACAAATAACCGTTCATGAAGGGCCGCTGGTGTACGTACGGGATGTTCGTTTTGTTGGGAACACCGTGTATTCAGAGGATGAACTGTTGCGCCGTCTGGACATTAAGCGTGGCGACCTTTTCAATGCAAAAAAGCTGCAGCAGAACCTCACTGTTAACGAAACGCAAACGGATGCTGCAAGCCTGTATTCAGACAACGGGTACCTGAGCGCCAGCCTTGTGCCGGACTTGCGTAGAGTTACAAACGATAGTATAGATATCGAGGTGCGAGTGATAGAGGGCGACCGATTTACTATTCGCCGTGTAAGTATTGCCGGGAATACGAAAACACGTGACCGTGTTATCCGGCGTGAACTCTTTACCCGTCCGGGCGACTATTTCAACCGTTCAGCAGTGATACGATCGCTACGTGGCCTGGGAGTTCTCAACTACTTTCAGCAGGAGAAGCTCAATCCACAAATTATACCCGTGGATAAGACGAAGGTTGACGTTGTGTATAACGTTGAGGAACGGAGCACTGATACCTTTAACGCTTCCGTCGGATTTGCAGGAGCCTTTGGTTTAACAGGTTCTATCGGCGTTACTCTGAACAACTTTGATATTACCGATCCACTACGAGGTGGAGGTGGGCAAATCCTTGCTTTCCAGTGGGAGTTTGGTCAGCAGAGTCAAATTCGCACCTTCCAGCTTTCTCTCACTGAGCCTTGGTCATTTGGCGAGCCAACAAGTGCTGGTTTCAACATCTTCGATACCTATCAGAATTTTGGATTTTCTATTCGGCGAACCGGTGCACAAGTAAACGTTGGCAGACGTTTTCGCTTTCCTGACGACTATTTCCGTGGCGACTGGAGTATCGGATTTGAGCGCCAGGACGTTCAAAGTGCTGGGACCTTCTTCCGACAGGGATTGAATACGGCGCTTACCCTTTCGCAGGTTATCAGCCGTACCAGTTATGACAATATCGTGTTTCCAACCACAGGATCACGATTTGCTCTTTCGTTACGCGGCACGACGGGGTTCCTGGGCATCGGCACCACAGACTTTGCCAAGGTTGGCTTCAACTTCGATATGGTGAACCCACTATTAAGCATTAATGGTCACCCGCGCCTTGTAATGCTTGTAGGCAGCGAAATGGGATATGTAGATGGACTTCGTGCCGATACAACCATACCCCCACAGGAGCTGTATTATATGGGTGGCAATGGCCTCGGTGGATTTTCATTAACGCCATTGCGCGGCTATCGTGATAACTCCATTGGCCAACTTATCGGCGGACGGAATGTTGGCGGGCGAATGATGGCACGATTTCTGGCTGAGTTCCGCTTTGCGCTCTCGCTCGATCCCTTCCCTATATTCTTCTTGGAAGGATTTTTCCTCTTTCGGATATATACTTCCTTACTTTTGCCGAGGCTGGGAACGTTTGGGCCAATATTCGAACAGTAGATCCATTTGGGTTGAAACGAGCTGCTGGATTTGGATTGCGGCTTATGCTAGCACCCATCGGACTTATCGGCTTCGATTTAGGATATGGCTTCGACACTGACCCGTTTAATCCAACGCAACGTTCCGGTTGGCAGTTTCATTTTCAGTTTGGACGTTAGTTGTTCTGTTCAATCAACCTTTCTTTCCACTACGGTGAGTTCATGAATCGCATTTTTTTGTTGCTCATGTGCATTACGATACTATCGGTAACCGGTGTTTCGGCACAACAGTTCAAAGCAGCATTTGTTAACACGGAAACCATCATTAAAGAGTTGCCAGAAGCACAGCGGGCTTCAAAAACTATAGATGAAACAGGACAACGTATTCGTGATACGTTACAGCTAATGCAGAAGGAATTTGAAGAGCGGGTATTGAATTACCGAAAGCAAGAAAGTATGATGACTGCCGAAGCAAGAACCCGCGAGGAGGATGCCATAAATACGCTGCGGACTCGGTTTCTGCAATATCAGGAATCGAAAACCGCCGAAGTACAACAAATGCGAGAGAACTTTCTCAAGCCGATCCGCGAAAAAGTGCAGGCAGCAATAGAGGCCATTGCAAAAGAAGATAAGCTGAATTTGGTGCTTGATAAAGTAGCAGGTATTGTTTTGTACTCGGAAGACAAGGCAGACATTACCTACAAGGTGTTGGATAGGCTAAAACGCGGAGAGAAGTAAGCCTTTCGCAGATGTATTGCACAATGTACAATCGTAACCCCCAGTAAGGTGTTTGCTGTTTCCGTGCTCCCCCCATTAAAACGATTCCTGTTCCTTTTGCTAGCGACTGCGGTATCCATACAAGCGCAGAAGATTGGCTACGTGTCCACCGACGCCATTAAAAAACGGTACGAACCCTACCTGATGGCCGAACAACGCCTGAACCAAATGGTTGAAGAGTGGCGCGCTGAAATAGACCAAATGCAAAAAGACATCGAAGGGATGGAACTTGAGATTAAGAAGAACCGACTGATCTGGAGCGACAGCGAACGAGAGCAGTTCCAAAAAGAATTGGAGCAGAAGCGTCGAAAACGTGAGGACTTTGCTAAACAGGTATTCGAACCCGGAGGACGTTACGACAAAGAGGTTGAGTCCATGATGAAAGAAATCTGGGAGAAAGTGTACCTTGGCATTCAGCAAGCCGCTGCTGCAGAAGGGTATGATATCGTTTGGGACAAAAGCACCGATCCACTTGTTTACGTGAACCCTAAATTTGATCTGACTGTAAAGGTCATGAAAGTTCTTGGTATCAGTGCCGATTCTCTCGAAAAGAAGCAACTTCAGGTTATTGATAGTGACCCACGTAATCAACAGGCCAGAGCTGTACGCTCACGGACATCACGAAGAAGATCTACATCACGGTCTGCACCCGATGCTGCTGAGACTACGGAAAGTCCGGCAAAGCCGCTCGACGGGACACCGAATAATTTGCCCCCTATGGAGAAAGTAAATTCCCCGCAACCGGATACTACTAAATCCTCGGAGGACATTCCACGATGAATGATGCCTCCTCGGTTTCGTTTTCATTACGGGAGTTGGCACAGTTTGTAGGGGGCACTCTTTTGGGCCAATCGGACAAACTGATCACGAGCATTAATCGCATTGATAGTGCGCGAGAAGGCGAGATAACTTTTTTAAGTAAATCTTCGTTTGCCAAATTCCTCCCCATTTCCAAGGCAAGCGTAGTGCTAGTCTCCAACGACCTTCGAGACGTTATCGCTGAACATGTCAGGAAGGTAGAATCGGGTGGTTCGCCCGCTCTGATTTTTGTACCTGATGCATATCGTGCTTTCGTGAAGGTGATGCAATGCTTCTTCCCTCCGCTTCGGATGACCCCCGGACTCCGTCACCCTACGGCAGTGATTCATGAGGATGCGCATGTACACGAAACGGCATGCATCGGTCCAGGTTGTACCATCGACGCCGGGAGCGTTATTGGTGAGCGTGTAATGCTTTATGCAAATGTGAGCCTGTACGAGAACGTTGTTGTCGGTGCAGATACTGTTGTACATGCAAATGCAGTGTTGGGCGCAGGTACAGTAGTAGGTAGGCATTGTATCGTTCACCCGGGTGCGGTTATCGGAGCAGATGGGTTTGGGTTCCTTGAGAATGCCGACGGTTCGTACGACAAGATTCCGCAGGTAGGCACTGTTCGTTTGGGCGACTACGTAGAAGTTGGAGCTAATTCAACGATAGATCGGGCTGCGGTGGGTGCCACAGTGATTGGTAATGGTGTAAAGCTGGACAACTTGGTTCATGTTGCTCATGGCGTTACCATCGGAGATAACACAGCCATTGCAGCACAGGCAGGTATATCGGGAAGCGCCACACTTGGAAAACGCAACAAGATTGCCGGCCAGGTAGGTATCGTTGGGCACATTACTACAACCGATGATGTGATTGTAGAGGCACAATCGGGACTCTCGAAAAGTGTGAATACGCCCGGTGCATATTTCGGATCACCTGCAAAGGATCATCGAGTAGCACTCCGACTGGAAGCCGCTATTCGGCAGTTGCCGGAACTTCTTCGTACGGTACGGGAGCTTGAACAAGCCGTGTCTGAACTCCAGGAACGTGCAGAATGAGCTCAAAACAACGCACCATTGGCGGAGAAGCTACAATGTCCGGTGTTGGTCTCCACACCGGCAACCTTTCTGTAATGACGATTAAGCCAGGCCCGGAAAACTCCGGATATGTGTTTGTACGAACCGATCTGCCGGGGTCACCAGAAGTACCTGCCCTTGTTGAGAATGTTGTCAGCCTTGCACGCGGCACAACGATTGCCGTCGGTGATGCTACTGTTCATACTGTTGAGCATGTGTTAGCAGCTATGGTAGGGATGGGTGTTGACAACTGTAGGATTGAGATCTCCAACAACGAACCACCCGTGGGCGACGGTTCATCGCTACCCTACGTTGAAATGATCCGTGCCACAGGTGTGGTTGAGCAGAAGGCACTCCGTAAAGAACTTGTTGTTAGTGATACAATCCGCTACGTTGACGAAGAGCGGGGAACTGAAATCGTTGCATTACCAAACACGGAATACCGTGTAACGGTTATGGTTGACTACAACAATCCGGCTCTGGGTAGCCAGCATACCGGATTGTTTAACCTTGAGAAAGAGTTTGAAACTGAGTTCGCTCCAGCACGAACCTTTTGCTTCTTACACGAAGTAGAAATGTTGTACGAGGCCGGGTTGATTCAAGGCGGCAACTTGGAAAACGCCATCGTAATCGTGGACGAAGGAATCACAGAGACTGAGTTGCAGGCAACGCTCAGACGACTCAATATTGAAGGAAACGCAATACTTGGCTCTACAAATGTGTTGGGGTCGCAGAAACTGCGTTTTAAGAACGAGCCTGCACGCCATAAACTTTTAGATATGATTGGCGATCTCGCCTTAGTGGGCGCTCGCATACGAGGGCAACTACTTGCTGCACGGCCGGGGCATGCCAGTAATATCGCATTCGCCCGTTTACTTCGGGAGGAGCTGAAAAAACAACAGGTAGGATCGTCGTACCGCATGCCTGATACCACGGTGGCAAAGTTGAATTGCCACGACATTCTTAGGATCATGCCTCATCGGTATCCTATGCTGTTAGTGGATAGGGTTGTTGAGTTCGACGAGGTAAACAAACGCATCATAGGCATCAAGAACGTAACCTTTAACGAGCCGCAGTTTATGGGTCACTTCCCGGGACGACCGATATTCCCCGGCGTGTTAACTGCTGAAGCAATGGCTCAAACGGGATGTATGCTGCTGCTTGCAACTGGACTCGACCCATCAACGAATCTGGTTGTGTTCACCAGCATGAACAATGTAAAGTTTCGTAAAGAGGTTACTCCCGGTGACCAACTGGTATTGGATGTACAACTTGTAAGGATGCGTTTGAATCTTGTTCAATTGCAGGCAAGAGCTTACGTTGCAGGCCAACTTGTAGCGGAAGCTGATTTGTCGGCCGCCGTGGTTTCCAGGGAGGTTTCGTGACCAGCCATATACACCCGACAGCCATTGTAGATCCGGCTGCAACCATCGGAGAAAACGTAAGTATCGGGCCATTCTCTATCGTTGAAGGTGATGTTGTTATCGGTGACCATTGCGAGATTCGATCGCATGTAGTGCTTGCTAATGGTGCACGTCTAGGTTCGCACGTTCGCGTGCACACAGGCGCTGTTATAGCAACCGAACCCCAAGATTTGAAGTTCGACGGATCTCCCTCGTTGGCAGTTGTTGGTAGTAGAACCGTTATTCGTGAGTTCGTTACCATCAATCGCGGAACGTCAGCTTCCGGTAAAACCGTAGTCGGCGATGATGTTCTCCTGATGGCCTACGTGCACGTGGCGCATGATTGCATTGTTGGTAACAGAGTGATTATTGCAAATGCAACGCAGCTTGGCGGCCACGTAGCCGTTGATGATTGGGCTATCATCGGTGGTGTAACGGCTGTTCACCAGTTCTCGAAAATTGGTGCACACAGTATGATTGGCGGTGGATTCCGGGTTACGAAGGATGTTCCACCCTATACGCTTGCCAGCAGAGAACCGCTCTGCGCTGAAGGGTTAAATGTTGTGGGACTTCGGAGGCGCGGATTTTCCAATGCGGATATTGCTGCACTCGACGCCTTTTACCGACACCTCTATAGGGGGGGGCTTAACGTTACTGATGCGCTTTCGGCATATGAAAGCGCACATAGCACGATGCATCCCCTTGTACAAGGATGTATTGATTTCATACGATCATCAAAGCGGGGTATCGTCCGCTCAGCCGGGTAGTTGGAACGCATTGATCAACTATGGTATCCTCACGCGTCCGATTACATTTTGTAGTTGTTCTCGTTCTTGCAGCGCAGACAACGACAACTTCTGCCGAAACCCGTCGCCCCTTTCCGTCACCAATCGCAAATCCCTTCGAAACCCGAAACGGGTTCATCTGGCAAGCCACTGATGAGCGACTCCGGCTGGATATCGGAGCAAATGTTGACCTTTGGAGAGAGAAATGCCCTGACAGTGTGACGGCGTGGACGATTGGAGCTGATGTACAAACCTGGACTAGGCTCCGTTCGGAAAGCAACTTCAAGTTTCCCGTAGAAACTGTTGACTACTGGTTTGGAGTACACGGAACTTACGGATCAGAATCATCTGTACATGCCCGTCTTCGACTGGCACATATCTCGTCGCACCTGGTTGATGGCATGGCGGATAGCGCGGGATTACTAACGCCTCCGCCGTTTGTGTACAGCCGCGAATTTGCCGACGTCTTTGTTGGATACACTGCAGGCTTCTTCCGTCCATACATGGGTCTGACTATAGTTTGGTCAACACAGCCTCGCGACGCAAACCGAATTATTCCGCAGACAGGCTGCGACATTCGGATACCGATTGCAATGAACAACACTGTAGCGCTGCATGCTGGTTATCATCTTAGCCTGATCGGCATTAATGGTGTGTATGCGGCATCCCATGCATTTCAGGCGGGTATAGTAGCTAATACGGCCAATGGTGTGGGAGTAATGGTTGGCATGTACGGTTTTAACGGTCGTAGCATGCATGGAATGTATTTCCGGGAGAAGGACGATTACGTTGGCTTGGGGCTGCAGCTACTCTTTTAAAACCCGGTCACAGAGACCTCTACCCCTATCTTTGCGGCCCTATGGGAATTGCATGTGGAATCGTCGGGCTGCCGAATGTTGGCAAGTCAACACTATTTAATGCTCTTACTGCGAATGAAGCAGAAGCAGCGAACTATCCTTTTTGTACGATTGACCCCAATATTGGAATCGTAAACATTCCTGATCCAAGACTCCGCAAGCTGGCAGAAGCGTATAACACGGATCGAGAGGTTCCAACAACAGTTGAATTCGTGGACATCGCGGGCTTAGTTCGTGGTGCTTCGAAGGGCGAAGGGCTTGGAAATCAGTTTCTGGGGAACATCCGGGCCTGCGATGCCGTCGCTCACGTTGTTCGATGTTTTGAAGAAGAAAACATCGTTCATGTGCACGGCAACGTTAATCCCCTGCATGATATTGACATTATCGAAACGGAACTGATCCTGAAAGACGTAGAAAGTGTGGCAAAACGCATAGATTCTGTGCAGAAAAGAGTTCGGGCCAACGACAGAGATGCCAAGGACGAAGTCGGCATTCTTGAAGCATTACTGTCACACCTAAATCAGGGATCACCAGCACGTTTGTTTGCGCGTGACGACAAGGCGACAGGAGTGATCCGTTCGCTGCAGCTCCTTACCGACAAGCCTGTTATGTACATAGCGAACACGGACGAAAACGGAATGAAACATGGAAGCCCAATGGTGCACGTCGTGCAGGAAAGGGCTTCTCGGGAAGGGGCTGTAGTTGTTCCGATCTGCGCTAAGATCGAAGCAGAAATTGCTTTGCTTGAAGAGTCGGACCGAGGAGACTTTCTAGCGGATTTAGGGATGTCTGAACCCGGGTTAGATAGGGTTATCCGCGAGGCATACCGATTACTGGGACTGATCACGTATTTTACCGCTGGAAAGAAGGAGACCAGGGCCTGGACAGTACGAAAGGGGAGTACAGCGCCACAGGCCGCAGGTGTGATCCACACAGACTTTGAGAAGGGCTTCATAAGAGCAGAAGTGATGAGTTATGCTGACTGGGAGAGGATGGGTAGTGAGCAAGCGGTGAAAGATGCCGGCATGTATCGTATCGAGGGCAAAGACTATATTGTTCAGGATGGCGACATCATGTATTTCCGATTTAATGTTTAGTTCATTGAGACAAAAGTGAATACATGGGTTCAGAAGGGGACAAGAGGGATAGTTTTGTTCACCACTACTATACGAGGGACTGCATGAGATTGGTTGGATACGCGCTTTCGGCTGTTATCGTTTTGTTTACGAGCATGCAGCTAACGGCACAGGACCGGCCAGACGTACCTCTTCGTTACGGGGCACACTTAGGCCTGAATTATAACATGGCAGGTGTTGGATATAGCGACTGGCTGCAACTGCCTGAACGTCCCGGAGGGTCGTTCATCCCCTTTGTACTGAACGACGGAAATGGGCTTGGCCTTTATGGCGGATTGAATGCACAGTGGATGTTGATGGACATCCTCGGGCTTCAAACACGCCTGTCGTACGACAATAGGAGTCTTGTGGCAAAGGATGATCAGACACACACCAATTCTGATGGCTCTGCTATTTCCGATGAGTTTACCTTCCGAACATCGGCCGTCAATCTCGAAGTCCTGGCCAAGTTATACCTTGGTGACAACTTTCATTTTACCGGTGGTGGTGGAATTGGGATCAAACTACAATCGGTTTATGACTACCGACTAGACTCAAAGGACCCAGTCTTCACAGACAACGAGGTACCGGGCGCTGCAATTACTGGCTCGGCTGTTTTTGGGTTGGGCTACGACATCCCGCTCTCGGACCCTGCCGAAAAAACCCAACTATTCCTTACCCCATTCTTGGAGCTTTCTTACATGATGGGTATGAGAAGAGTTGACTTTGAATTGCAGAGCAGTTTGGCCGATGGGCTTTCGGTGGTTACAATTCGTGGTGGTGTTGCATTTACCTTGGGTGATGCAGATCCCAACAGTCAACTGCAAACGTCTCAGATGGGCAAGTTTTTCATGTTTTCGCCACCGGAAGATGGTATCTACGCAAGTCGGGTTGTTGAGGAGTATTTTCCAATCCGACCATTTGTGTTCTTTGACTACAACAGCACAGCAATACCACAGCGGTATAACAATATCACAGCAGCAGACACTGCCGATCTGATTAAACATGCACAAAGTGAGTTCAGCGCCGATGACATTACCAATGTTCAGCAGCGCAAGTACTTACAGGGTGAGATTTATTACAACATTTTAAATCTCGTGGGTTACCGAATGAACCATACGCCAAGTGCAACCCTTACTTTAATTGGTAGCGATCCCAAGGAACAAAACGGTGATGAATTAGCAGCGTCCGTGAAAAATTACCTTGTTAATACGTGGGGAATCGCAGAGTCCAGAATCTCTACCAAAGGCCAGATACAACCAAACAAGCCTTCAGGAACAGCTCGAACTCCTGCTGAAGACCTGCCACTTGCAGATGAAGAGAACCGTCGTGTTGAGATAACGTCGAACAACAAGGATCTCATGCGCAGAGCACTTCTTCGAGCAGAACGACCTGCACGCGAAGAGAACGAGATCTATGTAAAGATTACTACAAATGAAAAGATCGACTCCTGGCAAGTAACGATTTCAGGAAATGGACAACGTAAAAGCTACGGTCCGTTCACAGACGACGAAGCCTATCTCGACCCAACGGGACTCTTGAGCTCAGCCGTTCCCCAAGCTACGTTTACTGCTGAAGTTATTGCCAAGACGAGCGATGGCAGAACACTAAGCGAAAGTGAGCAGTTTGCACTCAAGTTGAACAACAGTAGTGCTCGCGCTATTCGGCATAACCTGATATTTGAGTATAACGACGATGATCCTGTAGGGCGGTCACGCGACTTTATCAATGCCATCGTTCCTCAAATTCCGGATGGCTCGTATGTAATTATCAGCGGGCATACGGATAATCTTGGTACAGACAAGGTGAATAAAAAGCTTTCACAAGACCGAGCAAACGAGGTGAAGCGTCTTCTCGATCAGGCTCTTCGTAGCGCTGGAAAGAGAAACGTGCGTCTCCGTGCAACCGGATATGGTGAAGATCCAACCTACGCTCCGTTCACGAACGATCGTCCAGAGGGTCGGATGTATAACCGCACGGTTATCGTTGACGTGATCCCGTAATTCAGCATCACATGTCTGTACTTGGTCATACAGCCAGACTACTCATTTCAACCGCAGATCTACGCGCCTCGGCGCTGGCATGGGAGGCCGTTGGATTTCAGGTGCAGAGTAACAGTGAAACCTCGATACAATTAACAGATGGACAACTCCTGCTCACACTACGTGAGCAGGAGTTTTTCTCTCCTGCATTGGCATATGGTACATCGGACATCGCTGCTGCAAGTACTGCAACGATACCTGGGCCGGACGGGAAGACGTTGATGTATCTTCATGCCTTGCCGGTAACCATGGCACAGGTTGCGAGCGGAGAACAAAATCGTTTTTTGGGCTACTTCGATGCCCTTGTTGTTCAGGTTGGTGATGTGCTGAACGCAAGACGCTGGGCTGAAGAGCTTGGCTTCTTTGTTCTTGAGGAATTCGGTGGAATGTATCCGCAGAGCGATGTCACCGACGGACTGAGCACATTATCGTTTCGGAAGAATGAAATGGTTGGACGTTCGTTGGTGTATGTTACTGACATTGACGAAGACCTCGCAGACGACATTACAACGTCGCTTCAGGAAAAACTTGGCGATGAGGTAGCCGATAGTGT
>CAZGHI010000001.1:34718-56530 GCA_964525565.1 uncultured Hyphomicrobiales bacterium
CCGTATTCAGAGACGCGAACAACAACGTTGCGATGATACGATTACTCTTACCCGAAGGAACACGTATCACAATTGTGCAAGATGTTTAATGATTCAGAGTAGAAACGTTCGGAAAGCTTTACACCATGAACCCTAAACTTGTGCTTTTCGATCTTGATGGAACGCTCATTGATTCTCGACACGGCATTGAGCATTCGCTGCGTCTTACACTGTCGGCGTTTGATGTTACCCTTGACAGTCGCGAGGATCTCCGCTGGTGCATCGGAGCACCTTTGTATAGCATCTTCGGTCATTTCCTGCAAACCAGTAATCGGTCGCGTATAGATGGGGCAGTATCGTTGTACCGGCATATCTACCGCGATGGACCAATGTTTGAGTTTACCGTGTACGATGGGGTGATGCAATCGTTAACCTATTTGCATCATCAGGGGGTTCGTTTGGCTGTAGCGACGGCAAAAGTTCACGAATACGCTCGTGAGGTTATTAACACTGCGCCTTTTGCTGGCTTGATGAGTCATGTTTACGGGTCTGAACTTGACGGTACAAACGTTGAAAAGCGCGATTTGATCAGACACATTCTGCACACCGAAGCAGTTGCGCCAGACGAGGTCCTTATGGTTGGAGACAGGCATCACGACATTGACGGGGCATGTGCCAATGGTGTTGCAGCGATCGCTGCAGCATACGGCTATGGTGATGCTCATGAGTTTACTCGCGCCTCAGCCATCATTGACCATGCCGGTGCCTTGGTTCATGCCATCGGCAATTTGCAGCCACTCTCACGTTAGCGTATAGTAAAATGAGCGAACTCCTTATCCTGCATGGCGTGCTCGGTTCTGCCGGGCAATTCACAGCGCTGCAGCAGTCACTTCGTGTACATACCACAACCTTCGAATTTTATGGGCACGGCGAGCAACCCGATGTAGCCGCAGACTGGACTATTGAACTATTCGCCACGCAGCTCGAAAAATATCTTGACTCACAACCACGCCCCTTACCAATATTTGGGTATTCCATGGGGGGGTACGTTGCCTTGTGGCTTTCGCTACGACGGCCAGATCTGGTGCCAAAATTGTTGACCCTTGGAACAAAGTTTGCATGGACCCGTGAAGGGGCTCTGGCTGATTCTTCGGGGTTGTTGCATCAGAAAACTATTGCTCTCATGGTGCAACTCGGCCACAATCCATTACTTACCGCCGATGCTGTGAAAGAAGTAAAGATTCCGGTTCGGTACATGGTCGGAGATCGGGATAGAATGGTGAGCATAGAGGAGACACTAAACATCTACAGAAATACACCATCGGCAGAATTCGCTGTGCTCCCGAATACAAAACATGCCATTGAAAAGGTGGATCGGAACATCCTTGTTCACCAGATCACAACGTTTTTCAATTTGGTATGAATCGGCAGGCAGTTACGGAGCACGTAAAGCAGAGCGCTCTTCGAATTGGTTTTGATGCTGTTGGTGTTGCAGAGGCCGTGCCGTTACGTAAGCCGATGCATCGGTACCGCCAGTGGTTGCAGCAGGGCTATCACGGTATGCTTACCTACATGGAACGGAATCAGTCTGTTCGCGAAGATGTTACCGAGTTCCTTCCCGGTGCCCGTAGCGTAGTAGTTGTTGCTCGGAATTACTATCACCCGGCGTCACACAACAAAGATGCAGTTGGAAAGATTTCCCGTTATGCCTGGGGAGATGACTACCACGACGTTTTGCGACCTATGCTGACACAGTTGTCAGAGGAGATGCAAAAGCTCATCCCTGATAGCGTGTGCAGGAGTGCTGTGGACAGTGCGCCAGTGCTTGAGAAGGAATGGGCAGTTCGTGCCGGCATTGGTTGGCAAGGCAAGCATACGAACATTCTACGTCGGGATATCGGTTCGTGGTTCTTTCTAGGAGTTATTGTTACTACTGCCGACCTTGTTCCCGATACACCGATGGAGGACTTTTGTGGAACATGCACCGCTTGCCTCGATAGCTGTCCGACACAGGCGCTAGTGCAACCCGGAGTGTTAGATGCCACAAAGTGCTTATCGTATTGGACAATTGAAGTGAAACCGGAACACCAGATACCTGCCGAAATCGTCAATGGTGCCCACGGTTGGTTATTCGGTTGCGACACGTGCCAGGATGTGTGTCCGTGGAATAGATTTCAGACCGAAACCAACGAAGAACGATTTTCTCCACGCAACCAACAAACAGCACTTGAACCCGATTACATCCTACAACTTTCTGACGCCGAGTTTGCGGACCGATTTAGAAAGAGTCCAATAAAACGAGCGAAGAAAGCTGGTCTTCAGCGTACTGCTCGGGTACTGCAAACGTTACACATAAACAAAAAACAGTAAAAGCAACTATATGCACGCAGATATTATCGTCATTGGATCCGGACCGGCAGGGTTTACCGCAGCCTTGTATGCAGGACGCGCCAACCTAAGCGTTGTGCAGTTCGAAGGTACACAACCGGGTGGCCAACTAACGATTACCACAGAAGTGGAGAACTATCCGGGATTTGAACATGGAATTCTCGGACCCGAGCTTATGGACATCATGAGGAAGCAAGCTCATCGGTTTGGAGCCGTGTCGAGATACGAAACGATTGCATCCGTTGATGTTACGAAACGGCCATTCGTTGTAACCAATGAACACGGTGATAGCTACACTTCTGATGCCATCATTGTAGCAACAGGTGCCTCAGCGAAACTCCTCGGTGTTCCCGGAGAACAAGAATACATGGGGTATGGCGTGAGTGCATGTGCCACGTGCGACGGATTTTTCTTCAGAGATCAGCACGTTTATGTGATTGGTGGTGGCGATACAGCAATGGAGGAGGCACTCTATCTGACCAAGTTTGCATCGCAAGTAACCATAGTTCATAGGCGCACAGAATTCCGAGCATCGCGCATTATGGTAGATCGTGCCCAACAGCACCCAAAGATTGACTTTCTCCTCAACTCTGTTGTTGAAGAGTTTATTGGTACAACAGAAGGCAACCGGAAAATCTTAACACATCTGCGGGTTCGGGATATTCAAAGCAATCACTCGGCTATCTATGAAGCTGCGGGGGCATTTGTAGCAATCGGACACCAGCCAAATACACAGTTGTTTGATGGGATACTGGACATGGATGCCACCGGATATATTACAACTATAGGCAAGAGTACTGCAACAAATGTTCCGGGTGTTTTTGCCTGTGGAGACGCTCAGGATAGTGTTTACCGCCAGGCCATTACTGCTGCAGGGTCAGGCTGTATGGCTGCCATTGATGCTGAACGGTATCTTGCTCATTCGAAGTAAGTGGCACCCTTGTATGGTAGTAACGATACACGTTGCCGTTTGATTTGCCCTTCAACCAACGTTGTCGCTAAAAGTCAACGCATTTAGCGCACAATTGGCTGTTTGATGCCCAACTTTACTAATGCCTTGGCGGCTTTTTCGGCTTCAGAGCGCAAAGCGTATCCCCACAGTACAATGTCGTACACAGGACGTCTATTCTGAACGCCGGGCTCGAAATATGCTTTGTAGTTCTTTTTCGACCACCACTCTACCCGATCCATAGCCTGTTCTTCCGTGAGCACACGCTCAACAACGATGGTGTACGGAGTTTCGTCGGGTCGAATGTACTCAGCTTCAACTCGATTGTTAAGAAGGCGCTGCATTTCATCAATCTGCAGGTAGTATAGAGGCCGACTACTTCCGGCGCTTTGCACTTCAAGCTGACGGTCTGCAACTCCATACGCCTTCAGGTAACCCGCAACATGTTCTGCCCTGCGTAGTCCACGCTGCATTGCTCCAAGCTCTGTATCGGGACTAACGTGGCCGGTAAGTCGTAATCGCTTTGTAGAGTCGGCCATCAGCTCTTCCGCAATTATTGCAAGAATAGGATAATATTCTCTGAGGCCTCTCTCCGTGGAGTCTGCAAATGCAGCCACAATTGCAGATGTGTTTTTGTACGACCGGTCTCGGATTGGCAGCATGAACGTATCAGCAATCGGAGAGCCGCCCTCAATTACCCAACCCAGGTGAATAAGCACTTCGCTACAGTGCTCAACGGCTGCGGTGGATGGAATAAGCACTTCAAGGAACTGCTTCGACGAATAGAGAATTTCTCTTACGATCGGCCCTATTTCCTGAAGTTTGTCAGAGGGGAGGATATACATGCGTCCTCCCGTTGCAGCGCTCAAGTGTCGATACTGATAACCGCGTGTACTGTTGCCTACTTTTACGATAAAAACGGTTGCTCCTTTTTCTTTCGCTGCCTGTACTACGTCCGATGTGCTACAACCCAGGCTTGCAAGGTCATCGCTTGCAGTTATAACAATCATAATGTTATTCTGCGACGGATACCTGTCAAAAATCCGCAGTCCGTTTAGCATGCATGTGTACACTGCAGGAATTCCTGCTTCCGGACCGAGGGTCGTGCTCGCACAGCGTTCGGCAACCACTGCAGAAGGACCCAAGGGAGAGATCTCCAAAGTAGTATGGTCGAATACTGAAACGGCAACGCTATCATTTCCTATCAGACCCGGCAGCACATTCCTCAATTCGGTTAGTACTTCGTTGGCAATCCCTTGAGAGCATACAGAATTGTCAATCATCAAGTGCAGTCTTTTCAAGGGGGGGGCTGACTGCCACGGTGTTTGCTCAACAACTGGGGATGATTGCATTGTGAGTGCTTGTCCGCGACATCCCCAGCGTGCATGCCAAGTACCTATTGAGTGCTGCGGTCCCAGTGCATTGCCTTTTTCGTCCAGTAAGATCACCTTGAGCATTATGCCCTCACGCATCAGACTGCCACCGACAACTCTGAGATAACTCGGGAAGGTTAGTCCGTCTGCGATACCCTGCATGTACTTGGATGACTGGCCAATTGTTGGTAATGGTACCGGTCCGGTGAGTACCTCGTCTTGAGTATAAGCTTGTGCGGAGCACAAGACAAAACAGAGAAGAAGAGTACTGAACTTAATGCGTGCCATGCACAATCAGTGTTGATCGGTGGGAGATGTCGTGGCAAAAGTAACCTGTCCGTTGTCGGTACAGTTAACAAAAACAGTATCGCCCGCAGAAACTTCAGCACTAAGCACCTTTAATGCAAGCGGATCGGCCAGATATCTCTGTACAACACGCTTCAATGGCCGAGCTCCAAACTGCACATCATATCCGCGTCGGGCAAGCCAGTCCACACATTCGTCGCTAACCTCGAGATTGATGTTAAGCTCTTTGAGTCGTTGGGCCACGGCTCCGATTTGAATTTTGGCTATCTCTGCAACCTCTGATGGAACGAGTGGCTGGAACAAAATCACCTCGTCAACTCTGTTTAAAAATTCAGGTCGCAGTTTCTTGCGAAGCATGGCAAGGATTTCAAGTCGCAGCGTACTCATGATTTCTGCACGATTCTCGCTCGTGATATCCAGTAGTTTGTCCTGGAGGAGTTCCGTGCCAAGGTTCGACGTCATGATAACGATAGTATTCCTGAAATCAATGGTTCTGCCTTGGCTATCGGTAAGCCGTCCGTCGTCGAGTACCTGTAGTAGAATATTAAAAACATCTGGGTGAGCTTTTTCGATCTCGTCGAGTAGGACAACACAGTACGGACGTCTGCGAACAGCTTCAGTAAGTTGCCCACCCTCTTCATAGCCCACATATCCGGGTGGCGCTCCAACTAATCGCGACACAGCATGTTTTTCCATGTATTCGCTCATATCAATGCGGACAAGCGCATTGTCGTCGTCAAATAAAAACTCGGCAAGGGCCCGTGCCATTTCAGTTTTTCCAACGCCCGTTGAACCAAGGAAGATGAACGAACCAATCGGTCGTTTTGCATCCTGCAAACCTGCGCGGCTACGACGAATTGCGTTAGAAACAGCGATAACGGCTTCTTCCTGGCCTATAATCCGTTCGTGCATACGCTCTTCCATGCGCAGCAACTTAGTTCTCTCTGTTTCTAACATTCGCTGCACCGGAATCCCCGTCCACTTAGCCACAACCTCGGCAATATCTTCAGCGCCGATCTCTTCTTTAAGAAGTGCCGTTCCTTGCTGGAGTGCAATTAATTGTGCATTGGCTTCGTTCAACTGCCTCTGCAACTCCGGGATTTTTCCGTATCGTATTTCTGCAACGCGACCATAGTCGCCGGAGCGCTCAGCCTCGGCTGCATCGAGTTTTAGGCGTTCTAGTTCTGATTTCAAGCCGCGAATAGTTTGAATGTGTAGCTTTTCTGTCTCCCACTGCGAGCGCAGAGACTCTCTTTCCTTGCTTAACTCGGCTAGTTCGCGTTCGATTTCCTCCAGTCGCCGTTTTGTTGTTATTGTATCCATCGCTGTACAGTAATACCAAAACTTACCAATTGTTTTTTTGCAAACAGCTATGACGAATGTGAGGCGATTTTAACATAACTCTTTTGTCACACACGTGTATCACTGCCATAACGTATTTTCGCCATTCGATATGGATCCACTAGTCAGACTCATCATCATTGTTGTTCAGAGCTATCTCATTGGCTCTATTCCGACGGCACTTATCGTTTCGAAGCGATTTTTCGGTCTCGACATCCGGCAGCACGGTAGCGGAAACATGGGGAGCACTAACGTGTTTCGTGTATTAGGATGGAAGTGGGGTGTTGTTGTGCAAGTTGCTGATATCCTAAAGGGGCTTGTTGCCGTTTGGTTGGTTGCCTACTTTTTTGAAACGCGTATGCCGTTCGAGAACCGTACACCTTTTGAAGATGCAACAGTAGTTCAGCTCATTGCTGGATTGAGCGCCGTTCTCGGACACATGTTCTCGGTGTTTGCAGGATTTCGCGGTGGTAAAGGCATTAACACTTCACTGGGCATGCTTACTGCCATTGCACCCGTCGAGGTTGCCGTAGCACTCGGTGTGTTCCTCATCCTTGTGATTAGCAGTGGTTATGTATCCCTTGGTTCTATCATTGCTGCTGTGAGCGTGCCCAGCACGATGGCTATCAGGCATAATATCCTGGGTGTAGAGATCGAAGGTTACCAAGTTATTGTTCATGCATGTTTGTTCCTTGCCGCATTGGTAACATGGGCGCATAGGAAGAACATTAAACGCCTTCTGAGTGGTACAGAAAACAGATTCACACGTTTACACCTGCTAAGAAAGCGAGTATAACTCGTGCTGGTTGGTGTGATTGGTGCCGGTGCATGGGGAACGGCTCTTGGTCAGGTTGCTGCAGATGCGGGACATAAGGTGTTGTTATGGGCACGTGAACCGGAGGTAGTGCAGGCCATTAACACTACCCATGTTAACGCCCCTTACCTACCTGGCGTTGAACTGCATAAAAACATATCAGCAACAGAAGATCTGGCTGATTTAAGGCAGAGTAATGTAATTGTTCACGCCACACCTACGCAGCACACACGTAGTGTTCTTCAAATAGCGAATAACCTGGGCGTGTTGCATGGCGCCACCTTGGTTTCTGTTGCAAAAGGTATCGAGATTGGAACACATAAGCTAGTGCGCGACATCGTTGCAGACGTGGCGCCTACCATTGCACATTTTGCAGTGTTAAGCGGTCCAAGTCATGCGGAAGAGGTGAGTAGGCGAATGCCAACGAGTGTTGTCTGCGCTTGTGATACCATAGAACAAGCCCAACACATCCAGCACATGCTACGAACAGATGACTTTAGGGTGTATACGTCATCCGATGTAATAGGTGTTGAAATTTGCGGTGCATTAAAAAATGTTATCGCCATAGCTGCTGGTATCGTGGATGGCGTTGGTATGGGCGACAATACAAAGGCAGCTCTAATAACGAGAGGGCTGGCAGAAATGGCGCGCCTTGGCACAGCACTTGGAGCAGACGTACAGACATTCTATGGTCTGGCAGGTTTGGGTGACCTGATAGTCACAACCGGTTCGAGACATAGTCGGAATAGATTTGTGGGGGAGCAAGTGGGTAAGGGACGGAATGTGGAAGACGTATTGGGTTCGATGACGGCTGTTGCAGAGGGAGTGCCAACTACGCGCGCAGCGCTAGAGTTGGCTCACGACATGAACATAGAGCTGCCGATAACGCAGAAAGTGGCCGAAGTGCTCTGGGAAGGGGCTGATCCACGCACGGCTATTCGTGCTCTGATGCAGCGTCCGCTTGGTCCGGAAACTCAGCACTAAGCTCTGTGATTTTAAGCTGTACAGACTCGATGTAGGCACGACATTCCCGTGCTAGAAGTACGCCTTCTTCAAATAACCGAAGTTGATCCTCCAATGGCAGCATTCCTCTGTCGAGGGCGTTACCTATCTCCTCCAAACGAAGAAGCCTTTCTTCGATAGTTTTTTCCTTATGCTCAGTTTTCTTCGCCATTGTTTGTTCTGTTAATGTGTTGTATGCTCTGTACCACGACGTCTAGTGCATCAAGCCAGCGGGTAATGTGAATGGTTTCGCCAGGGGCTATGGCATCCGATGCCGACAGTATTTTCTGATTACGTTCAACAACTGCATATCCAAGTTTTAACGGACGGTGAGGGTGAAGAGCGTGAAGTCGGGTAGTATTGAATTGCACAGTTGTTTCCAGCAAGCTCGTATTCCTCAATAAAGCCGAACGTAGGCGCCGGGACTCTCGTGTAACACGCTCTGAGACCTGCTCAAGCCTTTCTCGTATCCTCTGCAGTCCGGTTCCTTTAGCGAAATTGTTAACCAAGGAAACGAGAGACTCTATTCGATTAAACATCGTTGTTGTGATGTCCATCTCAATATCGTCAATTCTGCGCACAATCTCATCGCTCGTAAACGGAGTTACAAGTTCAGCCGCAGCCGTTGGTGTAGCAGCCCTACGATCTGCAACGAAGTCGGCAATTGTATAGTCGGTTTCGTGGCCAATGGCAGAGATAATAGGAACGGGGCATTCGAAAATTGCACGGGCTACGTTTTCTGTATTAAAGCTCCAAAGGTCTTCGATCGACCCCCCGCCACGAGCCACAATCAGCACCTGACAATGGGTGTTTGACAGTTCCTGAATTGCCTTTGCAATGTCACGTGATGCTCCTTCACCCTGCATAAGTGCAGGACGAATAATCACGTGGACTGCGGGAAATCGGCGCTGAATGGTTGATAGTACATCATGCATGGCAGCGCCCGTGCGGCTTGTAATCAGTCCGACCGATTGGGGGAATCGAGGAAGAGGCTTTTTATGTTCCTGCCGGAACCATCCGCGCTGTTGTAGCTCTTCTTTAAGTTTTTCAAAAGCCCTGTATAACTCGCCAACACCATCAGGGCGAAGGTACATGCAATCGAGCTGGTAGTTACCCCGTGCTGCATACACAGTGAGTTTCCCGCCAACGGTTACCCGCATACCGTCTGCTGGTATAAAATCGAGCTGACGGGATCGCCACATAACACATGAAATGCTGGCATCGGCATCTTTAAGAGTGAAATAGCGATGTCCGCTTGTGTGTTGCTTGAAATTGCTGATTTCTCCCACAATGAGCACTTCGCCAAACGTTTCCTCAATCACAGCCTTGAGTACTGATGTCAGCTCTGATACCGTTAATACGTTATTTGGTTGCCAGTGAGTGGGAGAAGTTCGCAACAATTCTTTATCGCCTGGAGTTTGTGAGTTAAGGGTTCCTTGCAAATTTGTTAAATAACAGCACGGTCAGTCTATAAATTGTGCCTGGTACGCATGCAATGCATTTGTGAACGCGACCTGTGACGTACAAACACGAACAAGTTACCGGAGAGGGAAATGATAGGCCTGGGATTTGACGTACACCGACTCGAACCGAACCGTCCCCTTGTTCTTGGGGGCATCCACATTCCGTCGGATATTGGTTCGGTTTCGCATAGCGATGGCGATGTGTTGCTGCATGCTCTCGTTGACGCACTTCTTGGTGCAGTGGGTAAAGGCGACATTGGAGAACATTTTCCGGATTCCGATCCGCAGTGGAGAGGTGCTCCAAGTAGTGTATTTGTTGAACATGCTGTGGACATCATACAACGGGAGAAGTGCACTATTGTGAATGTGGACTGTACACTCGTACTTGAAAGGCCAAAAGTGCTGCCGTACAAAGCACTCATAAAACAAAATATTGCCCGTTTATGCTGTATCGATGAAAGAAGAGTGAACGTGAAAGCCACAACGAATGAACATCTCGGCTATGTTGGCAGAGGCGAAGGGGTACATGCCTGGGTAATCTGTGAAGTGGTACCTCTATGAATTGTGAGGTTGTGTGAAGCAAGCTGCGTTACGTACGAGTGCCCTTACTCTGCTCTTTATTATCATCCAGGTTGTGGTCACAGCTCGGCCATCAAATCCGTTAGGGTGGAGTGAGGTACGGAGGTGGCAGGCACTTGTTAAGCCTGCAGGAAACGAGCTCCTGGTACAAAAGTCTCAGCCCGCCTGGCAGAGCACTGATGCTCCACTAGCCTTGGTAGGCATAGATGGTTCGGTACGTGGTAGTGGCCTTCAAGGAGAAGATGTGCGGGACGCGCTGTGGGTTGAACGTAATGTAGTTGCTGTGTGTGTACGTGACGGGGCACCTCTTTTAATGATTTTGGACAGCACGCTGCATGTTAAACATGTGCTCCCATTTCCTTTCGACCTTCCTGTGACTACAACCTTTCAGGTGCAACTTCTTGCAACTGACAAGAAGCATGTATATGTGAACGTTCTTGGTATTGTTTGCGGTGTTGATATAACGGCTGAACAACCACAGGTGAGACTTGTTGAACAGCGTGTATTTGGAATGGGAAAGGGTACACAAGCATGGTCCGTAGTTATTGTGCACGATGTCGGTGGGCTTGCATACGCCAGCTTGATTGATACGCTGCTGCAACGTCGCATAGCTCCATCTGTTCCCTTAGCATCTCGTGCCACCGTTGGTCTTGCCGATGGAAAAGTAATTGTAATATCTCCCGTGGACTCGAACCGAACAACACAGGTAAGTCTGATCGCCCTTCAGAACAACGACGTACAAACCATAAGTGTACAAGCAGGGTTCGAGCAGATGACGTGGTTTACTGTAAATACCGCTATTGCGCTTGCCATTGCCGATCGTGTTCAAGGGGGATATATACTACGCAGCAGATTGTTGGGAACGTCTTTACCGGCTAACGATGTAGATGTATTCCTACCTCCCGAACGCGGCATCCCCCGAATGGTAACTGCACAGGGAGATACGGTTTTTGTTGTCTATCATAACGGAATTGTAAGCGTACATAATGGGCGCATCCTGTCTGACGATGATGCCGTAGTGCCAGATGGTCCCATCATTAGTGTTCATCAGATTAATGATGCACTACTGGTAACAACCCGAACAGGATCGGTACTGTTTCAGCGAAGTATCCATACTTTCTGGTGGTTGTGGGATGTGCTAGAGAAAACCGGCTCGTTTGTAGTTCCCGGCTCTTTACTGGTTGTTATTCTGTTATTGTGGTTGCGGCTCCGACGTCAGCGCAGGTTCCTGGATGCTATGCTTGAACTTCCGGGAGCTGGTCTTGTTTTTGTGATGGACGATGTTGGACGGCTGTTGCGTACAAACGAGCGAACAGCTCAATTGCTTCGGATTACAAGTAAGGTGCCAATGCGACGACTGTTCCGATCGTACATGCGCCATTCCGGTGTACGGGAGATACAAGACTTTCTTTCCAAGGCCTTGGTTGTACGCCGGCCACTATCACAGAAAATTCGCGTAGATGATGATGATGAACAACGAGAATATATGTTCACAGCACAACCGCTGTGGGGTTCATTTGGGAAGCTGCGAGGAATGGTTGTAACTGGAATTGATATTACAGAGACACTTGAGCGCCGTCGGTTGGTGAACTGGGCGCAATTAGCGCACGATATGCAAACAAACCTATCGACTATACGGTTGAATGCGGAGCAACTTCAAGCTGAACAGGAAGGCAGGCAGAGTGAGAAAGTTCGGCGTATCCTCTATCAAACCGAGGTGCTGATCCAAAGGGTTCGTGATTTGGTAAGCGTAGGACGAACAGAGGACCTTCAGCGCGCACCTGTCCATAGTGCAGAGTTTTGTACGCAGTTACGTCACGAGTTCGATCCAACGATGTTTCCACATGTACACTTTGTAATGAAGCTCAAGGGAACAATGATGAGTGTTGATAAGCTCAAACTCTCACGTGCAGTCCGCAATGCTGTGGAGAATGCAATTAAGAGTTTACGCGGCAACGAAGGTACCGTTGAAATAGCAACGTGGTACGATCGGTGGAATGTTTACATCCGAGTATCTGACACTGGTGTTGGCATGGATACGTTAACACTTGAGAATATGATGAAACCCTACTTTACAACGGCAAAAGATGGTTCAGGAACCGGAATCGGGACCATGATCATGCAGCATGTTACGCATTTGCATGGGGGGTCGTTGCGTGTAACAAGTGAACCAGGGGCAGGAACCCAGGTAGTGTTTCGAATACCGTTGACCGAGCCTTTGGAGGCTCACGAGTAATCATGCATACTTCAGTTCGAATTTGTGCGCTGGACTTTGGAGAAGCCCGCATCGGTGTTGCGGTAAGCGATGAGTATGGCATTACCGTGAATACAAGGCCTGTGATTGAGAACAATAAGGACGTGTTCCGAAAATTGTTAGAGCGCTTCAGTGCAGATAGAATCGGACTGATCATCGTTGGTGTACCTCACAGACATGATGGGAGTCAGTCGCATATCGTTCAGAAAATTGAAGAGTTTATAGTGGAATTGCGAAAGCATACACCATTAGAAGTTATTGAAGTTGATGAATCGTTTAGCACAAAGCGTGCATTTCATACTATGAAGTTGGCCTCGGTTTCGAAAAAGCGACGTATAACAAAGGGAACCAAGGACGCGTTTGCTGCCGCGCTTATTCTCCAAGACTACCTAGAGGAAAAACGAACGTGATGAATATCGTTTCTGTAACAAGTGTCCTGATAGGATTTGGATTGATTCTGCAGGTTTCACATGCTCAAGCACAGCCGAAAACAATCTTTGCCGACTATGGCGACCGTTTCTTTGCAGATGCATTTGTTGTGCCCGGTAACAATCCGGATTCAGCAAATGTGGTCGTATTTTTTCGTCTGTCGAATGATTTCCTAACCTTTGTTAAGAATACGGATAGGTCCGATGTCGGGGGTAATTACAAAGCTCCCGTGGTGATAAGTATAGAAGTGCGTGACACACTCGGCGTAATCCGCAGGAGAATTCGGTGGGAGAATACAGCATATACCAACACGTTCGAAGAAACGAACAGCAAGAACACGTTCCATTATGGATGGCAGCAGATTGAAATTGCCGCCGGTAGCTATTCCATATCGCTGGAGATTATTGAAAAAAAGGAGAATCCGCAGAAGAAAATCAAGTTGAATGATGTATCGTTTAAGCCGCGTACAATGGTACGCTTACTAACACAGCCCATGTTTGCCCAATCCGTGATTTCGAAAGGTCGAGATCTTTACCGTCCATTTGTTCTTTCGGGCGACGTAAGTTTTGGATCGAAAGATGCTGTTGCGTTTGTTCTCCTTGCCGATAGTACACCAACGAAATACCACTTTGTTGTCCGCCAATTGCCTTACGATGGGCGCACCATACGCTGGTGGGAGGTGAGCGATGTACAGGGCACAGTTGTTAGTTCCACGTCACGAATGCTACATCTGTCGGAATATGCAACAACAACAGATCCCTACGTGGAGGTGGTTGATGTTAAGGATAAGGCAACAAGTGTTGCACTGGCTGAGATTCCCATACCCGTAACGGCAATGGTGCCCGGACAGTACGTAATTGAACTTGTTGCTGACGGAACTGTCGATACGTTACGATCTGCATTTCGCATCATATGGGAAATGATGCCACTCTCCTTACGCAACCTCGATTACGCCATTGGTGCATTGAAATACATTGCCACTAAAGAAGAGTTGAGTTCTCTCGACAGCGGAAGCGATGCTGACCGTAGATCTCGACTAATGCAGTGGTGGAGGAAGCAAGATCCAACGCCAACGACAACGTATAATGAACGCCTGGCCGAGTATTATAAGCGTTTCGATCAAGCATACTACGCATTTAGTACGATTCAGGAACAGGATGGTGCCCATTCCGAACGGGGTAAAATCTACGTTCTCTTTGGGCCTCCGACAAGTATTAATAAAAAACTGGATCCGAATAACCAGCCACAAGAAATATGGACATACTCTAATAGCGTAGCAAAAACATTCACATTTGGCATAGACGATAGGGGGATCTACAAACTCAAAGAAGTCACACCGAATTGATCTACATTGTAGGTGTCAATAATTGCCATTTACCCATATCAAATAGGCTCCCATAGTTCACCTTCACACGGTGGCTGCTCTGAGGTGACGTGCTCATCGAGAACCATACATAACTGATTTGTCCCGTTAAAATGCCTGCACTTTCCACATAGCGTTTCGGATTGAATGTGCTCGATGTGTTCGTTAAATCTGCGATACTGCAGCCAGGCAGGATATGCTCCCAAGCCCCATGCCGCAAAGAGCACAGAGGTCCACCACCACGTGCTGGATTGAAAACGGTCATTTAACAAAACGGCAAGTGTACCAATAATTGCTAGTCTCATCACGGCTGCTGCAACGATGCTTCCCGTTGTATAATACGGTAGTTCTGTTGCATGGTCTGGTGGTGATACCCGTAGCAGGAATAAATCAAGAAACTGTTCGAAAGCTGTAGGGTGATGCATGTTTGTATGCCATTACAGGGTTAGAAAAATCAAACGTTGGTAAATTTGCGTAACCAACCGACGATTTCGATTGTTTTATGGTATTATGCACGTACATAGCAAAACCTTGGCCTGTAGTTCTTCGTCAATTTCATCCGCAGAGTTCTTTCAACCGTCTATCAACCTTTGCAAATGTTGGATAGCCCCCGTTGTTGGGGCGTTTTTATTTATTCTGCTCCCCACATTACTTCTTTCGCAAGATGTTGTTGTAAGTGAATATTATAATGTTGCCAATGTGAATCAGCCCGGCGAATGGACAGAGTTGTTCGTTGTTACTGACGGCGCTTCGATAGCAGGCTGGACAATTGAGGATTATGCGAACGAACTCGCAGCGCTTGGTTCCAAGGTAACATTTAAGAATGTGGATTTCTGGCGGAACTTGCGTGCTGGCACCATTATAGTCATTGACCATGAGTACTTTCCTGTACCCTATGTTTCAGACAAACAGAAGAAGGATGGTTATCTACAAGTATGCCAACGTGACACCTCTCTCTTTGAGGTAAGCGGAATTGGGTTGAACATAAATCAAACCCGGGAGGGGATAACTCTCCGAAATTCTGTCGGAGAACATGTGCATTCCCTAGGGCATTTTAGTTTGGCTGCTGCTGGCAGCGTTCCCCTGTGGTTAAACCTTCCCATGCCCAAAGTTGCACACAACACAACAGCAATCGGAGACGGACACTCCATAAGAGTTACAGGCAGCTCCATTGCAGCATATGCTGCAAGACTCGGAACCGATAGTACAAGTTCTGGACCAAGTCCCGGAATCCAATATCCGGGCATTATAGGTTCCGGGCCTTCCAAGGGATTGCCAAATCTAATTGGTGGACAGAAGGTTATTCTCGGCTGGTCAAACGAGAACCAATACTTCTGGCGGTTAGTTCGAGAACCGAAATGGTCACAGGCCCCTGCAGTAGTCGTAGAAAGCTATTCCCCGGTGAGCCATGCTATTTCGTGGACGCCAATTCGCGATCCGTTTCCGGATGATAGCACAACAGGCTACGTTGTTCTCAGAGATACGAAGAACTTTCAAGACTTTTCGGATTCCTTTCTTAGTGATGGCAGAATATTAATTGTTGGCAGCCGCATTGGCACAACAGTAGTTGTTGCCGTTCAGCATTCTGCTGCAGGAAACCGTTTTGTTGACGAAGGGGATGTTCCATGCGGCATGGATTACACGTATCGGGTGTACGGCTACCGTTTTAATGCCGATGACAACATGTCGCAGACAGAAACTGCGGATACAACTGCCAGAGGAAGACAGTATAACCAGCTCGAGTACGCTCAAAGTGCGGTTATACACAAACCAATCTTGCCAAAGCCAATCATACGTTCTTCGCGCACGACCATGTGTCCAGACGATACCGTGCACATATACGGGGACTCTGTGCCGAATGGTATCACGTATGAGTGGACGCTGAACGGTGTTCCGATACAAGTAGGTAAGGATTTACGTCTTGTGGCCAGAGAATTTGGTACGTATCGCTTAGTTGTGTACGGACCTGGTTCCTGTCCAACAGTAAGTGAACCAATCGTCATCACTTCGATTCCGGTTCCTGAAGTAAGAACGCTTCCGTTAGGGAGACAGTCTATTTGCGAAGGAGACACAATCACACTCACTGTCCAGAATGTATCAGCGATTTACCGACTTTTCCGTAACGATTTGGCTGTTGCAGAACAGGCAACACCATCGTTTCGGATTACAGAGCCCGGATCGTACTCCGTGGAAATTGTAACTGCAGACGGATGTGTGTCGATGTCGAAGCCCATTGTGTTTTTTACTCCTGATATCCGTTATGCTGCATCAGAGGCACTCATTGACTTTGGTTCAACCGGTGCATGTAGTGGGAACACGGTACGATCGTTTGACGTTACAAACGAGGGTCAGGAAGCAATTCAGATTGCGAGAGTTCTTTTAAGCCCTGGGTTTGCATTAGAAAGTCCGGCCCCAGGATTTATCCTTGCTCCGGGAGAACGCCGTACCGTTTACCTTCGGTTTTCACCTGAAACAATTGGTTTAACCGAAGGTGTGGCCACCATTGTTGCAAATCCTTGCAGCAAACCCTTAAGCATACAGTTGCGAGGAGAACGTACAGAGATGCTCGCAGCACTGGATAAGGTTGATGTTGACTTTGGGGTTTACACGTCGTGCCCACGGTCAACCATACGTGATACAGCAGTCTTCACAATCAGGAATTCCGGAACGCAGCCCATGCGGGTTCAGGCACCACTCGTCCAACCTCCATTCTTTATTTCATTTCAGCCTACAGAATTATCTCCCGGGCAAAGCGTTAGCATAACGATACGCTACATACCACTGGAGGAGTTTTTGAACCAAGCCGTAAACCAGACGATTGAATTTCCCTTTGCGGCAGACCAATGTACCGACACCTTGCGTGCAACACTGAGAGCAGCAGCCTACCAACCGTTGGTTCTGCTGGAGCAGGATACGATCAACCTCGGACGTAGCATTGGTTGTAGTGCGACAGTACGTGGTTCAGTCGTCATCAGGAACGTGGGTAGTGTACCTACCACCGTTGGCCTGCCGTCAGAACCGTCTGCTTTGCAGTTTGAAAACCTTCCTATAGACTTAGCTGTTGGGGAAACGAAAACGATTACGTTTACGCAGTTTTTGGACACACCGCGTGGTGAGCATTTAACTACCGACACGCTATTTGTATTGCCTTGCGGACAGCCTGTACTTGTAAGTACCCGCTCGGAACTCGTTTACCCAGAGATTAATGCCTCCGAACAAACTGTTCATTTCGGCACAATGTTGCTCTGTAATGGCATGGAGCCGCCTTATAAAACAGTAGTGCTGCGTCAGCAACCATCGCATGCAATAACAACAGTAACCTCGGTGGCAGCACCGGGTTGGATTCAGACAAGTGTTACGCAAGGCACCGTACTAACCGACTCACTTACGATGACGATCACAGTAAGCAATGCGGCTCCCGGTAGATTTAGCGACACGATTGTTGTTTTCTTTAACAACTGCGCTGAACCGGTTCGTGTACACGTTGTTGGCGAAGTTGCCGATCCATCATGGACAGTATCTTCTACGAAGTTGGACTTTGGTTTACTGAATCCGGGTGAGTCAATTCAGCAGACACTCGTTATTCGAAATACCGGCAGCATACCAACGGAATTTGCTGGATTGCCTTCCCTTTCCTCGCCATGGCGCTTGTTGGGCACGATCCCTGATCTACCTGCTGTTGTTAATCCCGGAGATAGTGTAGTCGTTACTCTTGCTTATGAGTTTGTTGGCCACTCACGATCAGACACAGTTCAGTTCTCATTGGAAGCCAATACACCTTGTCCGGCGGCATTCACCATCACGGCTGTGGGATCAACGTCGAGGCCCCCGATAGACCCCT
The DNA here is from genome assembly GCA_964525565.1 of uncultured Hyphomicrobiales bacterium. Taxonomy (GTDB): domain Bacteria; phylum Bacteroidota; class Ignavibacteria; order Kapaibacteriales; family Kapaibacteriaceae; genus OLB6. Next base: position 52,800 of record CAZGHI010000001.1, read on the forward strand.
TCCCGATACGAGGTGTTCGCATGCGGATACCTGATGGGATGGTTGCTCCGCTTGGCACAGTAGCCTCGATTCCGGTTGAACTGGATGCCGACAGCTCTTTGGATGGTAGGGGGCTGAAGTCTATTCGCGCAGAAATTGAATACGACGGTTCGCTTCTTTATATGCGATCAATAGGATTGTCTCACCCAAGCGTAACGGTATCAGACATTGTAGAAATAGCACCAGGCAGAGCGCGTTTAACGATACGCTCCGATAGCAATCTCGTAACAGCAGATACGCTACTAACCATAAATGCAACAACATACCTAGGGAGCCATTCTCGTACCGAGCTTCGATTTGTACACATCGAGTCGGAGCAAGCCGAAATATCAGGGTACGATGGTGACATTACGATTACGGGAACATGTGATGCTCAAACGCAGAGCATTGTATTTGGACAGCAGCCAGAACTCATTTTCAATGGGCAACACCCGTGGACATCGCCAGTACTCGACGTAACCGTCGTTACCCTAACCGATGACCCCGTATTCATAACGATTTTTGATATGCAGGGTAGGTCAATTCTGTCACGCACGATTACAGTTCGTCCGGGAATCCATAACGTAGTAGTTCCGGCAATAAACGTTCCTGCGGGTGTCTATGGAGTAACAATGGTTCATGGACAACATGCAAGAACGCAGATTTTGGTTCGTGGTGAGTGATAGGGATTTCCGTCGAACCTAGTTCAGACTAGGTGGCTTACGTAGCTGTGTGTGCTGGTAGCGTCGCCCCTTCCACGATGATCCTGCGTCCGAGTAGGCCCAGCGAACACTGTTGATGCCGATCAGCGTACACCACAAACCCGTTAGTGGTTGTAACAGACAATGCCACCACGGCAATCCAAAACGCAAGGATATTGCTCCGCGCATCATACCTGCTAAGATCAGTTGAACAACTGCCCATTCCCACCAGGAAGTAAAGAGAAAAAGTAACGGTGCTGTATATGCTGTTACAAGATGAGCTAAGAATGCTGTTGTCACCCACAGATTAAAGCCTGTTCCTGGAAAGAAATTCTTTGAAAAACCATCGGTAACCTCGCGAGCGGATGTGTACATCCTACAAGAAATGAAATGTGTGCCATCTACTAACGCAATCCGGTAGCCCATTTGCTTCATTTTGCGTGCGAGGAATACATCCTCCACCAGGGAGTTGTGTACGGCAGAATGACCACCCACAGCTTCGTATGCCGACCTATTAAAACACATGAACTGCCCATTTGCTGCCGAAAAGGATGAGTTTGGGTTGTTTGTGATGAAACCATTCGGTAGGTAAGCACAGTAGAGAACAAGTACCATGGGGATTACAATGTGTTCACCTGATGTTCCCAGCACTTGCTCTGTGATCGCTGAGAAAAATTCAACATTGTGCTCCTGTAACGTCGCAACTGCAGCCGAAACCATATTGGCATGATGCAATGTGTCGGCATCAGTGAAGATGAAAACTTCACCCGTAGCTTCCTTTGAAAGTTGCCAGCATGCCCAAGACTTGCCAACCCAGCCTTCTGGTAAAGCCGATCCGCTGATACAACGAACATTCGGCAACTCTTCTGCGAGAAACTCCAGAATGGGGCCTGTAGCATCTGTTGAACTATCATTTAGGACGATAACTTCGAAATCAGGATAGTCTTGCAGACTAAGACTGCGAATGCACATCTCAATGGACCGCTGCTCATTCCGAGCCGGGACCAATATGCTCACACGAGAAATGGACGCATTCGTAGAGGTGGGGCTTTCAAAATCTCTCTGTGGTATTACCATGCGCCGAAACCGGGTCACATTGTAGAATGTAACCATCAGGAGAATAAGGAGTACGGAAGTAATGGCGACCTGGTAGATGAAAAAAACCGTATGCATAGTTCCCAACCTACGGAAGCCGAGGTGATATCTTCGTAACCATGAAATTGTTGTACAGTGGCTTTCACGATTATGTAGCAGCAGCTTCCATGTGCTCTGGTGCGTATGCTTGGTGGTATAACGATATACAAGCCGATAGTAATGAATGGACTGTTGTGCTCATTGGCTTTGCAGGTATGCCGATGAGTCCGGACTACATCAGTGCTCAGAGATCCAGCAAGGCGCTCCCGGCCGACCACTGTGGATACGCCGTGAATATCTATCATCGTGGGAGGCGAGTACTTTTTGCATTTCATGGCACAACGCACGTACCGGCAACACTTTGTGGCGATTCCGAAGTGTCAATCGATACCGGAGCGTGTTCAGCATTACAGTCTGCAGAAGTCGTTGTTCGATTCCAACCCCTCTTCTCTGAATCAAGCAGCCGTGAAACAACAACGTTTGTGTCGGATCATGTTTGGAATGTCTTTGCACCGCGCCGACGTGCTTCTGTTTCGCTAACGATTCGGGAGGCAGGAGCTGTAAAGGTTTCAACCACCTTCGAAGGGTGGGGGTACACAGATCGAAATGCCGGCCGTAGCCCCCTTCACCGTGACTTTGGTCCATGGTATTGGGGCCGAATTCATCACCGCGAAGCAACACATGTATTCCTTGCAACTCTACAGCCGGGTGTTACGTCGTGCAACGTTGTGAGCATGCAAGGCACATCACGCTGTCTGGAAGAATGGAATGGAACGAGCATTGATATTGTAGGAAAGAAAACAACAATGTTTGGAATGCGTCGAGCAACCCACGTAACCGTAACGGGTGAATTGCAAGGCAAGCAGCATCGGTTGGTGTGTACGATACAACAAATCCTAGATAGTGGACCATTTTATCAACGTTTCAAAACCATGTGGACTATGGACGGTAAGGCGTTAGGAGATGGAATCGGAGAGTATATGGCGCCGCACCAACTACAAAAACAATACCTGCTACCCTTCTTGCGACTACCATGGCAGAAGTGCACTTTTGATTAAAGCTTAAAACACTCGTAATGCCTGATCCTTCAATTCACATTCTCCCCGATTACCTTGCCAACCAGATAGCGGCAGGCGAAGTTGTGCAACGCCCTGAGAGCGTTGTAAAGGAGCTTGTAGAGAACGCGTTGGACTCCGGAGCAACAGCAGTCAGTGTGATTGTTCGTGGCGCTGGTAAGCAAGTAGTGCACGTGATTGACAATGGACGTGGAATGTCGGCTGAAGACTTGGCTCTGTGTTTGGTCAGACATGCCACAAGTAAGATTAGTACAGAGGCAGACCTTCATGCAATTCAAACACTTGGATTTCGCGGGGAAGCACTCGCTTCGATTGCAGCAGTGGCAGATGTAGAAATACGTTCTCGTTTGCGTGACAGCACTTCTGCTAATCAGTCCGAGACTGTTACGATTGGTAACAAATTGATCTCCAGACCAGGGCATCGGCCGGAGATTGTTCCTGACAATTGCTCAGAAGGAACGCAAATTCTTGTTCGTAATCTTTTTTACAATATACCGGCACGGAGAAAGTTTTTAAAGAGTGATTTGACGGAGTTCCGTCATATAAGCGAAACAATGCAAAGAATGGCTCTGTCTCGTCCGGATGTTCGATTTACATTCTATGATGGCGAAGCTCTGGTATTCGATGTGGACCGATCGACTTTGGAACAGCGTACAGCAGATATTCTTGGTGTGAGTGACGGCAAACGGTTGCTACCGGTACAGTTTTCGGATTCTGGTTTAACTATCACGGGCTATGTGGGCGTTCCCACGCTTGCACGGCAGAGCAGAAGCGGGCAATACCTGTTTCTTAACAACAGGCC
>CAZGHI010000001.1:56540-67163 GCA_964525565.1 uncultured Hyphomicrobiales bacterium
AATAGTAAGTCGAGCACTGACTCATGCTGCAGTTTCGGCCTACGAGCATCTACTGGAAAGTGGCCAGATGCCGGTATTTGTTTTGCATTTGAATGTTGACCCAAAGCGTGTGGATGTCAATGTTCATCCACAGAAGCATGAAGTGAAGTTCGAAGATGAGCGCTTGGCGTACCTACATTTACAGGGAGCTGTTTCTGCTGCTTTACGAACAGCCAACGTGATTCCAGCCGTCTTTACGGATGCGCCTCTGGCTACACAGCCATTACAATCTCTGCATACCTCCGAGGGAACACCGGCATCGTTTGTGAACCGACTAACCGGCGAGATTCATGCTATACGGCCAACAATAAGTCAGACCGAAAACAGTAGGTTATCCGGCCGCTGGTCTGCACCAGCTTCGATGGGCAAAAGTGATTACTACAACAGTCAAAAGGTTAAACATGCCGATAGCTTATCCTTCTTAGAGGGTGAAGAGGTTAAACAGGTGCTGCATGCCGGGATGCAGTTTATCGTTACAACATTGCCTGACGGACTTGCCATCTTGGACCAACATGCAGCCCACGAACGAATCCTATACGAGAAGGCATTGCACACGACAACAGCCACGGCTCGATCGGAGCAGGCATTGCTCTTTTCGGTAAAGCTGTCTTTGGCACCAAGCGATATCGTTGTGATCCGCGAATACAGTCAGCAACTTGAACAGCTCGGATTTCGGTTCGACATTTTATCCGGAACGGAACTTGAGATTCACGCAGTACCGGCAGATGTACAACCAGGCAGTGAAGAGTATATTCTTGCACACATGATTGAATCTCTACGTCCAATGGGATCGCTACCTCGAGAACGCCGAACGGAAGGTATTGCTGCCATATACGCTCGGTCACAAGCTATTAAGAGAGGTGTAAGGCTTACAACGGAAGAGATGAGAACTCTCGTTCGGGAACTGTTTGCTTGCAAAGTGCCCCATTTAACGGCAGATGGCCGGCCAACCTATTTTATTCTTTCGTTTGATGAGCTGGGGAGCAGGTTGCGATGAAATGCGTTGTGGGTAGTTTGTTGTTCAGTGTTCAATTTCTGTTTTTGGCGATGGTAATCCCGCCGTCTGGATACGCGGCAACTCCAACGTTTGCTAGAGGAGTAGATACCAAAAAGCAAGGTGCAGACGAAGACATCGATACCTTGATCTCATGGATGTGCAAGTCATTTACCAATGCTGAGCAAGTTGCTAGAGATACCACATTCCCGCGTGCCCGTTTTCATGTAAGACGAGTTTGGGGCGATGCTGAGACGGATCGGTGGTTGTTTTGTTCATTGGTTGTTGACCACAGCAGCGGGCGTGAACGGTGCCAGTGGTTTTTTCGGGTGCATCGTGTGGAGGAGGGCATTATTGAATGCCTTATGTATGTGCCGTCCGGAAAGTTGCCCGAAGCTAACCGTATTGGGGATTCCACTGAGTATGTAATTCCTCGCAATCTTGTTACCATGCATGGTTGCGAAGTGTATCTCCAGGCAACGGCAGTTAACTTTTCCGGAGGCACCCACGGATTCGCATGTAGGTTGCTTGAAGGGAACCTGGCATATACAACAATTGAAATTGAAGTTCGAAACTTTGGAATTCGTTTATGGTTGCAGGGATTTAATGAGCAGAATGAGCAGAAATGGGGAAGTGCTTCTGCACCATTTCTCTTTGTTGAAGAGACTGCCATAAACAACCATGACGAGACAGAGCGGGAAGTGAAGAGCGGGGACTGAGTTTTTGGCAATAGATACTATACCTCTCCGGAAGGCTTACCGCAGAAGTGGTAACTTTGTACCATAAGCAATTAAAGAAAGTTGTAGGACTGTAATGAAATTCGCTCTCATACTCGGCGCCTCTAGTGGATTTGGGCGTGCATGTGCTCTGCGATTAGCGCGTGATGGTTACGGAATCATGGGTGTTCACCTCGATCGCGCGGCGGGCATGAAACAAGTAGAAGAGCTACGGTCGGAACTCCTGGCCATAGGCGTTCCATGCTATTTCTGGAACGTGAATGCAGCAGATGCCGAAAAACGTGACATGATCTTTAGTGATATACGTAACCATGTGAAAGACCATGAAGGGGCTCAGGTTCAATTGCTGCTGCATTCACTGGCGTTTGGCACACTCAAACCGTTTATTGCAGATCAACCCACGGATGCGATCAGCAAGATGAACCTGGAAATGACCCTCGATGTAATGGCGAATACCCTGATTTACTACACCCAGGATCTGATTCGCTTAAAACTTATGGGTCAGGGAGGACGTGTGCTCGGACTAACAAGCGCCGGTTCTACGCGGGTTTTACCTGCCTATGGTGCTGTAAGTGCGGCAAAAGCAGCTTTGGAGAGTTATTGTAGACAGCTAGCGCTGGAGTTAGCGCCGTTCGGTATCACGGCAAATACGATACGCGCAGGTGTTACATATACTCCAGCTCTAGCTAAGATTCCTGGCAGCGACCTGATCATGAACAATGCACACATGCGAAATCCTAACCACAGATTAACGACTCCCGAAGATGTTGCTTCCGTTGTGTCACTGCTTGTTCGGCCAGAGGCACAGTGGATAAATGGCGAGGTGATTGGCGTTGACGGTGGTGAGGATGCTGTAGATTTAACCTGGTGGACACCATAGTATGGCAAAACAACGTTCTTGAGTAAATTAACGTTGCATGATACTGTAACTTGACCGGGGGAGGTTCCTATGCATCGAGCAACTGCAAAGAGAATGGCAGCTCGACTGTTTCACCGCAACGGATATGTACGGCTTCAGAACAAGAAACGTGTAAAAAAAGAGGGCTGGAGTCAGTATAAGAAGGGTGACGAAGTTCGATTGATTGCAGCCGATAAAAAAGAGCTTCGCGAGTTGTTACAGGCAATGAAGGTTTTGGGGATCTATCACGGGACTCCGTACCCCAAAAACAAACAATTTTGTGTTCCTATTTATGGACGAGTTCGCGTTGCAGAATTTTTAGAGATGGTGCAGAAACACTAGTTCGTATAAGAAGATCACGGCGATGACCATAGCATTGGTACGGCTACTGCCGGTCTGACAATGTTTTCAGAAACTCAACTAAATCGTCACAGTCGCTATCAGATAACTGTATGTGCAGTTCGGTGGGCATGCTTGCTAGATGCAGATGGCTGTGATTCTTGTACCCACGTACAACATCGGATAGAGTCTTGGAGGACCCATCAAAGAGGTACGGTGCTGTACGAGCAACATTACGCAGCCCGGGAATCTTAAACCCGCTTTCAGTACGCGCAGCCGGATGGCGAATGCGCATGTTTGCACGGAATAGTAATCCGGCATGGCACGTGGAGCATTGTGCTTTACTGCTGAAGAATACACGATAACCTCGTCTGGCGGCCATGCTCAGGTGCTCCATACTGCCGGAACGTACTGCATCGTCGAATAACGACGAAAACGTTGGGAGTGAACGTACGTAAGAAGCTATGGCTCTCGTAATCACGTAAGCGTCAGGGTCGCGCCCGAATGCTGATTGACTAGCCAGGATGATTGTTGAGTCTTTCCCAATTTTCTCAACGGCATCCAGGATATGTAAATCGAATTCAGCATGTTCCTGAAACGGCACCAGAACCTGCATTTCCAGGGACGGAACGGTTCCTTCTCTCATGAGTGATTGCTCAAATCCAGCATACTGAATGGATGGCGAATTCCTGTCCGTACGACGTGCACGTGTACCGATTGAAACCTGCCTACCATCCGAAAATGCCAGTTCTTGGTTGTGACAGCTACTGCAAGAGACATCGTTATCTCGGGAGAGTCGAACGTCAGCAAATAATCGTTTACCTAACGCAATTCGTTCTGCATTAGGTGGATTGTCGGCTGGGAAACTGAGTAGCGGGTAGTCGTTAGGGAGAACGATTGTATCGTCGGTAGGCTCTATCGCATTTGAACAACCCAGAATACCAAGCAGATTGGCAATGCAGAGCATTGCAATCAATACTACTGCACGACTACGAGTTTGCACTGTTGAGTACTCTGCATACATGACAACATTATCGTGTAGATCCCTGGTGGTACGTGGTTTATGGATAAGGTAGTCGGGATCGTTACGCGGCTATTTTGATAAACAATTTGACCTAAATGATTGACAATGCGAATATTCACCATAGTGTTGTTGGTTTTCTGATCGCCAACAATTGTCACGATTCCACTTGTTGGATTTGGGAACACGGACCCGCGAAATGATTCATCAGGCACGGATGTGAACGTTGTGGGTGTAAAGACCTTGGTTGCCATATTGGATGTTAGTGTCACAGCCTCGTTTTCGGAACCATGATTGACAACCCCATTCCACAGTGGTATTGATTCACAGAACCTGTCAATGTCGGCATTCACTCTGATATAGAGCGTGTCTTCCGTGCGTTCCGTTTCTACATCCACTTCAATAATGCGGTACAACGCATCATCAACGGTATGAATCTGAAACTCCGATTCAGGTCCCTTTTGTGAACGGGATGCGTTTCCTTCCACCACAATGAAGCGATATCCTGCAATCCACCCCCAATGCATCGAAGGGGTTTGATGGGCGAGCGGATGTCCGTTGGGGTATGTAGAAGGATCTTCGTGATTGTGCAGGGGATCTACACCGATACCAAAACGAATTGACTGCACATTGTTTGCGCTCGTTGTATTCAGTACATACCGGTTACTCTTGAGTAGGTCTGCGAGAACATGAACATTGCTAATGGGAGTAAGTTCTCCATTAGCAGACCGAAGCTCGAACTGAGAAAGGTAAAAAACCAGTCTATGGAGCACCACATACTGCGATGCGTCTGCGCACATAAACTGATTCGTCAGCGGCATGGTTGTACCAGCGATTCTACAATTCAATTCCAGGACGGCAACGGCATCATTTGCAGCAACAGATTGCGAAACTGCAGCCAAGGTAATCCAAACGGCGATGTAACGAATAACGGAGATCATAACATGGACTCTACAAATACTGAATTACGTCGTGGCGAGTGAGTACGCCTGTGATTGTGCCAAACTCCTGAACAGCAACCAACGGCGATGACTTGAGCACCTGCAGTGCTTCCGAAACGTCGGCGTGACCATCGAGAATAGGGCACGGGTCTTCAGTAACCTGAGAAATGCTTTGGGATAGAAGCTCTCGTTGCTCGATCACAGCCGCCATTAAACGATTTTCGCGCACAACACCAAGTAGTTCTCCGTCCAAGAGTACAGGCAGCTCGGAAAGTTCAAACTGGCTCATCAAACCAAGTGCATCTGCAATGGTGTTGGTTGGTTGTACGGAAACAAGATCGGGGGTAGTACCTCGATTGCGTTTAGTGGCAAGGATATCACGCAGCATGAGAGGAATGTCTTCATCGAGCAGGTTGTTCTGTGCAAGCCACTCATCGCTATGGTGTTTGGTTAGGTAGCGCTCGCCGGAGTCGCAGATCATGGCAACAACAACGGAATCGGGTGGAACGAGCCGCGCCACACGAAGTGCTGCGGTAACAATCATCCCACTGCTGCCACCGCAAAAAATTCCTTCCTCGCGAGCAAGTCTTCGTGCCATGGAAAAACTCTCTTTATCCTGAATATTCATTATCTCATCTATGAGCGTTACATCGAGGTTCCCTGGTATCCGTTCTTGTCCGACACCTTCAACAAGGTATGGTAATGCTTCAACGAGGCGACCGGTTTCTTTAAATGTTTTGATGGCTGACCCAACTGGGTCAGCAGCAATGACTTTTATGTTGGGATTGCGCTGCTTAAGGAAACGTGCCGTACCCGTAATCGTACCTCCGGTACCCATACTTGCCACGAAATGGGTGATGGTTCCATCAGTATCGTTCCATATTTCGGGTCCCGTTGTTTCCACGTGTGCCTGTGGGTTAGCGGGATTATCGTACTGGTTGAGCATGATGGCATTAGGGAGCTCTGACGCAAGGCGCTGAGCAGTGTTCCAATAATATTCCGGGCTGCTCATTCGTGCGGCACTGCTAACTATGAGTACATCTGCTCCTAGTGCTTTGAGGTACCGTACACGCTCTTGCGAGGCTTTATCCGTCATCACAAACAAACAGCGATATCCTTTCAGACGAGCAGCCAATGCGAGGCCAATACCGGTGTTCCCACTCGTAGGTTCCACAATGAGGTCGCCAGGTTTGATTGTACCTGCACGTTCTGCGGCTTCAATCATGGCTAACCCGATTCGATCTTTCACAGAGCCACCAGGATTTCGGCTTTCGAGCTTAACGAGAACCTGTGCCGAAAGCCCCTTTGTCACATTGTTTAATCGAACAAGTGGTGTCTGGCCAATGAGTTCTAAAATTGATTTTTTTACGTTCATATTGCACAGGATAAAGGTGAGTTCTTAACCAATAGACTCCTCCAGGAGCTGCCGTTCGAACGTATCGGCATACTGCCCTCCGATGGCAATAAGCTCTTCATGCGAACCACGTTCAACAATACGTCCTTCGGACAATACCATAATCGAGTCGCATCGTTGCAGTGTGGAAACGCGATGTGCGATGATAATAGTAGTGCGCCCCTTCATCACATTCTTTAATCCCTCCAGTATTCGCGCTTCTGTTTGTGTGTCAACAGCAGAAAGGGCATCGTCGAGTATCAGTATTGATGGCTGGCAAACAATTGCACGCGCTAATGCCGTTCTTTGTTTCTGACCACCACTCAACGTAATTCCGCGTTCGCCAACAACGGTCTCGTATCCATCTGGCATCATGATTACATCGTTGTGCAATTGTGCAATTCGCGATGCCTGTATCATTTCTTCTTTACTAATCTCCGGCTTCCCAAACGTGATGTTACCGGCAATTGTATCTGAGAATAAAAAACTCTCCTGTGGCACAACGGCTACAGCACCGCGCAGAACGCTCAGCGGTATAACACGAACATCATAACCGTCTATGGATAGTGTACCTTCCGAGACGTTATACAACCGAGGAATGAGGTTTACGAGTGAGCTCTTACCGCTACCAATTCCACCAAGGATACCAAGGGATGTACCGGCCGGTATATCGAGGGTGATGTTCGACAATACGTTCACGCCATGTGGTGTATTACGCTGTTCTGTGCTTGCATAACGGAGACTTACATTGCTGTAGTGAACATGTCCACGGAGTGCCTGAATAGTATGATCAACGATTTCCGTGTCTTTAATTTCCGGAGCATGATCTAGAAGAGCACCTAACCTAGCCATGCTGGCAGCACCACGTTGGATCATTCCAGTTACCCAACCAATTGCAGCGATCGGCCATAGCAATTGGTTTAAGTAGATAAAAAATTGCGTCAACGATCCAACAGTAATCAGGCTGTTCATAACCTGATAGCCACCAACGCCAATAACGATAACGTAGGAGAGATTAAACAAAACTGTCATGCCGGGCATCATCAGTGAATTCACACGTGCCAGACTCATACTCTTCTTGTAGTATGCTTTACTCTTTTGCGTAAAGTTGGCCGATTCCATTTCGGTGCGCACGTAGGCCTTAACCACACGAATTCCCGAAAATGTTTCCTGCGCTTGAGTTGTAACGTGCTCGTAGTGTTCCTGGACAATCTTGTAGCGCGTGTGGATGAGCTTGCCAATCGTGTACGTAGTCCAGGCAATCAAAGGTACGGGTATCAGAATGGCAAGTGTGAGCCAAACATTAATACTGAGCATCCAACTTAGTGCAAAGGCAAACGTTGTGATTGTGTTTGCACTATACATCACCGCCGGCCCGATGAACTCGCGAACAGATCCAATGTCATTGCTAAAATGTGCAAGTAGGGATCCGGTGCTGCGATCATGAAAGAACCGTTGGGATTGCTGACGGATGGCTGCAAGAAAGTCGTTCCGAAGATCTTCTTCCACAAACCGCGACATTACAATGATTGTTCTGCGTGTTCCATAAAGCCCCAGACCCGAGCCTGTAGTTAAAAGAAGGATCTGAACGATTAACCAGAGTACGTGTTCTTGTGTAAATGTGGAAACGTGTAGCGTGTCAACTGCCTTGCCAACAACGAATGGTATTGTTGTACTGCAAATGTTGCTAAAGGTAATGAACACAAGACCAAGACCGACACGATGTTTATGTCGGCCAATGTATGGGATCAATCGGCGAAGAGATTGCATCATACACAGATGCTCACTGTGTCCATGCGTAGAATGGCGTTGTGTTGGTTACGGTATTGGGTATTGTCCATTATGCAATTGTGACTTCGTTGCAGAGATATACATCCTGGATAGCATGAAGCAACTCAATTCCTTCGTTCATCGGTCGCTGGAAAGCCTTACGTCCGCTAATTAGTCCCATTCCACCAGCACGTTTGTTGATTACAGCAGTAGCCGTAGCTTCTGCGAAATCATCGCTTCCACTTGCGCCCCCACTGTTGATTAAACCGATTCTTCCCATGTAGCAGTTAGCAACCTGGTATCGCGTTAGGTCAATTGGATGGTCGCTGGACAGTTTAGTGTACATACGATCGTCCAGTTTTCCGTACGAGCTTCCACCCATGTTCAATGCTTTGAAGCCACCATTATTCTCGGGTAGTTTCTGCTTGATGATATCTGCACCAATTGTCACGCCAAGGTGGTTTGCTTGCCCGGTAAGATCAGCGGCGAGATGATAGTCTTTGTCTTGCTTGAAGGCGGGGTTTCTGAGGTAACACCAAAGGATTGTTGCCATGCCAAGTTCATGTGCCAGTGCAAATGCTTCCGAAATTTCTACAATCTGCCGTGAACTTTCGGCTGAACCGAAATAGATTGTTGCACCAATTGCTGCAGCTCCCATATCTGCAGCTTGCTGTACCGTTCCAAACAAAATCTGATCGTATGAATTCGGGTAGGTAAGAAGCTGATTGTGGTTGATTTTGACAATAAATGGAAATACGTGTGCATACTTTCTGCTCACAGATCCAAGTACGCCAAATGTTGAAGCAACAGCATTGCACCCACCTTCAATGGCAAGTCGGATAATATTTTCAGGATCGAAGTATTGTGGATTCTTTGCGAACGACGCGCCCGCACTATGTTCTATGCCTTGATCTACCGGTAGGATGCTTACGTACCCGGTTCCAGCAAGCCGACCTGTGTTGTGTATCCAGTGCAAATTGTGGAGGACTCTGGTACTTCTGTCGCTTGGACCGAAGATGATGTCCACGTTGTTCGGACCTGGGATATGAATATCCAATTTATTGATGGTAGTGCACACGTGACGTAGAAGGTAATCAGCTTGATTACCTAGGCGCTGAGAAATGATATCTATCATAGTGGACTTCAAAAAAGTAAAGGGCTCGAATTTACGGATTCGAGCCCCACGAAAACGGTGCACTCAGTGTGCCGCTTAAAACTTCATGTTAACGAACGACGGATAGAACTGTCGATTTTACAAACGGTCCGGAAGTCATTCGCAATATGTATATACCGCTGCTAAGGTCGCTGGTGTTAATGTCAAGAACATACTCGCCACTATCAAGGACAGGAGTTGTAATGGTACGGACCACATTCCCAACATTATCGATGATTTCAAATGTTGTTGAAAGTTTAATTCCAGTTGTGTACAGCACAGATGTATGCGATTCAGCAGGATTTGGCTGAGGAGATGCTATTGAGAATGGGTTTCTACCGATAGAAATAAGCCGTCCTTCGGAGTAACACACCTGCGAAACCGCAAAGGCGCGAGATTCGCCCGTGCCAACAACACAAGAGGGTTGCACAGTAGCTGCCATTGAAATGGTGTGGCTTCCTTCTGCTGTTAGGAATGGATCGAACTGAGCGGTAGCAACCAAGCCACTATTGAGCGTGGCCGTTGCATCAGGCGTTCCCACAATGCTCACAACTCCGGGCGTTGTAACGGTGCCGGTAAACGTCCAACCGGCCTGAGAAGCAATGATTTGGTTAAAGGCCAAAAAGTCTTTCGGTACAGTAAGCGTAAGTTCAACACCTGTAACTTGAACCCCTTGCATATCACCGATATTCACAAGAATTGGCAATGCGAATGGTTTTCCTACCTGGATTTCCGGTGTTTGACCAAAAGTGAAGGTTGCGGGAGTTGTGATACCTCGCCCGGTAGCATTCACAATTAGGTCCAATGCTTGATTGTTTTGGAAACTAAATCGTGCATTAAAAGTGCCAACAGCCGGCGGTGTAAATTCAACGGTTACAACTTGTGATTCCCCGGGGTTAATAACGAATGCCGCATTGGGCAAAATGGAGAATGCTGTGATATCGCCAGTAGCAACTGGCGCAGCACATTGTAGTGGTGTAGATGGATTAGGGTTTGTAATCGTTAGTGTTGCCGTTCTCCGTGCACATGTGAGTACGTCGTTAAAGGTTAACGGTGGCAGAGCACTCTGTTCAATACCAGTACCCGTAACTTTTACTATCGTGGTAGCATACGGAGGTATTGGTTCGGGTCCGGCTTTTGCGTCATGACTGATTATAACGTCATCCGAACGGAATCCTGCTGCACTTGGCGTGAATGTAACCTCTAACCGTAACTCTTCCCCTATGTTCAGTGTTGTTGGGAATGTTGGCCAGTTTACTTCTGAAAAATCCGGGATTGTTCCGGCCAAGTTAACACTTTGAATATGCAGGGGGCTGTCAGAATCGACATTCGAAATCA
>CAZGHI010000001.1:67189-74828 GCA_964525565.1 uncultured Hyphomicrobiales bacterium
GCGGTTTGGTTAACGGTAATTGCAGGGAAGTCGTATCCCGTTGCTGTGATAGCAGGCAGGAAGCCCACGCCGGTTACTGTGCCGGTAAGCTGCGCTTGCTGTCCAGTAATGGTTGCGTAAATCAACTCCCGATGAGCGCCGCGTGATTGTGGGTTAAATGTTACAGGAATTTCCCGTCGCTCACCAGGTGCTAGGGTTAGCGGCGGAACAAGTCCAGTCAAATCAAAGGCGATATTAGGGTCAGTTGGAGCTTCCGGAGTAAGATCTGTAATCGTAACAGGCTGTGTTGACTGGTTCTCGATGAAGACGCTACCGTTGACGATGTTTCCAACACGATGCCGTCCGAAGTCGTAATCGGTAATTGCAACCTTTGGCTCGACCACTTCAATGATAACCGTGGAAACCGGTACTCCGCACTCGGCAGCAAGTCCGAAATCAATTCGCATGGTTTGGACTCCAGCAGTATTCGGTGCTACGCTAACGGTAATGTCGTGACAGGCATTCGGAGCAAGCGAGAACGGACCGGCACCTGCCGTGATCGTAATATCCGATGACCCTGTTGCAGATACGGTGCCGCTGAGTGGAACAGGGCCTTTGTTGCACAGTACCTGTGTTATTGTGTACGTCCGAGGAGCAACACCAAGTGCAATCCGGCCCAGGTCATTAGATTGCTTTACATCCCATAAACAAGGGGCTAGAGCCCCACCTTCAAACGTAAGGGTAGCAATCGTATTACAGGTGCCAAGAACTTCTAGTACTGCAGTACGTTGTCCCACGCCAGAAGGTGTGAATACAACTTCCACAGATAAGCATTCACCCGGTTTTAGGCGAACAGAGCGGAGGTTTCCTGCTAACGCGTAGTCTGCAGCATGCTGTCCACTAAATGCGGCAGATCGCAACTCAACCTCGAAGTCTCCCGTGTTACAGAGTACGGCCGGGAATGATTTTGACGAGGATTGCCCCTGCGCTGTTGGGTCCATGCTAACAGACCCCTTGGTGAACGAAAGCTCGGGAGCCGAAACAACGAAACTTGCCGGACTCTCGGAACTACTTGCAGGAATTGACCCGAACTTAAAGAGGTAGATATCGGAAGCGCCACGACTTGTAACGGTAAACGTCGGCGGTGCAAAGTTCCGGACACCCGTGAACGAACCAGTTTCATATGAAAAGCCTTTACGATCGTCCACTCTCATCTTTTTCATCGTAAAGGTATTCGGTGGCACACCTTCAGAGAAGGTTGCATTTCCATTGGCATCATAGGTTGCATAGTAGTCACGAAGTGTGTTGTTCGTGTACCGATTGCTTTCCGCTCGATTGCCGCTTGTCTGATAACCCACCATCACATAACGTGCAAACTTCCCTCGGACAACAACGATGGGATAGCCATTTGCATCGTACCGAAGACCGATATCAGTACAATTTGCATTTGAGATGTTACCGCCGAAACCAGTACCAACTTGCTTCCACTGAAGCTCAAGGTCCTTGTTAAATTTAAATATAAACATGTTGGAAATGTCACCAGTGGACTTGTTTAAGGGACGCCCATCAAAGGTTGCGGAGGAGGCTGTGTGATAACCTGCCACGTAGATATTACCGAAGGTGTCCGTAACAACACCCATTACACGCTCATCGCCTTGATCATTGCCACGCAGGTGCATTACCTTGAGCAGGTTTCCATTGGCATCCCAGACGCCCATGTATCCGTCAATGTTGCCAGGCTGATTGTTTATGAAGGTCTCACCAATACGGAAGGGGCCGTCGAACCACCCTGTAGTGTACACATACAAATCGTTGCTTGATATCGCTACCGACGTAGCCGAATCTATACCGGTATCTCCAACTCTATTGACCCATTGGTACTGTGGAACTGGTGCAACTGAAACCCGGATCCGATAGTTGTTGCCAGGTGCTGGTGGTACCCATTTATAGTGAAGACCACGTGCAGTGTCGATAATGTTTTTCCAGGAACTACCTCCATCTGCACTATACTCAATACGTACCGGGGTTTCAGGGAGCACACCCGTCCACGAGATGAAAACGGTGTCACATGTCGAAAACAGTTCGCCACCCTTTGGAGTGTTTAGCCGTATAACACCTTGACCACCAGTAAGCTCAATATTCGGCGGACAAGGCGATCCTGTTAGCTGTAATTGGGACTGACGGTACGTTTGTTGAGCACCTTGTGTAAACTCAACGCGAATGGTTAGCTTCTGGCCTACGGGAAGCGTGAACGGAGTAAAAGTTGCACCGGTGCCCCGTCCCCAATCCACAACCTTAAAGAACTGGTTGGGAACAATGGCAAAACCTGTTACTGAAAGTGGTGCACCAACCGCTTCGATTGTTACCGTTGCCTGCGACGACTGATTTGCCGGCGGATCTCCGCAGAATAACACAGGCATATCAATGTTCGTGCCGGCTACACTCCTTGGTGGAGTGGTATAGGAAACCGTATTTGTTGTGTTCGTAAATTTTGTTAGACGAATAAGGGCAGTCCTGCTACGCTGACTTTCTACGCATACAAATGGGCTTATCCAACTGATTTGACAGATTTCTTTTATCTGTGTTTCTAAAGCGAGGTAGCTGAACAGGTCAACGAGGTCCTTCTCCGTTGTAACAATGGCCTTTCCGCCTGTACCTTTGGCAAATGACTCAAGTGTGTGGTGTGTTGTCTTCTCCATGATCGTCACACTAAAGAATCGAATTGCTGCAGATTGCATCCGTGCGATGTTTTCCGTAACAAACTTGGCTTCGTTAGCAATTGATGGGTTTGGGTGACCATCGGTTAAGAAAAACACGTAGCGTGGAATGTTTGCCGGCCGTTGCTTGAATAAATCGTAAATGGTTGTTCCCGGCCCCTCGAATGGCAGCTCGTAGTTTGTTACTGTTTGCGGTTCCATCTTTTGCAGTGTGTCGGTTACCACCGATGGGTCGTTCGTCCAGGGAGTAGCAACCTCATAGGTTCCCGCAAATGTGGTAAGGATAACGCGGGTTTCACCGATGAACCGAATTTTGTTCACAAAAGCAGTTAAGGCCTGCTGAGCGTATTTAAACCTCGGCATTCCATTTACTTCATCACGCATGGAGTTAGAACGGTCCAGGATGATCAGAATGCTTGCTTCCGGTTCGATTTCGCGTTTGATACAGTCATGGGTAATAGTCGGGGTAAGGTTTACGGCAGTGCCGTTCAATGGTGTTTCTGTGATGGTGAAATCAGCAGCGGTAAGTCCAGTTACTGGAGATCCGTACGCATCGAATGCCATATAATCGGCAGTAATCTTTGGAAATTCACTGGTGTTCACGTTGAAAACACTGAGCGTTTGTGCCGCAAGGTCAGCCGTGCATAGTATTGATGCCAACATTATTGCACAGATTACGTGTATCTTGGCCAACGTGTTCATATGTAACCTTTCAAGCATATAGTTTTCATTTCATGGAGTTAGAGCAACAGCCTCACTGAGAAACCGCATGCTCTTATTAGACGCATCTAACTCAGCTTGGATCCCCAAGGGTATTGTTAGCTTGCTTTTCACATGTCCAAAGGGCATACCATACACTACCGGAACTCCAAGTGAGGCTGTCCTATCCTTGAGCACTTGGAGTAGCGTTAACGACGGTTGTGATATAGACTTTCCACGGGCCTCACAGTTACGAAAATTTCCGAAGGCAATTCCAGCACACGTTTGGAGCTTACCAGCTAACCACAACTGCGTTAACATCCTGTCGATTTGGTAAGGTTCTTCGTTAATCTCTTCAAGAAATAGAATAGCACCGTCGGTGTCGATTTCATAGTTGGTGCCGAGTGTTGAAGTGACAACTGTAAGATTTCCTCCGGTGAGTCTGCCGCGTCCAATTCCATTTGATAAACACATCATTTTAGCATCGGAATAGCTAAAGGGCGAACTCGGTTGCTGTGGCATCAACACTCCCCGAAACGCCTCTCGTGTGAACGAATCAAAGGTTGATGTTGCAACAGGACCGTGAAACGTAACCATACCCGACAATTGATTAACGGCTACAAGCAGAGCCGTGATATCGCTGAAACCAACAATAGACTTTCTTGCTTGCCGGATTGATTTGTAATCAAGCATAGGTAAGATGCGCATTACACCGTAGCCACCACGAGCGCACATAATTGCGTCTATGGTTGGATCCTCGATAAAGGCCATTAATTCATCCGCACGGTCCTGGTCGGGGGCAGATAGATAACCATGGTTTTTTGTTATGTTCCTACCAAGCACCGGTACCAGCCCCTCCTGAAAGCAGACCTGCTCAAAGTCGCGCAACTCCTTGGGGCTAATACCACTTGCCGGACAAGCAATGCCAATTCGCGAACCGCGCTTTAGTCCTGGCGGTAGTGAGAGCGTTCTCTTGTTACTCTTTGCAAGCGGTATGCTCTCCCGATTAGATGCCTTTAAAACGCCGGCAGCAACACTACCTACAGTAACAGATGATATAAACGTTCTTCTCTTCATTTAATCACGAGTGGAACCAGCTTATGCGTGCACAATACAAGAAGTTACGAAGATTGGCTCATTCGTCCAAGAAATGGAGACACTTCGCCTACTAACGATAACCCGCATACTATTAATGGGTTACGACTGAATTTCAGCAAGTTCTCCACATCGACAGTTACATCCGAGACACCACAACTGGCTGCCGTATATTCGCAGGAAGAGGAAAGGTGCAAGAGTGGTTGAATTGGCACGCCTGGAAAGCGTGTGTACTGGAAACGGTACCGCGGGTTCGAATCCCGCCCTTTCCGCAACAACATTATGGCTACCCATATTACATCGTGACTACTGAACAACAGCTGGCCGCAGAAGAGTCCGCAGCCGAAGATGCGGCAACAGTGCGTGAGGTATTACAGGGTAATATTAATGCCTTTGCCAAAATCGAGAAAAAGTACCGGCGGACCGTGAGCTTTCTCATTCGCAAAATGGTTCGCCACGATGAGGATGTGGAAGATCTCGTTCAGGATACGTTTGTAAAAGCATATCGTGCATTGCCGAGTTTCCAGTTTGAGTTCCAGTTTTCTCGTTGGCTGTTCAAGATCGCATCCAATGGCTGTATTGATTACCTGAGACGCAAACGCTTTCAAATGGTATCGATCGACCAGCCTCTGCCAACGCAAGATGGAACAGAACTTACGATCGATCCTCCAGATCGAGGTCCTCTTCCGGTTGAAGCGTTGCTGGCTCAAGAGCGTGCGCAAATGCTCAAGTCAGCACTCGAAACACTGCCGGAAAAGTATAAGGTGGTGATCCGCATGCGGCACGAGGAAGAACTTGAATATCAAGAAATTGCTGAGAAGTTGGGACATCCGTTGGGTACAGTGAAAGCACACTTATTTCGGGCCCGAAAGTTGCTATATAAAAAATTAATGGTTCATGGTTCACATTTTGCAGAATACATGCCGAACGATGAGGATGCTGAATGATTCAACAACAAACTGAGACGCTATGAAGGGACGAAGTACTCGTAGTATTTGGCCAGTTCTCATGCTCGGTACTGCTACTATTATCGTCCTCACACTTCTCACCGCTTTCATAGTACGGCTGCTGAATCCTCCGATCCTTCCATTTGTTGAATCCGATGAACGGCATCCGACAATCCAGATCAACATAGTCAATGCATCTGGAAAAAATGGCGCCGGTCGCACTGCAATGAAGTACCTCCGGGAACGGGGCTTTGACGTTGTTGAACTGTCAACAGATGATGATCGTAAAGATCACTCGTACATTATAGATCGTGTTGGCGACCGCATCACTGCCCTTAAGGTTGCTCGGGTTCTCGGCGTACCCGATAGTATGGTTGTGAGTGGAATTGACTCAATGCTGTTTGTAAATGCATCCGTAATACTCGGATCTGATCTCATTACTTTACACCCGTTTCAGGAATCATGACCTTGTCTTGTAGCCTCATTAAAACCGATGTCTCATCAATTGCAAAGGTTCCATTTGGTGACAACTAGGCGTCCACGATCAACGAAGGGTCGTGCAGTACTTTGTGCACGACTGGCAAAGGATAAACAAGCCCACGACTTACTCCTACTGGATATGTCTGAATTGGACTCATCTCCAGCGGAGTTTTTTGTTGTAGCCACGGTAGATAGCGAGGCACAAATGCGTGCCGTTACCGATTCTATTCAACGGCATTGTAGAGATTTGGGGTTTGGATCACCTCGAGTTGATGGTTCTACATCATCAACATGGATGGTGCTGGATTACTTCGATGTGGTTGTTCATGTCATGCGGTCCGATGCGCGGATTCATTACAACCTAGAGCGTTTGTGGGGAGATGCAAAGTTGTACGATATAACGGAGTCGGGTGCTGCTCGTGCTATTCGCACTATCCCCCGAAGGAGCGCCAGCGCGTGATCCTACAAGACTTTGTTGAGCCGTCGCTACAACGCGCACTCAATCAGCTCGGCGTTGTACTCACTTCGCCAATACCGTACGAAATACCAAAGCAATCAGACTTCGGCCACCTGAGCACTACGATCGCACTCGGACTGGCCAGGGAACTGCGAAAACCACCCCGCGTTATAGCCGAAGAGCTTGTTCGCTTGATGGGTTCTATTCCCATGGTGGATTCAATTGCCGTTGCTGGAGCAGGGTTTATCAATTTCACATTTGCACCAACGGCTTTTCATCGAATGTTGCTTGCACTTCATGAGTGTGACGACGCTATTGGCAGAAGCCAGGTTGGCAACGGACTCTCCGTGAATGTGGAATACGTGAGCGCGAATCCAACGGGCCCTCTGCATGCAGGCCATGGACGCAACTGTGCCCTTGGTGATACCATTGCCAATATGTTGGAGTGGACGGGATATCACGTTACCCGTGAGTACTACTTTAACAATGCCGGCAACCAAATGAATAAGCTCGGTGAAAGTATTGCTGCTCGGGTATGTGCATTGTTAAATGTTCCCGAATTTCTGCCCTTTCCGGACGATGGGTATCATGGTGACTACATTGTGACCATTGCACAAGCGCTGATAGCAGAACACAGAGATCTTCTCCAGAGATTCATTGACGAAGGAAACGTTGCATCCTTACGCGGCACGTGCAAAACAGCAGGTGAACAATGGTGCTTCGATAGCATAAAGAGTACTCTGCATAAGCTAGGAATTTATCATGATGTTTTCTTTAACGAAGACTCACTATACACGTCAGGCAGAGTGGAAAGAACGGTACAACAATTGCGTAGCGCAGGCTTAGCATACGACAAAGATGGAGCCGTATGGTTTGCTCTCTCCCAGCTTGCGCAGGACGGCGAGCGCCAAGACAAGGTTATCATTAAAAGCTCAGGAGAGCCTACATATCGTTTACCCGATATCGCCTACCACGTTGAAAAGTTGGAAAGGGGCTATGACGCTCTTGTAGATATCTTTGGCGCAGACCATATAGCAACCATACCCGATGTACTGTCTGGTGTAGAGGCACTGGGTTATGATGCAAATCGGGTGCGTGTTGTTATTCACCAGATGGTAACCTTCATTGAGAATGGCGAAGTTGTAAAGTTTTCGAAGCGTAGCGGGAAGAGTTTTACCTTAGACGAACTGATCGAAGAGGTGGGTGCAGATGTTGTACGCTTCTTCTTTGTTTTGGTGGAGCTGATGAACGTGCAGTCCATCTCT
>CAZGHI010000001.1:74838-80929 GCA_964525565.1 uncultured Hyphomicrobiales bacterium
GATTTTGACCTGAACCTTGCGAAGGAAGAAGGAGAAAAGAACCCGGTTTTTTACCTTCAGTATGCACATGCCCGCATATGTTCAGTTCTTCGCAGAGCCGAACAGTGGGTACCGTCAACTCAGAACATAAACCTGGAGCCCCTTCAACATCAGCGTGAAATTGAGCTGGTGGCAGCACTCAGTCGCTTTCGGTCTGTACTCGAGCGTGCAACAGAGGCTCTCGAACCTCACATTCTCACCGACTACCTGCGTGACGTAGCTACCCTGTATCACCAGTTCTACCACGATTGCCGCATCCTTGGCTCTGAACCGTCGTTGGAAACAGCCCGATTACTCCTTGCAGATGTTACCCGTCGGGCGCTACGCAACGGACTGAGCATCTTAGGTGTGCAAGCGCCGGAAACCATGTAAAGAATTGTAAGTGTTTCCGCAGATATGTTCGCTGCGAATTACCCGCCTACGTATTCTGTTTCCATTTTATTGAACACCCTATACTAGGGTATTGCTCGCGTGAAACCGGCTGTCCATTGCAGATGCTGTCGAGTGCATCTCGTAAGTCAGATCCGGTTACCGGCTTGCCATTCCCGGGAGTGCTATCGTCAAATCTTCCACGATACACACAGTGTAAGGTAGCATCGAATACGTAGAGGTCAGGCGTACATGCGGCATCATATGCACGTGCAACGTCCTGCGAACTATCGAAGACGTATGGAAAAGGGAAGGCATATTTGCTGGCGAATGCCTTCATGTTATCCGGTGCATCGTCAGGATAGGTTACAGGATCGTTAGAAGAGATGGCAATGAACCGAACCCCTTTTTTCTGGTACTCCGTTGCAAAGCGAACAAATTCCGTTATGATGTGCACAACGTAGGGGCAGTGATTGCATATGAAAGCAACAACAGTTGCTACTGCTGGGCTCCCTTCAAGACGTACCGCTTCGTTTGTAGTAACATCTGTGAGCGTAAAGTCGGGTGCACGCGTCCCCAATTCCATCATCGTTGATTTCAGTGCCATGGTGCGAATTTCGTACGTTGAATTCTTATTGTCAGTACTACAATCATAAGCAATGTCGAGAGACTACTACTACGAACTTGACGCGTTAGGTAATCTTCGAATCGATGGGACCGTGCAGACCGATCCGTGGTTTGTTGATTTTTTCTTTCGCAGGCTTGCGCCAACAGCGAACCCGCATTACCCGGACTATCCATACGTAACAAGATGCGGCGATGAAATGAACTATCTGAAGCCTGCTGACACTCCCATTGTGTACACAGGATTCGACGGTGTCCGCCTTTATTACGCTCATTCACTGAATGTGCCATTTCACCCGAATAAACTTTCTTACTCGGAAAACGGCGTACTCTATCATTGGGCGCATGTTGGAGAACGTGGTCGGATTATCCCTCAGGTGGCTATGGCGATTGCCCATCATATTGAACCGTGGGGACCTTACTATGCATTTCGAGATCAACATCGGCGACGGCTGATTCCCCTTACACCAATTGAACGTGCACAGGACATTACCTTTCTTCGGCCAAAAGAACAAAATCAATGTGTTGTTTGCGGCGAAGCAAACCCAAACTCGTTTTTACTGACCTTCGTATTTGATCATCGTACACGAAGTGTTCGAACGTACATCCGTCCCGACGAGCGCATGCAGGGATCCTTAGGATCGGTTCATGGAGGAAGTATTTCACAGCTCTTAGATGAAACCATGGGGAAATGCATAAGCGTTCAGGGTATTCGGGCTCCTACGGCACAGTTGAACGTTCGATTTCGGTCTCCGATGGTTCTCGAGCGGGAGTATGAGGTCCGCGCCAACATCAGAAATGTACAAGGCCGAAAGTTCTTCGTATCTGGAGAAATACTTGATTCCGTTGATTCGTCTGTAGTCGCCGACGCTGAAGCACTCTTTATTGCACAGACAACATCGTGAATTCATCAAACATTGTTTTGTTCAGTATTGTTCTGGGTCTTGTATTCGTAACCCTCGACGCCTACTTTCTGAACAGATTTCAGCATTTTGCCAGAAAGCATGCACTGAATCCATTGTGGGTGCGCGTACTTTGGATCGTGGGTGCATGCGCTGCTATGCTCTACGTATATGTTGCTTGGCGGCGGCACCTTTTCCGACTTGATGGTCTGGACCTACCATTATTTATGGCCGTCTGCCTCTGGTATCTGCCAAAACTGCCAATTGCCATTATTCTTTTTTTCATACAAGCAGGCAGGTGGTTGCGTTCAGCATTTCGGAACGTAGCGAGAACGCTGACGGCAAAAAAGAATGTTGATGCCGATGGCAATGCTGCAAGCACTCTGCCAAGTCCGTCACGAAGGAGTCTGCTGGGAAAGGCTGCCTGGAGTGTTGCTTCGGTTCCATATGTAATTGTTGCCAATGGCATGCTCAACACGCTATACGACTTTACCATTCTGCATGAAGAGATTACGCTATTAGGGCTACCTAAGACGATGGATGGTTTTCGCTTGTGTCAGATAAGCGACCTACATGCCGGATCGTTCCCGGATCGTTTGCCTTTTCAGAAGGCTGTTAGTATGATCTTGTCAGAACGACCTGATGCTGTTGTTATTACCGGCGACTTTGTAAATGCACACCCTAATGAAATGGCGATTATCTCATCGGAACTTCGGAGATTAACAAATGCTGTTCCGGTATTTGGAACTCTTGGGAACCACGACCATTACAATTCGCCTTCTGACCATGAGCGGTTAATTTCAATGATACGGAATACGGGCATTGACCTTTTAAATAATGAACACCGAATAATCGGAGACAGAAGTGGTTGCTTCATTCTAGCCGGTATTGATAATGTTGGATTCCGGCAGAACTTCGGCGACCTTGATAAAGCATTGCAGAACATGGATGGAACAGATCCCGTTGTTCTATTGGCACACGATCCTACATTTTGGGATAAGTCTGTTGTTGGAAGATACTCAATACCGCTAATGCTTAGCGGCCACACACATGGAGGTCAGGTGAGTTTTGGTATTCCGGGTCTTCAGCTTTCGCCGGCCAGCTTTGTGTATGAACAAGTAGCTGGCCGATATCAAAAAGGAGAACAGATTCTGTATGTAAATAGAGGTCTCGGTACAGTTGGCCCACCTCTCCGAATCGGGATACCTCCGGAGATTACCATCATCACATTGCGCGCGCCATTATACTCGGACAATGTGGCATACATGACTTCTTCGTCGTGACGGGCTGACCGCTACTCCGTGCACAAAAAGATGCGCATAAAGCATCTTCAGCTAGTCTGTGGCCAGGTACCGCATAGCTACCGCAGCCAGCATCTGTGCTCCTTTTATCATTGCCGACTCGTCGGGTGAAAATCTAGGGTGGTGGAGGCCAGCGCTGACGGTACTGTTGCTTGGGCGTCCTCCTAGCATCCAAAAACAGGATGGGATAATTTCGGCGTAGTAAGAGAAGTCTTCTGCCCACATCTTGGGCTCAAACTCACGAACGTACCCATCTCCAAAGACCTCTTCTGCCACCGACCGTGCGAATGCCGTTGCATGAGCATTGTTAACAAGTGGAGGGTACCCTTTTGTGATTTCAACGTGACTTGTACATTGAAACAATGCACAATAGTCACGTACTTGCTCGGTTATCACCTTCCATGCCTCTTCCCGCCACGCACTGTCGAACGATCGTAGTGTGCCCTGTAATACAACAGACTCCGGTATTACGTTGAAGGTGGTGCCACCATGGAAACTGGTTATCGTTAATACACTCGGTACGAGTGGATTCTTCATTCGTGAGAGAACACCCTGAAGGTGTTGCACCAGACCTGCGGCAGTAAACAACGGATCGTGTCCTTTATGCGGTTGAGCTGCGTGGGCCCCAAAACCGTGTATCGAAATTGTTAATTCATCTGCCGATGCCATCATCGGTCCACTCACAAAGGATATCACTCCACTTTCCTGATCGGGATCGATATGCTGACCGAACATTGCTTGCGGACGCGGCGAATCGAGAGCCCCTTCCGCAATCAGTAAGCTGGCGCCGCCTGGTGACTTTTCTTCGCCTGGCTGGAACACCAGGACCACAGTGCCACCTAACTGTGATTCGTTCTCTTTTAGCAAACGAGCAGCACCTAAGAGCATGGCAGTGTGAGTGTCATGTCCACAAGCATGCATTACTCCAGGATTCTGTGAAGCAAATGGAAGGTTCGTTTCTTCGGTTATTGGGAGTGCGTCAATATCAGCTCTAAGACCAACGCACTTTGTTCCCGAGCCGATGGTTGCAATAGTTCCTGTAGTTGCCGCAATTCTATACGGAATGGCCAGCTCGTCAAGTTGTGCTCGAATGAATGAACTTGTTTGAACTTCCTGGAAGCTTAGCTCAGGATATTCGTGGAGCCGCCGACGCGTTTGGATGAGGTAGTTCACAAACTCTGGAGTTGCTGCATCCGTAATTGATTGCATCGTTGTTTTATTCAGAATCATACTTGGCATCACCTGTGAGATCTATACTTGTAATGGTATCACCGTCGTGATTAATGGTTACTGTGAGGGGGCGTTGACTTGGCGGCATCAGCATAATCTGATCGGGTGTGCGATGGGTTCTCCACAAGGCAATAGCCGAAGCTACAGCACCGGTGCCACAAGCACCGGTGATCGCTTCGACTCCGCGCTCAAACGTAGCAATGTTTACCTTTCCTGATTCTGTTACTTCAACCATGTTAACGTTACAGCCGCGCGGAAAAACAGGATGGTGGCGAATGGCCATGACGGAACGATGCGTATCTGACAATGGCATGTCGATTACCGCATGGTCGCTTTGAACGAATACATAATACACAGAAAAGTCAACATCACGCAGTGAGCCGGGAGCATACTCTTGCTCTTGCAGCGGGGAGGGAAGTCGAACTGTGATCTGGTCCATAGTCTCAGATGCGGTGAAAGCCGTGTACTCAACACCATTCAGCACAAACACGATTTGATTGTGTTCGAGAACACTTCCATTGTCTAGCGCAAATCGTACAGCGCAGCGGGCACCGTTGCCACACATCATGCCGTAGGAACCGTCGGGGTTGTAGTAATCACATATAAACGAATGTGATTTCGGGTCAATTACGAGAATGCCTTCTACATTCTTGTTGTCTGGCCTTGGCAGTGTTCGTATCAACGTTGGGACGACCTCCACAGCCGAGTTCGGTGCCAGCCCTATCGCTTCTGCTTCTTTTCGGAGACCCACGATAAATGTATTTCCGGCGCCGGACATATGACGCCAACCATCGGATCGAATGTTCACTATGCACACATAGGAAAGGTGGATGTAGCAGTGTTATTGATTATGACGATGAAAGAAGGTTTATGAGTTCCTGGTGTATAGTTCCATTCGAAGCTACAATACTGTTCCGCTCAAGCACAAACGGCTGGTTCGCATAGTGTGTTACAGAACCGCCAGCTTCGCGAACCATCAGCGCGCCTGCCGCCATGTCCCAAGGCTGCAAACGGACTTCGAAGTATCCATCAAATCTGCCGGCAGCAGTGTACGCTAGATCGAGAGCAGCAGAGCCTAACCGTCGGACGGGTAATCCCAGCCGAAGGAGGGATGCAAACTGCTCGATGCAGCGGTCCGGATTCTCGCTTACATCGTATGGGAAGCCAGTTACCAACATGCTATCAGCTAAGGTAGCGGTTGATGAAACCTGTAAACGACGGTTATGTAACCAAGCGCCTTTTCCACGAATGGTGGAAAACAGCTCGCCAATCATGGGTGCATAAATCACACCAAGAGTAATGTTACCCTCCACAACGGCAGCGATGCTAACGCAAAATATCGGGATACCATGTGCAAAGTTTACTGTTCCATCCAGTGGATCTACAACCCATGTGAGTGCACGTGAACCATCGCGATGCCCGCCTTCCTCACCCAAAAACGAAGAGTTGGGAATCAATGATGTCAATTGTTCGTGAAGAAAACTCTCTACGCGGATGTCAAATTCGGTTACAAGGTTGTGGCGGCCGGATTTGGACTGTACACTCATCGAGCTGCCGAATCCATCACGGAGGATTGCTCCCGCTGCTACTGCAATGCTGCATACTTTACTCAACAATTCATCTTCA
>CAZGHI010000001.1:80950-81209 GCA_964525565.1 uncultured Hyphomicrobiales bacterium
CGTTCATGCACATGCGTAACTGGATAGCTGCGTGCTCTGAAACACCAGCTTCATCGTTCCAATGTGAATGGCGACAGTATCTCGTTGCAGGTTAATATCTTTGTAGCTTCATGATGATAACCCGAGCATTCTTGTTAGCTGGTGCGTGGATTGTTCTTTTATTGGTTGCCAGCGCAGCAGCGTTCACACAAACGCATTCTACCTTTTCGCGGGTTAAAAAAACCGATCGAAGTGCGTACTCCTACGATACAACGAATGC
>CAZGHI010000001.1:81227-87712 GCA_964525565.1 uncultured Hyphomicrobiales bacterium
AAAGCTGCAGAAATTGCAAAAGGAACGGTTGGTCTTCTTACTCGTGAGGTAGATCCCAAAGCGTATGTCGTTGGTGCAGGTGATGTGTTATCGATTACCGTGTACACCACTGAGCCGATTCGTGTAGAAACGGCCATCACGCCTGAAGGTAAGCTTGTTGTACCGCGGGCCGGTGTACTGAATGTAAAGGATCTGACGTTGGATAGCGTACAGAACCTTGTGGCATCGGAAGCACGACGAATATATCGCGATGTGCAGGTGGATGTGTCGCTGCGAAGACTCAGACAGTTCAAGGTATATGTGCTTGGCGCCGTTGCTGTACCCTCGGTTGTTGTAGCAACGCCGGCCGATAACGTTTTTGATGTTTTGGAGCGAGCAGGCGGGATTCTTGATACCGGAGCGGTTCGTGGTATCATGCTCGTTCGTGAGGGCTTGTCGGAACCCATCCGTGTTGATTTACAGCGCTACTTTTCGTTCGGCGACACAAAGGCTAACCCTACGGTGCAGGGTGGCGACAAAATCATCGTTCCTCTGAGAAACGATAAGGATGTGATTTCTATTTCAGGTGAAGTTGCAAGCCAAGGAGAGTTCCCATTTCAAGAAGGCGATTCTTTGTCGACACTAATCCGCATGGCCGGAGGATTGTTAGCCTCAGCGATGTTGGATTCTGTTCAGCTTGTTCGAGTTCGCCAGGAGGGTGACTCGATGGAAGAGGTGGTACTTAATTTGTCAGAATGGAAGAATCGCCAGTTTGGCAGCGAGGCTTTGCCTGGGGATATGCCATTGCGAACAGGAGACCGGGTCTTCGTTCGGGAAATCCCCAAATGGAATGAGCGATCGGAAGTGGTTGTGAAGGGCGAAGTTCGATATCCGGGGCGGTATGCCATTATTCCCAACGTTACGCGTCTTACGGAAGTGATTCGCATGGCAGGCGGCTTTACTGAACAAGCATCACTGGAAGATGCTGTGGTTATCCGGGTGTCGGAAGTGAAATTGTTAGACAGAGAATACGAGAGGCTAAGGAACCTTCCGCCGTCAGAGATGAGCAAAGGTGAGCTTCAATACTATAGAACAAAGAGCAGAGAAGTAAAAGGAGTAATGTCGGTTAGTTTCCCTGACCTCTTTATGCGGAATAAGCTTGACAACGATCCGGTAATGCGCAACGCCGACAGTATCATGATTCCTCCGAGAAACGTGTACATCAACGTAACGGGTTCTGTACGAACGCCAGGACGCATTGTTTATAAAGCCGGCCTTCAGTATATGGACTACATCAATCTGGCCGGTGGGTTTGGCTTCCGTGCCGATAAGCAGGCTACGTTGATTATTAAGGTAAAAGGTGACCAGTTTCCGGCTGATTCAGAGAATTACGAGCTTGAACCCGGTGACAACATCCTCGTTCTTGATGAGCCAGAAATAAAATTTATTGATGTCTTTACACAAGTTCTTACCATCGCTGCACAAATCGTAACGATTGTAGGCGTTGTTCTTGCAATTGTACGGCTATAATAATGACGAAAAGCACCGACCAACCGCTAACGCTACTCCAACTGTATAAAAACGTATTTCCCTTGTACGTACGCTATTGCATTATTGTTGTTGGCATTATCCTCATTGTTAGTTTCATTGTACCGGCTTCGTTTACCTCTACCACAACAATCTTGCCGCCAGATGAAAAGGAAAATGCGACGGGTCTATCAGCAATGTTACAGGCTACGTCGCTGTCTTTTGGTGCACTAGGGAGCACGAATAAACTTAGCCTTGTTTACGCAGAAATCCTGGATTCCAGAACGCTAATCGAAGGAGTAGTGGACACACTGCAACTGTTGCAAAATAGCCTGTTTTCAGGAATGGAACGTGAAGATTTAGTAGAGTACTTGTCAGATCGAATAGATGTTGAGAGTAGAAAAACAGGAAGTGTTGTGGTCGAGGCAACAATACGATCTGGTTGGTTACCGCTGTTCACAAGTTCTGACGATTCAGCCCAGGTTCTTTGCGCCCGAGTGGCGAATGCATGCCGAACGGTGTTAGATAGAATCAATCGCCAGCGAGCAACCAATAAAGCACGAGTAACGCGAGAGTACATTGAGCGTGTTCTGCTGCAGACAAAGCAGGAGATTGACTCAATTCAATCTGTAAAACAGAGGTTCCAAACGGAGCACAAAGTGCTGGCACTTGACGAACAGATGATGGCACTTGTTAATCATGCAGTAACGGTTGGTACCGAGATGGCTACGGCTGAATTGGAACTGGCAATCGCTAAGCAGGACTTTGCTGTAACCTCACCTCAGGTCCAACTACTAGAAAAGAAGCTTGCTGCACTTAGGGAGCAATACGATCGAGTACAATCGGGAGGACTGGTTTCCGGCGATGGTTTCTCGATACCATTCAATCAGGTACCCATGTTAACACGAAGGTTTACTAACCTTGTCCGTGATCTCAAGATTAAAGAGCAGATCAATGCCTTCCTCGAAACCCAGCGTATGGAGCAGATTATACAAGAGGCTCGCGACATTCCAACAGTTGTTGCACTTGATGTAGCCGTTCCGCCCAAGCATCGATCTTTTCCCCCGCGTTTTCTTGCTTCCATATTGGCTGTTATGGTTGTTACTCTGGTTTTTCTTATTGGCACACCACTTCGGCAATCCTTGTTATCAGCTCCCCAGTCGGCTGATGCCTAGCCTAAAAACTTGTTAGCCTCAAGTCGTATCAATGCTGCCAACTTGCGTAGATGCGGGTTGGCAGATGCTTCTGCAATGGGGACGTACCGTTCCAAGGTGTTGCGCAGATAGATGAGTGGATTTCGCTTCAAGTTGAAGCTTAAGCATCGGATATTATCGAGTCTTCCAGCCAGCTTGATCACCAGACAGTCATCACTGGCCGTTTGCAGTCTCCGGACATACTCTGCATCGGTTCCCTCGGGATCCTGTGATGCTCTGCGCAAATCTTTTGTAAGCATCTCAACAACATAGGCCACGTAGCTACCAAAGTTAAACTCTAATACTCCACGGGTAATGGTGTCGCTGTCTTCCAGAACGTCGTGCAAGAGGGCAGCAATGAGCACATCATCGTCGAAGATCTGCAGCTCATCCATCAAGATTCGTACCGTACGAGCGGAATGATAGAAGTATGGCGTTCCATCGTTTCGCATTTGGAATTCGTGAACGCTCTGTGCCATCACGTAAGCGTCAAGAACCTTCTGTACGCTCAACGGATCGGACTTCTCCATTAATCGTGCTTCCAGCTCTTCGTAGGTAAGTGTCGTTGTGTTATATGAAGGTTGGCCGCTTTGGAGCATGGTTGGATAAAACGATAACCGTGAGGTGTATTTAGTGGCTAACTGAATCTGCTCTTTCACCCTGCATTAAATCTCGAGCGCTTTGTAGTGCGGCTTCAGTGACCCTGGAACCGCTGAGTAATCGTGCAACTTCAGTCACAGCTTCATCTGCATTAATATGCCGCGCAACTACCCGAACGGAATCGTCGGACTCACTTTTTTCTACCGCAATCATGTGTTCTGCCAACGAGGCAATCTGTGGAAGGTGTGTTATGCAAATTACCTGCGTTCTTTTGGACAGATCGTGCATAACCATACCAACATTGCGAGCAATACGTCCGCTAATCCCTGTGTCAATCTCATCTAAGACTACAGTTCCCAAGCCCCCTGCCGAGGCTAACGCAGATTTCAGCGACAACATAAATCTCGACAATTCACCACCAGAAGCTACCTTATGAATTGGCTTCAAATCTGCGCCACGGTGAGCAGCAAACAGAATCTGAACTTCGTCTGCTCCTGTGCTTGTGAGAGAAGTTGGGGCGATATGGAATTGTACACGTGCCGATGGCATGCCCATTTCCGATAGTCGTTTCTGGATTTCCCTTTCCAGTCTCTGTGCCAGTTGTTTTCTGTTTTCGGTGAGGGCCGCTGCCAAATCACGAGCTTTGCGGGATTCAATGTCAAGATCTGCCCGTGCAGATTCCAACTGCGATTCCACAGAGTCAAGTCTCTCAAGCACGTGTTCTGCGTGGGTTCGGACCTTTAGAGCCTCCTCCAAGGAGCCAAATCGGCGATGAATTTTTTGTAGTACTGCAATACGCTGGCGAAGATGTTCAATGTGATCCGGACTAAAATCAGCACTTTCGGTGTGCGTGCTGACAAGCCGAACAGCCTCTTTGCACATCTCACAAGCTGATTCGATTTCCGGAAGTAGAGTTGCCATCTCGGAGTCGAATGCCTGCAAATCTTTTATGTGTTTGGCTACCTGGGAGAGGTTATTATACACCGACTCGTCTGCATCAAACAGCATGTTTCGAACTTCCGCTGATTTCCATAGCACAAGTTCGCGTTGT
Source organism: uncultured Hyphomicrobiales bacterium (assembly GCA_964525565.1). GTDB lineage: Bacteria > Bacteroidota > Ignavibacteria > Kapaibacteriales > Kapaibacteriaceae > OLB6. Next base: position 85,578 of record CAZGHI010000001.1, read on the forward strand.
TCAGCCCGACGGAGCTCCATCTCGAGTTGTTCAATTTCTCCCACTCGGGGATTGATGCTGTTAATCGTTGTTAGCAGCTCTGATTGTTCTGCTCGAATCCGATCGGATGTCTCAGCCAATTCCTCAAGATCTGTCAACCTTTTCTGAGCATTGCGGAGCCTATGGTGCACATCCTGCATCTGGAGTAGCATGTCACCATAGTTCCCGGCACCGTCTAATAGCCCTTGATGGCGTTTGCGATCAAGCAGACCAAGTGTATCGTGCTGGCTATGGAAGTCCATTAGCAGAGTTGCGATTTCGCGCACGACGGATGTAGGTTGTGGTGTGTCGTTCACAAAATGGCGCGAGGTTCCGGAAACCGAAAGTTCCTTTCGAAGAATGAGTTCGTTGCTTTCCCATTCTGCCCCAAGCTCGCGTATGTATGCTGCAGTATCCGTTGCGTTGTTGATACTGAAGGTGGCTTCGACGAGAAACTTCCGTGCCCCTTTGCGAATCATATCTGTGGATACGCGCGAACCTAAGGCAGCCGCCAATGCGTCCATAATGATGCTTTTTCCTGCACCGGTTTCACCGACAAGTACTGTTAGCCCTGGGAAGAATTCAAGTTCAACGGATTCAACCAAAGCGAAATCACGCACGAGCAATCGGCAGAGCATAACAGGAGTTTACTAAATTCTGGTTACGCGAGAGGTGAAAAGCTTATACGCTCCGAACACAATCACTGCAAACAACACAACGGCAATCAGCGGATGAACATCTTCGCCGATAACCACCAATGCAATCGTGATAATGTAGGCGAATGCCGAAATGAGGATGATCCAAACTGCAGCCATACGCAGATTCTCAATGAGATAGTTGTTGATGATGTTGTGTAGCCGTTATAAAGTTTCCGTAGCGGTGCTCAAACTCTTGCAATTTATCTGAGTCAACTTTTACGCGTAAAAACGTGCCAATGTCATTGTCGGACCGTTCCAAAACATCTGCCGTTGCGTATAACTGCGACACAACGCCCCCCATAGAATACGGAATGAGCACCTCAAGTATTACCGAAAGGCGTTCGAGAGTTGATTGCATGTGATTGAGCAGAGTGCTGATGTTCGTGTTGTTGCGTGCGGAAACAAAAACAGCACCGGGAAACTCATCTGCAAGGTCCGCTAAACGGTGCCTGTCCGTGCACAAGTCAATTTTGTTAAACACCATCACTCTGGGTTGGTCATGCGTAGATAAAGCGGTAAGCGATTCGTCAACTACGCGTATGTGGTCTTGAGCGTGTGGACTCGATGCGTCTATAACATGGAGGAGGACGTCAGCCTCCAACGTTTCTGTAAGCGTTGAACGAAACGAAGCAACAAGTTGATGCGGAAGCTTCCGTATGAAACCCACGGTATCCGAGATCAACGCTTCTCGACCACTCGGTAATTCAAAACCTCGGACAGTGGTATCTAATGTTGCAAAGAGTTTATCTTCGATATGAACGTCGGCGTTGGTAATGCTTCGCATCAGTGAGCTTTTACCAGCATTTGTGTACCCAACTAATGCAAATCGAGGAATACCAGTCCGACCCTTTCGCTGAACAGAACGCTGAGTTTCAATCACGTGAAGCCGCTCTTTTAACCGTTGTATTCGGCCGCGGAACAGTCGTCTATCTGTTTCGATCTGCGTTTCTCCGGGCCCCTTTGTTCCAACTCCACCAAACTGCTTCGACAGGTGCGTCCACATACGCGTTAGCCGCGGAAGAAGATACTGTAGCTGAGCCAATTCCACCTGGGTACGACTTTCAATGCTTCGCGCATGGGCTGCGAAGATGTCCAGAATTACCCTCGTTCTATCCAGAACCTTGATTTCAAGGGTTTTTTCAAGGTTGCGCACCTGAACAGGGCTGAGGTCGTCATCAAATACAACCATCTGCACACCAAGCTCACGAACCAAATCAAGGAGTTCCTGTAGTCTGCCTTTCCCAATGCACGTTGCTACATCAGGACGATCTCGCTCCTGGTAGAGTCGGGCAGCAACGTCCGCACCTGCAGTATCAAGGAGTAGCTCTAATTCGTCTAAATGCTCTGAAACGAGTTCGGGAGACGTGCCCTTTCGGACGACGGCAATAATGAGTGCGCGTTCTCTCGGTTGTAATCCAA
>CAZGHI010000001.1:87735-110223 GCA_964525565.1 uncultured Hyphomicrobiales bacterium
ACTTTTCAGTTAGTCAGCAAACCTACTACGGTAAACGTAGTTTTGGCCGGCATGTTGAACATCATTTTCTTTGCGCTCCTCATCGTTGCGGTTATGCACCCACAGAGTGCAACCTCCGGAGAGACACCAATTATACTCGAATGGGCCGACAGTTTGGTTGGGACTGGCGCTCCTGGCCAAGGCTGGAGAGAGTTTGTTGGTAACGTACGCTTTAGGCAAGGTAACGTGACTGTTCGTTGCGACAGAGCTATACATTACCCTGAGCAGAACAGCGTTGACCTCTTTGGAAAAGTAGTAGTTGAACAAGCAGGCTTTCGATTACGATCACTTCGTGGGCACTACAATGGAAATACAAGAATTGCCACTGCTGAAGGCTCCGTGGAGGTTTCGGATAGCTCCAATACGGTGCGCTCAAGATACGGTAAGTACTGGGTGGAATCACGGATAGCAGAGTTTACGGACAGCGTTTTTGCAACTGACGACACAGTGCGCATCTGGAGTAATTCGGCACGGTATTACCGTTCGTCGAGGCGAACTGAATCATGGGGTTCTGTTGTAGTGTACGATACGGTCCATCGCAGAGCCATGAGTGCCGACAGTTTGATTCACGACCCAAAAGCAGGCTTATTTCGACTGGTGGGGGACGCTGGTGTTTGGTTATGGGAGGAAGGGGGCTTGGACACGACGATCGTGGTAGCCGACCTTATCGAGCGAACAAACGAACCAGAACTGCTCACAGCAACTGGGTCTAGCTCTATAGTGTCAGGTTCAGTAAAGGCACGTTCGGAGTTTATGAAGCAAGACAGCGAAAGGGGAACAATACAATTATCAGGTGATCCGGTGGTGTGGGTGGACAGTACGCAGTTGCTGGCTGATACCATTACCGTTTTTGCTCCCGATCGAATACTGGAAGAAGTAGTTGGGGTTGAAAAGGCTATCCTAATTAGTAGAACGGATACCGTACGACCAGAACGTTTTGATCAGGTTTCCGGAAACATTGTTACTATTCGAGTGAGGTCAGACACAATTCGTGAGATTGTAGCTGTTGGAGATGCGCGGAGCGTAACGTTTAGGACTGAAGACGAACGAGGCGAAGGAGTTGGCGTATTCCGCTCCGACACAATTTGGGCATTGTTCTCCGAGGGTAAACCGGAAGACGTGTACTGGATTGGAGGAGTACAGGGAGAACACCACCCTGAACACCTTACAGCACTAAACATTGCAACCTTTAAACTTCCGGGGTTTGAATGGAGGGAAGATCGCCCAATTTACCAGTCTCTACCGGTAGTGTGGGGTGAACGGCTCCAAAGAACACAGCCTCGCAAGCGCCAAAGTGGTCCCAATCAACAGGATTTTGAAAAAAAAGAGTAACGTAATTCAAAAAGGTTTGTTAAAATGCCATGTAGATAAAGCGGAGGTATATGTGACCTTGTGCCGGATTCTTGCTCTACTTCTGATATCGGTGTCGGCAATGGAAGCGTGGGCTCAGATAGAGCGCATACTTCCAAGCAAGAATGCTGGAACATTGGAAGGCACAGAGTTTATTGTGGGGTTCATGCAAAATGAAATTGTTGCGGTCTCATCCAACCCCACCTTAAAGATCTTCATAAGCTCTCAGTTCGCTGCGAATGTTCAAATCGAATTCCCCAATGGGCAGCGGCAAAACATAAGTATCCCCGCACGGAGTGTACATGTGTTGTCGCTACCAAGCTATTATGAGAACTCCGTGAGCGAGGTTGTTCAGAAGCTTGCCATATTCCTGAAAAGCGACGTTCCTATTGTGGTATATGTTTTGAGTTCCCTGGCAACATCTTCGGACACCTATACGGCAATTCCTCTTAAAAGCTTAGGGTCGAAGTATCTCACAGTGAACAGGCCGAACGACCGGTACACGTACTCGGCTCAATCGTCTTCCAATACAATCATCCGCGCCGGGGAGTTCATGGTGATGGCGCATCACGACAACACCATTGTGAACATCACACCAGCCCACACAACGGAAGCAGGGCGACCTGCCAACCAAACCTTTTCCGTTCAACTCCGTCGTGGTGAAACATTCCTCGTAAAAGGAAGGGGAACACCACTAGGTACCGGCGATATGAGTGGAAGTCGTGTGGAGGCCGATAAGCCATTTGCTCTTCTTTCCGGTCATGTTCGTGTGAGCATTCCTGTTGTAGAATCTAACAGTAAAGACCACCTTGTTGAGATGTTGCCGCCTGTGGACAAATGGGATACGTCGTATGCGGCACATCCATTTGAGATTGTCCGTGGTATCAACCTTGTACGATTGATTGCTTCAGAGGACAACACCGATATAACCATTACAACGCCCACCGGTACCACCACGCAACGCATACAGAGAGCAGGACAGTGGATGGAGGTAAATTTAACGGCACCGACGTTGTACACGAGCTCCAAGCCCTTTTTAGCCGTCCAGTTTATGCCGAGCAAGCAGTTTGTTGGCTCAATTCCAACGTCAACAGATGGCGATCCGGCAATGGTGGTATTGCCGGCAGTCAATCAATTCTTGCAAAGTGCTACGTTTCGTTTTCCAGAGCTCATGGTTCAACGAGAAATTCTAGATCAGCGATTTCATTACTACATCAATTTAGTCGCAGAGAAACATGCTCTGCCATCGCTGCGGATTGGTAACAAGCTTGTAACCGAAATCGATCCGATGATCATGTGGCAAACGTATCCTGGAACCAATTTACACTGGGCCAGTTTGCAATTGAACATGGCTACCCATACAATCAGTTGCGATACGGGAAGGTTTGGAGCGATTATGTACGGGATGTCGTTTGCCGATTCGTATGCCAACATGCTAGGAGCATCGTTCGATGTTTTTAGGTAGGCAGACGGCAGCCCTCCCACGTATTCCCTAAAGGTTGATTGTGGAAGGATTCACGGTGATGTTCATGATGCCGACATGAACGACAATCTCCCCAATGGGTTAGATGTTGTTGTTCAAGCCGATCAATGTTTTAACTATACGTGGGCACTATCCGATCCCGCCCCGCCCAGTGCTCGTATTCAGGTTGATGCCTGGCTGCAAGATCCATGGAAAGATGCACGTTTTGTGGTACATGCCTACGACAGTTCAGGGAATGGCAGAGAGTGGCGTTACGACTATGACGCTCCTTCTGTAGAACTCCCTGCCAAAGTAGAAATAACGGATTCACGATCTGCGAATCCATGCGTCCGTGTTCCAATAGTGAACAATGATTCTACGCCGGTAAGCATAAATGCTGTGCACATCATCGGTGATAATCGCATTACCATGAATCCAGCAACAGTAACAGATGTAGATATTTCACCGGGCGATACGTTGTGGGTAACCCTATGCTACTCAGCAAGGGGCCAGAAGGACGTGGCCAGAGGTGAGCTGGTAGTGCGGTTCGTCTGTAACCTCAGGAAGACGATCCCATTGTCGGCCGTAGCTCCAGCCGATTTTGTTACTACAGACCTGGACTTCGGAGACGTCCGTATTGGGGACACAGCCTGCAGGAAAGTGCCCGTAGTGAATACCGGAAGTACAGAGGTCACATTAAACGGAATGACGTTTACTCAACCGGATAAACCGTTTACCGTTGATACTGTGGGAGTGTTTCCAATAACACTTCAACCCGGCGATACCCTATGGATTAATGTATGCTACAACCCCGACCAGCAGGAAAGAAGTCTCCGGACCGATAGTGTGCATAGCATGCTGCTGGGCAGTAAGCCAACAACGTACATCGGACGTGGTGTACGGCCGAAAATACAGGACATCGTTGTAAACTGGGGCAAACGAAGAGTCGGATCGCGAAACGACTCAAGTTTTGTGATACAAAACAGCGGGAATGCTGCTTGTATTGTACAGGCACAGCCATTGCCGGACGGTCAAGCCCTGTGGTACGATGGGTCGCGATGGCCGATTCAGCTTGCGCAGGCAGAGCAACATGTTTTACCATGCACGTTCTCGCCCAGTGAACGTGGCGTACAACAGGTTTCAATACCGTTACAGATAGATTGGCTCAGGCATGAGCCAGTTCAGATAACGCTGATTGGTGAAGGTACAATGCCTGAATTAATTACCTGGGATGTGGACATGGGCAAAGTACTGGTAGGGACGCAGAAAGACTCCGTGGCAGTAATCATGGAGGCAGGTGGGAATGAAGACTTATACGTGTATGAAGTTGCAAAGGGTGGATCCGACCTTGCGGCCATTCGTACTGCGCTGTTAATGAACCAGTCAGTAATGGAAGTAGGCGACGTTGTTAACCTTCCCATTACATTCATTCCAACGCGTTCAGGATATCACGAAATCTTGCTTGATGTGGAGCATAACGGTGCTCCGTTAGGTGAACGTGGTCGGAGTCGAATCCGGATTTTTGGTGAAGGTATTCCGATACCAAGGCGGGAGATTGATGTTCAGCTATCTGTAAACGCCACGGCACCCACATGTGTAGATCAACAGGCAACAATGTCGGTAGTGAACAGTGGTAACACCGTTGTCACCATAAGCCGCATCGTTGCAGACCTCGATGGAACACCAATTCCGGTTGATGTCCCCTTACCAGTCGTTCTTGACACATCTGAAAGTGTTATCCTGTACCTGCCTTTTGTTCTCACGCGCCGCAGTGCTGGCATTATAACAGCCACACTAACTTTTAGCGATGATGAGGAGATTACAAAGACTGTTCACGTTGGCGCTGTTCAGACGCGTCCAACGTTGACAATCGCCCCTATACAAACGTCGCAACCCGGAAACGTGGTCACCATTACAGCAAAAGCAAGGTCAGAGCAATTCCGGACAGTACCAGAGAACCTTGTAGTCCGGTTGTTTTCGGACCGGACAAAATGGAGCCCTTCCCTGGAGCCAGTTACCGTTGTTATTGTTGATCAGGTGGGAACGAGAACGGAATATATTCTTCCGAAAAACAACGGAAGCGAACTTAGTCTAGAACTGCAGAAGGGAGTACTATCGCCGTACGAGCTTCGTTTTGAGTTTCCCGGAATTACCCTCTGGAATAATCCAACTCCCAATATTGTAGAGCTCACACTTGAACCAAGTGAGTGTAGCGAAGGAGAACAGGTGAACGGAATTATGTACACGGACGTTTGTGCAGGCGCACTACGGATGGTCCGCATTGGAGCGCTAGGGCAGGCCACGGTACAGGTGCGTCAACATCCGGTGCGCGGGGAGTTGAATTTAACCATGGGCGCAAACATCCCCACGAGTGTAGATTTGTATCTTGTTGATTCTAGAGGTATCCGGCACCTACTTGGCAAACAATTTCCATTGGAAAAAGGTGAGCAACATTGTATCTTTTCAGTCGCAGGATATGCATCAGGTTTGTATGGTCTAGTAATTGCTCACGAAAGCGGGGAGGAAGTAGTCCCCATTTTGATAGTAAACTAATATCGTCTTGGAAGAACACATGAGGAACTTTTTTGTTACGACAGCATTGCTTGCAGTGTGTGCAGGGTCTCTACTCGCTCAGCAAGAACTAGCTAACCCGCTTGTCCCAGCGGCCTCCAAGCCCCGTATTTATGTTGGGCCGGTTGCGGGTTATAATCGGTCACTCCACTCGTCCGGCTTTCAGTCTGTGTCGGGCGATGTATTGTGTCCGGACTTTACACAAGGTTCGGGTAATGGTTATTACTTCGGCTTGAGTGCGGAGTACTTGCTTGGATCACCGAAAGACAGCAAGTCTTCGATAATAGCGCGTGTTGTGTACAACTTTATGCCGGCGTACTACGAGGAACCCGGCGATCAACTTCCGTCGCTTGCACCTGACGGTTCCGTTGTGTCGTCATCGGTACGTCACGTTGCGGAGATAAAGTATTCTACAGTTGATTTGGAAGCAATTTACAAGCTCAATCTTTTTAACTCGAGTTTTGGAATCGTTGTTGGACCTACAATTGGATTAGTTGTGAATGCTAGTAGGGAACAGCGCATGGAACTGGTTGAGCCCCTTAATGCAACATTCGACTCATCGCTCTTTAATCCGGGCGAAGTAGAGTACATTAACAATGGCAGGGGGATCATTACGGGCAGGGACGACATTCCTGATAAAGCACCGATTCGTTTGGCGGTAAAGGCTGGTGCTCAATATGAATTACCAATTGGGAGACTGCTTTTAGTACCCTGCGTTTACTACAACTTCGGCATAACGGAAGTTAGTCCGTCGGCCAACCTGAGAATCAACGCATTACAGGTTGGCGTGGATCTTCGATTTGCGATATAGACTTGGAACGATTGTGGGCCCCTTGGCGCTCTCAGTATGTTGAGAGTATTCCTAACCAAGAGCGTACAAACTGTTTTCTGTGCGCTGCTTCAGAGGCGGAGGATGCATCGGTAAACAATTTGCTGGTGTTCAGGTCGGCAGTTGTAGTTGTTGTTATGAACCGTTACCCATATAACGCAGGGCACTTGCTCGTAGCACCACGGTTGCATACCGGGGAGTTTGTTTCGTTGTCCGATCACGTTTCTTCACAGATCATGGCAGTGAAGAGAATGTCTGTTGCAGTTCTGCAACGCACTCTTCATCCACAGGCAATGAATATTGGTGCAAATCTTGGTGCAGAGTCAGGTGCCGGACTACCGGAGCATTTACACTTTCATCTTGTGCCGCGCTGGAATGGCGACACGAACTTTATGCCATTAATAGCGAACACGAAGGTCATTAACGAGTCGCTTGATTCCATCTGGCAGCGATTTGTAACTGCATTTGCCGAAGAGGATCCGGCGGCGTGGAACATCGACTAAGACCTAAACGTGCGCTCAGTCAGAATTTCCTCGTTGATCGAACCGTAGCCAATAAAATCGTTCGCGCTGCCAACATTACTGCAAACGACCATGTAATCGAGATTGGTCCTGGAATGGGTGCGTTGACTGAGTTTATCGCACAAAGCCCGGCTGTTGCTGTAACAGCAATTGATGCAGATCAACGTTCAATCGAATACTGTATGCAACAGCCATGGACACGAACGGGTATTACCTACGTGCACGAAGATGTCAGGAATGTGAATCCTAATGCGCTCACTATGGGTAATGCAGCAGTTTTAATCGGGAATCTTCCATATCATCTTTCGAGCGAAATACTTTTTTGGGTTCTTGAAAACAGACGCTCTTTCAGAACAGCAGTATTGATGTTGCAACGAGAGGTGGCGCGCAGAGTAGTTGCGTGCCCAGGAACCAAGGATTATGGAATTCTAAGTGTAGCCTTCTGGTTTGGCTCTGATGCTCGGATCCGGTTTGATGTAAAGCCAGGCTCGTTTTTCCCTCGTCCAAAAGTAACATCTTCTGTGCTCCATCTTAGGCTTCAGCATGAGGATCGTGAGTCGGTTCCGTTTTCCGAATTTCACACGTTTGTTCGTGCAGCATTTAGCCAGCGACGGAAGGTTCTGTCGAATTCACTTCGCGCCTGGGCCAATAACCGCCAGTTGTATCTGGCCGATGAGAATGTGGACCTTGCGAGAACCAGAGCAGAAGAGCTGCATCCGGAGCAACTCTTGCATCTGTTCCAACGTTTGAAAAAAAAACCTTCGTTGTAGTTGTCGTAACTCGTTGCTATACAAATGCTTAATCCAAGTTAAATTGATCCTTGCCAAAAAAAACGCAAAGAAGTGTAACCGATTGTCAATATTGGTGTTAATTATCATAGTGCATGTTACCATTAACCTGAGAGTGGGCTTTGCTGAAAGAACATTCCATCCGTTAATGGCTACGTGAAATGCATTCAACAACATTCACATGCAGTTTGCATGTTGAATTTTTTGTTGAAAATGTTATTTTATGAGATTGTGCGCCATTGAAGGGGTGTACTTTATGAAAGTCGCTAATCAACCATTTACTTTTTACTCATTTGGAGTTTTATCCATGAGGTTTGCACCAACGTTCATGAAGCTTTTTGTGCCAAGCTTTGTGTCTTTGATTGCCGTTGCTAGTGCGTTTGGTCAGATTACAGATCAGCGCGGTACAATGGGTTTGGTGGAAGGAAGACGCTACATGGTAGCATTCCCGCAGGTTTGGGCTAGTCCAACGGAAAAGCCAACACCAACACCAATGCTGTTGTTTATTTCTTCCAAGTCCAAAGCGAAGGTTGTTGTTTCAACACCGTCGGATTTGAATACGGGAACACGCATTAACCGTGAATATATTCTGAAGCCAAATGAAGTAACGAAGGTTGTTATATCGACCTCATTGATGAACACGGAAAGCGAGACTCGTACAGGTTTTGGTATAATGGTGGTTGGTGATAAGCCAATTACGGTGTCAACGTATCAGGCCTGGATGGGGAATGGAGAGCTTGCTCGGCATCTACCGGTTGAGGCATGGGGTAAGAACTATTACACAATGAACTTTTACCAGGACAAGTACGATGCATCCAACCCTCAGCATCGTCCAAGCCAAATTCTGCTTGTGGCTGCGTATGATAATACCATAATCAGCTACACGCCAACCTGGGATACCGAAGGTGGTATGGAAACAGCAAGCATACCAGCACGCGGAACAGGACAGGTAATCCTGAATCGTGGTGATACATACCTTATCAAGTCAAAGATTGATCCAAAGTATGCCAAAGAATTCATAACGGACTTATCCGGCACATGGATCCGCTCAAGTCGTCCAGTTGGTGTAATTAGTGGTCACACAAAAGTTGCCATCATGCGTTATCCAGATGTTTTGCCGCCAACGGGCATGTTCGCTGCGGCTGCACACTTTGTACGGAATAACGTTCATGACGCAATGTTGCCACTTGAAATGGCAGGAACACGATTTGTTACCGTTCCGTGCATGTACACACCGTCACGCGTAACGGGCAAGGCATCTCAGGACTTTGGTATTGATGATGACCGTGGCGATGTTATTCGCGTTATTGCTTTGGAAGATAATACCACGGTTCGTGTCATGCGCCAGAATGGCGACGGTTTGATGAATAAGTGGGTTCTTCGTCGCGGCGAAACTCAGTTGGAGACTGCACTTGAGTTTGCTACATACTGGGAAAGCGACAAGCCAATTCTGATGGGGCAATACGGTAAATCGTATGCAAAGATTTTGCCGCCAGGCATGCAGAAGAGCGATGGTGAGGTACAAGGCCACCCGACCGTTGAAAGTGGCATGCCAATGCTGCAGTATGTTCCTTCAGTTGACCGGTGGTCTAACTATGGTGTTTTTCATGCACCGGAAGGAATGGACAACTTCTTTAACATCACGTTTAAGACGAGTGAAGTTGGAAAGATTAAAATTGACGGTAGGTCTTTGACATCAGCCTTTGGTGGTTCTATGCGACCGCTGCAGGGTACAGAGTACTCCTATATTCGGACAGCCATCTCGGTTGGTGACCACGTTGTTGAAAGTGAAAGCGATGATGTTAAGTGGGCAGCATGGACTTACGGCTCATTGGATGGTCTTCAGCAAGGTCGTGCCTATGGCACACCAATCTCAATTGATCTTGCCATTCCATGCGACGACTCAGTTACGATTACCGAAACTATCGTTTGTGGCGACGTAACAGGAACTGGAAAAATCCTGCCTGAAGGGATTCCTTGCGGATCTATATTCTCGATTTATGCTGACAATCTCGTTAACTACGAGTTTGTCGAAGATCCGGAGTTTAGTTCTGGAGACCCTGAGGTCAAATTCTGGCTGAAAGTCATTGACAAAACAAAGGATGCCGCTGGAACGGTGCGCGTTATTTCTCGTTCAGGAAAGTACATTGAACGCACATACACGTATGTAGCAGACAAATTAGATTGGGAACCGAAAAAGATTGACTTTGGCACAATCCCATTCAATACACAGTTCTGCAAAGAAATTAGAATCAAGAACCTTAGTACGGATCGTCCACTCACGGTACAAGATGTGCGGGCGAAATATTTCCCTAACGTTTACAGCTTCACACCAAAAGCATTTGCAATCCCGCCCGGTGGTGAGCAGCTTGTTACGGTTTGTGCTGTCATCCAAGACACAAGAGAAAAACTTGATACTGTAATTGTCAAACTGGAATGCTTTGATCAACAAACCACCGAATTGCGTGTTCGCGGCGAAGAACCAACAATTTTCGTAAGCGATCAATCGTGGTGGAATGTTCCTGCAAACCATCCAGGTATTGTAAAAGAAGTTGAGTTGATCAACGGTGGAAAGGTTGACCTGATCATTACAGGGTACGACGAAGCGCTTGTTGCATCTCAGAACAACTTCTTCAACTTTGAGAACAAGGATGGTTCGCCGCTGAAGTCAGTATTCCCACTCACACTGAAGAATGGTGAGCGTTACAAATTCAATGTAACGTACTCACCACAAGGCGACGCAAGCAAAACACACCGAATTGAAGTTCCATTCTATTCGAATGCGCTTGTTGTGGATTCAATCGCAGTACTCGAAGGGAATGGTGTTGAAGCGAACATTTACGCATCAGCAGATCCATGGAATGTGCGCGTAATAGACGTTGTTCAAACAGCACAAAACATCACACAGTATCCGCAGCAGATTCGATTCTCCAATTCCGGCGATGACGCAGTTACATTCCAACAGCCTCGAATCGAAGGCCCTGATGCTGCAGCGTTTAGAATTGTAGATCTCGGCAACACTGGTGAATTCCCAATACAACTGGTTGGAACAAATCCAGATGCTAAAGAACGTTATATTACAGTTGCGTTCGTTCCGAATGAATTGCCAAATCGTGGTGCCGAACGTTCCGACTACAATGCATCGCTCGTGTTCCCGAACAGCTCTGCACAATTCCCGCTATACACAGTTGATCTCAATGGTATAGCATGGCAGCCGCAAGTGAAAGGGGCTGATTACGATTACGGTACATTCCAAACTGGTGATCCTGTTGCTACGGCTCAGATTGTAATCTCCAACGAGCACTACCAAGGTGTAACGAATCCAACAACTGGTGACACGAAAGCCACGCATGATGTTGTGGTTACCGGCATACAAATGCTCAACCCTGCTGCAGGCTTTACAGTTGATTATGGTCCGACCCCGGCCAATCCATGGCGTCTGGCACCAGGTGAGTCTCGCGAGATTACAGTGAGCTTTAATCCGCAAGTTGCCGGTACCTTTACAACAGAATACGACGTTCTCACACGTCCAGCCGACATGACGGATGGCGCGGCACCATACACACCACGCTATACTCTTACAGCACTTGTGGTTGGCGGTGACTTTGTTGTACAAGGTAGCTCAACAGAACAGTACGTCTATAATGCAAAAGACATGACGATCCGTATCAGCCATACGGAAGCTGGAACACGCCGCTTTAATATTGGTAATCCTGTTGGCCCTGATGCTTCACGGTTCTCTGTAGTAGAGCAATTTGTGGATGTTCCTGCTGGCCAGGAAGGTATTGTACACGTTGTGTTCATACCTGACATCGTAACGAAGCTACGTAATGGTCAAAGCCAAGCATTCCTAAACTCGCCGAAAGCTCAGGCTCAAAGTCTGTCGTACCGTCCGAACAGCTAGACAGCAACCGTGGACATCACCGATGCAGTAAACGGAAAGGTGCAGGCAGCTACACTGACAGGCGATGGATTGTTCCTAGAAACAACAAACTATGTAGGTAATGACCACAGAGTTGTTGTATCTAAGTCAATTGACATTCCAATTGAACTGCGTGCCGATCCTGAAGCACTAGACGTCGCACAGCTTACAGAACTTCGCGTTCGGATCTCGTACGATGCCAATATTGTTCGTCCACGTATCAATCCAAATCAAATCATCCTTAATGGTACTCAAGGCCAGGGAGGTCGTGTACTGAAGGTTGACCAGGTTCTGAATAACATGGTTGAGATTGACATTGTTTTTGCTCAGCCAATTACAAGTGCAGGTGGACCGCTCTTCAAGCTAACGTTCGACTCGTTCCTTGGCAAGAGTGCCGATCCGGCAAACCCATACACATCACCAATTAGCATCTACACATATCCAGTTGATTTTGACAACAGCGATGGTGTTGGAAAGAGTGATTTGTATGTTCTGTTCCATGATGAGCCAGGAAAGCTGGTCGTTGATCAAGACTGCGCAAAGAACATGCGTTTGGTAAACATCACCGGTACACGGTTTGCCGTTGAACCAGTAGCTCCAAACCCTGTAAGTGGTTCTGCAGTGATCAACTATTCCATCGGCCTTTCTGGTGAAACACGCATCGCTCTCTATAACTCGATGGGTGTTCACGTGATGGATTTGGTAAATGAGCATCTTCAAGTTGGTGCATATCAACTTACTGTGGATGTCTCCGGTCTTCCTGCAGGAACATACTTCTACCGTGTAATCTCTGGCCCATACATGAGTGATGACCAAATTCTAACGGTAGTACGATAAGTATTAAACGTTGCTAAGAAAAGAGTTAAAGCCCCCTTCCGATATTTTTGGAAGGGGGCTTCTCTCTTTGTAATCGGAGTGCCACAATGTTTGTATATGCCTTTATTGTGCTAACGCTTTTATTCTTTGGCAACGGTGCCGTGCAATTCGTAACATCACAGAGTATTTCATGGACGCCAGTTGTACGAAGTGGATTACAGCGTGCGGTGATTGATGTACATCCCGCGTTTTCATCAGTAAACATTGTCCCGGGTACCCATGATGTTTACATTCCTCAGGGATGGACAGCCAGCATTTTTTATGCTGGGACAGAATTGAGAAAGCCGAGATTTCTGGCATGGGGACCTGATTCCGTCCTTTACGTTGCGAACATGAATGGCAATACTATTCTTGCCTTGCCTGATGCAAATAGGGACGGTGTCGCCGATCAAGCTGTTGTTGCTGCAACTGTCCCGGCCTATACTTCTTCGATTGTTTTTTACCGCGACACGATGTTCGTTGGAAGCGAGAGCGGCATTACAAAACGCTGGCGAAGCTCAGGTGGTGGCTATGTTTTTGATCAGATGGCAGTAGTCGTTGATAAGACAAGTCAACAAGGTCAAACAGGAGGTAATCATAGAACAAGGACGGTAGCTGTTGACACGGTGAATTATAAAATATACTTAAGTGGTGGTTCGCGTGGAAACGCTGACAGAGAGCCACTTCGAGCTCTAATAGAAAGATATGACTGGGATGGATCTAACAGAACAATATATGCGCATGGTATTCGCAATGCTGTAGGACTAACTGTTCATCCACGAACAGGTCGATTGTGGGCGGCAAATAATGGCAGTGACCTACAAGGAAACAATATTCCACCAGAGTGGGTTGATATTATTCGAGAAAACGGTTTCTACGGATATCCGTTTGCATACCATGATAAAAACGTATTTAATCTGGAACATAGCGACTACCGTGATATCCTACCGTTAACTTCAACAGACTCAACACTACTTGAGAGCATGGTGCCGGCTGCAGCACTCATAACCGCTCACTGCGCGCCAATGCAGCTTGCTTTCGCACATAGTGGAATGCCGACGGAATTCCAGAACGGTGTTTTCTTGGCTCAACGTGGTTCGTGGAATAGATCACCAATTAGTGGATCGAAGGTAGTGTTTCTTTCTTTTGACAACGATGCAGATACCATAGCGAATGCTGAAATTGATTTTTGTACAAACTTTGTAATTGATTCTTTGAATAATGCTTCACGATGGGCTCGTCCCGTGGGAATCGCTGTCTCAGCCGATGGCTCTGTGTACGTGAGCAGTGATGATTTGAAGCAGTTTATATTAAAGCTTACTCCCCCCAGAAGCACGTCGGTGCTCACTACAAAAGATGTGGAGCAGAATGTAAATATAATTCCCAATCCTGCCTCCGACGTTGTAACAATTGCATTCGAACAGCACTCAGAAGCTAGCATTCGGTTTATCAACGAACTGGGTCAAACCGTTAAAGAAATAGCACACGGCGCCGAAAGGCAAATAGATGTAACTGGACTGCCGTCGGGCATATATACGGTTCTCGTTACTACTCGACAGCGCAGTTTCCACTGTCCACTACATATTGTGCGATAACCCTGGAACTACCCAGTGCTGAATGAATATATGACAGTGCGCGATTGGTGGCAGGAGCTGGCTGCGTTCTCTGAATTACTGTTTTGAGCCAATCAACTAGCTCTTCTTTCCGAGCAATTCGTGTAAGTACTCCCAGGTCTTCGTAGGCTTGTGCGTCGGCAGATTTATCAATTTTGGGTCCACACGCTACTTCCAGCCCATATACAACAGGCTCTGTAGTGCTATGAACACCTGCTTCAAAGCCCCCTCCCACCCAAGCAGCGTTGGCAATTCCATAGAGAGTAACAAGATGGCCAACAGTGTCAACCACAATATGTCCTCTATAGTCTGAAGAACATTCTGCAGGGGTTCGAGCATGGAAGAGTTTCCTGATGGAAGTAACAGCTTGTTGCGATGGCTCATGGGGTACAATGATGAGTCGCAATCGTTGAGCAACCTCAGGTAGTTCAAGACGCAATAATTCGAATGCAGCGTGGAGAAGGCGAACATCAGTTGGCCACGTGCTGCCTGCTACAATGGTAAACAGGTCGGACCGGAATAGTGGGTGCGCTGACGAGCGATTTTGGGCAACACGTGCGACGACCTCGTCAATTCGTGTATCTGGCAAGAATTTAACCGTAATGCCATCACGTGGCAGGAGCTGCTGAAAACGTTGAGCGTGGGCGTTTGTAACAGCGAAAATTGTTGTACACCGGGAGTATGTATCCGCTATCCAGGCATGCAGAAGTCGAATGGTTGCATACCCGGGAAATGTTGCGTTTACAACAACTATCGGCACCTTTTGGGCGCTTGCGGCAACCGTCATGTTGCGCCACAGGTCGTAACGATCTACAACTAAACACAGAGGGTTCAACTCCCTGACAAGATTAACCATGTTCGCGTGGCTGTCAGCAGGCAATAATATTACCCTATGAACTTGGGCATGCGATTTTGCCCGAGTATAACCGGATGGCGACCATAACGACACGACAATTGGAACATCCGGTCGGAAGGAGTGGATTTCACGGATGATGGGTGACAACTGTTCAAATTCACCCATGGAAGAAGCGTGAAACCAATAACAGTGGTTAGGCAGCGGGTCTGTGGATGCTGCTATTTGCGCACGACGTTTCAGCTTTGGGTGAAAATAGGTGCCAACGAGCAACAGTAAACGAATTGTGGGAACCACAATCGCATTGTAGAGGGCATCTATAAGCCAAACAGGCATTTACCGACCGGTAAAGATCGCTTCGCGTTTTTCGAGGAAAGCAGCTGTACCTTCTTTAAAATCTTCGGTTCCACAGAGAGTGCCAAAGGCATCTGCCTCGAGGTGTAGTCCCTGTGGGACGGTAGTTTCACGGGCACCTAGTACAGTGCGGAGGACAGCTTTGACAGAATGTACTGGCCGTTTAGCTACCATTTCAGCAAACGACTGTGTTTCGGACAATAGCAGTTCTTGTTCGATCACACGATTAACAAGCCCGATCTGTAGTGCAGTATTTGCATCTATCATGCTGCAGCTCAGAATGTATTCCAGTGCCTTTGCCGTACCAATAAGCCGTGGCATTCGTTGCGTGCCTCCGTAGCCAGGAAGTATGCCAAGGCTGATTTCAGGCAATCCTAGTTTTGCGTGTGCTCCGGCAAATCGCAGGTGGCATGCCATTGCCAGTTCGCAGCCACCACCGAGAGCAAACCCATTAACTGCCGCAATCACGGGCTTGCTTAGCTGCTCAATCATATTGAACACGTGCTGACCTTGCTCGGCAAACTTCTTGCCCGTATGCGCAGTCTGCTGGTGCAACTCTGCTATGTCTGCACCAGCCGCAAAAGCCTTTTTACCTGACCCGGTTACAATAACAGCGCGAACATTCGTATCTGCTTCCAAATCTCGTAAAAGGGATTCGAGTTCACTAAGGAGCTCACTGTTAATAGCGTTAAGCTTATCTGGTCGGTTTAACGTGATGGTGGCAACACCGGAGTGTAAATCTAAGGTAAGCGTATTCATAGGCGACACAAAGCTACGAACTCTCGTAAGTTGTATTTGTGATAGAATCTGTTCATTCCCGGAGAGCCGCATGCCTACTGGCACTGGCGCTGTTCATGTTTATGGGTGCACCGGCACTTGGTGCACGACAGCCCAAAGCAAAGAAATTAAAGAAGGCTGTTGTTGTTCTTTCCGAAGAAACCATTGCACCTGGTGTCCGATATACCAAGTACAGTATGAGGGGAAAAATTGTCCATGCCGTTGTTATGGACAGAACTTCCCGCGATGTAGCGCCACGTGTGATTAAGGCAAAGGATCATGCGACAGGTCGCGAACGTCTTACTGAGATGGCAGCGCGTTATGAGCAGAATTCGGGGAATGAAGTTCTTGCGCTTATAAATGCAAACTTTTGGGCTTCGGGACGCAATTCACCAATTGGTCCTTGTGTGATTGATGGCGAAGTGGTAGAGTTGGTGCCGTATAAAAACTGGTCGAGCGCATTCTTCGACAAAGACAACAAACTCTTCATTGACACTTTCCGAATCTTGGGGTATGCAAGCGTTGCGGGACAGTCGTTTCCTATTGCAAGCACTAACCGAAGGGTATCAGCGACGGATGTTGTGATGTACAATGCCTTTGGTGGGGGTACGGTTCCATTCGTTTCCACTGAAACAATTGAACAAGCGGTTGCGGACGCAATGCTCGAGAGAACCATGCTGGGTTCTGATAGCACAGAAGCCAGTATTGATAGTGTATCCTTACGTAACGATATTATTCGAGCAAAACGCGAGGCAAGCGCAGAACACTCTTCACTGAAAATTGCATGTAGGTACATTGCACAGCCGGCGATAAACCGCGCTTATGCATGCGTCGTAGTAGCCATTGATACGGGAACTGTGGAAATTCCAACTAGAGGATGTATTCTTTCGTTCCCATTCGACTCAGCTGCGGTTGATCTGTCTGCGCGCATTCATCCAGGCGACACAATTCGACTTGACTTTTCCACAAACGTGTATCGTAATACCCGTTTTATGAATGCCGTTTGTGGCACTCCGCGATTGATACGAAATGGTAAAGCAAAGCACGAGGCAGGAAGGGAGGGAGTAACATCACGGAGATTTATCACCAACGCCTTGGCTAGATCAGCGCTAGGAACGGATCGGAATGGTAACCGACTTATCATTGTTGCAGTGGAGCCCGCCAGGAATGGGGGGGGGAAGCGCGGAGCAACACTTGCAGATCTTTCCAAAATCCTTCGGTTGCTAGGTGCATACAATGCCATAAACCTCGATGGAGGTGGCTCTGTTGGTCTCGTTGTTCGCAACAATCATGTGTTTTACGACACGGCAGACCCTCGTACAAGACCTGTTTCAGTTGGTCTCGGTTTTGTTCGCATAGGGAATGTACTACGTCAGTACAGGAGATAAGGTAATCTGTCGGCCAGGAAACGTTCTGCATGGAGTCGGCTAATCTGATGCAGAGTTTGCCACGAAGCACCCTGGCGAAGTAGTTGCACCAGGTTTGCATTCCCTATTGCCTTATTGAACAGCGACTGACGCTCCGGCCAAGCACGTTTCGCAATGCTATCGGCATCGCGTACAGATACCATCAAAGCGAGCGCAGCAGAAAATGGGTAAACTGTGCGCCCGCAACTCAGGATGTATCCATGACAATGCTGGTTCTTGAACATACCATTTCCAGGTAGAAACGACCCATACATGGGAACAACGCCGGTTTTCCACAGTCGAGCTTCCAGCAAAGTATCGGGTCGGAACCAAGGTGCACCAACAATGGTAAAGGGGCTGGTGGTTCCAATGCCAATGGAGCACCAGCCTAATTCACCCAATAGGCCGGTGATGGCATAGCCGAAGGCGCTGTGTACAGATGGAATGTTTGGAGATGTTGGGTACCAGGGCAATCCCGTTTCGTCCCACTTCATTTTTCTCTTCCAACCTTTACAACGAACAACAACCAGTGAACATTGAGTGGGGAAACCATTCTCACCAGCTTCAAGCCAACCCTTCGCATTTGTCATCGAGGCCAATTCCCCGAGTGTCATGCCATGCACATATGGGACGGGAATTCTACAAACAAAGTTCCTCACGTTGGAATCGGGTAGTACACCATCCACAACCTGGCCGCCAAGCGGATTGGGCCGGTCGAGCACATAGAGGGGTTTCTGAAATTTGGCACACGCTTCCATCACCTCAACCATTGTGCTCACATACGTGTAGCTCCTGCAGCCAATATCTTGCAAATCAACGATAACAGCGTCGGCATCAGACAGAAGATGTTGCGGTGGCCGACGCATTTGTCCGTACAGTGATACAAATGGAAGGGTGCCGACCGTGTCATCAGAGATGTGTTTGCCGGCTTTTTCAATGCCGTAGAATCCGTGTTCGGGTGTTAATACTCGAAGTACCTGTACCCAAGGTGATTGTTGAAATTCTTCAACAGAAGTACGACCGCGATACGATCGTGCCGCTGCATGAGAAACAAGCACAATGTTTTTCCCACGCAGCATGGCAAAATCAGAATCAACGAGGTTGTCCAGACCGGTTCTCACAACTGTAGTAGTATCGGCTAGAGCTGCTGCACATACTGTGGCAATGGCTATTGTAAAGAGTACAGACTTCATGATTGTGATCGTGAATTGCGAGGATGAAACAGGCGGTGTACCTCTTTTACATATTCACGATCTACGTGGGTGTAAATCTGAGTGGTGCCAATGTCAGCATGGCCTAGCATTTCCTGTACGGCCCGCAGATCTGCTCCTCCTTCGAGTAGGTGAGTCGCAAAACTGTGTCTGAACAGGTGGGGGTGTACATGTTTCTCTAAACCTGCCCGTTGCGCAGCCTGTTGAATGATGTTCCAAACCGTCATTCGGGAAATGCGGCGGCCATGTTTATTCAAAAAGAGCACATCGTTCGTATTCTGTTTCCCCACGAACGATGCACGTGCCGCCTCCTGATACCTTTTAATCCACATTAGTGCTGCTGATCCAATAGGAATAAGTCGTTCCTTACTTCCTTTCCCGAGTACTCGCACAAGATCAACATCCCAGAGAATGTCGTGCTGATGTAGTCCGGTGACTTCCGAAACACGCAGGCCACAGGCATACATCGTTTCCAGCATTGCACGGTCGCGGATCTCGAATGGTGTTGGGGGAACTGCACGGTGTTCATCCGGTGCAGTACTCAGAAGAATTTGCTCAATCTCTTGTACAGTTAATACATTGGGTAGTTTTCTTCGTTGAGTTTGAATTTCTACTGAGTCTGCCGGGTTAACGGTAGCTCTTCCTGCTTGAATTAGGTACCTGTACAAATGTTTCATCGAAGCAAGATATCGTACCCGACTGGATGGTTGTAGGCCGATCTCTGTAAGCAGCGTGAAGAAATCGTGCAGGTGTTTCCGCTGGGCATTTGAAAAATGTTCGATGTGAACAGTAGTCAGATATTCAGCGAATCTGCTAACGTCGGCACGATATGCAGCCACCGTGTTCGCACTAAGACCACTTTCAAGTAGTAATGACTGTTCAAAACGCTTGATGTCGCGCAGCATTGATGCACTAATAGTACTGTGTTCACTCATGTACGGAACAAACTGTGGTTTTAAGAAGCGGATGAACTTCCGCCCTTATATCGAACACGTTGATGAGCTGTGCCGTGAAGATTTTTCACAAAAGCGTCTTTGATTGCATCTAAATCGCGCATTGTAAGAGGTGTGTTCTTGAGCTGACCATCTGTAATGCGGTCCACGATGATTCGTTCAACTGCTGATGCGATTGCATCTCGTTGTGATGTATCCACAAGCCTCGACAGTGCTTCTGCAGCATCTGCAAGCATTACGATGGCTGTTTCGCGGGAATCCGGCTGTGGTCCGGCATACCTGAAGTCTTGCTCATCAACAACAGCATTTGTTGAGGCTGCTTCTTCCAATGCGATTGTGTAAAAATGCGAAATGAGAATGGTCCCGTGGTGCATTGGAATGAATTTCCAAATGCGCTCGGGCAATTTGTATTCACGTGCCAGCTCCAAACCATCTTGAACATGTTGCCGGATAATGGCTGCACTTTTTTTCGGCGACAGCCGGTCGTGCTTATTATCAATGCCGATTTGATTCTCAACAAAGTACTCACTCTTTTCGATCTTACCGATATCATGAAAGTACGCACCTACACGTGTTAAGAGCACGTTTGCCCCAATGGCTTGCGCAGCAGCTTCACTTAAGCGTGCAACAGCGAGCGTGTGCTGGTAGGTGCCTGGCGCACGTTCGTTTAGCGATTTCAATAACGGATGGTTTAAGGTGTTGAACTCTTCTAAACGAAGGTCAGTTGCTACGTTAAAAACACGTTCAAAGACCATGATGATGGCAAATGTTATGAGCGGACTCAGTACAGCATTTGCAGTTGCCATCACAATTTTGGGCCATACCCACTCAACAGGTGCAGATCGTTCAAGTTCTATGGCAAGAACTGCCATTACCAAACCAATAAAAATCGCTACAATTGAAGTAAATATTTGCGTTCTACTGTGAATGTTTCGTGCCGAGTAGATACCCATGATGCCACCAACCAGCAGTACGATCATCAGGGAATAATCGTCTCCCCGTGATGCACCAGCGGCAATGCTCATAGCCATTGTAATCACCAATGCCGTTCGCTCTTCGTACAGGATTGTGATAATCATGGAAAGTGCCGGCACCACAATGGCATACTCAATGGGAAGAGAGGGGTTTAGACGTACTGATAGCCAACCACACAGCGCTGACACAATGGGTAACGAGACGAGTGTTATGAGCTGACCAATGTTCTGGTAACTTACTGGTCGTAGGAAGTAGAGATAGAGAACGACGAATGCCATAATAATGGCTGCGTGTACAAGGCTTCCAACAAATGCAAACACGTTGAACCCTACGTTCGCCCGCAGATGTTCTGCATTGCGATAGCCGGAGAGCCTGGCTATGGTTTCATCGTCAAGTCGCTGACCCTTTCTCACAATGCGATCGCCTTTACGAACAATCTCAAGGGTTGTTGATACGGACGCGGCGGCTTCATTCCGAAGGCGCTCGGTTTCCACAGCATCGAACAGATATGTTGGTGCCATGCCACCGGCCTCGTCACGTGTTCTCACCATTGAACTAGGTACCAACCGTTCGTTTCCACTATGCTCAATGAGTAGAACAAACGCTGCTTTTATACTATCCCGGTCCACATTCACAATTGGCTGGGTATGCTTTGCATCAGATTTGTTGATTGCTTCTGCTGTGTCGGCAGTAAAGGCCAAAGGCGATAGTAACCGAGCAGAATCCCGCTGCTTTGCCAGGTGAATGGGGCTTTTAGGTACCGGAAATGAGTAGTCAGCAAACACAGTCTCTTGACTCCACACGGTACCCAGCAATGTGTTGTTGTAAACTCCTTTAGCTTCTTCTGCACCTGCCCCTGGCAGAAGGAGTGTTAAGACCACAATAGCAAGAACAATCACGCACCAACGAAGCCAGGAAGGAGTGGTATCGGCTCCGATGGTTTCAGATTCCGATGATTCCCGTAGTTGCTCGTATAATGTGCGTGAGCTTTTAGCCATGACTACTGACCTTTAAACACAGGCGGGCGTTTCTCAATAAACGCCTTGACTCCTTCCGCGTAATCCTCGCTGTCGCCGGCGCGTTGCTGATATTCTTTTTCCAACTCGAGCATTGAGTCCAGTGTTTGGCTCATGCCTTGTTGCAAAAGGTACTTCACATAACCAAACGTTTGCGTTGGCCCAGATGCATACGTGGCTGCGATGGCTGCAAGGGCAGACGCGAATGCCTTAGGATGGACAACGCTGTTTACCAGTCCAAGTGCATGTGCCTCGGATGCAGAAATTGGCTTGTTCAGCGTTGCGTACTCAAATGCCCTCGCATACCCCATCATGCGCGGATAAAAATATGTGGCACCGCTGTCCGGGATAAGAGCAATGCCTATAAACGCCTCAACAAGACGTGCCGAGGCACTCATAATTCGAACATCGGCTGCCAACGCAAGCGATAAACCTGCACCTGCAGCAACGCCGTTTATTCCTGCGATAACGGGCTTTGGAAGACTGGTAATTGCGCGAATGATAGGATTGTATCTGCGTTCAAGCGAGTCAGCAAGGTTACGTTTGCCTCCACCTGACGGTGCATCTTTAAGATCCTGACCCGAACAGAACGCCTTCCCTGCACCTGTTAACACAACACAGCGGACGTTTGAGTCTGATGCAGCATCTGTAATCGCCTGGAGCAACTCGGCAGAAAGTGTTTCATTGACTGCATTGTAGCTTTCTGGACGATTAAGAGTAATTGTGGCTACACCGTCCGACAAAGAATAAAGAATGGTAGTGTAGTCAGTCATTTTTCGGTAAAACCTAGCTGAGTGGGTGAAAGGTTAGACAACTCCTTTGCCGATTCTTGGAGAAAGCGTCCAAGGAGTTCCATAGTGAGCATGACGGCTTCTTTTTGAGCAATGCCCCCCAGGTCGTTTACAACATCTTGAAATTTATCGAACACAGACTTATCGGTAAACCCTGCTTCTGACGTGCATGATGTAACAATTGTACGTGCCTCCTGTTCGG
>CAZGHI010000001.1:110254-114418 GCA_964525565.1 uncultured Hyphomicrobiales bacterium
CAGACGCACCTTCAGCATTCTTTCGGGATTCACATCTTTCTTAACGCGTTCCATGGCAGATTTCATTAACGCCGTAGCCATTTCGCCTGGTGCAAGGCCAATGAAGCCTGCGATCAAGTCGTCGGTTGAGAATGCACTTGCCATTGAACTAAAAGCCAAAGGTGGCATTGCGCAGTCAACTACCTGCAAGAACAGAGTGTCGTTATTCGTAGTTTGTTTCGCCTGCTGTACGTATGATAGGCATGGCAGGGAACAGAGCGTGAAAACAATAATTATAGCAACAAATGATATGTAGCGATGGGTCACGAGTTCCTCCATGTAGGATTGCGCTTTTCAATGAATGCAGACATACCTTCCTTTTGATCTTGTGTTGAAAACAACAGGTAGAAATTTTTCCGTTCGAATTCCAAGCCCCCTTCAAGCGTTGTACTGTACGCTTTCAGAACGGCTTCTTTTGCCAGTTTCGCAGCAATGGGAGCCTTACCGGCCACCTCTTCGGCCAGGGCAAGAGCTTCGTCCAGGTAGTATTCTACAGGAACAACGCGGTTTACAAGTCCTGCCTCGCGCGCTTGTTCAGCGCTAATCATTCGGCCAGTGAGCACCATTTCCATTGCCAGTGCTTTGCCTACAGCCCTTGTTAATCGTTGTGTGCCACCTGCACCCGGCATAGCACCGATATTTATTTCCGGCTGGCCAAACTGCGCAGATGTACTGGCAACAATCATATCGCACAACATTGCCAGTTCACATCCACCACCTAGAGCAAAACCGCTCACAGCAGCGATAATGGGAGTCTTTACCTGCCGTATCCGTTCCCATCGTGCAAACTGATCGCGTTGGAGCATCGTAACAGAATTTGCGTCGGCCATTTCCGTGATGTCGGCTCCCGCGGCAAAGGCTTTTTCGTTACCATGGATAACAATACAACGGATATCGGGGTCTGCATCAAACTGTTCGAAGGCTTGCACAAGCTCGACCATTGTTTGCAGACTTAACGCATTGAGTACCTTTGCGCGATCCAACTGAATTACTCCCACACCGGTACGAGGCTGAGAAATGCGGATGCACGTGTAGTTGGTCTGGTCCATGCTATAACAAGTGATGTTAGCGTAACTGTATTCAGGAGGCAAATTAACTCAACAATGAATAACGTTTACGATCCGACGGTTCCCACCACTGGTATTTACAGTGCCTCGGCGGATGTTCAGGCTCACATCAGAGCATTGCGAATTCGCATTGGAACACGTGTACGTGTCCTTAATGGGCTGGGTTTAGCCGTGGAATGCAGAATGATAGATGCCACACGTTTCGAGGTTATGCATGTAGAGAGCGAAACCTATCCGGTGCCTCGGATTTTGGGTATTGGTGTTCTGGAGAACAGGGATCGCATGGAATTTGCAGTAGAGAAGGCAGTTGAACTTGGAGCCACACATATCATTCCTTTAATAACAGACCACAGTGGCTTTGCACGAACAACATCGAACCGACTTGTTGCGAAGGCTATAGCTGCGCTTACACAATGTGGGAGACTGTGGCTTCCCGAGATTCACGCTCCAACTCTTCTGCATGATGCTCTCCGATGGGCGAAAGAGTCATTCAATGCCCATTTACTGTATGGAGTGGCTTCGGAATCGGGAAGTTCTCCGATTAAAAACGTTGAAAGCGAACCCGTGATGGTTGTAGTTGGCCCTGAAGGTGGACTCAGCAGTGCGGAGAGTGAACGACTTCGGCTCGAAGGCGCAGCTCCCATTGGTGTTGGTCACAAACGACTTCGTTCCGAAACCGCCGCTATTGCCATTCTAGCAATGCTGGAGTCCAACTGTTACACGTGACCACATGCGTGACCACGTTTGCTGTGATCATGTGCTAACGAATCATCACAACAGGTTTGCTTACCGAACGGTCATTGGCCGTTACGATTAGGGTGTACAATCCCGTTGCCATGTTTTGCGTTGGGAGATTGAGTACCATGAGTTGTGGCTCTGCATAACCTTCGTACAGAACGTGTTCAATTCCGTTCATATCTACAAGTGCTGCCTTCACGTTGCCAGGTTGCTGGATGGTGATTTCAGCAGTACCATGGGTAACAAGAGGCAGTGGTGCGATACGAACCGAAAACGCTGTCGGAGCATTGCTTTGCTCTACGCTAACAACACCATCAACATAAAGCCGCGTGGTAACAGGAAGGTGATCGCTAACAGTGGAAGAATACGACGATAAGTAAGCTTGTGGTGCTTCTAAGTAGGTTCGGTAGAATGAGGAATTAAGATCGGTACTTATGAGGCAGTGGTCAATAAATGTTCTGTTGAAACCAATGAAGGAAGCCAGATTCCTTTGTTCTAACGCCAGCGTTGGGGAGAACCATCTCTCCGTATCATCGAGAAAAACCTTGTACGGTGAGGGCAGAGAAGAATCAACTACGCTCATTGTGAAGACATCGTTATAGTCGCCAACAACAAGTACTGCCGAATCGGAATAAAAGTCCTTCAGGTACTGGTGAAACGTTTCTGCATCAGCTTTTCTACGCTGATAGTCGGCTTGCTCAGTACCTTGGCCGGTTGCTTTGGCATGGATATTAAAAACAACATATCGCTTTATCTTACCATCAACCTTAGCATCGAATGTAAACCTGTAGGGGAATCGTCCGTTTGCCCACGCCTGAGAACCGCCATTTACGGCCAATCCACTGGACACTGGTGTAATGGTTTGTGTATTGTATATGTAGCACATTTTTTGATCGGACGGGATCTCAGACGTGAACAGAACCGCATACTCACCCTGGATAGAGTCTGCCAGTGAGCGTGCTGCTTCCTCTGTGAGCACTTCCTGTAGAGCATATATGTCTGCTTGAACGCTGTCCATTACCTGGCGAATGCTTCGGCGTTGCCGGTTTTTATCACGTGGACCTTGCGTAGTGTCCGTAGAACCGAACCACTCAAGATTCCACGACGTAACATCTAATGTGCGCCACTTCTTTACAGTATCCGCTTCTACCGGAGCAAGCCCAACGTCCTCCGCAAACCGTGGAAACATCTGGTAACCTCCACGGAATCCGGCAACACATCCTATTACATCTACCTCTCCATCAGGGATGGTCAGTGAGTTGGTTGCAATGTTGGTTGCACCGTCAATACGTATAGCAAAGTCGTTTCCTTGGATGTCGAATACAGTATAATTCGACTCGGCTTGGAAAGCTTTGCCGGCATCGGCAAACCGCACCCGTCGGATTCTAACAAGCTGTCCTTCCACACCTTCCCCAATGATTGGAATCGTGAGTGTTCGTGGAGATGGCACAACGCGTTCTACTGGTATCACAGTAAAGCGAAGGTCGGGGCCTGCCAGTTCAGTAAGACCTGTTCCAGGCTGACCCGGAAGAGGCTGGAAATCCACCAACTCAGCATTTTCAATAACAACGGAGTCGCCGATTGTAACGTTGTTGATGAAGATGGAGTTAAAAACAGCGATTCCACCGGTGGCATCTTGAATGTACGCTGTGTTCCGAAACACTTTCGAGGCAGAAACCCTACCGGCGACCTTACTTACAGTAGTTCCGAAAGGCAATTTCCGAACTTCCGATATTGGCATTGGATCCTGCGCCAACGTTGGTGTGCTGGCAACGAAATGCAGAACGAATAGTAAACAGAGTGACTTCATGTGATATCCTGTTAACTCGGGATCAGAAAATAGCAAGGGTAACCATATCTAACGCTGGCGGTGCATCGTCGTACGTGTACAGCATGTACGATCTACCTGACTCTAGCTGCACGTTGGAGATACGTGCAGCAACATTTGTTGTGCCTGCTTCACGAATTTCAAACGAGTATGTACCGGTGGGAAGTGAAATGTACGACGTTGATGTGAATCCCGGATCGAATTCTTCGTCAAAAATCTTAGAGCCGCCGGAAATCCATACCTCCACAGTGGAGAAGCGGTTAACATTCTGGGCCATATGTGTGAATCGTATCACCGGGTCCGACCCGGCAGGTAGAGTCGTGTCTTGAATTGCTCTGCGGAACTCTACAACATTACTTTTTGATCCGCGGGTAAACAAGAGTACACGTGCACTACCTCCAAGAGTATAATACAGCGTGTCGCGCAAACGTGATGTGTCTTGCTTTAGCATTATTCCAACAGGCCTACCTGCTGCTGCCGGAACAAATCCTG
>CAZGHI010000001.1:114428-116874 GCA_964525565.1 uncultured Hyphomicrobiales bacterium
GCAAGGTAGGCTACGAATGACGTACCCGGAACAAATCCTGATGAGCTGCCACGGGGTACATCAACGGAATCACTGGCATCCACAACTACCGATAGAGTGGCAATGTCTTGTGTAACGTTAATGAACTGAACGTACGCCGATGGCGGCGTGGGAAATACGAGCACATCTTCATCGCATCCGATAATGGAAACGATTACTACGAGCACATATAGTTTGGTAACAATTGCTTTCATTTCAGAAGGAGTAGCGAATGCCAAGTTGCATCCTCCAACGAGAAAAGAAGTTATCTACGATGTACACACCAGACTGACCGTTTGTAACGGGTTCCGAGTACGTCATTCGTAGCCTACCTTGCGCATCGAACGGATTGTTGTTTGTTGAGGCAAGACCAAAGAGATTGAAACTTTGGAAGTTAACATACTTCACCAATCCCCATGAAGGACTCAGAAGGTTTAGCACGTTCTGAACATCTAAGGTTAGGGAAATCCTGTGGGTACCCGGGCCGGGCAAATCTTGTGTGATGCGCATGTCTAGTCTGTTTCGCCAGGGTTCCCGTACAAAATTGCGCGGCAAAATCCGACCCTGGTATTCCTTTAGAATTGGATTTGCATCAATAAGAGCCATTACCTGTTCCCATACCTGGTCCTTGGTTCGCAGGTCAGTACCTGTTGGCTGTTCGATTACAACGCGGGTATTGTAGTCTTCTCTACGAGGGATGTACAAAAGATCGTTTCCACCCGTGGCATTATCGCCGTTGTAATCCTGAATGTAACTCAGGGAATATGGCCGTCCGCTGGAACCGTCGTAAAACACGCCAATTGTTGTTGAAACAAAACGGGACCAATCATGCCGATACGATGTATTGAAGACGATGCGGTGGGGAACATCGAAGTTGGAACGTCCGACTGTTGCGTTATTGGGATCGATAACATCATTGAACTGCCACTGACTTCCTGCTGTAGCGTTAACACTGGAGTTTAGGTCTTCCGACCTGCCGTACGTGTAGGACAGCATTGCTGAGAGTCCCGGAAGAAGTGCATTGGCTGCCGAAAGTTCTAGTTGCCCCATGATGCTATACTGGTATCCGCCATCTCTCGATCGCAGTAACAGCACCTGCGTAAACTCTGGTGCTGCTACGGAGTCCGGGCTGGTCCCCGCATACAATGGACGGCCATCAACAGGACTTCTGCCAATAATGGTATCGCCCCCTACCACCCATTTCCTGTTACTTGGCCTAAGATTCAGGTTTGCGTAATCCACCTGATTCAAGAAAGCCCCATACATGCCTTCAACAGTGAATGTTAAACCCTTCATGATTTGAACATCGGTGCCAAGCGTGCTTCGCCACACTTGTGGCATCCTGAAATGTTCATCGGTGATATTAATTGCCGCAGTATTTGTTGCTGACCCTGGGTATCCGGGATCACCTGGTCGGGGTGGAGGTATTGTAAGGTCCCATTTAACGGGTTGACCAGTTTGGGGGTCAAGGATGAGAGACTGAGAATTAAACACGCCAAGCTGTGCTCGGTATAGATCTACACCGGTATTCGAATACTGGTTGGAAATCCAAACGGCGGCAACTCTGCCGGTGAAGATTCCGGTACCGCCGCGAACCTGGAGGGTTCTATTGTTGCTCACATCGTAATTAAATCCAAATCGAGGAGAGAACATGTAGGCCCGAGCAGGGACGGTAGATGTGCTGTATCCAGGGAACCGTTGTGCAAAGGTTGGATTTTCAAATGGCTTATCGAGAAAAATTGGTATGTCAACACGTATGCCGCCGGTAAGCCGGAGTTGTGCATTTACCTCCCATTCGTCCATCGCATACAAACCGGCCTGCATCATCCACCAGTTGGCCCGAGGTTGTTCGGTTCCTGTTACGGCAAGGTTTGCATAACTCACTTGATAACTGTTGGCCGTACTGTCGGCAAAAGCCTCGATACTTGGAAATTGGTACGTGCCAAAGTAATCGGTAATAAATAAATTGTTGAAGCCATACACTTCGTTGTTGGTTCCGATGGTGATGGTATGGTCACCGGCGAACACGGAGAAATCGTTGGTGAATGCAAGTGTTGTCTGATTGAGTCCGTTTGCCTGCGAATTGCGTTCCTCACCCAGGAAAACGTTTTGGTTGCTTCCAACAGAAATCCGCACCTCAGGGAAGGGTGTGCCAAGTATGCGTTGATCTGCAGTATGTGTGTATGATATGCGCATCTGGTTGCTCATCGTTGTACCGATGATTGCATCCCACTGTGCAACGGTTTGGTTGTTGATGCTTTCAAAGACATTAGCTCTGTTACTCAGACTAAACGAAGTGTTGTTTCGAACGAGGTTGCGGTCTTGAATAGCATAGGTAAAGTTGTGACGGAGCTGAATTTTGTTCGCTTCGTCAAGGTTCCAATCCACCCGGGCAATCACATTCACAGTGTTATTCCGCAGGTTGTGT
>CAZGHI010000001.1:116894-138898 GCA_964525565.1 uncultured Hyphomicrobiales bacterium
CGTAACCGTATCGGCTTTTACTAATGGCAATAATGCGGTCCAAGGTAGATGCGGGAACAGGAAAGTTGTTCAGAGCATTGGGGTCGTTGAGTGCAACTTCAAGGGGCGTTGAACGCAACCGTGCTTCCGATGTTATGTGAAATAACAGTTTGTCGCGAATAATCGGACCTCCGAGACGACCGCCAAACTGGAAGTCTTGAAAGTTCTCGAAAGGGGCTTTGTACACGTCTGGGCTTGGACCAACGAGTGTCTGGTTTCTTCCGTACATGAACACGGATCCATGGAAATCGTTTGTACCGCCTCTCGTGATCGCGTTAATGAGACCACCGGTAAAGCCGCTCTGGCGGATGTCGTACGGTGAAACATTTACCCGCAGGCGTTCAATAGCATCTAACGAAACAAAGTTGCTGTTTGCCTGGGAACCAGCAGTACCGGCTGTTCCGATGGCAAACACATCGTTGGCCACCGCTCCGTCAATCTGAAAATTGTTGAACCGCGAGTTTACTCCCATTACACTCACACCTGCAAGTCCATCACTGCCGGGCGTTTCACTCTGCTGCGTATAGGGATTCATTCGTGCAAAGTCACTGATGCTTCGGTTGATTGTTGGTGCGGCAGAGATCGTTGCCTCGGAAATCACCGAGCCAGAGCCTGTGCGTGAAGCATCAAGAGCATCACGCTCGGCCAGTACGGTTACGGCATTGGTGGTTTTTACGTCAGAAGCGAGAGTAACATCCAGTACTTGCGTTTCGGCAACTTCGATGCGTACTCCGGTGATGGTCTTTGATACGTATCCCAAATACGAAACAGTTACCTCATAAACACCTGGTCGGAGTCCCCGTAGTGTGAACCTTCCGCCACTGCGTGAGAAAGCGCCATACGTAGCGCCCGTACCTAACTGCACAGCACGAATGGTTGCAGACGACAGCGGAAGTGGCGCTTTTTGCTCAGTGCTTTGCCCTGTGATTACGCCGGTGAGAATACCGGTGGTAACACCCTGAGCGTTCACCCGCACTGCCGATGTTATGAAAACGAGTATTGTGACTGTAAGAACAATTCGCACAAGTCATTGGTATTGGCTTATTGAATAGGGCAAATGTACGGTAAGTCCGCTTGCGAAGCTCGCAACGTTACGTTCTCATAATTTGCAGCTATGTCAAGCCCACCAAAACCAGGATTAGTCTCTGCCTCTACAGCATTCCCATTGGCTTCATTGCTGGATTTGGGCCGACAGATTACAAATGCCGATGCAATGGCCGTACTCAACGCTGCCGTTTTGAGTGTGATGGGAAGGTTGCGTGTAACCCGTGCTTGTGTTTTGCTTGCCGAAAAACAGGTCTATTTTGCTCATACCACGCTTCGATTGTCCAACATTGGAAACGTGCGAGCCTGACCGTACTGAGCACCTTGAGCTGTATGCACACGGAATTCGCATTCTGGTTCCACTACGCGCAGGGAATCAAACGATTGGAGTACTGGCTCTGGGCGAAATGTTCAACAGGTCTCCTGCAGACGAAGGGGTTCAGGAGTACCTCGAAGCGGTGAGTTTGTTAGTTGGCATGGCAGCACACAATGCCACAATGGTTGCTTCTCTCGTGGAAGCAAAAAAGGAACTTGAGCACAAGAATCTTTTGGTAACAACATTGTTCGAGAGCGCCCGAGACTTTACCGGTGCTCGAAATAGAGAAGAATTGCTCCGCATTCTCGGCTACCGATTGATGGGTCAGCTTATGGTGAGCACGTTTGCCATTTACCTTTCCGAACCAATTGATGAAGACGATGTTTTCGTGAGTTCAGCCCGCGCACTACATCTGGATGAGATTAAAGACATCATGCTGTCAACAACCTTCCCCATGATGGTGGCAGATATGCCAGATGGAGACGCAAAGACTGCCTTAGAAACGCATGGCATAGCCATGGTGGCGCCAATGACGGCACATGGAAGGGTGTGTGGTGCCATCGCCGTTCAGTCTAAACTCAATGCCTTACCGTTTACGTCCGACGAGTTGAGTTTTTTGGAAGCCATCGGCAACACAGCAATTGTTGCTATTGAAAATTCGCGTTTGTACTTGCAGGAGTTGGAAGTTCAACGGATGGAAAGTGAACTGAAGATTGCTGCACAAATCCAACGTGGACTACTTCCGGTGGATGTTTCCATTGCACCCGAATTAGACATTGCAGCGAGCGCGGCTACCAGCAAAATGATTGGTGGCGACTACTACGACGTAATAAGGCTTGATGAAGACCGCGTGTTGTTTGCTATTGCCGATGTTTCGGGCAAGGGAGTTCCGGCAGCCCTCCTGATGGCAAATGTGCAGGCGGCGCTAAATGTTTTGGCACGACTGCATCTTCCGCTGCATACACTTGCCACTCGATTGAATGAGCTCGTATGCGAGAATACAGAGCCGGAAGTCTTTGTAACGATGTTTCTTTGTGTAATTAACACTTCATTACAGAGCATTGAGTACGTCAATATCGGTCACAACCCTCAGATTCTTCTTCACGGCAATGATCTTGAACTGCTCACCGAAGGTGGAATTGTTGCTGGTGTTATTCCACACCCTCCGGAATATCGTTGTGGTGTTGGGTCGTTGTATAGCGGCGATACCTTAGTGTTATATACGGACGGCGTGACGGAGGCTAGAAATGGATTGACCGAGTTCGGTCTTTCTGCATTAGTGGATGTTGTCCGTGCAGTTCGCGCAGAGCCAGCCTCGAAAATTGTTGACGCTGTGACAGCAGCCGTTCACAACCACAGTCAACGGAAAGAATTAGACGATGATACAACACTCTTGATTATTAAATATTTGTAGAGTGTTAGAGTGGGCAGCAATGTGCATGTTGCTAGATTGCAACAATTCCTTTGCGTTCCTGCGCCCACCGAAATAACTCTATGTATTGTTCGGCAGTATGCGCAATAGTAAACTGGGAGGCCATTGCATTTTTACGGATGCTGGTCCAATGGGGCTCTCGGCGGTACAGGTGTAGTGCAGCATCAATACAACGCGACAACTCATCGGCCGAAAATGCATTGAATCGAATTCCATTCCCGGTAAATGCAATCGGATCGTACGCTTCAACCGTATCGTTAAGGCCGCCAACTGCACGTACAATAGGGATTGTGCCGTAAGCGAGAGCAAACATTTGCGTGAGACCACACGGTTCGAACTTTGATGGCATCAAGTAAAAATCAGAGCCGGCCTGAATTCGGTGGGACAGAGGTTCGTTGTACCCGATGCGAACGCACACCATGTTTGGATGTCGGCTCTGTAAACCGTGGAAGAACTCCTCGTATTTCTTTTCGCCGCTTCCTAATAGTACAAAACGCAGTCGCTGGTTGCGAACAAAACTTTCGATTACATCAACAACAAGGTTAAGACCCTTTTGATCCGTAAGCCGAGATACCATTCCAAAAAGCGGTAGTCCATCGGACGCCTGCTCCAAGGAACATCCCAACTCCATCAGGAGAGCTCGTTTGTTGGATTCTTTTTTTTCGAATGAGTAATCCGTGTAATTAAGGGGTATCAGTTGGTCTGATGCAGGATTCCATACGTTGTTGTCGATTCCATTCAGAACACCTATCAGATCGGCACCACGAGTTTGCAGGGCGGATTGTAAACCTGCCCCTTCTTCTGTCCACCGTATCTCCTGCGCGTAGGTAGGGCTTACCGTAGTAATCTTATCGGCAAACATGATCCCGGCTTTCATGGCATTAAACATACCGTTTTGCTCAAACCAACAGCCTGGGTAAAAATCTTCCTGACGAAAGCCACACAGCTCCATAGCTGATGTGGGCTCGTACACCCCTTGATACACCATGTTGTGGATGGTAAACACACCTGCCGTTCGTGAAAAATGCGGGTCCATGCCATAGTGAATGCGCAGCATTGGCATCATGGGCGCAGTATGGTAGTCATGTGCATGAATCACGTCGGGTTTAAAATCCAGCGCTCTAGCCAGCTCGAAGGCTGCTCGAGAAAGGAAAATAAACCGGCGGTTGTTGTCCTCGAAGCCGTCGTGATATCCATATATACCCGGACGATCAAAGTATTCGGCTGACCGAAGGAAATAGACGACAACGTTTGTACCCGGCAGGTAGCCGGTGTACACAGTTGCATACTCCGTCCAGTGTCCCAAAGGAACCGTGATCACAAGGTCAGTGCGCGTGATTCCAAATGCCTCAAGGTCAATGTGTCCATACAGCGGTACGATGGGCAAAACGTTGTGACCTTGTTTTTGCCATGCGCCGGGAAGGGCACCGCACATATCCGCTAATCCACCTACCTTGGCAAAGGGAACGAGTTCGGCAGATGCTTGCAGGATGTTCATACGGGGTTCCGTCTGTTGAGTGGGCGGCAAATATACGTGCGGAAATCACCCAGGGCAGAAGCTGCTTGATGCGCAGTTTTTTCACTAACAAACAAACCAAAGACTGCCGAACCACTACCACTAAGCGAGGCGTACACCGCTCCAGACTGAATTAGGCGCTTGGTGATCGTTCCAATCTCAGAATGGAGTTCCTCGGCAATGTGGTGGAAGTCGTTGATCAATGTTCCCTGATGGATTTTAAAAAAGTCGCGTTCGTGTTGTGGATGTTGATGAACGAGTTCGTGCACAATGTCCTGGAGCTGGTAAGCAGGCGGCGTATGATCAGTAGAGAGTTGCAGACGTCTGTATGCTTCATGAGTAGATATGTGTATGGGGGGAATTACAAGAACAATGGACCATGGCAGTTCAAGGTCTAACGGGCGCACAACCTCTCCACGTCCACAAACAAGTGCAACACCTCCACACATGAAGAATGGAACGTCGCTACCAATCTGAGAGGCAAGAGAAGAAAGTTCCTGCTCACTGAAGATGTTGTTATGAAGCGAATTCAACGCAATCAGTGTTGTAGCAGCATTACTGGAGCCGCCTCCTAGTCCACTTCCCGTTGGTATCTGTTTCGTTACTCGTATCTTCGCGCCAAAATTTTTCAGACCAGCCGAAGTGCTGAAGAGCGATGCAGCCTTGTACACAAGGTTCTCTTCTGGAGTGCTTGTTACGGCAGGAGAACACGACACGTGCAGAGTTTCCGATGCTGTGATGGATATATGATCATAAACATCAACAGCAATAAACAACGATTCGATGTTATGGTACCCATCGGGTCGCTTCCCCAAAACCCGCAGTCCAAGGTTAATCTTTGCGGGCGATTTCCAAACGTGTGTGTTCATAGCAACATTGGTTCCAAGGGAGCGAAGTTAGCATGAACGGCGTCGTAGGTGAGATAACCTACAAGAGTGAACTGGCGAGAAAGTCCATCCACCTCTCGTCGTTACTCATACCTATTACATATCTTCACATTCCGCATACAACCGGAATAACGATACTTGTTGCTATGACTGCTGTTTCGTGGCTTATTGACGTGCTGCGACATTTTCATGAGCCATCACGTACTGTCCTGATGAAGGTGTTTGGTAAGCTGCTTCGAAAACATGAAACAGTCAATGGTTCTTTTGCGCTAACCGGCGCAACGTGGGTTTTAATTGCTGCAACGCTCACACTGGGTGTGTTCCCGACAATTGTTGGCGTGTCTGCATTTACCGTGCTTATCGTTAGTGATACGTTTGCCGCTCTCATCGGACGGCGGATACGCAGCAGACCATTTCTGGATAAAAGCATTGCCGGAACACTCACGTTCGTCGGAACAGCTTGGTGTGTTGTTGTCTTTTTTACCATTTTCTATGCACTTCCCTGGACGTACGTTGTTGCGGGATCCATAGGGGCTGCTGCTGCTGCTATTGCCGAAGCAGCGTCGGTGCGCATGCGTTTAGACGATAACATAGCAATTCCTTTCAGCATGGCGATTACCATGATGTTAGCAGACAGAGTTTTGCAGTTTTGTGGACAACAATCCATACTTACCCTCCTGCCGTAATGAAGAAACGAACGTACATCTTTGTTGCGATTCTTGTGTCTCTTGGCTTTGCTATAGCTGCAGTTTTTGTTTGGCTACGCCTTTCCGATCGCACCTTAGACTCGTATTATACTATTACAGACTCTTTCTCTGATACATCAACAAGTGTTTCTGCATCGGTGTATTTCATAAAGGTCACAGAGTACGATTCCATGCTCATGCTAAGGTCTGCGGAGCGAATCACAAAAAACGCAATTGAAAGTCAGCAACTAAACCTCGAACGAGAGCGAGACTTTCTCTTTCACTTTTTCATACCTTCCGATTCGAGTCGGCTTACCCCGGATATTGTAGATGAGCTTGCATATACTCACCCTTCTATAGATCATCCTGACCAAAAACTTGTTGTTGTTCGTAATGGTTGGGTGATTCGGGCTACGTTTGCACCTGGAATGAAACATCCGCGCGAAGTAACTACCCGGCAAACGGAGTTTTACATGCCAAGAGCAGGCATCCGCGCTAAAGACTTACGATAGTTCTACTTCTTTGTTATTGTGCGATACGGTGCGAACAAGTGCTTAACCTTATTGCGTTGATACTTGCCCGTGCTTGTTACGGGAAGTTCGTCCGTGAATAACACAACCTTCGGAGACTTGTGCTCTGGTAGATGTTCCTTGCAGTACGACAAGATGTCTTCTTCGCGAGTATCGGCAGATGCAATAACCAGCGCCCCTACTTCCTCGCCATATACATCATGCTCGAACCCGACGCAGATTCCAGCACGCACTCCTGGTGCTTTACTGATAACTTCGTCTATCTCCAATGGTGCAATGTTCACACCACCTCTGATGATAAGCTCTTTTAGCCTTCCGGTAATAAAGTAGTAAGGGGTTCCGCTTGAGTCAACCTCGTAGAATCCTTCGTCGCCAGATCGGAACCAACCGAACTCAAAAGCGCGAGCATTTGCTTCGGGATTGTTATTGTATCCCTTCATAATGTTGGCTCCTCGTGCCACAATTTCTCCACGCACACCGGCTGGCAATGGCTCTCCATGCTCATTGTGAATAGCCATTTCGTTACAAGGGATAGCAGTTCCAATGCTCGGGAAACCGAAGTTGCGCATCCAGTATTTGTGTTCGTCAGCCGACAATGAGCGTGGCAAAAAGCACGTGTAACACGTGGTTTCACTCAAACCATAGCCATGAATAATGCGAACACCAAAACGCTCTTCAAAACGAGCGGCAAGCTCAACCGTTAGGGGACCCGCACCGCAAATAATGTGAAAGGGCCTAGGAAGGGCACCCACAGGAGTCTTCTCTGTTTCCAGGAGGAAAGCAAGAAGCGTAGGAACCACGCTTACAATGTTTACACCTTCGTCATGGACAATATCCCAAAACCGATTCGCCGAGAACTTTCGGTTTAGGACAACCCGTGAACCAGCAATGAAGGGCGCTACATGGGTAACAATGGTTCCGTTCACATGGTGAACAGGCAAAACGCACATTACGTTGGATGTCGCATTCATCCCATGCCACTCGGCAATGTCAGCTCCATCGGCAAACAGATTCTTTTGTGTGAGCACAACTCCCTTCGGATTGCCCGTTGTTCCGCTTGTGTACACAATAAGGCATTCTGCATCGAGATCGTTTCGAGATTCCAGCGAAAACGGACAAGGGGCTTGAGCACGGAGCAAAGAGTAGAATGCCGGATCGTCTTTGTCGGTGTCAACCTCAATAATTACAGGATGATGTACGCGCTGCAAATACTCAGTTCTGCATAGTACAAGGCTTGCGTTGCTGTCGGAAAGGATATACGCTAATCGGTCATCAGACTCGGTCATGTTTAGTGGTACCGCACATGCGCCTAGCTGCCAACAGGCGAAGTAACTCAGGATGGTATCGGGGTGATTATGCCCAGCAATTGCTACGCGGTGGCCCCGACTGATACCCTTGCTCGTGAGCAACGTGGCAAGCCGTTGGGCTGTTTCGATGAAAACGGCATACGACCATACAACCTGGTGCCCATGTTCATCAATGTAGATAAGCCAAGGCTTTTCAAGATTTGTTGCGTAGTTATGCTGTAGCAGAGCTGCCCAGGATAAAAATTGAGGTGTAAATGATATGCTCATATCCGTAAAAAATTCATGTATTCAGTGCGCCGGCAGGTAACAAAATATTGCGAAGGTAGGATGATCAGATTTTTCCTGCCAAAATTCAGCACATAACGGAATTAATTGGTCAGTGCAACTACGGCAGAAATCCGCGATCTCACTGACGTGTAAACGGAGGATGTGCCACAAGGTATAGGTCATAAGGCTATGCCTCTACACACGAATACTTGGAGGTGAGTCTGCTATGCCTTCGAGCTTTCGAAGAGTCTTGGCGCAGATACAAACATCAAGGCTACTTTTCATATGGTGTTATTATTTGCTTTGATCACAGTCCGTGAGCGGGGAAGTGGACTTCTGTTTCAATGGTGCACATTAGCAGTGTAGTTACATCAACATAGTTTCAGTTTTGTTTGCCGTAATACGAAACCCAGGCACACCATTAGTGTTTGATTCAAAAACAACAATAGCAGGATCAAAGGATTTTCCGATTTGGAAACCGGAATGTTATGTATTCCGATAGCTTCAGCAATGCATCGTCGAAGAGAAGACGGTGTACTGCACGAAAGGGTCTGAATCGCTACGGATCCAGTGTTTATACTTTTTGTGCTGTTAGTTAAATCCATCATACTCGTACCAACCTGTGTGTTTGCACACTTGTCCCTGCATAAAAGCTACCATTCGATGCTCAGTACACTGTTGCACTCACACCGTAACGCTGTCTAAGTGAACAACAGATATGCGTGGGAAGGCTTGACACCGATGGTTCCGGAACCAACGAAAACAGACGAGC
This sequence comes from uncultured Hyphomicrobiales bacterium, assembly GCA_964525565.1. Lineage (GTDB taxonomy): Bacteria > Bacteroidota > Ignavibacteria > Kapaibacteriales > Kapaibacteriaceae > OLB6. The sequence continues at coordinate 125,691 of CAZGHI010000001.1, forward strand.
CTGCAGTGAACTCGTTGATATGGAGACATTCCGTTCCTGATTTAGAACGTTGATTTACCAAACGGAACTCTTCGTAGGTCAGCACCCGTACATCTCATGAGCCATATCAACTCAGCAAAGCCATTCATTTCAACACCTTCGCTGCCGTTGGGTATAGCTTTTGCTATGGATAGCTTTTGTCGAATTGGCTGTAACATCGCAATAACGGTTGCTCTGACGCTGGAGATTTCCCACTGTATGTCGAACACGGTTGAATATAGTATTCCAACTCAATGCATCGGGCATAGCATCAGGTTGCAGTTGTTAGGTTTAACCGTCCTCACATTCATCGTGTATCGTGAGAGGTTATCATGATTCGTTGGATTCTGCTCGCATTATTTGTTTATACGCATTTATCTCCGCTTACTATCCAAGCGCAGCACGCCCTCGCAGGTAACGAGGACGTTGTTACATTCCCTCAGATAACGCCGCACACCAGCGAAAAACCATTAGCTACGCCAATGATCCTGTACGTAGCGGGTGCCGAGGAGTGCAGTGTGCGGGTGAACACAGATGCTTTATCTAATCGCGGTGTAACAATCAACAGAGAGTTTCGGGTAAAGCCCAATGAGATTATCAAGGTTGCTGTTCCTATAGGCTTGATGCCGAACCGTGCAGGAACAGCACAAGGATATGGAATCCGACTTCAAGCAGATTAACCCATACAAGTGCATATCTATCAAGCGTGGAATGGAAATGGCGAGCTTACGACTCATTTGCCAATATCAGCATGGGGCTACCAGTATCGCACAATGAATGCCTATGCAGATAGAATATGATAGCGGCAACGTTGCTTCAGCGCGAACAGTGGTCATTGCAGATCAGGATAAAAACGCATATAGATGTGTTCAGTCCAATGCCACTCATTACCGGAGAAACGCTGTTGCATGTTTCTGGCGGACACTGTACAGCAACACTTAAGAGTTCAGAAGTGTTGCTTTTGAAGCCCGTACCAAACGATCAACAGCTACGTATGTGGAGTTGAGATCCAAGCGGTACGTTGATTGTTTCATATAAGCCCATCTCTATTGTCAGTGGTCATACTCAGATTGCCTTGTTGCGAATGTCAGAGTGAATTCCGCCAACCAGTGCTACATCAATGCCTGCGTTTACCGTTCGCAATTCCGTGTACAATGTGATGCTCCCAATTCGGATGGCAGGTACGGAGTTCATTACTGTGCCATTTTTGTACACAACTTCGCGCGTGTTTCCGAATCTGACCCCTGAGCACGTTGACACGATGAATGGTGACATCATTAGAATTCTTGCTGTTCATGGGAACATGGCGGTATGGCGTCGGCGTGCATCGTAACAAACAGCCGATTTGGTGGCAACGCTGCAGGAAGGGGACAGTTATCTCGACACGGTTGTTACGGAAACAAGCGCGTACCAGACGTCCAAGCCTGCCTTGTGTGGACAATACGGCAAGTCGTGGGTGCGATTATTAAGTCCGGAAGAATTGAAGTCCACTCCTGCATATCCGCAGTATGTATCCTTAGAAACGGGTATGCCATCGTTTACAGTTGTTCCGTCAACCGATCGTTGGACTCATTTTGGATGATTTCATGTACCTGATGGTAACAACAATACGTTGAGGTTCGTTTGCAAGGCATCCGACACATCACAAATTTTTTTTGATAATCGTTCAATTGATCATGCCTTTCATAGTGAACCATGGACGCCCATTGAAGGTACAGAATACATAGCACTTCGATCAATGGTGTCAGCCGGTGATCAGGCAATAAAGAGCATATCGGATTCAATACGCTGGATGGCTTGGACGCAAGGGTCTCTTGACGGTCTGGGTACGGGGCGGGCGTATTCATCAGTAGTGGGACTAGACATCAGTTCGCAGTGTGACAACATGATAGCGGTTAAAGACAGTGTTAATGGGTGTGGTAACAGAACGGTGCGTGCAGTGGTTCAGACGCCGCTTCCGGAGTGCTCCGGTATTCGAGGGGGTTACCGTGATGGAGAGTACAAACTATGAATTCGTTTCAACGAGTCAAACCGATTCATTGGCCATCAAGTTCATGCTGAACGTTATAAATCCATTACTCCCTTCACGTGCAACCATTGTTATACAGATTGGAGTTGAATCAACCATCAAGCGCACCTTTACACATCATCCCGTAGCCATGAACACGTTGCTGCAGCAATACAGCTTTGGTAATCTTCATCCCGAAGCAGAAAAGTGTTTTACATTTCAAGCGACGAACAAACATCCTGACATGAGCATGATTGTTGAAAACGTAGTAGCAAAGAACAATCCATCTATATTCACGGTCACTCCTTCTTCGTTTACACTTTTACCGAAATGAATCGGTGGTTCTTACAGTGTGTGCCACTGGTCCACAAGTTCCTTCGATAGTGGACACGCTTTAGTTTATTACGCCGTGCTACACACTTTCAACCGTTGCTGTATCGGTGCAGAGTAGTCACCCTCAGCTTGAGTTTACAGACCCCCAGTGGTTGGTTCCTTGTGATGGCAAGTGGCATCGAAAAGAGCTAACAATAAAGAATGTGGCACCGGATAAGCTCGTGATTTGTGGGTACAATAGTGATGATTTTGCCGATGACAAACCGTTCCGAGTAACAGCCGGCCTTGATGCCTTCCCGATAGCAGTAGAAGGCGGAAAAACATATGAATTCTCCGTCGAATATCGTCCACAATGAATTAACAGCAGTGACACAAAACAGCTCGCCTTCCAGTCGAATTCTATTGCCGAAAGAAACTCGATGCGACTACAAGGAACATTCGTTGCAACTTCCGTGGGAACAAGGTCTCATGCAGTATCCATGGTACAGCCCCTTCCATACTCAGTTTCCTCCGGACAGTATGTGATGGTTACATCGGACGGTCTTGTGCAATCGGTTGTCGTGACCGATGTATCCGGACGAGAAGTTTACTATGCAAATGGACTACTTGTGAACAGTCCAATCGTTATTCCGGGCAACGTGTTCTGTGTTCCAGGTTTGTATGGCATTGCACTTAACAATTTTACAGGAAGTGTGCGAACGTTGCTACCCGTAGTACCATAGTTTCGCAGAATGATTGATTTACGAAGCGATACATTAACAGTGCCTACCGACGAAATGTTGGAGGCAATGGCTAGGGCTCGTGTAGGTGACGACGTGTATGGTGAAGACGCAACTGTAAATGCTCTTCAGGAGCGTCTTGCAGCTATGTTTGGAATGGAGGCGGCGCTCTTTGTTCCCAGTGGAACAATGGGAAATCAGATTTGCTTAGCCCTTCACGGGGGTGCAGGCGACGAAGTGATTGCCGATGCCAATGCGCACATTTTTCATTATGAGAATGGAGCAGCCAGTGTCATCAGTCGTGTGCAGCTTCGGGGTATCCCAACATCCAATGGTGAGCTGCCCCTCGATGAGGTACTGGATGCAATCCGACCATCGGCCTACTACTACCCAAAAACAGCGTTGGTAGCGGTTGAAAACACGCATAACCGACTTGGTGGAACGGTGCTTTCTATGGAATACCTGGAGGCGCTTCGCGACCTTGCCCATACCGTTGGTATCCCGCTACACTGCGATGGTGCCCGCATTTGGAATGCCTGTGTGGCGCTGGATGTTCCATACCATGTGATGGGGACGATGTTCTCAACAATGAGTGTTTGTTTAAGCAAAGGGCTGGGCGCGCCGGCAGGATCTGTGATTCTGAGCAGTAGGGAGAAGATAGATGCAGCACGCCGGTGGAGGAAGATGCTTGGCGGGGGTATGAGACAGGTAGGAGTGTTAGCCGCCGCAGCACAGTATGCATTGGACAGTATCTTACCGCTCATTCCTGCTGACCATTCACATGCTGAATTGTTTGCAAGTGCATTGGAAAATATTCCCGGGATACAGATTGAAGCGTGGCGAGTACAAAGCAACATCGTACTGTTCAAGGTGCCATTAAGCGATGCCGACTTTGTGTCGGAGTTGGCCGAATGTGGTGTGCGCGTTGCACCAATCTATCCCGGAGTGATGAGGGCAGTTTTCTATCATCAAATAAGTACAGCAGATGTTTTGATGGCCGCAGAAGCAGTCGAACGTGTAGTGGTGGGAACGTAGTATTTTCGCAACCATGACTCCTGCAGACAAAGACGAAGCCACAATTGAGCGTGGCCCAACCACCATAAACGGGATAACCTTCAATCACCGACTTCATAGCCGCGTTCGGTCGTATGATGTAGATCGGCAAGGCATCGTACATAATGCTGTGTACATGTACTGGCTAGAAGCTGCTCGGATTGAGTATTTCCGGGATCTCGGGGTGCCAATCGACAGGCAATCGTTTGTAACCAAACATCGTTTTGTTGTAGCCAGAACTGAAATTGATTATCTCATGGCTGCACAGTTCGACGATGTGTACACTGTGTTTACCAGAGTGTCGTTTGTGAAAAACTCTTCTTTCGGTTTCGAACACGTTATCCGTCATGAAAACGGTACGTTACTCGCGGCTGCAAAAAGCGTACTGGTGCATTTGAATCCCGCTACCAATGTTCCCGAAAGAATACCTGACTCGTATCGCGACCTCATTCAAGAATTTGAAGGCGATGGACCATTCAACGAGCCGTAAGGTCTAAAAGCAGTTAGTATTCAAGTGTCAGCAACGCATTGTACGAAACAAGCCTGTACGTAACAGGGTCTTGTACTCGTATTACGATGCGCCCTTTTAGCAGGTTGTTGTCTATCGGCTTATACCACGCAATCAGAATCTGGCGGTTTGATGTGTTTGCCATCCAATGGAAGGGCGAAACCGTAAGGTTCGACTCGATAAACTCGCCTTCAAGCCAAGAATTCATGTTGATGCACGACCTGAACAATCCGTCAACCGGATGTTGATCAAATCCAAAACAGAAAGACCGTACGAGAGGCGATGTTGTTGATGTGGCTCGTACACTACTCGGTAGTTGAAAGAGAAATTGTGGAACAGTAATTGTCCACGGAGACTGTGATCGCTCTATCCAGATCTGATTCAAAAAACTGGTGTCGGTAACAATCGCCTCGTAGGCACTGTCCGCGAAGTAGTAAAAAAACTGAAGTCGTGATGGATGCACGGCACCATCGGCATACCATGTAGTTCTGTTTACGTCCAGCGACATCGGAGAGTCGCAGCCGACGAATAGTAGAGTACCAGATAAACAGGCGAGCGTGAGTATCGAGTTGAATTTCATAAGCCTACGGAATGTCGAAACTAAGACCGTACGAGAGTCCCCATTTGTTACTCGTGAACCATTGTGATTGATGTTGGTATGCCAGTGCCGAGGCATCAAGGCCAAGGATAAAGCGCAGTGGTCCAACTGGATTATACGACAGGCCAACCGTTCCGCGTACAACAGGCCCTTGAGAATACGCATAACCCAAAGTTGCCGAGCCGTAGGGAGTGAGTCCGGGAATCCAGAAGTCCTGACCGATATACTCATAGGTACCGCCTATCCAGAAGAGCACCGGTGTCTGAAGTACATTCTGTTTGCGTCCGTCGTCATCAACCATTGAAAACTGTTGTCGGAAACTTTCTGTGCCCATTTCAACACCAACTCTGTTGTGTTGGTTCAACGGGAGGATAAATGCAAACGAGGTGTTTGGAAGTACGGCACTTTGCACAGATTCTGGTGTTGGTTCGTTAGCGGGCAGGCCTGAAGCAAGGGAACGCAAACGAAGGGTACCACCACCGAGGTCGTTAGGTTGGGCCAGATAACCAGCATGTTTTGCTGAAAGTGGTACTCCCGATGATCGAAGTGCCATCGAATTCACAGCCTGAAGATGGTTCTCCCGTGTGGGCAGCAGTAATCTATCAGCGCTACTGTGTGTTGTTTCGTTGGATGTTACTGAGGAATGCGTGTTGGACAGTTGGTCCAAAGCCCCTTCCTGAGGAACTGTTGTTACCGGACTCGCTGGAAGCCGAACCACACGAACAGAGTAAATGGTATCTGTAGGCGCCTGTAGCACTACGTTCAACGGTTGCTGAGTAGGCAAAGACTGTTCAGAAGGACCTGGTTGGTACGAGGCTCCGATGTTTCCTGGCGTGGCAGTGTTGTTTTGATCCCAGAATAAGAAAAATGCAACGGCAAATCCAGCTATGGCTCCTCCCAGGGAATACAATACCGGCATTAACCCAACGATTCTGCTTGATGCACTTACCGCACTGGCGGTGTGTGCAGAAGCGGAGCCAAGAGCCGATCCGTTTCCGATCATGTTAAGCAACCCAAGCTCCACCGCATCGGGAGGCGACGGCATGTCGTGTAGAAGTGAGTTTCGAATCGCTAACACATCTTTCATTTCGCGACGCAGTTCCGGGTTTGCAGCCAACTCATCAAACAATTGCTGCTCTTGCGATACATCAAGCTCGCAATCCATGAATGCGTGAAGCGCTTCGTCAGGTGTAAACGCGGAAAAGTTTTCGTTTAACATGATTATGCCTTATGATTTATATCTGCAAGGTAGGGGGCTAAGATTTCGCGTAATCGCTTTTTCGCACGGAAAATCCGCACCTTCACAACATCGAGTGACTGGCCGATGATTTCGGCTATTTCGTTGTATGCAAGGCCGTTGTATTCCCGTAAGACAAATGCTTCGCGATAATCGTCGGGGAGCAGGTCAAGTGAAGTGTGTATAAGTTGTAACAGTTCTTTTTGGTCGTATGGAACATCCCGTACCGTAAGATGGAAGTCCTCTACAGGCACGTACTGGCGTTGTTGCCTACTCCGGTAGCTAAGGCACAGATTGCGGGCAATCGTCATTAGGTAAGCCGGAAAATTCTCCACGTCTCTGCCACGTTTACCGCTATCGTACAGCTTCACGAACGTTTCCTGCAAAAGATCTCTGGCCACCTCGTTATCGGCGGTAATCTTTCTGCAGTACGTGTAAATTCTCTGTGAGTACCTTCGATACAACGTGGTTAATGCAGCCTGCGCAACGGGCTCGCTGTCGGCGAGTTGCCGAAAGAGCTCAAGGTCCGAAGGATCCTGCACGTCTGGCGTGCTACGCTGTTGCATGGTGAGTACTGACATGTGCCGGTGTTTGGTGGATTGTTCCAATACAAAACCGGCAGCATAGACTGATAGAAAATTGCAGTGTTACACAGTCAACCTGATGTATTACCGTAATTTACGTGTCATGACAGTTAGTCGGTACAAGGTTTCCGGGCTAATTATGCCTCGAGTAGATGCAGAGCGGTGGAAAGACCGGGCATACCGCGATGCTGTCTATCGCCTTGTTGACAGTGGAGTTGGTGGGTTTGGGGTGTTTAAAGGTCCACTTGAAACAACGCAACAAATGCTGGCAGACCTACAGCAGCGGTCGGGAGGCCGACTACTCTTTGGGGCCGACTTTGAATATGGACTGCCTATGCGCATCACAGACGGCGGGGTAGCCATGCCGAGAGCCATGGCACTAGGCAGAACTAATCCGTTGCAAACAAAGATGGTTGCTGCGGCGATTTCTCGTGAAATGCGTGCGCTGGGCGTACATTGGAACTGGGCTCCTGTTGCGGATATTAACAGCGATCCCGACAATCCGATTGTGAATGTTAGAGCTTTTGGGGAGCGTCCTGACGTAGTAGCTCAACACGTATCCGCGTGGATTGAAGGATGTAGGGATGAATATGTTCTCACGTGCGTGAAACATGCTCCCGGACATGGAGCCACTGCTACGGACAGTCATATCGAGATGCCAACGATTTCCGTGTCTGCTGAGCGCGCCTCTCGGCGGGAGTTCATACCTTTCCGCGCAGGAATTGCGGCCGGAGCCGATGCAGTGATGATGGGGCATTTGCTCGTTCCTTTCCTTGACAAGAAGTTGCCTGCTTCTCTGTCACGTTCCGTTGTAACAGGCCTGGTGCGTGAAACGTGGGGTTTTGACGGACTCATCACACCGGATGCGTTAGATATGGGGGCAATTACAAACAGGTTTTCTTCCGGAGATGCCGCTGTTCGTTGCGTTATGGCCGGATGCGATGTTGTGTTGCTTCCTCATAACCCACTTGAGGCGATTGAGGCTTTGGACGCTGCTGTTCGTTCAGGTAAAATCACAGAACAGCGCCTTGCCGCTTCCGAAGAACGGTGGAACGTTGCGCGATCGAAGTATGCCGGTGCCCCCTTGCCATCGGCGATAGACCAACCGGCACATGCACTTGTTGCTCTGCAAGCGGCACAAGCGGCGATAAAAATTGAGGGCAACCCTTCGGTGTTCCCGCTTACTCAGTATAGCCACGCTGCAGTGTTTGCATTATTATCGGATGCTGAGTCCGTAACCGCCACGCAATGGTTTCAGTATCTTGCCCAGGCCACTGAAATGAATGTGGATTTCGGGTACATTAACGCTGAGATCTCTGACTCAGATCTTACTGCTATGTACAACAACACAGTACAGGCTGACGTTGTGGTATTTGCTCTCTTTGGGTCTGCCTTAGCTTATCGCGGACATCTACCGGCAGCCGAACGATTTCGAGTGGTTATAGAACGGCTGCAGCATGGGCGCCCCACCATTTTAGTCTGCTGCGGAAGTCCGTACGGTGTGGAGTCTCTGCCTGCTTCCGCAACCCTTTATACATTTTCAGATACAGTGCCGTCGTTGGCCGCCTCTGTATTCCGGTTGTCTGGTCAGGCTCAGTGAAGACTGAGTATGGTATTGCTGGTATTTTTGTTGTTTACATGAATATCCTCGTCACTGGTGGTGCCGGATTCATCGGCAGTCACCTCACTCATACTCTTCTCAGCGGCACCAATCACACTGTGGTTGTTCTCGACGCATTAACGTATGCAGGAAGACTAGAAAATCTTTCTGCCTGTGTGGACAATCAACGGTTTGTGTTTGTTCATGACAACGTTATTAATCAGGCGTCCGTTCAGGCTGCCGTTGAAACGTATAATATTGAGGCCATATTCCATTTGGCGGCGGAAACGCATGTTGACAGGTCTATTAACAATGCATCGCCGTTTGTTGAGACCAATGTACTGGGAACGTTGAGTGTTCTTGAGGTAACGCATCGTGCACAGCAAAAGGGAAAGGCTGTGCGCATGGTGCACGTGAGTACGGACGAAGTATATGGTCCGCTTGCCGCCGATGCCAAACCCTTTACGGAACACGATCCGCTTTGTCCAACATCTCCGTATGCAGCGTCGAAGGCTTCAGCAGAACATCTTGTTTCGAGTTACTATAAAACATATCGAGTTGACGTTGTTACAACACGTTTATGTAATGTTTATGGACCGCATCAGCATTCGGAAAAGTTCATTCCGGTAATGATTCATGCATCATTAACCGGCAAAACACTTCCAGTATATGGCAATGGACTCCAAAAGAGAGAGTGGCTGCACGTTACCGATGCAGCACAGGGTATTGTGGCAGCGTTTTCGAAAGGGCGGGCCGGAGAGGTTTACAATCTTGGCTCCGGACACGAAGAATGTAATCTGGACGTAGTTGAACACATTGTGCATCAGGTTGGTGCTAATAAAATGCAGATAACTCATGTACAAGACAGGCTTGCACACGACCAACGGTATGCTCTGAACTCAACAAAAGCATACAATGAACTTGGCTGGAAACCCCAGTTACCGTTTACAGAAGGGTTGAACGAAACGATTCAATGGTACTCGTCACACATTACCACAACAGAGGCTGAATGAGAGAGGGTAAACAGCGAACGCGGCGGATAAAGAGTAAAGTATTAGTGCATGATTCTCTGGAAACAGCAATTAAGAATCGAGCTTTCACTGTTGGAGTGATTGGTCTCGGTTATGTTGGTCTTCCACTTGCAGTGGAGTTTGCTAAGGCCGGAATTCACACAGTGGGAATTGATGTGGATGCGGAGAAAGTTGCACTTCTGAACGCAGGTACGAACTATCTGCAGGATCTCGACAACGAAGAGGTGAGGGATCTCGTCCGTCGGAAGAAAACATTGCGGGCGGTAACCTCGGCATCTGCATTAGCAAATGTTGATGTGGTGTACATCTGTGTACCGACACCATTTACGGACAACAAAGACCCCGACATCTCCTACATTCTTGATGCAACACGCAGTATTGCTGCACATCTTCGACCAGGACAGTTAATCATTCTCAAGAGCACAACATTCCCGGGTACAACAGAACGGTATGTAAAGCCCATACTCGATGCTACGGGACTAACGTGTGGAACCGACTATTTCCTTGCCTTTTCTCCCGAGCGCATAGATCCCGGCAATACAACATGGACTACGTCGAATACCCCGGTTGTGGTTGGCGGCGTAACTCCACGATGTACTGACCTTGCAGTTCGTGTAAACAACATCATTATATCCAACGTAGTGCCGGTTAGCACACCATCCGTTGCGGAAATGGAAAAGCTTCTGGAAAACATTTTTCGAAGCGTGAACATTGCGCTTGTTAACGAGTTGGCACAGCTTTGTGACCGTATGGGCATCAATATTTGGGAGGTTGTGCATGCGGCCTCAACAAAACCATTCGGCTTCATGCCATTCTATCCCGGGCCGGGAATTGGCGGGCATTGTATCCTCATAGACCCATATTATCTGAGTTGGGCTGCACGTGAGTATGATTTTGTAACAAACTTTATAACACTTGCTGCTGAAGTTAACGAGAGTATGCCTTTTTACGTTCGATCTATGATTGAACGTGAAATTGCACGTCAGCCCGTCACACTGAGCAAAGCACGAATTTTGCTACTTGGCATGGCCTTTAAGAAGGATGTTGACGATCTGCGGCATAGTCCAGCGCTAAAAGTAGCGGAATTGTTGTTAGCCGACGGTGTGCAAGGGATTAGCTACTACGACCCGTATATATCTGTTGTGAACGTTGCAGGCCGAGAATTGCGCTCGGTGAAAAAACTAACAAAGGAAGTACTTGAACGACAGGACATAGTTGTGATCACGACAGACCATACCGTCTTCGATATCCCATTTATTGTTCAGCACAGTGCAGTAGTTATTGATACTCGTAATGCAACAAAGAGCATTAAAGGCAAGAGAAAGAACATCGTGTTGTTGGGTGAGGGCAGGTAAGTGGTGATTGGCAAAAGCTCAATACCAACGGTGATTTCAGTTGTAGGCGCACGGCCGAACTTTATGAAAGTAGCCCCTATTCATCGGGCTTTCGCATCGTTGCGAGACACGTTCCGACACATCATAGTGCACACCGGTCAACATTATGATGTACGCATGAGTGATGCTTTCTTTGCTGATCTGGATATGCCACAGCCCGAACATTTTCTTGGCGTTGGAAGTGGTTCTCATGCGCAGCAGACTGCACGTATCATGGTGGGCTTCGAGGAAGTATGTATGGCCGAGAATCCACGGTATGTTATAGTGGTAGGAGACGTAAACAGCACTATTGCATGTGCGCTTACCAGTGTAAAGCTTGGAATTACAACAGGCCATGTTGAAGCTGGCCTGCGATCGTTCGATCGCGCTATGCCTGAAGAGATAAACAGAATCGCAACGGATGCGATTGTAGATGACCGCTTTGTAACGGAAGAAAGCGGCCGAGAGCATCTCGTGAACGAAGGCGTGCCCGAGAACAGCATACACTTTGTTGGGAATACGATGATCGATAGCATGTTGTATGCGTTGCCACGAACGGAAACAAGCACCGTACTCCAGCGACTGAAAGTTCAACCTCACGGGTACGCACTCGTAACTCTTCATCGTCCTAGCAACGTAGATAATCCTCAGCAGCTTCGTTCGCTTATTACAACTCTAAACCAGATTGCCGAAACCATCCCGGTAATTTTCCCTGTTCACCCGCGCACACAGACGAGGATTCACGACGTGAATGTACGTGCACATCCAAAGCTGTTGTACGTGGAGCCCGTAGGGTACATAGACTTTTTAACACTGATGCGATTTGCTCGCTTTGCGCTTACAGATAGCGGCGGCATTCAAGAGGAAACAACGGCGCTGTCTGTGCCATGCATTACAGTGCGAACCACAACGGAGAGGCCGATAACGGTGACACTAGGAACCAACGTGCTGATTAAACCCGAACCTTCGGCAATTTTGAATGCAGTGGAACAGGTATTAAAGAATCCGAAAGTTAAAGGCAGTATACCGCCTCTGTGGGATGGAAAGGCTGCTGAAAGGATCGTATCAATTATTACCAATCGCTATGCCTGATACCATGCATACTGCTAGACATATAATCGTTCATCTCGTGCATTCCGCATGGCAACATTGCGTTGCAACGTTCTATGTTGTGCTCATCTTTTGTTGTTCTGCTGCGATGGTTCAGTCACAGTCTTCTGGACTTCTGGATCTCGATCGGTTAAGCACAAAACCTACAGTAACATCTAACGCACTGCTTACAGGCGAACAGGTGCCGGTTGACGACGTTGTGAATCCCGATGTATATGTTGTGGGTCCGGGAGACGTTATTGCATATATGACTTCCGGACTGGACTTCTCGGAGAAGCTAACGGTGATTTCTCCCGAAAACAGTGTTCTTTTAGAACGTTTGGGAATCATTTCGGCCGAGGGGCTAACATTAACACAGCTTCGCGATACGATCCGTGCAACGCTGAAAAAGCGTTCTCCAGAGATGGACATTTTTCTAGCCTTGCGCCGTCCTCGATTGGTCTACGTTTCCGTGAAAGGTAACGTGCCGTTCCCTGGCACATATGCCGTACCCGCTTCGATGCGTGTGAGCACGTTAGTAAATGTTACCAGACAACCCTGGCTGTTACGTCGGGATGCTGCAGTAAATGAACAGGTGCGTGTCATGGGGGCATCAACCTCACAGACAACATTGGAGCTTACCCGCACCAGTGCATCACCGCTAAGTCCTTTTGCCATGAGAAACATTGTGGTTCAACACCGGCATGGCACTAGCCTTGTTGATTTAGCTCGATCGAAGATGCCGGACGGCGCAGCCTTCGATCCACATGTTCGTGAGGGAGACGTTATCCATGTTCCCTTCGATATTGGTGGTCAGCCAACCATAAGCATTGTCGGAGCCGTAGCATCTCCTGCCACGCTTGTGTTCAAGCACGGTGACAGAGTTTCTCTCCTCCTGGCTGCTGCCGGTGGTCCGTTGGAGGATGCAGATCTATCGCGGGTATTTCTCATACAGGCTGACGGCACACCCGCAATTACTCTTAAAGTGAACGATAAACTGGAATTGCTTTCCGCTGATGTTGAACTTCAGCCTGGTAGCTCTGTTGTCGTTGAACGG
>CAZGHI010000002.1:0-14625 GCA_964525565.1 uncultured Hyphomicrobiales bacterium
ATTGATCCCAGTACTTCTCCGGAAATTGGGTTAACCACAGTGTATGCACGTTCGGTGTTGCTAACCGAGATAGTTACCGGGAATGTTGCTCCTTGCAAACGAACTAGCGGGCTAATAGCATCTTCTACGTAGCTGTTGTTGTTAAAGCGAACATCAAACAAGTTGTGCGGAGGAACGGGCGGTAGTTCGAAAATGTTACGGGCAGAAAGATCTCCACGCTCCATTAAGTACAACTCGCCAACCTTGTCACTTGCATCGGTAATAGAAAGCTTAACCGCTTGTGACTTCATTGCACTGCGAACCGAAGCAAAGTCAACGCCGACCTTAGCGAGGTTAGAACGCATTTGCAGGTACGAATGTCCCGTAACCTTGATCCAATATCCAAGACCAGGGATGATTTCTGAAACTGCCTGATAACCTCTGTCCGTTACGTAGCGGTAGATATCACCTTCAATGTTTGCTACAGCACCAATCGGTATGAGACCAACGCGCTCAGTGCTGATTGGTGTTGATAGTGAACCGATAGTATTCCACCCTTCCGTCAGTTTTGTTGGGAATACATCTTGGTCAATTCGGGTGATGCGACTACCAGCAACTGTTTGGTCAATGATTGTACCATATTTAACAAAGTATCCAACACCCGGTGCCACATCTGTTTCATTACCTTGGTAATGGTTGTTGGAGAACTTGATAGGGGTGTTTAAGCCATTCTTAAACACATCTTTCCAGTACGACGATGATGGGTTAACTGGAACCGATAGTAGGTTCCATCCTTTGTTAATAACCGGGAATCGCGCAACCTTTGGAAGTGTGTACTCTATCACAAAAGCGTTGATATCAGCATCACGAATGGTGAATGAGTAGAACGAACCACCAATATTCGTTGCATTTCGCATGTTTACATTAAAACGTGTTCCATTAAGTGTGTCACGTATAAACAAGTCCGCAGAAGGGGAGAAGTTGTCAACATTCCAGCTAACAACTACCGGGTAATTTGCGGCATTGCCTGCGTTGAACCGACACCAGTAGAGTAGTGTGGTGTCTGAGTAGATATCACGAATGTCGCGTGATGCAGCCTTTGGTCTTGTAGCTGTAGCTGCCCAAAGATCACCCAAACCATTTACATAGAGATCGCGTCCTTCTTTGTCGCGCGGATACCAGCGTGCACCGAAACCAGTAAGCGGAGTGTCCCAAACTGTTTCGCCAAAGAGTGTATCAACTTCGTCACGTGCACGAGCTCCTACGCCCATAACCAGGTACGTACGTTGTACTGGGTTTGCGGAGTTTCGTACTTCAATCCGTATCCCTGTAGGATCTGCGGACATTTGCCCAGTCTGCCACAAATTGTTTTCATCAAACACATTTGGCTCAAATGGCGTACGGAAGTAAATAAAGGTGACTTTAATTCTTACTGGGGATGTAGCGATTGACTTAGACTCAAACGTTAAGTATCCTACGTAAATCCCTGCAACCTCTCCTTCTTTTGGAAGCTCATTCGGATCACAAATGATCCTCATATTTAGGTCACGCTGCGGTATTGTATTATCTCCGTTCGGTGTAATGCCGTTCGTTGTACCCAGGATACCTTTGTCCATATAGGCGATGTATCCTTCACGTACTGGCTGCGGGAATGGGTTGATTTCACCAGGCCCGCCCTTCAGGAAGGACTTAAACTTAAGCCATGGACTGTCGGACTGAACCACAATGTCGTAAGCTCTTGTACCAAGAACAGCGTTGATTACATCTATGTCTGTTGTACCAATTCCGTTTACGTTATCGTCGTAGTTCGATCCGGAATCAATCGTAATCGGGTCAACAACAAACCACATTGATCCATTCGTATTCTCTACGGAGTCAACGAGACGGAAACGTGGGTCTGCAACGTTTGTGAATGACAAGCTTGGGATAAGGTCAGTAACTTCTAACCAAATCATTCCTGGCTTCGACGGACGCAGTGGGTCGCGTACTTGCTCTACTTGGTTGTTATCAAGATAGAAGTTGTCAACACCGCCAAGACCTGCAAACGTTGAAGGTTGAGGATCGTTCGGGAATGGACGTTCGAACCCCACCTGGAAATCGTTATAGAATAACGTATCGTTCGTTATGATCAAAGGAGTACGCGCACTTACCGGATCTGCGCCAGGACGTGCAATAACTTTAAAGCGAAGGTAAATGAGCTCAACAAACGGACGTTGATCGCATGGCTGCGTTACATCTCCGGTTTGTGGAAGCGGCTTCGATGACACGGCATCAATCATTACGCGCTTTCCACGAAGCCTGTTTTGAATTGGAGCGTTAATTACGGACTGATACGTAATGTCACGAGCTACGTGGGTTGAAAATTCAAAGTCTCGTGCCAGACATTGAATTGGTGTAAACTGAGGTCCTCTTGGCGGGCCATTCTTTTCTACGCCAATAAATTCCACAGCAGTGGAGTCAAACTGCACTTTAAATTTAAAACTGTAGATCGGAAATGCCTCATAGTCGGCGGTTGATCTCCAACAGTTCTTGATGAACACAGGAACGAGAATTTCTCTCTGTCCGTTTTGTCCTTCTTGTGCTGTCCAAATCCTTCCGTCTGGATAATAGTTTACGTTCCAACCGGTTTGTGTTCCGGTTAAGCTAAGAGTAGGCAGTTCTGGCTTATCCGATTGGGCGAATACTTCCTTTGTGCCTGTTCCGATCAGCACCGCGAGGAGTACAGCCACGACCATCGCGCGGGTGCTCCAAAGTGTAAATCGCTGATGCATAACAACTCCTCTGATGAGATAATTACGTGATTTCAACGCAAAATTTTCAACGTCTTAGCTGTACTTGCGGTATGAACTGTTAATAAATACACACCACTCGGTAACGACGCCGTGGAGATCCGTTGTTCAGTTGCTCCACTGAATTCTCCGGCAGCAAAAATCCTGCCGAACAAATCAATGATTTGAAACCTGTACAGACCTCCATGGTAAACCTGCATTCTTACGAATTCTGCCCCATTTTGTATGTGAATTGCAGATTCGTCATCGAAGTCTGTGATCCTTGTTGTTGGCTTTCGACCATCAATCTCAATAAATGTTTTGTCAGTTTTATTTGGTGTTTTACACACACAACTGTCTTTAATAAGCACCTTACTGGTCAGTTCTACCGTTGCAGTATCGAGATATCCTGTTGCTATTGAAATCCACATAGTGTCTTCCGAACTAGGACGGTACTGAATAGTAACTGTGTCTTTTGTGTCGCTGATGTCTATTTGAGCATCGTTGGCGTTTGTTGTTACCGATTCAATCGTACACAATTCAACTCTGTTAAGCGTGAATTGTGCTATTGCATTGTTCGCAGAAGTGTTACCCAGAACAACAACGGATTTCAAAGCCAAAGTCCTTACCGTGTCATTTAACTGAACGACACTTTCCATGTTATACACTCCGTAGGTGTCGTCTGGTTGCGCAATAGCCTTACTAACAATGACATCCGAATTGAATTCAATAATCTTGCGTTTAAACTCTTCGTTAAACTCAGGAAGCCACTCTTGAGTTAGGAAAGCTGAATCCGGACATGACCCTAAAAAGTCCCCAGCAACGGCAAATAAAGGTAAATCTCCACGAACATTTCGAGTAATGGTGAATGCACTAATTCGCATTTCACCAGGCACCCTAAAATTGAATGAAGGACTAATGTCGCCAAAGCGCATTTGCTCTAGCAGCGTGCCTTGAGTCAATCCATCCGTAGGACGGATTTTATCGGGATCAAAATTTATTGTGATGTCAAAGGACATGAGGCTATCTGCATCTGCAACTCGACCAATAGATCCAGATATCAGCCATCGTTTTTCATTAGTGCACTGATCAACGATCCTGTGGGATGTAATTTTCAGTGCTTCACTCGCCGCTGTTGTACTAACTGTTAGAACAACAGTTAGCACAACAACGAACGAAAATTTCAACAATAACACACGTTCTTACCCATTAACTGCTCTTTTTTGAACAGTATTACTTTGCAACTGTAAGTTTAAGTGTTTCATCCAGTGATCCACCTTGTACACGTACAAAGTAGGTACCGGATCCAACGTTAGCGCCTACACTATCCGTTCCATTCCAGTTAAGCGTTAAAGAGCCTGCTTCAGCTTCGCCTGAGTACACATTAGCTACAAGTTTGCCGAATACATCGAAAACTGAAACATTCAAATTGCTACGCTCAGGAACGTTAACAACAATCGCTCCACCATTTGTCATTGGGTTAGGATATGCTGTCACATTCTGATTGTTTGCAATTTCCAATCCGTTTAGCGTAACATTTGGTCGGCTGCTTTCATTGTAGCGAATGTTGCTGAAAGTAAAGGCGTTATTCTCCGGAACTGTGATATAAGCAACAGGTGTATTTGTATCGAATGCACCGTTTCCAATGATCACAGCAACGTTGCTTGTATTGTCAACACCTACCGTTGAGCCTTCACGCTCAATTGGGGTTAGATCCTTAATGTCTACGTCTGTTTCGAATCGAACACCAAAAGCACCTGTATGATTACCATCCATGTAAACTGGAATGCGAACAAATCCATTCCCTACCGATACCGGGGTTCCAAAGCGAACGTTATCTGCCGTTTCTTCCATGCTAACCTTTCCGAAGTTCGGTCCGGTAGTATCGTTGTCGTAAATCCAAGGCAAATAGGGAAGTCGTCCGGATATGTAGCGCATAATTAGCGCTGCATCATATTCAGTTACTTCGTAATAGATCTGATTCAATGCGCTTACGTCAGGAGCACGACCACCAACGCCATACAGACCCTGACTTTCGTGCATTACTCGTAGAACTTGTTTTCCTGTAAACTGATCTACGTCAATTGTCCGACGCCAAATAACGATGTTGCCATTCACATCAAGCGAGTCTTGGGTAAAGTCGCTTGTCAGCTTGGTAAAGTAGTACCGACCGCTGTGGTTCACGTCACCTTGATAGGCTTGACGCTTCCAAACTGAATCAAGCCATTTCTTTGTTACCATGGAACGCATGATAACTCTGGCATCGTTTGCTGTTACACGACGGTTCTGCGGCAGCCCCTCATGACGCTGATTCCTTGCTGCTGATGTGTCAGCATCGCCGTAACCCCACATATCAAACGTAAGATATACGATCGATCCAAAGTGAATAACAGCATCGGATCTACCATCTGATGGCTGCCAACGCGTTGTACTATCTGTTAATCTATTAGCACCTGCCTGAGGTGACCATATCAACCCATTCCAAAAGTCAGAGATAAAACCAGGGAATCCACCGGAGCCTTTAATACCAACCGACGCACCGGTAGTAACCACTACAGTATTCGTCGTATTGGGATTTCCACCTACTTGTCCGTATGCAAATTCTATATCACCTTGATTATTAGAACCTGCATCTCCCTGATATATGCGTAATTGGAAGTTTCCAACCGATGAGTTGATAGACTGGTTATTAATGTTCAGATTCTTCCACTGAATAATCATCACATTACGAACAGGCTTAATCGTATCGCAATTCTCATCGCGGTCCACGTCATATACCCAGCTAATTTCCGAAGGAACATAACCTGCTGAGATATCAGCAGTTGTTCTGAATCTGTGGTCTCCCCAAAATGGAGCCAAGACATTGTCTGGAAATGAGGCAGAGTTTATGAACAGTCCATTCGACTGTTTAGCAGGAACAAGTTTTGTACCATCGAAAGTTGCAAAACCGTTAATACTAATGTAGATGCTGGTAAAATTTGTTCCATTGTAGTTGAACGTAAAGGGCATTTGCACCAATGCATACCCGTCGTCCAAGTTTACAACGTTTGTAGGTGGCAACACAAATGACGAAGAAGGAATGTTGTTCTTCTTCGCAGATGTCGCAGGGCAAGCGTCAATGTCCTTGTATGGTCTGCCAACGACGAGTTCAGGTTGACGAAACTGATTAAATATCTGTTGCGCCAAACCATCCACCGTACCTACGGCGATCATACAGAGCACTACCGCAATGGCAATGTTTATCCGTCGCTTCATAGTGAACCTCATGATTTTCAACATGTTTTTTCGTTTGGTAGGTAATGGGGCAGGGGTATACCCTGCCCCGGATTATGGTTTAGCGTACTAGTACAAGTTGGTATGTGGCCGATTGAATTCCATTAGAAATTCGAACCGTGTACATTCCGTTAGCAACCTTCACTCCACCTGATGTGCCATCCCAGTCAACTGAATGTGAACCAGGACTAAACATATCGTTGACAAGTGTGGTTACCTTATTTCCAACTGCATCATAAATCTCTACTGTAACATTTGATGCTGTCGGTACATTAAAGTTTACCGTTGTCGCATTCGTGAACGGATTTGGTTTAGCGTTCGTTACTGTTAGGATATTCGAGATTGCCATGTCTCCACCGTCAACACTTGACGTAAAGTCATAGACAATAACGAACCCACGGATAGCATCACGGCTAATGATAAGCGTATCACATGTTCCTTCTTTGTGCAGAATGTCTGCTGCCGAACGACCTTCACCTGTCTTCATATTATATGAGAACAATGCTCCGTTCGATAGATCATCTCTAATCCAGTATGATGCTTGGTTAGTTGCATCCTTAGCTGGGATTTGATCACGACACCAGGTGATTCTCACCGGATAGTAAGCTGAGCTTTGTCCCGTTTCACCACCTGCTTGGAAGCGACCACGGTAGATAGCTTCACCCGGACTTGAGCTATATGGGAAGATGTTACGCAGGACACCGTTTCTGTTTGGTATTGTCCAGCGAGCATCAAATACGTCCAGATATGGAACCGGCGGTAGCTCGTATTCACAGTAGTTCGAATCGAGTTTACCGTAAGATCCATCTTCATCACCGCGTGTTGCAGGATTTGTACCACCTACACCGAAGGTGAGAACTTGGAAAGCACCAAGATTATTACGTACTTCAACATCTGCTGTAAAGCGAGTATCATCCGATACAGCAACAGTGTAGATCAGAGTATCAGATGCACCACGGGTGTCTGTTACCCTCAAGCGAATGGTGATTCTGCCATTAACTGGTGTTCCATTTAGAGCCGTTGTGCTAATCACAACACGTTGAGTATCGGATACAGGACTGTTTAATGTGGCTGGTGTAAACGTCCATGTGCTGGTTAATGGTTCAAGTACCTCGAACGTAAGCTGTTCGTTGTTTGCTTGTTTGCGAAGTAGATCGAGGTCAGTAACCATTATGGTGTCTTCGTAAGCAGAGCCTAAGTCCACGCATTTCAGTATTGGCGAAGAGAATAGGTTTGGCTTATGATTGACTGCCTGTACTCGCAGACTAATTGTTGTAATGTCGGCAAGATTACCAGCATCACGGACTAATACAGTAACATTAACTGTTGTGTCGTTAAACGGTAGATCTGTTACACGTGCTGTTCCGTAAAGAAGTCCACTAACCGGGTTAATCTTGAGCCATTGCGGAGTTGTTTTCCTCGATGAATCAAGTGTTATGTAACCCGCTTCCTCGAAATATGGGTCAATGGCAACTCTGTCACGGTTGTCGTCTTGATAGATTAATTCAAATGTGTGTGCCTGACCCCAGTTAGGATCGTAAACTTTAATACGACGGCTTGAATCGAGCAACTCTACGTTGTAGTCTGTATCCTCGATCGCATCTTCCAATCGATTAGTGATAATCTTTGGTTGAACGTTTACGAACACACGACGTGTGAGCTGGTTGATACCACCGTGTCCATCGTTAACGACGATTGTTACCAGAGAATCTGTATTTAGGTCGTCGTGCCATGGATTACCACCATTATCGAAGTTGGTTGGGCGAAGAATCTGACGTGCTTCTGCTCCGTCAATTCGAATGTCTATTTGACCCTTCGATGTAAAGTCTTCTGCAAATACGTCTGGCGTTGCCGGGTCGGCATACTTACGCATGTATATGTTCGACATCCATCGTGGGCGAGTCATTAATACTTCGTCAAGTGTTGTATCGTTTGGCGACTGGCGAACAGCTATCGATTGGTAGCCATACGCTGTTTTTCCGTAACGGAAGTCCCATGGCCCATACTGTTGAACTACATAACGATTGTTATCTACTGCTGCTGCATCTTCAAACTCATCGTCCGTGTTGACATCAAGTCTGAAGCGCAATGAGTCAGTAAGGTTGGCCACAAAATGCACGTCTAGTGTGTCTCGTTGGCGAATCACCGCATCGTTAGGATTATTGTACTCCTCACGAGTAATTGCATTTAGTGGCAATAGTTTACGCCCTACACGTGAGTATGATGTTGTCATACGCAGCGTGTCGAGGAATTCACCATTACGATACGTATTTGTGTCGGTTGTTGTTTGATCTAGTACAATAGTTAGATCTCCTGACAACATACGTGTATGTTGTGGTCCAGTTCTTCCAACCTGATGTGCCCAAATGAATCTTGGTAGACTGTCAACAACATGAATTCTGAAGCGATATGCTGTTGTGTCGAGCCATGCAAAGTTTACTGTGTCTTGTTGCAGGAATCGTGCATTTGTGTTAGTTGGGTCTCTATCATCTAACGGCAACGAATTATTGTCGTACGCTTGGGCATGGAAGTAGGAAGGATACAGGTAAATCCACTTTGAAATCGTGTCTTCCGAGATTCCATATTTACGCAGCGAGTCCACAACTTCCAGGGACGGTGGGAAATTCTTTGCTACAACTTCAATTTCCTCACCACCAGGAACGATGTACGGATTTATCGGTCTTCCGCGTAGGAATCGGTAACCGCGAGCTTGCCAGCTAGTGCTGTTTGCATTACCCTTCGTTACCAAAGTATCACGCAGCCAATAGCGCAAAGCAGAATTTGGTTCTGTGATTTTCCAGAAGTACGATAATTCAGATCCGAAATTTTGATCCATGATTACACGTGGATCATAGAATTTGTTCGGGTCGATAGCAGTTAACGCAAAGATTGAGTCTCTTTCAAAAATGTCCGGAGCTTCACCTTTTACGCCAACTGCTGTACCTGTTGAATCTGCCGGATACCACTCTGGTTCGTTGAACCATGATCTGTTGCCAGGTCCTGGGCGTGGTGACTGAGATGCTGTTATTGGAGTATATAAACGGTTCTCAGTAACAAACACACGGTTCCGCATTTCCGGATGAATGTTTGGAGATGTTGCAAGCGTATCTCCTGCACCCGTGAATGTTGGTGGAACTGTATTGTTGTTAACAGTAAACATCAATGCTCCATTTAGAGCTTGAGTAACCCCGCTCTTCCACAGTACTGTCCTTGATACTACCAACACTTGGTCGCCATTGCGTACTGGTAATGCTCGGAAGCGTTCACCGCCATAGTACGTTTCTTTACCGGCATTTGAAGTTGGAAGTGACGGACGATTTCCGAGTCTGAAGTTGGAGCCACCTAGTTCACCTAGCACTGTACTTCCATCCCACCTACGTCCTTGCAATGCTGATGAATCTTCAGCAATAGGATTACGATGTAGGATATTCAGAAGCGTAGCACCCGAGCCATATGTTGCTAGACCTTCGTGTGCGCGGCGATAGTTCGGATCGGAGCCGTTCGATGAGTCCGGAACAAGTTCGATACGAGCACGGAAAACTGTATCCGTTGCTGTGCGCTGGCGCAGATTAGCACGGATGTAGTCGCCAGTACGTTCGTTAATTACAAAGAAAACGGACTCGTTAAATGCACGAGGATCGTTGTTGCTGATTTCGGCTGTTTGATCATAGTCTGCACGTGCTTCCAGGAACAGTGGGTAACCAATCGGATGGTCACCAACGAACTCAGTTTGTACAGCACGAATGAAGTCATACTTTTCTGCATCGTACGGGTCACGTGTAAGACGCTTAACATATTTGTTGTACGAAGGCATTAGTGGGTCTGCATACAACTTTAATGTTGGTGGAACACCTACCGCAAAGTCTTCTATAGGTGCCATCCTCCGCTTTCCATAGTCAGCCGTCTTTATGTCTGTTCCTTTATCGAAGATATCGTAAACCCGGCCTTGCATTAGGAGTGTATCAGGAATTTCCCAGCAGTCAATTGGCTCATAATTGATACGATAGGTAGATTCAAATGGTCCTTGTTGCGTTCCGGAATTAACTCCACGAATGAACTGCATGTGCGTTCTACCGTCACCTGCGATAAAGAACGTTTCTTGTGTTCTTCTGAATGTGTTGTTGCTGGAGAGCGGAAGAATCGTGTTCACGTTAGCTTCTGTAACACCCCAGTAGTTACCACGAAGAGTGTCAACACCGCCAAAGCCAAGACCGGTAGTGCCCGCTAGCACACCCTTGGTATCCTGAGCATCCGGCAGACGAATTGTAAACCGTGCATCGTTATCGTAGATCGAGTTTGCAGCATTGCTGAAGGTTGACCATGGAAGTGGACCAACCATTTCACCGTATAGGATGGCGCCAGCCAAATCGCTTGAAGCCGGATTATCGTTACCTACATACGGTCCACGTATGCTATCGTTGCTGCGACCAATGTTTGATGTTGCTTTGTTATTCGTTACCAAACAACGAACTAAAGCAAGTTTCAGATCGTAGTTATCTGAGTAGATAGCAGCACCGCTATACGCCGAGTTTCCTTGGAATCGTACACGATCGAAATCGAATGTGTCAACCCTGATGCGAATTGAGTCGGCAATGTAGATAGCTCCACCAAGACCCGTTCCGTTTTCACGAAGATTTGTTCCCGGATGGGTTGTTTGAGCGCTTCCGATTTGTGTAGCACCGTTACCCATGCGATTGGGGTTAGCGTATGCATTGTTGTCGTAGAAGCGTGTTAACATACGCTCGTCTGCACGAGGTGTTGTTGTTCCGAATGTGAAAACATTCATGTCTGGTTGATAGCCGGTGGCTACGCCCAGGCCGTTATACCACACATTGTCAAGGTCTGAAATCATGAACCTTGTTCTGGTAAGCGTGTCCGGTGTTACAACTGCAATTGCACCACCATTACCATTCCAAGCATTGTTTCCACGGAATTCAACACCCTTAACAACGTTGAGATCGGCATTGATAGTATAGAGTCCACCGCCACCGCGTACAACGGATTTTACCGAATCTGCAACATCTCCTACCTTGTTGGATACGAAATGAGAGCGTACGAATCGTAGTGCTCTACGCTGAATTGGTAATCCGCCTGGCAAGTCAACAGCTACACCACCTCCGTAGAAACCTGCGGAGTTGTTACTGAGCTCAATACCATAGTTCGTTCCATATATCCAAAGTGGACCGCTAACACCACCTGCACCGTACATGTGCATGTTGTTAACTGTGTGGATTGCGCCACCGGATGCAGTCGCACGGTTATTACGGAACTTAATGTTAAAGCCATAGTTGCGTGCGTTGATGATACCATCAGAGCCACCAACGTGCGGAGTTATTGCTCCACCTTCGTTTTGTGCAACATAAACAGCTCCACCACGGGCTGACCAGTTGTTGAGGAAGTGTGTTGGTGGGTTGTTGTCAAGATTGCAACGAATTTGAAGCTGGCCTGCCGTTGACGCTACATAAACGGCACCACCATGTGAATAGGTAGCACTTGAGTTTGCGAGGTTTGCTGTGCTTTCAACCGGGATGTACGGTACTGCAGTATAGTTTCCTGAGAACCGACCTGCAAGGATCAATGTGGTTGCAGACCCTACATAAAGCGCACCACCTTTGGCACCTTCAGTAACAAGGTTGCCAACAGGAGTTGACGGTTGGCGGTTCATAGAGTAGTTATCGGTACACTCAAGTGTGTCTTTCCCTTGGAAATCATTCACACCTAGACCAACAATCATTTGGGAACGGCCCGAAATGTAAATCGCACCGCCTCGCGAAGAATTCTTACGCGAACGGTTAATATTTCCAAATACCGTCGCCGCTCTGTCAACATCGGTTACAAAACGTAGTGGCCCAACACGCACTGTATCGACATCGGATAATAGCGTTCTGTTGCCGATGAATCGGTTTTGACGAATCCTACCGAGGTAAAGAGCAAGACGAGCATCGTCGAGTGACTGACGTTCAGCATGCGTTAGAGCTGGCTCTGCATTTGGTAAATGCAACAAGTCAATTGCTTTTAACTGCTGATCATACGGCTGTGTTGTCCACGGATCCGTAAGGAATGGGTTAGTAGTAGCATTGTAGGTAGGCAGAGCGTTAATTGTTGCCTGCGATACCGTTGGCCAAATTTGAAGACTAGTGCCTGCATATTGGTCAACAGGAGCCTGTAAAATCTGCAGCGCTCCACCATGGAAGCGCGACATGTTGTTGCGGAAGTTACAGCCTACAATCCATGTACGAACAGAAAAGGTTGTAATCGCGCCACCACTACCATTCGTCATACGAAGTAATGCGTCGCTTGCTGTTTGTGCTTGCTCATACGTAAACGTATTGCCGTTAACGTTTTGCAAGTAGTAGGGCTCGTTGTCAACAGTAGTGTCCTTTCTGAAGTTCAGAAAGTCAACATCCCTGAAGAATGCAGCGGCTGCCCCAGGTAAAACAACAATGTGACCCCATTCGCGGGAGAAGTTGTTAACGTCGCCTGCAATAAAGGTAATCCGTGCCGGACGTACATTAATCGGCGTTGCAGGAACCGTTACTTTCTCCC
Organism: uncultured Hyphomicrobiales bacterium; assembly: GCA_964525565.1. Classification (GTDB taxonomy): domain Bacteria; phylum Bacteroidota; class Ignavibacteria; order Kapaibacteriales; family Kapaibacteriaceae; genus OLB6. The sequence goes on from CAZGHI010000002.1 coordinate 12,567, forward strand.
TAAACCACGGCAAGTTGTTAATTGCTGGGATTACTCCACCCAACTCAAGTCGAGCTGCCTTATACATTACAGCTTCTGCCGGGGTAAGGTTCTGGAGGTAAGGATTTGAACCAAGATTAACCAAAAACACTTGGTTGTATTTGGTCGTGTGAATCGTTGGTTCGGTAGCAATCGTTGATGTTACGACGCCAGGTGCCCGGAAATATGCAGGGTCTGCATAACCAGAATAAGGGGGTGCCAAAGCATTTGCTGCTGTGGCATTATAGTTAGCAGATGCTCTACCATCGGCTATGATCCGACCACCTGTCGAGTCAATCAGACGACCATTAGGTAAGAACTCTACCCTAGTACCAGGCTCGATTACTAGCGTTCCACCTATCGTATAGGTGCCACTGATCCGGTACACTGTATCCTTAACGAATACGCGCACCTCGCCAGTCGGCAGACTACCACGAATCTCTACATAGTCCTGTGCTTGGACTACAGTGAGAGCGGCGGTAAGCGCTAGCAGCAAGCTGCTTAGACGAAACCAACGTTGCATACAACCTCCAGTTGTAAAAACCTTATGCTTTAGTTACTTCACTATTTCAATGTTCAATCGCTGCTATAAAACAGCAAAAGGGCATAACATGCCGTCGCAACCTCAATCAATTGCCATGCCAAGCCTTGCCAGACCAGCTTTTGCATCAGATGCAGCCGCGGATGTTTCGAATTTCTTCGCAACTACCATGTACAGCTCTCCAGCTTTGCTTGTATTTCCACTTTTCTCGTAACAGAGTGCGGCAAGAAATGTTGCCCCGGCCTCTAAACCAGTATCCTGTGCCTTCAGCGCGGCTTTTTCATACATCGCAGCAGCTTCCGACCACTTTCCTTCTGCTTCTAAACATGCTGCAAGTCCTTGAATTGAACCAACTTGCGCAACAATAGATCCATTGTTACCAGCCAGTTCAAACTGTACTCGTGCTTCTTCATACCGTCCGAGATTCGCTAGCGCATTGCCAGCCATAAGCGCAGCTACGGCACCTGCATCAGTACCCTTGTAGGTTTCACTTATCTCTAGTAATCCCATTACCTTGTTGTCGCCTACTGGTGCAACTCCGTCCGCAGTTAATGCTTGTTCAAACAAGCCTTGGTCAAAAGTTGACCGGATTCGCGAAAGTTGCGTTGCAGCTTCCGTGTTTTTTTCTTCAGCTTGTTGCACATACCACCAGATACCCCCGATTGCACCAACTATTACCAGTGCAATAACGGCGTATATTTTCCATTGCGCCTGTGCTTTTTCTAACCACGCTGGCTGCGCACCTGCCCCCGTGACTACAGCCTTTGGCTGCTCTAATATTTCTTCAGTCATGCCTTCCTTTAACGACAAAGCGTCCGCAAGGGCGCACCCCGCCCACGGATGATTAGCGCGCAAATATATCGCTAAATGACTGGATACGCAAAAAATGGTTTTGCATCTCTAACCAGTTGAATATCATCTGGTTAAACGAGTTATCCCCATGAGTGTGAAATGACGTTCACAGAGAAAGTAATTTTCATAATTCAGTTCTTAACAACTGCTCTGAATGCCGATTACAACCCACGTTAAGGGTGTAATACAGCCCTGTAATCTCGTACAAAATGCTCCTGCAGTGTGCATCATTATGCACATTCCTCTGTGAAAACAGGTTTTAGTATTTCGCCAGCGTTTTAACTGCTGCAACGATGTCTTCAACTGACAGCAGTATGGCCTTTTCTAATGATTTTGCGAATCCCACTGGCGTAAACTTACTTCCAACGCGCATTACCGGTGCATCCAGGTACCGGAACAGTTCCTCGTTAATGGCCGAGGCAACTTCACCGCCAAAGCCCCCTACCACTTTGTCTTCGTGCGCTACAAGGCAGCGTCCCGTTTTCTTCACATGCTCAAAAACTAATTCTTTGTCCCAAGGCGAAAGCGACCGTAGGTCTATCACTTCTACACTGATTCCATTCTCCTGAAGGATGTCAGCCGCTTGTAAACTCCAATGAACGGCTGTTCCATAGCTTACAATTGTAACATGCTCTCCCGGTCGGCGAA
>CAZGHI010000002.1:14637-17040 GCA_964525565.1 uncultured Hyphomicrobiales bacterium
TTGGCTCGACCAAATGGAATCAAAAAGCCCTCGGGGGGAAGTGGCGTAGAGGTTGGGCGGTAGTTGTATAAGAATTTTGGTTCTAAATACATGGTTGTACCACGTGAACGAATGGCCGTACGCATGAGCCCTACGGCATCGTCTGCAAACACAGGCATTACCACGCGCAGTCCTGGAAGTGTTGTAAAGGTACCTTCCAGATTCTGAGAATGGTAGAGTCCTCCTTGTATATAACCTCCTGAGGCCAATCTGATAACCATGGCGGGAGCAAATTGTCCACGCGTACGCCAGTAGTCGTGTGTACATTCAATAAGTTGTTCCATGGCAGGCCAGAAGTAGTCGGCAAACTCAGCTCCTTCCACTACCACCCGTATGTCGTCCCGGTATCGGGTCATTCCATTGGCTGTGCCTACAATAAAATCTTCGGCTATCGGTGCATTAAACACTCGATCGTTGCCAAACTCATCTAACAATCCTTTGCATACATTAAAGATTCCTTGTTTCTTAAAACTGGCAACATCCTGGCCAAACAGAAATGTGTTGGGATTGCGACGGAACTCTTCAATTAGAGCTGTGTTGATGCCTTCCCGAAAGGTGAGAACGGGTGCGTCGGCTGCCGGTAACTGCGTGAATTCACTCTGATCCGTTGTGTCGATAATGGCCTCGGGTAGTACAAATTCTTTGTAACTCTCGGGTGCAGGATCAGGCATCGGCTCAACCTTGTCTGCTGCCGCAAAAATGATCTTCTTGTTCTCTTCTTCTATTGCTGTTAGTTCTTCGTTGGTTGCAATACCAGCTTGCAGCAGTGATGCCCGCATTCGAGGAAGCGGGTCTCTTTCTTTCATTGCAGCTATATCGGCCGGAGTGCGGTACAGTTCATGATTGTCCGAATTACTATGGCTTCCAATCCGGTCGCACTCGGCATGTACCATGGCAGGCCCGGCACCGCTGAGTACATATTCCCTTGCCTGTTCCAGAGCACGCCAACTGTCCATTGGGTTTCGACCATCACAAGACACAATCAAAAGGTTGGAGAAACCCCGAAAGTTCTCCGCAACATTTTTGTTTGCTGTCTGTTCCCAAACAGGCACAGATATTCCATATCCGTTGTTCTGTATAACAAAAACTAACGGCAACTTCTCACGGTCTGCTCCGTTGACACTTTCATAATAGTATCCCTCCGATGTTGTACTCTCTCCCGTTGAACAGTACACTACTTCATCGCCCTTATACTTTTTCACTGCACGGGCTGTACCCGCTGCCTGCTGACAGTGGTTACCAGTACACGATGAGCTGTTTTGAAGTCTGATAGGGGGCTTAGCAAAGTGGTTACTCATGTGCCGTCCGCCGCCGGCAACGTCCGCATCTTTACTTAGTCCGTTTGCAATGATTTCCTCAACCGATAAACCTGCGGCTAGTGAGGTAAGCATATCACGGTAGTATGGGAAGAGAAAGTCTTTGGACGGACGGAATATCTTGCCCAATGCCAATTGAATGCCATCGTGTCCGGCAAACGGTGCATGGTACGACCATCCCTTTGCCATTTTCAAATAGTTGGCAGCTTTTTCGTCCAATCGCCTGCCTAAATGCTGCAGGCGATACCAATCCAGCAACGTTGAGCGATCAAATCCTTCCACACGAAAGAGCTGGTCGTCAGCCTGTTGGTTGGTGCTATTTGATTGTTGCTTTTGTTGCTTCGACGTGCCATTAACAACACTCTTCTTTGGTTGTCTCTGCGCTGTTGACTTCTTTGCTGCTTTCGACATGGAGTTCTCCAATTTATAGCGTTATTTACTTTTTCTTGTTGCCGACGTTTTCCGGTCGGTTTGCTTTCTTGGTACATCGTTAATAAAGGTTAACCAACCAAATGGGTCGTTGCCTGTGACAATGATGGTACCAAACGCTTTTTGTATGGCACGAGTAACAGGCCCAACGCCTCCTTTACCAACTGGAATTCTATCGATACTACGAACTGGTGTTATCTCAACAGCCGTTCCGGTAAGGAACACTTCATCGGCTGTATATAACATGGATCTGGTAATGCCACGTTCAATTACCTGAAACCCTAGATTTTCGGCCAGTACGATAACAGTATCTCGTGTGATGCCTGGCAACAGAGAATTACCACTTGGTGGTGTAATGAGCTTGTTGCCAACAACAGCGAACACATTTTCACCGCTTCCTTCGGCTACGTGTCCGTACGAATCCAACGTGATTCCTTCGGCATAGCCATTCTCCACGGCTTCCATCTTTACGAGCTGAGAATTCATGTAATTTCCGCCTGCCTTCGAAACACTCGGAAGAGTGTTCGGCGTAATGCGGTTCCACGAAGAGATACAAACATCAACTCCGGTTTCCGCAGCATTATCGCCTAAATACGCACCCCACTCCCAGGCTGCGATA
>CAZGHI010000002.1:17066-47572 GCA_964525565.1 uncultured Hyphomicrobiales bacterium
GGGATTCCGTAAACCGTAAACACCCATGTCACCAAACCCTCGAAATGCAAACGGACGTATGTAACAGGTGCCTAAGTCGTTTTTCCGTAGCAGTGCACCTGTAGCTTCGATCAATTCCTGTGTTGAAAATGGTAGGGTGGTGCGGTAAACCTTCATTGATTTCTGAAACCGCTCCATGTGTTCTTTTAAACGGAATACAGCGACTCCTTTGTCGGTTTCATAAGCTCGGATTCCTTCGAACCAGGACGATCCATAGTGCAGAGCATGAGATAGTACGTGCACTGTTGCCTTTTGAAAGGGAATAAAGCGCCCGTTATACCATATCGTTTTCGTAGGGGTTATCGGCATGGTTGCTCCTATTGAGAATGCTGGTCAAGGTATTCCTGCATTACCTGCTTTACCACCGATGGATTTGCTCGTCCGCCGGATGCCTTAAGGGCTTGTCCAACAAGAAAACCGAAAAGCTTTGTTTTTCCGGCCCTATACTTTTCCACGTTATCTGAATTATCGGATAGTACTTGTTGTACCAATATTCGAATAGATTCTTCTGATGAATCTTGCCGTAAGCCCCTTTCCTCCACAATTTGGGATGCAAGTTTATCGCTCCCAAACAGTTCGGGCAACACATCTTTTGCAATTGCATTGCTGATGGTACCCTCAGCAACCACGTCAACCAGCGATGCAAGCTGTTGCGGGTGAATTCCAATTTGGGTAACTGGTACCTTCTTCTCGCCGGCTACTCTGAGTAACTCTGTTAAAATCCAATTGCTTACGGCTTTAAATGTAGATGCTGATGGTTGTTGGAGTCGTGCACATACGTCTTCGTACCACGCTGCTAAGTCCGAGCTTTCCGTAAGAATATCCGCATCGTAATCGGGCAGTGAATACTGCTCGATAAAGCGATACTTTTTTGCCAAACCCAGCTCAGGAAGGTCCTTGCGAAGTTTTTCAATGGTTTCCCGAGGTATTACAACGGGTCTGAGATCAGGCTCCGGAAAATACCTGTAGTCGTGAGCCATTTCCTTCGTTCGCATTACTCTTGTTTGCTGTGATCCTGCGTCCCACAACATGGTTGACTGTTGAATAACGCCACCGGATTCTAATTCTCGTATCTGCCTGTTTATCTCGTAGTCTATGGCCTTTTCCACATTTCGAAAGGAGTTTAGATTCTTCACTTCCGTCTTGATTCCAAATTGGCTGCTCCCAACTCTCCGTACACTCACATTTGCATCGCAGCGGAGCGAGCCTTCTTCCATGTTTCCATCGCAAACACCAAGATAGATAAGAGTTTGGCGGAGTTGGGATAGGTAGAGTCCTGCTTCTTTTGCCGACCGAATGTCGGGTTCGCTTACGATTTCAATTAATGGTACGCCGCTTCGGTTTAAGTCCACCAGCGTATCAACATCCAAGTCGTGGATGGACTTGCCACTATCTTCCTCCATGTGAATTCTTGTGATGCCAATTCGTTTTAGTGCACCTTCAACCTCAATTTCAACAAATCCGTCGTAGCAGATAGGATCGAGGTATTGGGATATCTGATAGCCCTTTGGCAAATCCGGATAGAAATAATTCTTTCGGGAGAATGTCGAGGTGGTGCGTATTGAACAATTCGTTGCCAGTCCAACTCGAATTGCGAACGTAACCAGGTTCTCGTTCAGCGTTGGCAATGCACCGGGATGCCCAAGGCAAATAGGGCAGGTGTTGGTGTTAGGTCGGGCGCCAAACGTTGTAGGGCAAGCACAAAAAGCTTTCGAGGCTGTTGAAAGCTGTGCATGCACTTCTAATCCGATTACAGGTTCGTAACCCTTCATAATCCAATAACAATGACCAGTGTGTTATACGGGTGGAATGGGTGCAGTTCAGTCGTTCGCTGTTCTGGCACTCCGACATCATAATACAGAAGTTCCTTGACACTGAAACAGGAAGTTCATGTTTTTGATGCTGCCAAAGAATGGCGAAGCTACGGAATCACAATGTGTCGGCTTCGTCTGAAAAGAGGTTGGCGAGGTCAACATTACCACCACTAATGATCACACCTACATGTTTTCCACGTATTGCACTCGAAACACTTTCCAGGCAAGCAAGTCCTACTGCGCCACTTGGTTCTACCACCACACGCAACTCACGAATCAGCGTGATCGTTGCACGGTAAATTTCTCGTTCAGAAGCTGTCGCAATGGAGACACCGGTTTGCTGCATGTATTGCAGTGTTCGATCACATAGTGCCGTACGCAGTCCATCGGCAATGGTCACAGGTGGAAAAGGGGGCTGAACAACGCCTGTCTCAAGTGCACGTTTTGCATCGGCCGCAAGTTCCGGCTCTGCTCCGATGATGGTTAACTGGGGCTTCAGATGTCTCGATGCCAAGGCAATGCCACTGATGAGACCTCCTCCTCCAACTGGAACAACTATAAAGTCCAGTTCCGGTACCTGCTGTAAAAATTCCAGTGCAACAGTACCCTGCCCTGCAATAACGTGGTCGTTATCATACGGGTGGATGAGCGTAGAGCCGCTCTCTTGCACAATGATGTTCAACATTCGTTCTCTTGCTTCAAGCGTATTCTCGCACATCTCTATCACGGCGCCATACTTCCGTGTTCCGTTAACCTTAACTGCTGGCGAAGTGTTGGGCATGACTACTGTGCACGGGATTCCACGTCGTGCAGCAGCCCAGGCAAGCGCCTGTGCATGGTTTCCGGATGAGTGTGTTATAACACCCCTTGCTCCTTGCTCTTCAGAGAGCAACATTACTGCGTTGGTAGCTCCTCTGGCCTTAAACGCCCCAACTGGTTGCAGATTCTCGCATTTAAAGTGAAGCGTACATTCATATTGTTTGTTTAGCGTTTCCGATTGCAGTACCGGCGTGCGTGGTACATACGGTGCAATTCGTTGTGCTGCTTGCTCAATGGCTGAGATGTGCATGGCTACTCGTTCAGACTAGGACGATGTGCGTTCATGTAATCCTGCTCACTATGGCAATGGCTTGTTGCGCTGGTGAGTTGTAAGTAATGTTTACTGCCTGGCTTTGAAACACGTTACATGCTTCTTCGATACTGTCCGCCAACACTATACAATGCGTGTGTGATCTGACCTAGTGAACACACTTTAACCGTTTCCATAAGTTCCCGGAACAGGTTGCCGTTTTGGATTGCAACTCGTTGAAGTGATGTCAGCGCTTGTTTACTTCTCTGCTGATTACGCTCTATAAAACACCTCACATTCTCAATCTGCCGTTTTTTCTCCTCTGAGGTTGATCGTATTACTTCCTGAGGAATCACTGTGGGTGAACCCTTCGAACTCAGAAATGTGTTAACGCCAACAATCGGATACTGACCGGTATGCTTTAGTGTTTCGTAATACAGGCTCTCTTCCTGAATTTTGTTTCGCTGATACATGCTCTCCATGGCACCGAGAACACCACCTCTCTCCGATATCCGTCGGAACTCTGCATACACTGCTTCCTCTACAAGGTCGGTTAACTCTTCAATAATAAATGCACCTTGTAGTGGATTCTCGTTTTTAGCCAGACCCAATTCACGGTTAATGATCATCTGAATCGCCACCGCTCTACGGACACTTTCTTCTGTTGGTGTAGTTATGGCCTCGTCGTAAGCATTGGTATGGAGCGAATTGCAGTTATCGTAAATAGCGTACAAAGCCTGCAGTGTTGTTCGTATGTCGTTAAAATCTATTTCCTGAGCGTGCAGACTTCGCCCGGAGGTTTGTATGTGGTACTTGAGCATCTGAGAGCGTTCGTTACCACCATACTTATGCTTTATTGCCTTGGCCCATATCCTACGTGCTACCCGACCGATAACAGCATACTCAGGATCTACACCATTAGAGAAAAAGAAACTCAGATTTGGTGCAAAATCGTCAATATGCATACCTCTCGAGAGGTAGTACTCAACATATGTAAATCCATTTGCCAGAGTGAATGCTAGTTGTGTAATCGGATTTGCGCCAGCTTCTGCAATATGATAGCCGCTAATTGAAACGGAGTAGAAGTTTCGAACTCTTTCTGTTATAAAATACTGTTGTACATCTCCCATTAGCCTTAGTGCAAACTCAGTAGAGAAAATGCAGGTATTCTGTGCTTGATCTTCTTTGAGTATATCAGCTTGCACGGTACCACGTACAGTTTGTAAAGCTATTTGCTTGCATTTGTTGTAGTCTTCCGGCGATAGTACATCGTCGCCAGACACTCCTAGAAGCATTAGCCCCAAGCCATTGTTTCCATCGGGTAACCCCGCCGTACCGTCAGTTTGTGCATATACTGGTCGGTCTAAACCTCGCTCTTGATACAGCCTCTGTATTGCTTCTTCAACCGATTGTTGAAGCCCCTTCTCTGCAATGAACTTTTCGCACTCTTGATCAATTGCAGCATTCATAAAAAAAGCAAGAATCATTGGCGCCGGACCGTTTATCGTCATTGACACAGACGTGGTCGGCGCTGTAAGATCGAAGCCGGAGTATAATTTTTTAGCATCGTCAATTGTTGCTATGCTTACACCGCTATTGCCAATCTTGCCATAGATATCAGGTCTGGAATCAGGATCCTCTCCATACAGCGTAACACTGTCGAAGGCCGTAGACAATCTGGCAGCAGGCATGCCTTTACTCAGGTAATGGAACCGTTTGTTTGTGCGTTCCGGACCTCCTTCGCCGGCAAACATTCGCGTTGGGTCTTCGTTCGTTCGCTTAAATGGATAAACGCCGGCTGTGTACGGAAACTCGCCGGGTACATTTTCCAGCATACTCCAACGAACTATTTCACCCCAGTCCTGATATCGCGGCAGAGCAACCTTTGGAATCTTCAGGTTTGAGAGCGATTCGGTATAGTTACGAACTCGGACCTCACGTCCACGAACCATGTATGAATACTCTTCACCCGAGTATGCACTCCGTTTTTTCAACCACCCATCCAGAAGTTTTGCAACTTCCGGGTCAAGCTCTTTTCTCAACTCATCAGCTCGTTGCCGGAGCAGATCTGTTGCTCCCTGTACATCGGCCACATCGGTGGCATTTACATTTGCTTCTGCAGGTGTTGAGCTTATGCTCTCCCGAATGGCTCGATGTTTCGTCATACGTTCTTGCTCGTTACATGGTAACTAGTTGTGTCGAATAACAAATACTTTCAGCGAATTGTTCGCTTTCAAACCGCCTAACCACATCGTATAAATTTTTCCTACTTCGAACACAACATTGTCTTGAGAATACATAGCTGCAGTGGAATCTGGTTCCTTGAAATTCATCGTATAGGTACCGGCCGGCAATTTGAGAAATGCACTTCCTGTTGACACGGATCTCGATACTTGCCGATACGTTATCCCTTGCATGCCGGGAATCGGATACTCCGTTGGGATGTTCGTAACAACATTCAGTCGTGGTGCATCGGGAGAGAGGTGGATAAATCGCACCAAAGCTCCGGCAACATCGGCATTGGTTTCATCTTCAAGCTCCAGTGCTCCCACGCTCTGCGGAGTGAATGTACCTGACAAGAAAACAGAGTATTTCTTTCCCGTTGCCAACGTAAACTTCCTGTCCTTTACCATTGCAGCCGCGCCAATAGCTGCGGTGTACGTGCGGTCGCCTGCCGGGAATGTTAGGTATCCTGTAGAGGCGCCATATTGAAGGTTGTTCACCTGAGGAACTGTTGCATCAACGGCAACAGACATTGCACTACCTCCGGTTACACTGTGTACAAAGGCAATGTCCGACAAGCTTTCGGCACGAGTCATGTCAACATATGTATCGCCATTCCCTCCATCGATGAACATGCGTACACCAAATGGATAAGCATCGTCGTCACGACTGGTTCCGTGAATCACAAACGTATAGTGTCCCTGCGACGCAAGTGTTACTGGTGCAAAGTCGAACGTAAAAGATGCATCATTTTTTCTCCGAAGCGAAAAAGTATATGTTCCGGCAAACAGATCGGCATGGCCTGTTACTTTCACTCTGCCTATCGGACCCAGCAGTTTTGTTGTGGAGCCAGTAATCCAGAGTTCGTATTCCGCTGTGGCATCATTACTACAGTTTGCGAGTTTAATTCTGCACTTTCCGGCGTCCATCTGCATGGCATCAGAAAAGAACGCCGCGGCAAAGGCTGCTGCCGGTGGAAAGGCATATACAGTGTAATAGCCGTTCTCACTGAGTGTTTGCGTAGAAGAATTGCGGGCAGTAGGATCGCCTGATACATGAACTGAAACGTCGAACCTACCTGCATCAGCCGGTTTGTACCCGCTGCTCATTCCAAACGTTGTACCCGAAGTAACGACTTTGCCATTCACTCGAACATCAAGCGCACCACCATCGTACACCATGTTCAGCATTCGCACAAATGCAGTTACTGGTTTCGGATCGGTTGAGCCATCTTCACAACTGTTAATGACAAACACCAATAGTAGTAATATTATTGAATAGCGTCTCATATAGGCTCCGGTACTTGTTGTTAGTGCTTCTTTGAACGTGAAAGAGATTCGATGGCTCCCATTATCTGCCACAACTCTCGTGCACGGGTTGCTTGCTCTTGTACATGCTTCATGTAACGGTCTGACTCTTCTGCTATTTCTGCCAGATAGCGATTCCTCTCCGGTGGAATAATATAAATTTTTTCGCTATCAGGCTGGTTCACCGGCATACTGCTTTGTAGTGATATCCCGCATTTCTGTTCCAGTAGGTCAATTGTTCTCCTGTACAGGGTATTTGTACCGGGGTCGTTAAACTGTGAAGCAATCGTACCATACACGGGCATTGCCGATAACGGTTCAGAAAACATCTGCCGGCTTCGCTGATATTGTTTTCGAACGTCGCGCAGTGCATCCAGCGCCCCTTTTTTGTCGAACTTATTTAGCGCAATGATGTCGGCATAGTCAATCATATCTATCTTTTCCAGTTGCGACGCAGCGCCATACTCCGGCGTCATAACGTACATGCTCACATCTGCGATGTCGGCAATCTGTGAGTCGCTCTGACCGATACCTGCCGTTTCGATGATGATGAGATCAAAGCCGGCATACGACAACACATCCAGGGCTCCGTGGATACTTCTGTTTACGGCAACATTGGCTTCTCGTGTAGCAAACGACCGCATGTACACGCGAGGATTGTGCACCGCATTCATCCGAATCCTATCGCCTAATAGCGCTCCCCCGGTTTTTCTCTTCGAAGGGTCAACACTAACAATGGCAATGGTTTTGTCGGAGAAGTCTTGGAGAAACCTACGAACCAATTCGTCGGTGAGCGACGATTTACCGGCTCCTCCGGTTCCTGTTATCCCAAGAACCGGCGATCGTTTCGCTCCCTTCGTAAACGACAGTACTTCGGATTCTCCGCGCTCGGCTGCACTTATGGCCTGAGCGATTGCCAATGGTGTGCGTTGAGCTACATTCTGGGCAAGACTCGAACCGTAAACGTCCGGAATTTTTTGGTCTGCTCGCTGTACCAAGTCATTTATCATTCCCTGGAGCCCCATAGCACGTCCGTCATCCGGTGAATAGATCCGCTCGACACCGGCAGCGTGCAACTCCTCGATCTCAGACGGAAGAATGGTCCCACCACCTCCGCCGAAAACCTTTATGTGGGAAGCATTGTGCTTTGCAAGAAGCTCCAGCATGTATGTGAAGTATTCAACATGCCCCCCTTGATACGACGTCATCGCAATTGCATGAGCGTCCTCTTGTACGGCTGCGTCCACAACCTCGGCAACCGATCTGTTATGACCAAGGTGAATTACCTCGCACCCTGTGGATTGTATAATCCTCCGCATCACGTTTATTGCCGCATCGTGACCATCAAATAACGACGCTGCAGAAACCACGCGTACGTTATGCAGGGGACGGTAGGGGGCTGGGTTTTGCATGGGCGGGTGTTTAATAGGTCGCTATAAACACGTAAAGTTACGCAATGATTAGAGTTACCACTTTCAATCAGTCCGGCCTCCATATCTTGCTGTGTGAATGAATTCATCGTCCTTGGTGGTGCCGAAGAGATTGGCGCAAACTGCACGTACTTGAACCTTGATGGCTGCGGCATACTCATCGATGCTGGTCTTCATCCACGGGAACGGAATGCACGGGCTTTTCCCGATTTGTCGGCAATAGATGGCCGCCCTGTAGATCACCTTCTCATAACACATGCCCACACGGATCATTTGGGTGGAGTTCCCTTTATACTGAAACGATATCCGGGACTACGCACGGCGATGACGTTTGCAACGCGCGATCTTAGCCACGTGATGTTGCACAACAATGGAAAACTTCTGCGTGGCGACGTTTCGGCACACTTTACCAAGGAACAACTTGAGTATTACCAACGCGAGCAGATTCAGTTGATCCGATCTACCTTCGAGGCTGTTGATTATGAGCAGCCTTTCTCCGTGCGGGGGTATTCCGGCAACTCAGATGTTCACATCCGGTTTCATTGGGCAGGACACATTTTAGGATCGGCAGGAATCTCGCTGGAATGCAAGGGTAAAAGGATAATGGTTACAGGTGATGTGCAGTTTCAGCACCAAAGCATTGTCCAGAAAGCTCGATTTCCTCGCGTACACGCAGACTTGATCATTACAGAAGCAACAAATTGTGCTACTGACGATCCAATTCAGTACAGTGCCGAAACGCGCCGTCTGGCCACGTACATCAGCTCCATTACCACACAAGGTGGCTCTATTCTTATTCCGAGCTTTGCACTCGGTAAAACGCAGGAACTGCTTGGCAGACTGTACAGCCTTATCCGAAAGGGTTCCATACCTCATCTTCCAATCTATACCGGTGGTATGGGAACGAAGGTGTCAAAGGTGTACGACGACTATTGCTACACAGAACCAATGCGCGTACCAGGTTTCGAGGTTAGTGACATACCACAAAGACCTCTCCGGTGGGAAACCCTAACCACCGATGAATACTTTACCACTCCTTCAATAGTGATTGCACCTTCAGGAATGGTCAACAAACGAACAATGAGCTACGTTCTGGCAAAACGGTGGCTTCGTGAACCGAATTTTGGAATCGCAATCATCGGATATCAAGATCCTGCAACACCGGGATATCAATTACTGCATAGCACCAAAGGTGAAGAGTTCGATTTTGGTGGAAAGAGTTTTACGCGGTTGTGTGAAATGGCAAAGTTCCGTTTCAGCGCTCATGCAGCTTTGGAAGACCTTGTTGATTACATAGCTGACTGCACTCCCGATACTGTTGCAATAGTTCACGGAGAAACCGAGGCATGCGAAGGCCTGGCACGCGCACTACGACAGCGAATGCCCGGCCTTCGCATAGTTATTCCTCGAGCCGGTGTGGCCTACGGGCTTACTAGCGAACAATTATCAGCGGACGAATTACTGCCTGGCCATCTGGTGAAATCAGTCTCACACTCATGAGTCCAACCGGCAACGTATTCGTTGCTAGCTGAATTGTTGTTGTACCCGGTGAAACTGATTGCGCATACACAACGCTACCGTGAACATCAATCACGTCAAGCGATGCCACCACCCTCTGATTACTCCATTCTATTGTTGCGTGTTGTTGTGCCGGCAATGGTACAATCTGTACATCCAATCCTGGATCGAGAGTCGTGATACCGGTTACCAGTGGCCCAACGCTGTACAAATGGTGGAATCCCTCGGCAAACTCTACCCTCGTGGGTTGTTGAACGTCGCGAATCCCCAACCGATACATCCTTCCATCTTGCAGATGTGCAGGAATCGTCCATTGATATGCTCGAACTGTGCCGGGTAGTCGATCCGATAATACATGCATTGTTCCACGCTCGCCATCCCAACACACAACTTCGTATTCCGAAGCAATGAGGTTGCCATCCCAGGCAATTGTTACGGTTGAGCCCCGCACAAATCCACCTTTTAGTGGGTCAGTAGTTGTTAGCACAGTTGCGGTTAGTGATGTGCTGACAAGGGCAAATACTAGTGGTATAGCGCTAATGCGCATTAAGTGCGTTTTCATGCTGGTTCCTTAGGAATGGTGTTTTGTGATGTTTGTGATTTACGAACTATCGGATTACGGCACGTGAAACCAGCAACTGCGGGTTAATCCAGTAGCGGCCGTTACTGTTTCCGATTTCGATGTGTGCTGTTGAACGTTTGGTTCCCCACAGATCCGCACCCCTGCCAACATAGTTTCCTACTCCAAGTTGATGGTCTTGATCGTGTATTGGTAGTAGTGCAGACACAAAACCAGTCGCTAAGGAAATCAGATCGGTAATCAATTTGTCTTGTCCGTTACTTGGGTCATTACCATACTCATCAACCTTGGTTCTGGCAAGTGTTAAAAGGTCGTGTACACGATTAACAAAGCAGTTGCTCTTTTCTTTGCAGTCTTCATCGTACGAGGCTACGTACCACCACGCAAGGTCTGGTCGGGCCATCCAGTGTGGCTGGATCCACAGCAGTAAATCACCATATAGTATTCTTCCCTGTTCATCTTCGTATTCAATCGTACAAGTACCGGGTGAAACTCCTTGTTGCTCACCACAGTCTGGATGCCTGCGCATGCCGTCTTCCGATTCATGTAGTTTATCCTTACCAACGTCACCGGCAAGAAATACGTGGTATGATTCTCCGTAGTTCGTGAATGGCCAGACGTCTGCGTCACCATCATACCAAAAACGAAGACTATGCAGACTTATCATGTATCCCGGTATCTCTACGTCCCGAATGTGAAATCGGGTGGTTGATTCCAGAGGTTTATTCGTAAGAGACGTTGTACGCTTTCCAAGTATCAGCTCGAAGGTTCCTGCATGAAGTGCCTGTAGTCGGGGTGCTGATTCAGGATCATTGATCCATACCACTACAATGCGAGGGCTTTCAATGCCTTGAGCGATAAAGTCGGTATTCCCTGACTGTGAAGTGCAAACAAAATCCAAACCTGTAAGCGAAGGGTTCGAATACAAAACGTTATCGTATGAATCTATGCTGATGGACCCATCTACAATCGAGCTTTGGCTCACAGGCATGCTGAATTTGAGTTTAACCTGAGCCCCTTTCCTTGGAATGTATTCTACTTGCCTACCTGATGATGGTTCATCGGGATCTAGGTCTTTATAGGTTAGGGCATCAAACCAACGTTCTTCCCACTTCCAGTCCTTCCGATCCTTTCCAGTTACAATACGAACAGTTAATGCTATGGCTTCTACGGTAAAGGCCTGTCGGAACATGCCTCGAATACGTATTTCTTTGTTGCCGGTAAAATCACCATTGCAGTCCGTTGCATCGAAGTATGCAATGTTGTCGTCAATAACCATGCGATATTGATGATTCTCTCTGTCAATGGCCTGTGGTCGTACATACTTATTTCGGAGATCAAAGCCCTTCCACCACTGACCTTTTGAAACACTTTCTCTTGCTGTTATCTTAACATCATCGCCACAGCGAAGATTATACGGTGAGTAAACAATACTGCCATCCATACACACAACATTTGTCAGTGTTGTCCAGTAGTCTTCATCATTTTTGACCTTACGCACTTCAACGATGATTGTGGTTGCCGGATCGAACCGCTGTTCCGGAAGTAAACTGTTTGGGTCATCGCTCTCAAGAAGAACTTTTTCAACTCTCAGTTGAATCACTTTTCGTCGGGCCAAGAAGGTAACTGTAGCTATGGGGTTTGCAGAAAACTCTGATGCACAGGCATATTGTTTTGGCTGATCGTACATCTCATATTCTCCACTTGATGTGCGATGTCCAATGATCTCCCAGCACGATGTAGCAGACACACAAAACGTGTATTCTTGGGAGACGGCGCCTTCGTACCTCCTCTCTGTTGTGAACTGTACGGCATCATCAACGTCCCAGCCTTCTTCCGTGTTTACATCGGTAACGTAGGCTTTTATTCGATACACTTCCGCTGTTGTGGATAGCTGTGGAAACTTTGGTCGAACATAGACTGTGGGTTTCGTAATCTCCGGGAGTAGTCGTCGGAATTTCGATACCGGAGATCCTTGTGTGTCTTCGGATAAGCACAGTACTGGCGCCTGGACTAACACAGTATAGTCACCAGATGTTGACCATTCGGAAAACGAAAAGCCTTCGTTTGGAATAGCAACTAACATACGTGCTGGTGAACTGTCGGTGAGTACAACTGTATCTCCGTCTAACACATCCTGTACTACTTGTCCCAAAGAATCGAGAACAACGATGCTTCCACCGGAGTCAACGGAAAACACAAGCTGGACTTCGGTGCATTGTCGAACAATTGCTTCAACGTTGATTCTTTGTGATAGCTCGGAACACTGAGGGGTAAACCACCCATGATTGGTGCCCTGTATCTGTACATCCGTGCTTTGCCAACCCACAAATCGCCATCCCTGACCTAAGTCGCTAGCCGATTCCAGATATTCAGTGTTGCCACTAATCACAGAACGCGACATTGCGTTATAGTACGATGTAATGAACGATGGCACCGGTGTTCCATTATCACTCACGGCACCAACCACCATTTTTGATGCATTGCGAACAGTAGTTGTGTATCTCTTGTTATCCATTTCGTCGCCGCTGATATTGCTCAATCGCACATGTACATGCAGTACTGCATTCAGTGGCCATTGTCCCTCTGGATGGATAACGATTGCGGAATCATACGTCGAAACCGTACATGGAACCGGAACCAACGTTGTACTCGTGTCGGATGCAGCCTGAAGCTCTATTACTCTTCGCGCAACGTCGGGTCCGCCAGGAACTTCATTCGTGAGGCGTATGCGTATCTCTTGTGAGCAATTTATTTGCGATAGTTCATCTAACGAACACCATGCAATCCTTGGTACGGCGGGCATAACGGTGAACGTAATCTCCTGTGGCGGAAAGGCTCCTGCTGACTGATTTTTCGCCCATAGTCCTTGCACTCTCACCCGGTAGGTTGTGCCCGGAGTAAGATAGTTTGGCCTAAACTTCAAGGTTCTTGGATCCGAAAGCTCATACGTTCCCAGAACTGTTCTCCGCGCAATCTGTTCTGCCGGGAGGTTCGAGTATTCGTCTTCGACAATCGTAATGGTGGGAACCAGGTGTACGACTCCCATTTCATCGGCATTCGGGAACGACGATGTAATCGAAGCAGGCTCAATCGGTACTGGAGCACGAATCGTAATAACCGGTGCACGTTCAACGTGCTTCATTCCATTGGTGGGATACACGAATGAAAGTTGCGCAACTGCGCTGTACGACGTTATGATGCAAATCACGGTTTGCATCATCAGTTTTCGGAGCATACAAGCCTCCTCAGTTAGGGGTGAATTATCGCCGACGGAAAGTGTTCGGCGTAATCACAAGGGGAGAGATGTATGGGTGATGTGACGTTAGTACTGAATTTTATATAGCCAGGGCCAGTACTTCCCGGTAACATATACCGACTTGGATGGTGCGTCGTAAGCAATACCGTTGAGTACGTCAGCGCGATTTGTACGCTCGGCTACAGGATAAATGCTAGTGAGGTCGAGTACTTCTGTCGTCATTCCGGTTTTCGGGTCAATTCGAAGTATGATATCCTGTTGCCAAACGTTGGCCCATATCTCGCCTTCAATCCACTCCAATTCATTTATTCGGTTAATTCGTTTTCCGTTAAGTGTAACAACAATGCTTCGAAGCACGGAGAAATCATCTGCCGATCGTACTGTAATAACCTCGGTGCCATTGCTCATATAAAGCAATTCACCATCTGTTGTAAGCCCCCAGCCCTCTCCCGTATAACTCATCTCTCCTAAACGTTTCAATGTCTGTGCATCAAAAGTGAGCAACTTCTGATTCAGCCAGGTAAGCATGTAATACCGTCCGTTTACACAGGTACTACCTTCGCCAAAGTAGTGAGATGGCAAACGTTCTCGACGTTGAATCCGTCCAGATTTTTTATCTACTATGCGTATATCGCTTACACCATACTGACCGGTGCTCTCGTACAGTTGTCCATTCCAAAAGCTCAATCCTTGCGTGAAGGCTAACGTATCGTGTGGATATCGTTCTAGAACAATCCCTTGGCGAACAGGTGCTGTAGGGGGCTGAGACGCTGTAGTATCTGATATTCTGCGAACGGAATCATCGATTGGTTGTTGCTTCCGCGGCTGCTCATCCGATGAGCATGCGGTGAGAACAACAATGCAAATTGTAATCCACACATTTCGGGTGATCATTTTGCAAACCTAACCGCAAAGCGCATGATCAGCCACTTTGGGTTCGTAGTTTTGATATGTGATCGTTCCGTCGCGAAGTTTTCTTCTGAGCCTTGCCATTGCAGTTGCAATTGGACTCTTATCCTGTTCTTGTTCCTCAGATCGTACCGAACAATCGGAGTGGGAGCCGGCTGACACGTCTGTATCGAAAGATGTTAACACACCACAACATTTGGTAGCCGAACGGTTAGACTCATTGCGTGCACACATACCCCGTGTAAGGTATGATCGTTTTGTTATTCATAACCGCTCTGCACTTGACAGCATTCGACGCAACTACGGAAAAACAAAGGCAACGTGGAATAACTATCGTGTGCTAACACTTCTGAATCGTAAAGACATTCAATTCTTTAACGTTGGTGATACGATTATTGTCCCGGATACCATAGTTAAGGATCTACGCACATATTCGGTTTTTCCATTAGACTATCCTGGTGCCCGTAACATTCCAAAGTTGCTGATCATTAGTAACGAATGGCAATGCTATGCTTGCTATGAATACGGATTCCTAGTTCGCTTTGCTGCTGCAAACACGGGTGAAGAAAGAAAGCCTACTTTTCCTGGACGATATGCTGTAAACTGGAAGCAACGGCTTCGTCTTTCATCACTCGATAGTACATGGGTTTTGCCGTTTACCGTTAACATTCATCAGTATGCGGGCAGTGCCATGCATCAGTTTGAGATGCCCGGACGTCCTGTTTCGCATTCCTGTGTTCGACAGTTTCTTGAAGATGCTGAATGGGTGTATAACTGGGTTCATGTTGCTAAGCTCGATTCTAATCGGCGTCCGATTCCATTTACCGGAACGCCGGTTATCATTCATGGACTTTTCGACTTTTCGCGTAAGCGAGGGGGGCCGTGGCTGGACCTCGCCAACAACGATCCTCAAATTCGCGACCTTCCGGACGATCCTATGCAGGTAGAGCAGGCGCTGATACCGCTGTCTCAAATACCTAAAGTCGTTCGTGGTGCGCTCCAGGATCATGCCCGATACGCCAAAGCCGAAGAGGTCCTTCGTGAACGTGGCTGGATTCGCGATGGGGTCAGACTGCGGGAGAGCATTGACTATAACAAGCTCCGGCGCGACCGAAAACTAGAACAGGATAAAAAACGACGTGCCGATTCTCTTCGTAAGGCACAATCAGCGCCGGAGGAGTCATTCACTCCTACACCACAGCATCAACTGCGCTAAGGTTCACTGCTTGATTCCCGGTAAGGCCACAGTCTCTGTAATCTGTCCGCAATATCCACCTCGGCGCCTTCTCCAGATGGCTGATACAGCGATACAGGTTGTAGTTCAGGAGGGAAGTAGTTATCGGCAACAAAATGTCCTGGCTCGTCATGGGGATAGCGATACTGCCGAGCGTTGCCCTCAGACTCTTGGAAACTGCTAGCAGAAGTATGCAGATGGTGTGGAATGGTAAGTCGGGATGTGCTGCGAACAAGATTCAGTGCATTCTCAATAGCTACGTAACATGCGTTGCTTTTGGGTGCCATCGCCAGGTATGTAGTTGCTTGACTTAAAACGATTCGTCCTTCCGGCATACCTATGCGCTCAAGTGCCTGAAATGTTGCCATAGCAACGGAAAGTGCCTGCGGGTCTGCATTGCCGATATCTTCTGAAGCCAGTATAAGCAAACGTCTGGCAATGAACAACGGGTCTTCGCCGGCATTGATCATCATTGCCAAATACAGAAGTGCAGCGTCGGGATCACTCCCACGGACAGACTTGATAAATGCTGAAATAGTATTGTAATGATGATCAGCATTTTTATCATATCGCGCAATGAACTGTTGAGCAGCCTGTTGAATGATCGAGCGGTCAAGAGATCTACTACCATTCTTGTCTGGTGGGGCTATCATTGCTGCCGTTTCCAAAATATTCAGGGTTTCACGCGCATCGCCTCCGCTCAATGCAATGATGATTGATTCATCAACGTATGTGATATTGAGTGATCGAAGCCATGCATCTTCTGATTGAGCACGACGAATAATGTGCGAAATGTGTTCTTTGGACAAATCCGCCAACCTGAATACTCTACATCTGCTCAAGAGAGCGTTGTTTAAGGAAAACGACGGATTTTCGGTTGTTGCTCCAATCAGCACAACATCTCCGCGCTCAACAGCATGAAGCAATGCATCCTGCTGGCTTTTACTGAATCTGTGAATCTCATCAATAAATAGTATCGTTCTCAGCCCCTTTTTCAGATTAAATACCGCCTGTGCAATTGCTGACCGAAGCTCCTTCACACCAGCATCTACCGCACTGAGCTGATGAACTGCCATTCCAACTTCGGAAGCCAGACATTTGGCAAGTGTTGTTTTACCCGTGCCGGGACTACCCCATAAAATCAAACTGGGCAACGATTTGTTGCGCACAAATGCACTAAGAGGTGCATCAGGACCCAGAATGTGTTCTTGCCCCATTATCTGCTTTAATGTGGTAGGTCGCATTCGCTCCGCAAGTGGAGAAGATGTGATCTCAGTCGATAATTCATGTTCTGTGAACAGGTTTGCCATAGTCTTACCGGTTTTACACCCGAATCTATGCAGAGATAGTTAGATCCAATCGCCTGGCAGTTTCAATGGTTTGAGAGGGATAAAAGGATGGTATGTTGCAGGTTGTGGTCATGTTTAAAAAACAGCAAGTTTTTTGCTTTTGAAACCTGGACTCCGGCAAAGCCGTATTACCCCTTCCGTTATGATACTGTAAGAACTACTATGCACACACAACGATTGATTCTTTTGTCGGTAGTCGGTCTGTTCATCATCTCGAGACCATTGTTTAGTCAGGAGTCTGAAACGACAACATCCATGTTCGATCAGCCATCGGAAGTTGTTGACCACATGCTCATTGACCAGTTAAAGGAAAAGCCACTAGGATGGCAATTCGGTGCACATTTTATGGTAAGTAATCCACAGGATTCCTTTCGACGGGCTATCGAATTTCTTCAATCGCCAGGAACTGGATACGGGTTCTCGGTACAGTTGGGGTATTATCTCGATCCGGTTCCAGTAGCTTTTGGTGGGGAATTCAGTTTGAATTTTTTTGGCGGGAACAGTAGGCGGTACATTGTACCACAAGGACCTTTTTACGACACGCTACGATATGAAACACTTAACACCCATATGCCTGTAAATATGCACGTTCGATTACAGCCAAACCTCTACACATGGGTATATCCCTACGCCGAGGTTGTGGGTGGATTTACCGTAGTTGGATCAACACTCGACATTACTCGAACAAACGGGCCCACGGAAAACACCGATACACGTACTGAAAGTAGCCTATCGTGGCAGTATGGTTTTGGCGCCGGTGCCATGGTCAAAATACTCGACTTTATTACACTACCTTCCAGTCATCAGCGTGTTTTACTCGACGTACGCTTCCGCTTTTTGCGAGGTACAGATGTTAACGTTCCCGTGATTAAGCTGAACGACGACCAGAGTTTTGTAATAAACTCTCAAACCGTTCCATCACCTGATGTTGTCCATTGTAATGTCGGTCTGGTCATCCAATTTTAGCAAACACATTCTCTTAAACAATGTTGAGTTTCACACATGAAAACATTTGCAGTTTGTCTCATTGCGGTTTCGGTTCTAACATCCTGCAGGTCTGTAGATGATAATCGTCGCGACCTACGGTCCACGCAGGAACGTGAGCTTACCGCAGGTATCGTTAAGCGAGAAATCCGCAAAGGGATGATGATGTCGGACGTTGCCGAGGCGCTTGGTTCTCCCAACATCACGCAACGCGATGAGAAGGGCAGAGAAGCTTGGATATATGACAAGATTGCAACCGAAGCTTCTTATTCTGAGTCTCAGAACAGCCTCTTTCTGATTCTTGGCGGATTTTCTAACCAAAGTGGTGCAGCAAGTACTACTCAGAAAACTCTTACTGTGGTGATCAAATTCGATGAAAACAGCAAGGTTGAAACGTATTCGTATCACACAACCAAGTTTTAGACAGGAGCGTGTTCTGTGCGCAACCATTCAATTTTACTGCTGATGCTATTACTCACGGTAACGTCATGCACTATCGTTAACCAGCAGGAACGTCAACGATCACCTCAAACACAACTGCAGGTCCGCGCTTATCAAACCAGAGAGTTTGATACAAACGACGTTAAACTTGTCATGAAAGCTGTGCTCAATACACTTCAGGACGAAGGTTTTGTGGTTCGGAATGCTGTTGTTGATCTCGGGTTGATTACGGCCACCAAAGAGCTACAGTTAACCGGAGAAAAAACCTCAACGGGTGGTAGTAACGACTATTGGAATGAGATTTTCAGTAAGTTATTCAAGACGTCATCGAGATCATCGTCAACTTCTAACCGTTACAATGAAAATCGTTTCAATAAATTCAAAGTAATCGAAGCCAGTGTAAATGTTAGTGAGATTGGAACGCGATGTAAAGTTCGGGCAAACTTTCTTGCTAAGGTTCTCGACAACACCGGTGATCCATCGGAGGTTTATACTGTAGACGATCAGAAATTTTATCAGGATTTTTTCGCGAAAGTGGACAAAGGCGTATTTATCCAAAAGCAAGGTCTATGAAATATTTGTTCGTGCTTCTGGTGCTAACATGTACTGCCAGTGCACAGGGTTTTGTTGATATTGTGAAAACGGGCGATATCAAAGCGGTTGATAAGGCTTTGAAGTCGAAACGCTATGATATCAATGAAACGGACAGAGACGGCCTCACCGGTGTTATTGTTGCTGCCATGGTTGGCGATTCCCTCATGATGGAGTTGTTATTGTCTAATAAAGCCGACCCAAACATCAAGTCGAAGCAGAGAATGTCGGCACTTCATGCTGCTGCTTTTCACGAGAATGAAAACGTATTTCAGCCCTTGATACGGTCAGGAGCAAATGTGAACGCCACGGACGGTAAGGGGCGAACGCCCTTACACGTTGCTTGCGAAAAGGGACTGGCCAATCCTATAGCATTATTACTGAAAGCCGGGGCAAATCCTTACATTTGGGATGCTAAGGGATACTCTCCGATGATGGTAGCATGTGGTTATCGTAACCTAAACACGCTAAATGAACTTTTAGAAAACAACGTTGATCCAAATCAAACTGATATTTTTGGACGCACGCCGTTAATGTTGGTAGCTGTACTTGGTGAATACGAAATGGCATCGCTTTTAATACGATTTGGTGCCGATGTCCATAAAGTAGATTATGCCATGAGAACAGCTTTGTCATATGCAAAAGAATACAACAATAGGAGCATGATTAGAGTGCTTAAAGGAGCAGGTGCTCGATATTAATTTCTCCTATATAGGTTTTAGTAGCTCCGTTTGTATTTATTCATGTTTTTTGAGGTTAGTCCGTGGTTACTCCCGGAAAATTAATTCGCATTGGCGTTTTTTATGACGGCAATTACTTTTTGCACGTCTCCAATTACTACGCCTTTAATCACGCTCGACAGAGCCGTATTAGCATCCGCGGCTTACACGAGTTTATCAGACATCAGGTAGCTGAGGAAGAAGCAACTGACTCCAGGCATTGCCAAATAGTTGATAGTCACTTCTTTAGGGGGCGTTTACCCGCTCAAGAAGCACAACAACGTGGTAATCTGTTGTATTACGAGAGGGTGTTTGACGATATTCTCATGTGGGAAGGCGTTATCACTCACTACTTACCTGTTCGAACTACCGGCGGCAGGAGGGAAGAGAAGGGAATCGACGTATGGATGGCTCTCGAGGCTTACGAGCTTACACTTCTTAAAAAGCTGGACGTTGTTGTCTTGATAACTTCAGACGGTGATTACGTGCCCCTCGTTCGCAAGCTGAACACTTTAGGCGCCCGTGTGATGGTGCTTGCATGGGACTTTGAGTATGTGGACAACGATGGTGTACGCGTAATAACACGAACATCTCAGGAGTTGATCGAGGAAGTTACATATCCGGTTGCCATGCACGAACTCCTTGAAACTCGGTCACGAAGAAACGACGTTCTCATTCAGAACCTTTTTGTTCAGCGTGACCTGGCCGCCAAAGTCACCACAGGGTCGCCCTTGCGTGGTGTTCCATTTGAACACGAACATGATACCGAAGTTTCAGGAGACATCGTTGAGTCAGAAATAATGTCGCTGAAAAATGGATATGGATTCATAAAGTATGACCCCAACAATTTGTTCTTTCATCACAGCGATTTGGTGGATACTGAGTTTGCCGACCTTCGCGAAGGTGATCAAGTTGAGTTTATTGTCGGGCAGAATGCAGAAGGGGAGCCTGTGGCAAGAAATGTTCGGCTAATCCTTGACGAAGATTACTAACCATTCAACAGATGGTTGTGCAGTCAAAACTCCCTACCACAGGCACAACGATTTTTAGCGTGATGACGGCTCTGGCTAATGAAACCGGAGCCGTTAATCTTTCACAAGGTTTTCCGGATTTTCATCCCCCATCCGAGCTTGTTGACTCAGTTACCCGTGCGTTAGCCTCTGGATTCAATCAGTATGCCCCAATGCCAGGCGTGCTTACTCTCCGAGAAGCCGTTGCAAGACGGTATAAACACTTCTTTGAGATTGATGTTGACCCTGAAACAGAGATAACCATTACCCCTGGTGGTACGGCTGCTATCTATACCGCTGTTGCCTCGCTTGTATTTCCGTCCGACAAAGTTTTGATCTTCCAACCTGCATACGATTCGTATGCACCGGCGGTGACAACCTTCGGAGGTCAGGTAGTTCGATCTACGCTTCAGAATCCTCACTATTTGCCTGACTGGAATCATGTTGAAGAGTGTTGCAAACTGGGTGTACGAGTTATCATTATCAACTCACCTCACAATCCTTCCGGTGCTGTGTTGCGTGAGTCTGACATTAGTGCACTGGCCTACATTACCAGGAAATATGGATGTTATATAATTAGCGATGAAGTGTATGATTTGATCACTTTTGATCAAAGGCATATTCCTGTTGCGTCGCACCCGGATCTTCGTGACTGTACGTTCACCATAACTTCTTTTGGGAAACTTATTCATGCCACCGGATGGAAAGTAGGCGCTTGTGTAGCCGCCCCGCAGTTAACAACAGAGTTCCGAAAGGTACATCAGTTTCTATCGTTTAGCGTTAACACTCCCATGCAGATTGGTTTGGCTGAATACCTCGGCAATCCGAACGTTCTATCCTCAGTGAGTTCGTTTTTGCGAGAAAAGCGTGATGTTTTTCAGAATGCTATTCACGGAAGTCTGTGGAAGATTAGACCCTGTGCCGGTACGTACTTTCAACTTCTTGATTATTCTGCATTCTGGAGCGGATCTGATATCGATCTGGCTCAGTGGCTAGCTACTCATGGCGGTGTTGCGTCTATTCCTCTTTCACCTTTTTTACATGACTCGGAATCAGATACCGTCTTGCGTTTTTGTTTTGCAAAGAGGGACGATGTTCTTAAGCATGCCGGTGAACTTCTTGTTCGTGCTGCAGAGGGATTAGCTAGGCAGCAGGGACTACATCCACTCGAACTGCATTCTTAAGGGTATTCATTGCATGTAAGACTTCATTAACGTTGTTCAATGATCGGGATTCATACAACTCCACTTGACGAAGCACAACCGACGGATCGTGCATGAACATAGCAGACCAGCCCAAGGAATCTGCTATTCCTTCTGATTGCTGTAAGTTCATCGCAACTCCTGTAGCTACGCGGTTAACTGTTCTGTTAAGGTCGTTTTGCGACGGTGATGCAGATGCTACTGCCTGAACGAGTTCGTTGGCTAGTTCATCTGCCGTTATCGAAGGGTTCATCGCATAGGCATACATTGTAATCAAGCTGGATCCAATCCTTCTATCAACAAAACAACCTGTTTGAGCTGCAAGTTTCTTACCGGAAACAAGGTGCGTATAGAGAATGCTCCGCTTGCCCGAGCTTAGAAGCTGACTTGCAAGGTCAACATCGTATATAGCATCTACAACTGCAGAAGGTACGTGAAAGGCCAGGAAAACGGCCGGTACTGCTACGGTGTCCGAAACAACGGTATGCACCCCTTTCCTGCAATGAGACTTTGAAAATGTCGGCCGATAAACCTGATTACTCCTGGTTATGGAACCAAAGTACTCTTGAATACAATGCTGAACTTCCGATACTTGAATATTGCCACACACCGTGAGAACGGCATTACCCGGGTGGTAAAAAGTTTCGAAAAAGTGGTTTGCATCTTCCATCGTTACCGATTCAAGGTCCGGAACGTAACCATACACATTCCACGAATAACCGCTTTCCTTGGTAAATGCAGACTCGTCCATTGCTGCACTCCAACGCTGATATGGCTGGTTTTCGACATTTTGTTTTATTTCTTCGATCACAACCTGACGTTGTGTTTCTAAAGAATCCCGTGAGATATTGAACGATCTCATCCGCTCTGCTTCTAGCCACAAGCCCAACTGCACCTGGTGTGACGGCAAGGTTATATGATAGGCCGTGTAGTCGTATGTTGTATATGCGTTATTACTACCGCCTGCCTTTGAACAGAATACGTCGTATTGCTTCTTTGTTCCCGATGTATTGTTGTCAAACATCATGTGTTCGAACAGATGTGCAAGTCCGGTTTTTCCCCGTCTTTCGTTTACACTGCCAACTCTGTAGTTCATTTGAACAGTAACAACCGGTGAGTTGTTTATTGGACATATCACT
Source organism: uncultured Hyphomicrobiales bacterium (assembly GCA_964525565.1). Lineage (GTDB taxonomy): Bacteria > Bacteroidota > Ignavibacteria > Kapaibacteriales > Kapaibacteriaceae > OLB6. The sequence goes on from CAZGHI010000002.1 coordinate 39,884, forward strand.
ACTCCTAAACCATTAGATAGGGTATTGTATTCTATATTTAGTGCTGTCATTGCTTCTGTATTGTGTTTTTCAGTAAACGAACATACTATGAACAGATGAAACTCACTGAATGGCTGACGGAACTGCTGAATACTGATTCCCCAACTGGTTTCACCCATAAAGCCGCTGATTTTGTTGCGGATTCACTTCGCAACCTTGGCTTGGATGTTCAGAGAACCAGGAAAGGGGCTGTGACTTGCAGTTTTTCTCACACTCCTTCTCTTTGTTTTGCTGCACATCTTGATACCTTGGGATTCATTGTTTCAGGGGTTGCACCCAACGGCACACTACACATTTCGCCTTTGGGAAGCCCCCTGCTCCCAACTTTTGAGGGTGCATACGTTAGAGTCTATACAATGGCTGGTGCTTGTTATTCCGGTACATTGCTACTAAATAATCCATCGGCTCATGCTAACAGAAAAGCAGCAACAATCGAACGTACCATTGCCGATATGCATGTTCGGCTGGACGAAGACGTGCAATCTCAAGACGATGTACTGTCATTGGGAATCTCCAATGGCGATGTTATTGCTGTTGATCCAAGAGTACATATCGAACAAAATGGTTATATAAAAAGCCATTTTCTGGACAATAAGGCTGGATGTGCCGTTTTATATGGTCTTGCACAACGTTTGTCAGAAAATCCTAGCAATGTTCCGGTACAACTATTCTTTTCTACGTATGAAGAAGTCGGACATGGCGGAGCAACCGGTTTCGCTGATTCTGTAGAAGAAATTGTTGTTGTTGATATGGGTGTTATTGGCGATTCCTGCAGTGGTAGTGAGCGAAAAGTTTCAATTTGTGCTAAGGATTCTGGAGGACCGTATGACTACAACATGCGTTCTCAGTTGGTCAAGTTGGCGCAGCAACATTCCATCCCCCATGCTGTGGATATCTACCCTTTTTATAGTTCCGATGGTACCGCTGCTTGGCGTGCCGGTATTGATGCTCGTATAGCACTCATTGGGCCTGGAGTAGCCGGTTCTCACGGAATAGAACGGACCCATGAGTCCGGAATTCTAGCTACTGTTGATTTATGTGAAGCTTATATCAAACAAACCGTCCAGTCGTTCGTCTAACCAACATCCTTTTTTATTGAAAACGAGGTGTACTTATGTCAAAAACGAACTCTATAGGTATTTCTTCTGCTAAGGCCACGCAGTTATCTGATGAGTTAAACGAGCTTCTTGCCAATTATTCCATCTTTTACCAAAACGTTCGGGGATTTCATTGGAATCTTCGAGGTGATAAATTTTTTGAGTTACATCGAAAGTTTGAAGAATTATACGTGGATCTTAATAACAAAATAGATGAAATCGCCGAACGTGTCCTTACTTTAGGGGGTTCGCCGTATCATTCTTTTGCTTCTTTTCTCGAGGTAAGTGCTATTAAACCTGCCGAGAACATTAAGGATGCAAAACGTGCAGTTCAACGAATCTTAAGCGCATTCACAACAATTCTTTTACTGCAGCGGGAGCTTCTTTCACTGTCTCAACAATCTGGCGACGAAGGCACTGCTACGCTAATGTCTGACTATATCCGCCAACAAGAAAAACTGGTTTGGATGTACACTGCCTTTTTAGGGTAATAGCGTGATTAGATGACATTACAGGACTGTACGATCTGTTCTGTGCATGCTGCTTTCTTCTAACACATTGACTTGTAAGTAGTTAGTGTTTTTACCCACTTCTTTTTCCACAGGAGTGGTATCGTCGTTGTATATCTTCTGTAAAAGTTCATTTTATTCCGGTTTTTTCTAGCCTGCGCTTTTTCTATCAACAATCTTTACTGTGGAACGATGTACTATCCCCATTGTGTACACATTTTGGATTGCACCGTTTGATTTAGCGTAACCAGTTGATGGTATTGTGCTTATAATCTTTCCTTACATGAAGTACCCTGCGATATACACATAATTCACAGGCTTATATACAATACTATAGTCATCAATTCTAAAGAGAAAAACATTAAAGATGAAAGGAAGAGTGGATTTGTGTTGAGGCTGCAATTGTTGCAGATTTGATCATGGTACAATGCTATCGAAACCACAGTATGGAACAAGAATTTCGGGAATTACGACAGAAGCGTTCTGTGTTTGATATTGTTCTAAGAGAGCCACGAGTATTCTAGAGGTGGCAAGACCACTTCCGTTGAGTGTATGTATGAACTCCGGTTTTGCCTGAGCATCTTGCTTGAATCGGATGTTTGATCTTCGAGCTTGAAAATCCTCAAAATTGGTGCATGAGCTTACTTCCAGCCAACGTTGTTCTGCGGGTGCCCAAACTTCAAGATCGTAGGTTTTTGCTCCACCGAATGTCATGTCGCCGGAGCAAAGCAGGAGAACTCGATAAGTAAGTCCAAGTGCTTGCAGTAAACGTTCTACATGAGCCACCATGTTTTCGAGAACTTCGTAGGAATTCTGAGGATGACAAAAGTGTACGAGTTCTACTTTGTTGAACTGGTGTACGCGAAGAAATCCCCGCGTTTCCTTACCATGACTGCCTGCTTCACGGCGGAAACAAGCAGTGTAACCAGCGTACGAAAGCGGAAGGTCATTAGAAGAAAACACCTCGTCGCGGTGAAAGTTCGTAATTGGGACTTCAGCAGTAGGGATGAGATACAAGTCATCGCGTCCAACATAGTACATCTCGTCAGCACTTTTTGGAAGCTGACCAGTACCGGTTACCGAAGCGGAATTCACAAGTTGTGGAGCAACCATTTCGCGGTATCCGGCAGTAAAAGCTTCGTCAAGGAAAAAGTTGATCAGTGCTCGCTCTAGTTTAGCTCCTTTGCCCGACAGAAATCCAAAACCGCTACCAGTAACTTTAGCACCCCGCTCGAAATCCAGAATCTTAAGGCGGGTGCCAATTTCGATATGGTCTAAGCGATAATCACGCACCTCACACACACCCACTTGCCGAACAACAACGTTGTCTGCTGCACTCTTTCCGGTAGGAACAGAACTGTGAGCCAAGTTTGGCAGTAGTAACATGGCACGTTGTTGTTCTTCTTCAACAGCTCGTAGTTCTGTGTCAAGTTCTTTAATTCTATCTCCGATAGCGCGCACGTTCTCTATGATTTCCGTTGCATCTTCCCCGGATTTCTTTCTGGCAGCAACAACCATAGAAAGTGAATTCCGCTGCGACTTTAGAGCTTCAACAACTTGGATAATCTCGCGGCGTTTCGTGTCGGATGCAAGAACAGCGTCCACAATAGTAGGGTCAGATAGTTTACGTATGCAGTTCTCACGAACGGTATCAGGAAATTCTCGAATGAGCTTAATATCGAGCATAAAAGATCTTTCTTTTTCTCAAAGATACATATGCACGTAAAAGATCTAGTCTATAATAAATCAATAAATTTAAAATATTACTAAAAATACTAACTAGATATTTAAAACAACGGAGAGAATCGAAACATCGCTTGCCGAAACACCAGCGATTCTCGAAGCCTGACCGAGGTTCTCCGGTCGAATTCTTTTGAGTTTCTCCCTACCTTCGGCAGAAAGGGATTTTACAGCATCGTAATTAAAATGTTTGGGTATGCGAGCAGACTCAAACTCACGAAAGCGTGCAACGTCGCGTAATTGTTTAGCTATGTACCCTTCGTATTTAATCTGAGTTTCAACTTGATGTAGCTCATCGAGGTGTTCGTCAAGAAAACAGGAAGAGAATCTGCCTGCAGAGAGTAGAACATCATATAACCGGACAGGAGGCCTTTTTACAAGTGACTCAATAGTAGGGGATTCAACAACACACTCTTCACCAACGCTCTCGAGAACAGAATTGGCAGAAGAGACCTGTATTCTTTGCTCAGCCACAGTTGAAAAACTCTCACAAACCGAGGCACTTCTAAGCCACTTGTTGTAGGAATTCTCAGAAACAAGGCCAATACGATACCCAATCGGCAAAAGACGTGAATAAACTGTGTCAATACGAAGAAGGAGCCTGTATTCGGCAAGAGAAGTGAAAATTCTATATGGCTCTTCGGTGTTTTTGTTAACAAGATCATCAATAAGAACGCCAATGTATGCATCCGACCGACCAAGTGTAAAATCTTCTCGGTCTAGAGACTTGTTAGCAGCATTGATTCCGGCTATCAGACCTTGAGATGCTGCTTCTTCATACCCGGACGTACCATTAACCTGTCCAGCAAAAAACAGCCCTTCAATGGCCTTTGACTCTAACGTGTATTTAAGCTGGTATGGGAAGAAAAAGTCGTACTCAACAGCATATCCAAATCGCATGATTTTTGCTTGTTCTAAGCCAGGAATGGATTGCAATGCTTCTTGCTGTATTCGGGAAGGCAAACTCGTTGAGAATCCATTAACGTAAAGGCTTCGAGAAAACATACCCTCAGGCTCAAGAACAATGGGATGAGAAGCTTTGTCAGCGAACCGTGCAATCTTGTCTTCAACGGAAGGACAGTACCTAGGACCACTACCGGTGATGTGACCCGTAAACATCGGACTCTCACTAAAACCCGAGCGCAAAATGTCGTGTGTTTGCTCTACAGTGTGCGTTGACCAACACGCCAGAACATTACGAACAGATCTTGTTTGTGCTGAAAAGGGCTTTGGCTCCCGATCACCATTATGTGGTTCAAGTTTGTGAAGTTGTACGGAGTCGGCATGAATTCGTGGAGGAGTACCAGTCTTTAGTCGCCCTTTCTGAAGGCCATATGAACAGAGAAGGTCGGAAACCTTATTTGATGGTTTCTCACCCACCCTTCCACCGGCAGTTGACTCTAAACCGGTCCACATCACAGCGTTTAGAAACGTTCCCGAACATAAAACAACCGTTTTAGAGCGTATTTCCTTGTTTGTTTCTGTTCTAACTCCCAGAACCCGGTCGCCAGAAACGAGAATCTCGGACACTGTTTCTGGTATGATCTCCAAGCCACGAGCGGATAAAAGCAAGTTTTGTGCGAAAAGTGGATACAGGTCCTTGTCGTTTTGTGATCTAGGTGACCAAACAGCCGGGCCTTTAGAGGTGTTGAGCATTTTGAATTGGAGACCAGAAGCATCAGCAAGAAGCCCCATAACACCACCTAAGGCATCAATTTCCTTCGCCAGATGTCCCTTGGCGCTTCCCCCAATCGAAGGATTGCATGAAAGTCTGCCAATTGTTTTAATATCCATGGAAACAAGAGCAGTTTTTGCTCCTAAGCGCCAGGCAGCTAAAGAGGCTTCAATTCCTGAATGTCCACCACCTATTACTAATACATCGAACATAGTTCAACTCTAGATGTATTCATTTCACATGTTTCACGTGGAACAATTTTCAAGATTAACAAAACAGCAGTTTGTAGTTACTGTTTCACGTGGAACGTCACGTTAAGAAGTTTACCATAAGGTATTCGTCAACATATTGGTCGCCAACTTTTAGTGCTCTGGCTTCCATTCCATAAACAGAAAAGCCATGTCGCAGATAAAGAGAATATGAATCTTTGTTTTTATTGCTCACAGATAGTTGGATAAGCTCTACATCAATATCACGCGCTGTATTGATAACCGAATTCAGAAGATTAGTAGCAACGCCGCGTCCACGGTACTCCGGAAGTACGTACATGCCCCAAATTCTGCCCTTGTGTTTGATTTTACTTCTTGTGTGTTCACAGGAGAAACCAACCATTCCAATAACGTTCCCGGTTGCTTCCAATGCCCCAAGAAGGTATTGATACGGAAAGAACATATACTTTTCGTAACGCTGTTCTTTACTAAGGATGGAAAGTGCGTCAAACCAATCGTAATCCGATCCGAATACCTCGGGCGCATTCAGTAGGGCATATCGTTGGATCTCCAAAAAGGCCTGAAAATCCGCAGCTTCAAGCGGACGTATTTCGTAGTTCTTGGACATGAAGTGTTACTTTCCGATACAGAATCGTGAAAATACCATATCTAATACATCTGGGTTCCATGTTTCGCCCGTTATGTCGCCTAAAACAGAAATAGCACCACGAAGGTCAATGGCAATGATATCGGGGGGAGTAGAGTTTGCTATTCCAAAGTGTGCAGCCTGTAAATACTCAAGTAGCTTGCCTAGCAGTGCCGATTGCCGGTCGTTTATCAAAACATCTGTTATAGCGCTGGCATTCTGCTCAACCTGGGATTCAATAAAGGACCTCAAAGCAGACACACCATCAGAAGTTGTCGCAGAGGTTAGAATATGTGTCCCATTAAGCCCGGCCATTTGTGAGCGTTGGTCTTCAGTAAGCAAATCAATCTTGTTTTGAACGGTAACCACGGTTGTTTGCGGGAATCGTTGTTGCAAATCTGTAACCACATTATTGCTATGTAGAGGTCCAAACGAAGCATCGTTAATAACAAGAACCAGGTTACTCTGTTCAACAACACGGGTGGCAAGCACAATGCCCATGGTTTCGATTATATCATCGGTTTCGCGAATACCTGCAGTATCAACAAGGTGAACCACACAACCATTTAGTGTAATTGCCTCGTCAAGGAAGTCACGCGTTGTACCAGCAATGTCGCTAACAATTGCTCGATCTCGCATGAGCAATGCATTGAACAAAGAGCTCTTTCCAGCGTTTGGATATCCTACGATAGCACAATAGAAGCCGGAACGAAGCATGTGTGCAGATCGGGCACTATCTCGAAGTTCAGAGGCCATAGTAATGCCCTTTTGGAGCACTTTCTCGAACTCTGGACGGCTGACAAATTCATAGCCTTCTTCCGAAAAGTCCAATTCAACTTCTAGAAGACCAATCGCGTGCAGCAGTTCGTTGCGTAGTTGCTTTAAACGCCGTGTAAATCCTCCAGCAAGCTGCCGAGCCGCTGTTTGCACCCCAGCCACACTCTGTGCATGGATAAGGTCGGCAACAGCTTCTGCTTGGGTCAAATCCAGCTTCTTATTCACAAAGGCCCGTCGCGTAAACTCACCAGGCATAGCGAGGCGAATGCTATCGGACAACAACGATTCTACGATATGATTAACCACAAATAAGCCGCCATGGCAGGAAATTTCAACTACGTCTTCGCCCGTATAGCTGTGCGGATTTCTAAACACGGAAACGGCAACGTTGTCAAGCTTTTTTCCCTGAACTTCCCACCAGCCAACGTGAATCGTATGCGACCGAGCATCAGAGCACCGCACACTTCCCCGAAAAAACTGGTCAACCAAATGGAAAGAATCGGGTCCGCTAACACGAACCACAGCAAGCCCGGAAACCCCCGGCGGAGTTGCCAATGCACAAATGGTATCTGAAAGAGTGTGCATCATTGATCTTTACGCAAAATACCAAAGCGTAATACGCTTTGGAGTTGGTACATTGCATGTATTAACAGGTACAAACAACATTACATCAATATATTTACCAATAATCTGTGACTGTTTCTCCTATTGAATTTCACCTGCCAAGCGTAACTTCAACCAACGATTATGCTAAAGAATTACTAAGCACATATCCTTTTGTGTTTGTGAGTGCTCAGCACCAAACCTCGGGAAGAGGAAGGAAGGGTAGAACATGGCAAGGGATGTTTGGTCAGAATGTTTACTGCTCACTAGGAGTACGCCATGCCGGAGCTATGTCTTTGCAAGACGTAAGCAGTTACATGTGGCGTGGTGCTCTTGCAGTAATTCGAACACTGCGTTCCATCGATGCTGAGCACAAATTCCGAATGAAATATCC
>CAZGHI010000002.1:47643-47918 GCA_964525565.1 uncultured Hyphomicrobiales bacterium
TATTCTTATCCATAACATTTTTATTATAGGCAAATATACAGTATTGATTTTAGATTTTAGAAAATTGAAATTGAATTTTGATGATTTACCCACGGCAACGTCGTTATCAGCGTTGGGAACAGTTGCCGATGTTGATCGTGTAATAAATGAATTACGCATAAACCTCACTGGCTTACATGAAATTCCATCATCAGAAGTCTTTACTCAATGGGTAAACGAATTAAGCATAGTGGACAAAACAATGATCATTCAGAATGAAGATGGAATATGGAAAG
>CAZGHI010000002.1:47941-67721 GCA_964525565.1 uncultured Hyphomicrobiales bacterium
CAGATTTTTGATGATGGAAGACTGTTAGTTCGTAATGTGCTCACCAAGTTTGAACGGATAATCAGTGATGGCGACTCTGTACGATACAACGATTGAACTCAACAGCGTTCAATATGGAATAAGCGGAGTAGATGTTGGTAATAGTCGTGTTAAGATTCACCACGACGATGTGTACCTTTCTTTCCCTTACGACAAGGACTGGAAGCGAAACGTCCAACACCACTTTAGAGATCACGTAAGTAAAAAGTACATCATAGGTCTGTCAAGTGTTAATCCTAAGCAAACAACCGCTACAATCAAGATCCTTCAGCGTATTCTAGGGCACTTGGTAATAAGTACGCACCAGCTTCTTATGAAGAATGAGCAAATATTGAAGCTTGGCTCCGTTGAAAATGCGGGTATTGATCGTATGCTCGGTACTATTGGCGCTATGCATGTGCAGAATCCGCCATTGATTACCATAGATTGTGGCACAGCTGTTACAATTAATGCTGTGGACCAAGAACGTCTTTTCTTAGGTGGCCTGATCTTTGCCGGTATTAACACTCAACTGTTTGGTCTCTACAAACAAGCAGCCGGTATTCCGGAACTAACGTTTACGCAACCACTTTCCACTGTTGGCGCCAATACTCAAGATTCACTCATGGCCGGTATAAAAGCTTCGGTTGTGGGTGGAATTATGCGGGGAATTGAAAATATTCAAAACGAGTATTTCAGTGGAAGAACAATACCATTGCTTGTGACAGGTGGCGAGGGGGCTTTGATAATAGACGATTTACGAGATCGTGGACTAACAGCAACGTACGAGCCAACACTCGTTACCACCGGTATTCTGTCCCTCATCGCAAATGCGAAATCTGTAGATCTACAGGATGGGATTTTCGAGAAAATCAGAAACTAACATGCAGCGTCCTACTGTTGCTATTCACGGGGGTGCAGGTGATTTAGCGCGGTATTCTGCTACACATCGCCTTCAAGAAGCAGAACATGTACTCTCTCAAATTATCGACTCGGCATATACGAACCTCTTGCGTGGTGCAACGGCCTTGGATGTTGTAGAACAAGCGGTTGTCACGATGGAAGACTCTGGGCTTTTTCATGCTGGTAAAGGCTCGTCACCAACATCGTCGGGTCCGGAGCTTGATGCTTCGATTATGAGTGGCGCCGACATGAATGCAGGTGCGGTAACCCTCGTTAGTACCGTAAAAAATCCAATTCGGCTAGCTCGGATTGTGATGGAAAAAACACCTCACGTTCTCGTTGCATCATCAGCAGCAGAGCAGTTGGCCCGAAATCATAACCTTACTCTCGTTAATGAGGAATACTATGTTCCTTGTGATACCAGTGCATTTAGCCAGAGTACCGGAACCGTTGGCGCGGTAGCCCGAGACGTAACCGGATGTTTTGCCGCTGCTACCTCAACGGGAGGAACGCTACGAAAGGCAACAGGCAGAATAGGTGATTCACCAATAATCGGATCTGGTACGTATGCACGGAATAATGTAGGTGCAGTGAGTTGTACGGGTTATGGTGAGTACTTTATTCGCGTTTCTGCTGCAGCAACCGTTATCATGAGAATGGAGTTGCTGGGAGAAAGTGTCGGTACCGCAGCAGGTTATGTACTGGGTCAGGTTCAATCATTAGGTGGGGAGGGAGGACTAATAGCGATTGGTCCTCGTGGTGATGTTAGCATGCCATTCAATACAACGGGCATGTACAGAGCCTTTATAGATTCCCATGGGAATCGTAGCGTAAAGAGCTTGGCGTAACTCGCATACAGCCGATTCCGATTAAAACGTATGACCCAGACCGATACTGATCTGCCAATTCGAAGGTGAAAAAGGGGCTGTTCTGCCGCTAAACATCCATTTGCCGGATTCTCGAAGTGGGTCGTACAAGCTGGTGGCATAATCTAAACGAAAAGGGCCTACTGGCGTTTCGAACCGATATCCAATTCCAACTGCTATTACGCTGCCCAACCACACGTCTTCCAGGCGCATGCTACCGTATTTCTCCGTGGTCATTCGGTTGAAAACGTTTCCGATATCTGTGAACAACGTAACACCACTTCTCTCCACAATTCCGCCCCATAAATCATCCCAACCAGTCGGTCGCCGAAACCGATACCGATATTCCACACCGAGTTCAATTAATGATCCACTTCCAACAGTGTTAGCGAGGACCTGCTCGCCTCTTGTATCTGAGGTTTCGAGAACGCCACTGTGGGGGTCGTGAAGCAATCGCGATGGATAGCTCCGAATACTTGCGGCACCGCCAGCAAAGAACTGTCTCTCCAAACTAACATAGGTATTAGTGTCGATAGTGCTGCCACGCTTGAAGTCAAGGAGGTGAATATGTCCGAGCTTCACCTTGGTGGCAATACCCGACTGTTCAGAGGTAGGAAAGACGCTGGTAAAAAACACCTGACTCCGGACGAATTTTCCGGCTCCATAGCCGGCCTCGACGGAAATGTTTGCAAAGTGCCCTTTTCGAGGGTCAATTGGATTATCTCTATGTTCACCCCGAACGTTGGCACCAAGGTAGATACCGGTAAACCAAAGCGCATTTGCTGAACCTAGATAGCTGTCGAGAACCAAAAACTGATTGAACGTGCTATACACAAAGGCGATCTCCTCAGGTGTTTCAGCATCCTTAAGCGCTGAGTCCAAAGCCCCTTGAAAATCTCGTGGTACTTGCCGTTCAAGACCGAAGGTTATGTCGAAGCCATTCACAACACGTTGCATTGGAAGGTTCACGGGAATACGTGCACCCAGACCTAACGATTGTAGTCGAAATGGACTAACCAGCAAACGCTCTGAATAGTATGCATTACTGTTTAACCCACCCCTCCAATTCCATATTCGAAACAAGCTTGGCCAGGCAATAACACCGGAGATTAAGGCTTCACGCTCAAGGGGCTGACCCTGAAACATTCTACTAACATCCTGCAGAATGTATTGTGCCGTGACGGATCCAACTTGAGCGCCACCAAAAACGTTACGATGCTGATACGATGCTCCAACACCTATGTTTAAGTAGTTGTCAACGGCAGTCTGAAAGAATAAAAAATTGAACCCCAGGTCGTAGGGTTTGTTGTTCATTGAAAAAACACGTAGTACAAGACTGGAATCATCTTCATCACCACTATCTGGTAAAGCAACTGCAGCGATAGTATCAATCGTTACAAGCTCAAAAACGCCAAGCTGCATAAGGTTGCTACGGCTATGCTCAATTTTATCCCGACTGTACCATTCACCGTTCTCAAACTCGAGCTGACGCTTTCGCATACTTTCGGAAACCGACGGATATCCATTGGGGTTTTCCTCGAATTCAACGGCAGCAATTCGCTTTCTTGGTCCCGGTACAAAAACTACAGCAACACTATCACTCAGCAAACTATCCGTGCTTCGTACGCGCAACCTGCTAAATCCGGCTTTGTAGTATCCACTATTTTGTAGCATTCGCGTAATCCGCTGCATGTCCGCGATTAGATTGGTTTCAACGAAAGGATCGCCAGTGTGAACGGTTCTAGCATTGTCAACGTTCCGGCGGATATCGGCTGGCAAGCTGTCTAGTCCAAACAGCATTACAGTGTCAATCGTTGCTTGGGGTCCTTCGTTGATAACAAATTCCAGTACATTCTTGCGTTCCTTTCTATCGTAAAAGAACTTCCACAGAACTGTGGCTTTGTGAAAGCCATTCTGATTCAAGTACTCAAGCAGGGCAATGCTATCAGACACTACGCGAGAGGAGCTAAAGTATCGCAACTCGTCGCGCAAATCATGCTGAACCTTCTTTAGAGTTCGTACAATAGGTTTGGGAGCAGCGGGATTTCTGCCAACGTTTTCACCAAAGTACAGAGCAAGCCTACGAGTGATGGAAAGCTCACTTTCTCGTGATTGGATGACTCCAATGAGATGATCTGGAGAAGTAAGTGAACAACCAACGAAGCGGATGGCTTGGAGTTCTGTCAGGCCGGAAAGAATAGCATCTTCGCCATTGCGTTCATTTTGGAAAGCAAACTGTGCACTGAGCTGATTAGAAGAGCAGAGGACGGCAAAGCCAATGCACAGGAGGTGCACAAGACATGGATGCCAGAAAAAAGAAAACCACACTCTGCGAAAATAGTTGTCGCATGGTGTGGCTGAGTATGCAAATGAATGTTGGAGAGAATTAGTAGTCGCTATCGTCGTCCTCGTTAAACAAAAAGTCGTCAGATGCACTCTCGTATTCCGGCCAAATATCTTCGATGCCTTCGTACACGGGATCTTCCGGATCGTCCAACTCCTTAAGATTCTCGATAACCTGAATGGGAGCACCCGTACGGTCGGCATAGTCAATCAGCTCATCCTTTGTGGCCGGCCATGGAGCGTCTTCGAGATATGCTGCTAATTCAGGTGTCCAAAACATTGTTGTGCCCTATAAAAAGCCGTGGTGTAATTGGGGCGCGAATATACATGCAAGGGTACATCATCGCAACAGGGCCAGGTCTTCATCTGACCCGATTAATCTTGTTTAACATTCCTACTCTCGGTTGCGTATTAGACATTCTGCCAGGGTCAGGTCAGTTGCTGTTGTGATTTTCAGATTCCACGGCTCGCCGGCTACTACGAAAGGTGGTACTCCGTTCTGTTCTGCGAGCGAGGCATCGTCAGTGACATTTGTTTGTACTCTCTCATAGGAAGTCCTTAAAATGTCGGCCTGAAATCCCTGTGGTGTTTGAATGCTGCGTAGTGCTTCTCTATGTATTGTGTGATGTACGAATCCATCGGAACGTACCTCTTTTATCGTATCTGATATAGGAATTCCCGGTACAACAGCCGGATAATCGCGGGCTGCGGAAATAACGCGGTGAAAGAGATTGGGAGAAGCAAGTGGTCGAACAGCATCGTGAACAAGAATGATATCTGCGTGGTTGAGAGCAGAATGGTGGAGTGCGCTCATAACACTCTGCCAGCGTTCAGATCCGCCGATTACAGTATGTACGCGGTCTGTAGGAACAGTCATCATGCCAACCATTTGATCAAAAAAACGGTCTTCAGGCGATATCGCAACAACTATTGCCGAAACGTCTGTAATTGAGAGTATCGTTTGCAAGGTGTGAGCAAGAACCGGCAAACCGTCAAGGAGCAAATACTGCTTCGGAGTTGAACTTCCAAAACGTGATCCTACTCCGGCAGCAGGGACGATAACGCCTACGTGTTTGTGGTTCATCATCTTATCGTAGTAGCGGGTGGTCGGAACGCTCAAAGCTTCCGCTTGACATAACATCAAGTATATGATAGTAGCCAAGCTTGCGGGCACGAAGAAATCCCAACCATGCCATGTCTGCAAACCTTCCGTTCGTTAAAAGGTCGGTAAGCCATTCCGAGGCAAAGTCGGGATTCTCCTGCCGCATGCCGGCACCAACTTCCAGCAACCATTTTCTATTGAACTTCTCCTGTGATCCAATGGTGGGCGTCATAATAATGGGAAGACCTAAGCCAGCATAAAAGCTAAGTTCGCTTGGCTTCGTCCATAAAATATCAGTGTTTCTAATAGCTGCATTAAAGGCCTCGAAGTAATCGAACAAGGATTCACAATAGAGAATCTCCACAAATTCGCACGTGCCCAAAACTTCGCTTACGGCAGCGGCAAAAATGTCGCGCGTATCCGGCCTTGTACCAGCTACAAGAATCAGCCGCATGGTTCCTGCTCGGAGTTGCGACTGAAATGACTTCATGATGCGTATTCCAATGTCGGTTTGAGCTCCGGCACCACCAACGGCAAACATGATGGTCAATAGTCTTTCCTTTGGAGGACGTGTGAACGCTTGTTCGCCCAAAACATGCTGAACGGCTGCACTCATGGACGTATGAAAGCGTCCCGTGGGGTCGAGCATCTGTAATCGTACGGCTAAGTCTGTTTTCAGAATGGAAAGATCACGTCCGCCTAACAAAGCATCATCGAGCGGGAAACCTGTTAGAAAAATTCGTTCCTCCGGTACACCGTACGACTTCAGGCGTTGAGCAGCTTTACCACATGGGGCAAAATAGTTGATGTTACTATCCCACGGCTCTCGCGCAACCCATACGCGATTCAGGTCGGCATCACAAATGATGGTGTAAATCTGGTCTAACCCTGCTACATCGGCGGCTATGCTAGGAACGTAGAACGAGGTCAGTAGTGGAAGCCATTGCTGAGATATTGTCTGCAGGAACCCCTTTCCTAATCCTCGTTGAATCTGCAGGTACAGCAAATCTACCTGAAACGTACTGCGCGAAAGATTTCGAATTGGGTACAACGATGGTATATGCAAAAGGCTATCGAGTAGCCCGAACATCTGTTTACCGATAAGAGGGACTCCCTTAGCCCGTGAAAACGTTTCGTATAGTTGAAGGTAGCGTTTCCACCGTCTGCGCTCGTATTCCGAAACATGGGGCGTATCACCGGCATTCACAACGCCCTGATAGGCATGATGTCGAAATGGATACACAGCACGCTGATGCCCGTATCCCATATCGGCACTTGCAACCCAGAAAGATGGTAATCCTGTCACGACGGATTGTGAATTACCGGACTTTGAACGTTGCCATGGTAATGATCGCGAGCATGATGGCTACTATGTAAAAGCGAGATACAATTTTGGCCTCGTGCCATCCACTCTTTTCAAAGTGATGATGCAGCGGAGCAATTTTAAACAGTCGTCGGCCTTCACCATAGCGCCGACGAGTAAACTTAAACCACGTTACCTGGAGGATTACCGAAACTGTTTCTGCCAAGAAAATGCCTCCAACAATCGGTAGCAGGAATTCCTTCTTTATCAGCACGCAGAGAACACCAATGGCTCCTCCGAGGGCTAAGGATCCTGTATCGCCCATAAACACCTGTGCCGGGTAAGCGTTGTACCAAAGAAAGCCCATAGAAGCCCCAACGATAGCAGCGCAGAAAATTGCCAACTCGTCGGTACCACGCAAATGCAGGATGTTCAGATAGTCAGCAAAAAATGCATTCCCCGAAAAGTATGCTATCACGGCAAGGGTAAGAGCACTAATTCCAACGGTGCCAATGCATAAACCGTCAAGTCCATCGGTTAGGTTCACTGCATTCGAAGTAGCCGTGATAATGAACACAACAACGGGAATGTATATCCATCCAAAATCGAAGTTTACCATTTTTTCAAACGGAACGGTCGTTAGCGTTTTTACGGCTGAAAGGGTGGGTGAATACCATTCCGGGAAAAAGTAGAGCGCACTTCCAACCAATAGGCCTGCCAGTACCTGACCAATGAGCTTGTATTTGCCAATCAGCCCGTTGGGATACTTTTTGATAACCTTCAGATAATCGTCGATAAATCCAACAAGACCCATCATGGCTGTAAGAGCAACGGCGGTTATCACATACATGTTGTCGGTTCTGCCCCAGAGCAACGTAGGGATAAGAATGGCAGCCAGAACTATAAGTCCACCCATTGTTGGTGTGCCAGCTTTCTTGCTGTGGTGGCCAACATCTGCCAGCTCTTTTTTTGCTTGTTCACCAATCTGAATTCGTTTAAGCATTGCAATTATTCTGGGACCAAGAAACAAGGAAATGATCAGAGCCAGTATAGCTGCCGCTGCTGCACGAAACGTAACAAACTGAAATAAGCCAATTCCCGGTATATCCCAAATACCGCGCATCCACTGTGCCAGATGGTATAGCATCAGTGTTCTTTCAGGTAAGTGATAACATGCTCCATTTCAAGCCCCCGAGATCCCTTAACTAAAACAGCCGCTCCTGGTTTAGCTTCAGCCAATACTACAAGTGCGCATTGTTTGTGGCTATCACAAACATGGACGTTTTTGTTCAAATAACGGACAGCCGATGAAAACTCATGGCCGTACACCACCACGGTGTCTGCAGATGCTAATGCCAACTCAAGGATGGCGATATGTTCTTCCGCTGTGCGTTGACCAAGTTCACGCATGTCGCCCAGTACGGCAATTCTCTGTTCTGCAGGGTAGGCGCTTAACGTTCTCAGTGCAACGGCCATACTATCCGGATTGGCATTGTATGTGTCGTTGAGGACTACCAAACCATTTGCACTTTCCGTTACCATCCTTGCATACCCATGAGGCTCATTCGGGAGGTATCCTTCGAGTCCGTGTTTTATTTCGTGTGCACTTAGTCCAAGAACACGTGCAACAGCTACAGTAGCTACAGCGTTGAGAGCAGCAGCATACCCGAATGTGTGCATGGTTGCACGAAGCGCTGTATCGGGCAGTACAACGTGGATAGTGGGATGCAATTTGTGGTCGAAGGTAACACGAGCGTGGATGTCGGCATCATGTTCCACGCCAAACGAAAGCCCCTTTCCACTTCGTTGTGAACACCATCGCACGATGCGCTCATCGTCGGCGTTAATGAGCATGGTGCCGCCGGTATCTATGAGAAACTCGAACAACGCCATCTCTTCTTGCTCCACACCATCCAAACTGATAAGCTGTTCCAGATGTTCCTTACCTATTTGCGTAATCAAGCCATGTGTAGGCTGAACCATTGCAGAAAGCAGTTCAATTTCGCCCGGCTGGTTGGTGCCAATTTCAACAACAGCCGCAGTGTGCTCTGAAGTAAGTGCCAGCAATGTGAGCGGTGTTCCAATTTGGTTGTTGAAGTTCGCTTCGGTTTTCAAAACGGTAAAACGTTCTGAAAGAACGTGTGCTGCGAGATCCTTTGTACTTGTTTTTCCGGCAGCACCTCCAATTGCAACTACAGGAATGGAAAATCGTTTGCGATGATACCATGCCAACGTTCCAAGGGCGTGTACTGTGGACTCAACAAACACAAATGGCGCGCTGTTAGTCGGCTTGCCTTGTACAGCTTTGGCTTCTGCAACAATCAACGAAGCGCCTTTCCTAATGGCTTCCGCTATGTGCTGATGTCCATCGAAACGCTCTCCTTGCAGAGCTATAAAGGCATTACCCGGAACAAGAGTGCGGGTATCGGTACAAACACCCGACACGCTCAGATTGTGCGGAAGATGCTGAGCTGCCGATCCGAAACAGGCTACTACATCTGCTTTGGTAAACGGTGCTGTATTGTTCATGACTGGCGAAGATACGCGTGGGTTACTTCGGCAACGCGCATTCGCACACTGCGCGACCGTGGATTCTGTGCCACCTCTTCATCGGTTGCCTGCATAGGCTTTTTTGTAAGTATCGTTACATGTGGTAGGGGCGTATGCTGTGCGCTGTGAGCCTTGAACATATCTTTTACAATTCTGTCTTCCAGAGAGTGGTAGCTGAGCACTACAACCCGTCCACCAACGCCCATATGCTGAAGTACCGCAGTCAGTGCAGTCGAAAGAACATCAAGCTCATGGTTCACGGCAATTCGGAGTGCCTGAAAAACTCGGGCAAGAGTCTTGCTATGGTGGTTGGGAGGAATGTGCTGAACTATCGTGTCGCGGAGATCAACGGTAGTTCGGTAAGGGGCTAGTGTTCTTCGTCGAACGATTGCCTGGGCAAGTTTTTTAGCAGAAGGATCTTCGCCGTAATCACGAATGATCGCGGCTATCTCGTGTTCGGGCAGAGAGTTTAAGAGATCTGCTGCAGTAGGTCCGGTTGGCGAGAATCTCATGTCAAGCGGACTGTTGTGTCGGTATGAAAAACCACGAGGGTGATGATCGAACTGATAGCTGCTCACGCCCAAATCAAAAAGTGCACCGGCAAGTGGTTGTTGTAGCTGCAAATGGCTGGCCATTGTTGAAAAGTTTGCATGGATGAGTTGCAAGCGGGAGTCGATTATTCCACACTCCGAGAAGCGCTCAATGGCAACGTTGTCGGCATCAAACGAAAGCAACCGTCCGTTATCGGGCAACTTATCAAGGATGAGTTTTGTATGCCCCCCCCCACCGAGAGTTGCATCAACAAAAACACCACCACGCTCAGGCTGTAGGTATGCCAAGCACGCATCGGCCATTACCGGGATATGATATTCTTCGGGTCGAAGTCGGGCCATTCAACAAAATTGCCGATGTTGTAGTTAGTGTCTGCATACACGGAACAGTTATGACGAGAAAAATTGTCGCTACGATGGTTTGTGGTATGGTGATGGGTGCGTGCTCAGTTGATGTGCCTTCCGAAGGTGAACGTCTCTTTCAAGGGTACTGTCAGCGGTGTCACGGAGCATCCATGAAGGGTAATCTGGTTCAGATAGATATCTCTGCGAGGACAGTGTGGAGAGAACATCCGGATTCTCTTATTGGGGTGCTCTTATTTGGGTCAACGGGTGAGCGTGGCAGTACGCAGGAATCCCGAAGAACAATGCCGCCGGTTCCTTACAACAGCAAAGAAATAGCGGTGCTTACAGAGTACCTGATGCAAACAGTAGCAAATCGCACGGTAGAGGTAACCGCTGCCGATGTAGATCGTGTACGGAAAAATAAAAGGTCTATACAAACACAGATAAGCTTGGAACACGCAAAGAATCAACAACCATAAAGGGTTCGGCATATGCAACACCAATGCGCGAGCCGTAGTAACGATTGCGTGCTTCCAATTCATCAAGAAATTGTGGACGTGACAGTAGTGTTTCAGGTTCACTTGACTGATATGCTTCAGGAACATGAAACTGACTTGCATATGCCTTCAGCGCATGAAGTTTGATAGGCCAGGTGTCGGAAATATCCACGAGAACGGGAACGTTTGTGGGTAGTTCATGTTGCTGTCGGTAACAAAAAATGCTTGCTGGGCGATGAGGTAACTGTTCACGTCCGGAACCAGAAGTTTGCACTTTAGGCAATCCCGCAAGGAAAGAAGCGGCAGTAACAAGTTTATGAACAGCTTCATGATCTGGATGCCGCTCCACAGGGGGCGAGGTGATGATCAATGCTGGTCTATACTCGCGGATAATCTCTACAATGCGAAGCACGTTATTGGGCGTGTTGGTTATCGAGCCATCAGGCATATCAAGGATTTCGCGTTTCTTTACTCCAAGGATGGTAGCAGCCTTGCTCGCTTCTTGAGCCCGAATTTCCGGTGTGCCACGCGTTCCTAATTCGCCGCGTGTGCAATCGGCCAGGATAACGGTGTTTCCTTCTTGAGTAAGTTTTGCTATTGTCCCTCCTGCCGAGAGCTCAGCATCATCGGGATGCGCAGAAACAACCAGAATTGTTGCCATTAGTTCAGATGTTCCCGACGATGAATTTTTTCTACTCGTTTCTCGTGGCGACCACCTTCGAACTCTGTGGTTAAGAATGCCTCAACAATGCGAATTGCATCGTCCAGCGATGTAATTCGGCTTCCAACGGCAATCATATTGGCGTTGTTGTGCGCCCTTGCTAATCGGGCCATTTCTTCAGTTGTTGCATTTGCAGCTCTAATGCCGGCCACTTTGTTGGCTGCTATCGAAATGCCAATGCCTGTTCCGCATATGAGAACACCCGCATCGGCTTGTCCGGAAGCCACGAGATCGGCAGCAGCCATACCATAGTCCGGGTAATCTACAGAGTCCGCACTATCGGTTCCTACGTCAACAACAACATGTCCTCGTGCGACAAGAACAGCCTTAATGGCCTCCTTGTACGCATAACCAGCATGATCGGCGCCGATGCTAATGGTCATCGTTGAACCTCTTGCCGTAAACCCGTGCTTCCAAAACCACCCAAACGCTCTGTTGCAGGCAGCTCAGAGACAACATTCCACTGAACGTGCTCGTGCTTTGACACCACAAGCTGCGCAATGCGCATACCTCTTTCAATGGTAAATGGCAACTTGCCGAAATTTGCGAGAATAATGTGAACTTCGCCGCGAAAATCACTGTCAATAGTACCCGGCGCATTTAGTGCAAACACACCGTGTTTTGCAGCCAAACCACTGCGACTGCGCACCTGGCATTCATATCCGTAGGGAACAGCAATGTGAAGGCCCGTTGGAATCATTGCTACAGCTCCGCCGTCGAGAACAACGTTAGAACGGATAGCAGCATGAACGTCCATGCCGGCCGATCCACCGGTGGCATATTGCGGCAGAGGTAAATCGGCTGCATGTTCTAGCACAACTACGTCAACGTGCATACTTCAGCCCCCTTACTTACGACCGAAATCGGCTGGATTCTCACCCCAATTATCGGTCTCCCATTTGAGCACCTGGTTGCTGTACGAATGTTGTTTTAACCACTGTTCAGCACGTTCAATCAGTTCGAAGACCTTTTTGTTCGCCGGAGAGCGCTCAACAGAGACCTTTGCTTTACGGTTACGAAGCCAGGTGAGCGCCGTTTTCGAATCGGTGTACACAGGCACAGGGTTGCCTTCTTTCGTTAGCAGACTAAGTGCATGGACAATGGCTAAAAACTCGCCCATATTATTTGTTGCTCCCTGGTACGGACCCATGCGAAACAACTCTTTCCCTGTTTCGGTATCAACACCACGGTACTCCATTACCCGCGTTTCCATGTTGCAAGCTGCATCAACGCTAACACTGGGCGTGATAGGTCCAGCACTCTTCTTTCTGGAAGAAGATTTTCTTGTAGCTGGTTTTGATACGTTGCCATTACCGTCCGTGATTACGTCCGAGCCGGACTCGGCTTTCTGTCCGCCAAATTTTGGCGGACCAGCTTCGAAAGCGACTCTGGCCTCTGCAAGGGTATCGTATGCGCGGTAACGTGACCCTTGATAACCTTCAACTTGGGGACGGCATTTCTCCCATGATGGGTAGATACCTGGGGCATGTCCCACCCAAACAACGTACCATTTACTCTTTTTCGGCGCTCTTATGATGGCCATAGGCGCGCGAATCTACGACAAAGGCAGTCTATAGTGTCACACATACCTGGTGTTTCTTTACACTTTGGCATGTATGCAAAAACGTTTAGTGCGGCACTTGTAGGTATTTCCGCATTCGAAGTTGAGATCGAAACCCACGTTGAAATGAGCCTACCCGGATTCCAGATTGTGGGTTTACCCGATAGTTCGGTTCGGGAAAGTAGAGAGCGCGTGCAGGCAGCAATTAAATATTCCGGTGTGGAAGTCCCCCCCCGACGTTACACAGTGAACTTGGCTCCTGCCGACGTTCGTAAAGAAGGAAGCATGTTTGACCTACCAATTGCCATTGGAGTGCTCATTGCTTTGGGCAGACTTAGCAGTGAAAGTGTAGCTGATGTGGCAATGATTGGAGAGCTAGCATTCGATGGTTCTCTGCGTAGATCGCATGGGGTGCTGCCCATGACGGCAATGCTGCAGCGCCACAAATACAAACGAATACTTCTACCGGCAGAAAATGCTGCCGAAGCTGCAATCATACAAGACATTGAGGTTATTCCACTTGAATCGCTCACAGAAGCCATCGCATTCCTGTCCGGTGAACTTTGCATTCAGCCATATTCCATCGACGTGCCGGCACTGTTTCAGGCTTCGGCAATGGAAGGTGGTGCAGACATGGGCGAGGTACGGGGTCAGGGGGCTGTGAAACGAGCAATGGAAGTTGCTGCTGCTGGTGGACATAACATGATTATGGTTGGTCCACCCGGAGCAGGGAAGACAATGCTTGCAAAGCGATTGCCATCAATCCTTCCGCCGTTAACTCTACAGGAATCTTTAGAAACCACAGCAATCCACTCTGTTGCAGGGGTGTTACCCCCGGGAAAGGCACTCGTTACACGGCGTCCTTTTCGAGCTCCGCATCATACAATCAGCGATGCTGCTCTTGTAGGTGGTGGTGTAGGAACTGTTCGTGCAGGAGAGATTACGTTGGCACACCATGGCGTACTCTTTCTAGATGAGTTACCTGAATTTCAGAGGAACGTACTTGAGGTACTCCGCCAACCTCTCGAAGACAAGCAGGTATTGATTTCTCGAACACGGACATCGGTCAACTTTCCGTCGAACGTAATGTTGGTGTGCAGCATGAATCCATGTCCATGTGGTCATTTTGGAAGCAGTATTCGAGAGTGTACGTGCACGCCTCTCGATGTTGCCAAATACATGGGTAGAATTAGTGGACCACTGCTGGATAGAATAGACTTGCACATTCAGGTACCGGCAATAAATGTGACGGACCTGTCAGACACCCAACAAGGTGAATCCTCGGAGGAAATTCGAAAACGAGTAATTCAAGCCCGTGCCATCCAGCAGGAACGATTTGCCGATAGGCCAGAAGTGTTTAAGAATGCCGATATGAGTCCGGCAGATATCGAACATCTTGGAGCGATCTCAGACGAAGCCAAACAATATCTGAAATTGAGTATGGAGCGTCTTTCACTATCGGCTCGGGCATATCATAGAATTCTGAAGGTAGCGCGGACGATAGCGGATCTTGCCGCAGAGCCAAATATTTCTCGACAGCACATGGCAGAAGCAGTTCACTACCGCGATCTTGACAGACCATACTGGAATGCATAGTTGATACCATTCAGATGCTGTATTACTTTCCGGCAAACAGGATATGCCGCAGAGATACGAGGCCGCTTTCCACTCCACGGAAGCGCATCCCCAGCGTTGATTCAGCTTTAAGGTTTACCAGACCAGCACGCAGAGGTCTTCGGGCTGTTTGCATAAGCAGAGAGGATTCCAAAGGTTGCACAAGCTTCTTGTTTAGACGAAAGAAATCGGCAATCTGTAGTGCAAAGTCAGCACGACTCAAATAGTCTGCACCACCCACATGGTACAATCCAGTCACCTTACGAACGGCGATGCGAAGGATGGCTTCGGCAAGGTCTTCAACATAGGTTGGGTTACTGTATTGATCTGATGCTATGCGAACAGGTTTTCCTTCGTCCAGCGAACTAATTATGTAGTGTACAAAATCCATGCGGCTAGGCGTAGGACTATATACAACGTTTGTTCGGACAATGGTTGATGTAATTCCGGCCGCAGCTACAGCGTTTTCTCCGGCAAGTTTCGACTTGCCATAATAGTTAATGGGTGCGGGAATATCGGCCTCTGTGTACGGACCACGTTCACCGTCGAACACATAGTCTGAAGAAACATGAATCAGGTGTGCATCACAAGATCGGGCTAAACGCACCAGTTGCTCCACAAGGGTAACATTAAGTTTCCACGCCAACGTGCGGTCGGCTTCGCAGCCGTCAACATTGGTATATGCTGCCAGATTAATAATTGTTGCGGGCATCTGGGCGAGAATAGCGTTCTTCAATTGTAATCTATTCGTTACATCAATCTTTCTGATTTGAACTCGATTATGGTCCAATTCGATATTGCTTCCAGTGATCAGCAACAGGGGACTGTCCGTTTCCTGGAGAAGCATCGGTACCAGGCTTGCAGCGGTAGTACTGCCAGCCCCAACAACAACTATAGGTATTTGCATAAAAACAAATGTATATTCACGCTGCTATGCCACTACTAACAAGTGTACTTCTGCTGATTGTGGTTGCCCGTGTACTCGGGCAAATCATGATAAGGTTTAAACAACCAGCAATTGTGGGCGAGATGCTGGCCGGTGTGATTCTTGGTCCAAGCATCTTCGGTTATGTTCATGCAAGCGAGCCGCTACATGGTATTGCAGAGTTAGCCATCTTTTTGGTTGTGTTAAGCGCCGGTTTGGAGATGAACTTTGACGATGTTGTCAAGGCCTTACGTGGGAAAGGGGTTGTTATCGGTCTGCTTGGTTTTGCAATCCCGCTTACACTTGGCATACTGGTAGGCATACTCTTCGGGCTTGATGCAAACCGAACCGTGTTTCTTGGTCTGTGTATTTCAATAACGGCTCTTCCTGTTGCTGTTGGCATCCTCCAGAGCTTTGGGTTATTGAATTCTACCATCGGAAAGTATTCGATAGCAACAGCAATCTTAAACGACGTTCTGGCATTAATGATTCTCGGTGTTATCCTATCGCTTCCAGAGCAGAAGTCCATTGAGGCCGTTGGTTTGTCGGTGTTGAATACCGTGTGGAAGCTGATGGTTTTGGGTGCGATTATCCTCAGCTTTAATTGGATTGTAAAAAAGCTTGTGGAGTGGGGAGTTCATGTAGAGCGTATTCCGGAGCGCTTGGTACAGTGGTTGGGTCCGGACGCATTATTTGGCATCGTAGTTCTCTTTGTATTGCTGTTTGGCTCAGCAAGTGAAATGTTAGGCTTTCACTTTGTGGTAGGCGCCTTCTTTGGTGCTCTGCTCATTGACAGGAAGTTTTTTCTTGCCGAGCGATACCATGTTTTGGACAGTACCATCCGCTCTGTGAGTGATGGATTTCTTGCTCCGATATTTTTTGCTTTCCTGGGGCTAGAGTTTAACATTTTCGGCATAGAATCCGTTTGGTTTGTACTTACTGTTCTGGCCGTCTCAATAGGGTCAAAAATCCTGGCCGGTTGGGTGGGTGGCAGAATCATCAAGCTCAGAGAGGCGGATTCGCTTGGCATTGGTATTGTCCTCAATGGTAGGGGTGTGATGGAGCTTGTTATAGCGAGTATCGGCTATGAGCGAGGTCTCATCGGACAAGGGTTGTTTTCTACCCTTGTGTTGATGGGTGTGTTCACAACACTAATCACCCCAATGTTGTTCAGGAGGTTTGTTATACCAAAACTCGAAGAACCGGAGCCCCCTGCGCAGGAACCACCGTCTTCCGATGGTCTGGGAGAGGTTGTTGCCGTGTAAAGGTGTTTTTGAAGCTGCCCACCGCATCGAAATCGAGCACGCACATTCACCCGGTGTATAATCAACGGTTCACACGGTGAGTGGACAGATTCGCAAAAGTCACACTTTCGTTTGTGTTCTCGGCGATTGGAACACTTCACCTGAAGTAGAATTGAGCATAAAAAAGCCCCGTCAAACTGACGAGGCTTATGTTGTACACCGTACGGGAATTGAACCCGTGTTACCGCCTTGAAAGGGCGGTGTCCTAACCCCTAGACGAACGGTGCGTTGTACAGAACAACAAAAATACGGTTGGCAGAGTCGTTGGCCAAATTCACAATGTCTTTCATGCTGATCTGTCTGCTCTGCCTAACTTCGCTGCCATGAAGTTAATTGGCCTTACAGGAGGCATCGGTTCCGGAAAAAGCACAGTTGCTCAGTTGCTGCGAGAGCGTGGTTGGAAGGTGTATAGCTCTGACGAAACAGCGCGGATGATTATGGACACGGACTCCGAAGTGCAGCAGCAGATTATGATGGTGTTAAGGGGCGGGGTTGTTGACAACGGAGTGTTAAGCAGAGAAAAGATTGCAGAGTTGGTTTTTAGCGACTCTAAGGAGAGTGCAGATAAACTTGAGGCACTGGAACGCATAATCCACCCAAAGGTGATAGAGCAGCATATGTTGCTTATAGAAGCAGCAGAACAGGATGGTGTTGAAATTCTAGCCATAGAGTCGGCTCTACTCTACGAAGTAGGGTTAGATGATGGTTTTGACTGGGTGATAGTTGTGGACAGTCCGGAAGAAGTGTGCATCGAACGCGTAATGAAACGAAGTAACGTTACGCGAGAGCAGGTACTATCCCGTATGCAGGCCCAGTTGCCAACAAAGGAAAAGCGCCAGTGGGCAGATTTTGTTATAGACAATGATGGGTCGCTCGAAAGCCTACACCATGCTGTAAATACCGTGGCTCATATCATAGAGCTGTTACCGGAACAGCAGTAGTAACCAACAGTAGCACAAAAGAAAAAACAGAAAAACACCGAAAAAGGAATAATGTGAGTACAGATAGGCGATAAAAGACTCGCTTATCCCTTATATTGCGACAATTAGTCTGTTTCATTCATCATTGAGTACAGTAGCGATGGAAACAACCGCATTCACTTTTGATGCCAGCACTCCAATTGGTCTGATTGCAAGAAACATTCCTGTAACGACAAGAGTTTTTGAAAAGTATCACATTGATTATTGCTGTGGCGGTAAACAATCGCTCCTTGCGGCATGTGAGCATCTGTCTCTTAATCAAGCCCAATTACTAACTGAACTTGAACATGCACGAGAATCTACAATGGCTATGCAAGAGTCGTTTGCTTCTTTTACTATACCACAAATGGTACAAACCATTGTTGATACTCACCATCGTTTTACAAAGGAAGAACTTCCACTTCTTGTCCGACTAGCAGAAAAAGTTGCCAATGCACATGGTGAACGAGATTTCCGATTAAAGGAAGTATTGCTAAGTACACTGCGGCTTGCAACTGAAATGGGTGAGCACATGCAAAAGGAAGAAAGCATTCTTTTTCCCATGCTTATGAATCTTGATATGGCTCCGCAATACGAAACCATATCACGACCACAAATTGCCCAGATAATTGAACGTATGGAGTTTGAACACCAACAAACAGGCAACGAACTAGAGTTTATCCGCCATACTACCGAAAACTACAAGGTTCCAGACTGGGCGTGTACGTCTTACCGCGCTCTATTCTACCGACTGGAACAACTGGAAGCTGATGTGCATGAACACATTCATAAAGAAAACAATATCCTATTTCCTGCAGCCATTGAACGTGAGCGTCAACCACATAGATGAACGCTTTAGCGCACATTGCACGGCATAAACAACATAACAGAGTTGTCATTCTTGCCCACTACTACCAAAGCAAAGAAGTAAAACTTGCTGCAGATTTTGTGGGTGATAGCCTGGCGATGGCACACTATGCTGCCGATACTACAGCACCTACAATAGTAGTGGCAGCCGTACGATTCATGGCTGAAACAGTAGCATTACTTCAACCCGATGCCGAGGTGCTTCTTCCAGAGTCAACAGCCGGATGCTCTCTTGCTGATAACTGCAATCCGGATGCATTTCGTGCCTTTGTTAGTCGTTACCCCAACCACGTGATTGTAACCTATATCAATAGTCCGGTTGAAGTAAAGGCGTTAAGTGATGTGATCTGTACTTCTGCTAATGCAATAAAAGTCATCGAAAACATACCAAAACATAAACCAATTGTGTTTGCCCCGGATAAACATCTCGGTGCCTGGTTAATGCAAAAAACCGGTCGGAGTATGGTTCTTTGGGATGCTGAATGTGAAGTTCATGCAGACTTGTCTTTTCAAAACCTGCAGCGACTGAAGAAGGCTTTTCCAACGGCTCAGGTGCTGGCTCACCCGGAGTGTCATTCCCGTGTTCTGGAAACTGCAGATGTAATTGGTTCTACGTCGAAACTCCTGGAAACTGTGCGTTGCAACCCAACGGGAGTTTACATTATTGCCACTGAAGCCGGAATCAAGGACGAAATGCAACAAGCAGCGCCGAATGCCAAACTGATACCGCTTGCGCAGAATACTCCAAATGCCTGTGCCTGCGGCGAATGTACGTATATGAAGCGGACAACGCTTGAATCTATTAAACGATCTCTTGAACAAAAGCACGAACGGATTACGATAAACGTCAGTACACAATACAAGGCTAAGGAAGCGCTTCAGC
Organism: uncultured Hyphomicrobiales bacterium; assembly: GCA_964525565.1. Classification (GTDB taxonomy): domain Bacteria; phylum Bacteroidota; class Ignavibacteria; order Kapaibacteriales; family Kapaibacteriaceae; genus OLB6. The sequence goes on from CAZGHI010000002.1 coordinate 67,254, forward strand.
GTATGCTCAAATTGAGTGTTTAAGGTTTCCGTAGTTTTGTGAAGAATCAACACGTTCACAGTATTACAAGGTTTTACGCCGTATGGCACACCCTATTCATCTCACTGACGATTCCTTTTCGGGCACCATATCATCCGGTAAAGTTGTTCTTGTTGACTTTTGGGCAGCATGGTGCGGTCCGTGCAGAGCAATTGCTCCTATTATTGACGATTTAGCCAGCGAGTACGATGGTCGTGCAGTAATTGCAAAGATGGATGTTGACAATAATCCGCGTGTGCCTATGGAGTACGGCATTCGCAGTATTCCAGCCCTTCTGATTTTTAAGGGTGGACGTGTTGTTGACACTATTGTTGGTGCGGTTCCAAAGAACTACATAACAGATCGTTTGGAAGCACAGCTTAATTGATTCGCTGGCATAGCCCCTTTCCAGCTTCATACTATCTATGGCACGTCCGGCACTCTTACCTG
>CAZGHI010000002.1:67731-75613 GCA_964525565.1 uncultured Hyphomicrobiales bacterium
TCTACACGATGTTCCGCTTTGGCGTAAAGAAGGTAATTCCATTGTTCGGGATATATCCACATCAGACTTTGCTGCTGCCATAGGTTTGGTTAACGCAATTGCTTTACTGGCCGAGAAGGCAGACCACCATCCCGACTTGCTGATTTATGGCTGGAATAAGGTGCGCATCACGTTAAGCACTCACGACCAGGGAGGCTTAACAATTCTGGATATTCGTCTTGCTAAACAAATTGATTCACTATCGCTTAATACGGTGACGCCATGAGCCTTATTGAAACCATCAGCGCACGTGAAGTGATTGATTCACGCGGGAATCCAACGGTAGAAGTAGATGTTGTACTGGAAGGCGGATTCATTGGTCGGGCCATGGTTCCATCGGGTGCAAGTACCGGCGAGAATGAAGCTGTTGAACTACGTGATGGCGATGCTGCACGATACGGTGGAAAGGGAGTGCTTCGCGCTATAGAACATGTTGAAACGGAAATAGCTGAAGCCATTGTAGGCATGGATGCAGCCGATCAGCGCCAGATAGATAGAATTCTCATTGATCTCGATGGCACAACGAATAAATCACGGCTTGGCGCAAACGCAATGCTGGGTGCTTCGTTGGCCGTTGCCCGAGCAGCAGCGGAGTACCACGGATTACCACTGTTTAGATACATCGGCGGAGTACGAGCGAGTCTGTTGCCAACACCGATGATGAATATTCTCAACGGTGGACGCCACGCCGACAATAATGTGGACATACAAGAGTTCATGATTATGCCAGTCGGTGCAGATACATACTCCGAAGCTCTTCGTTCCGGAGTCGAAGTGTATCATGCACTGAAGGCAGTGTTAAAAGCCGCCGGACTGTCAACGTCCATAGGTGATGAAGGGGGCTTTGCACCATCGTTAAAGAGCAATGAAGAAGCACTCGACCTTATACTGAAAGCAATCGAACAAGCGGGATACGTACCAGGTGAAGATATCGTACTCGCATTAGATGTTGCTGCCAGTGAAATGTGGCGTAACGGTAGCTATGAGATGTACAAAAGCACCAAGGAGCATAAGTCTGCTGCTGAACTCACAGACTGGTACCTATCTCTGTGCAGTAAGTATCCCATTGTTTCAATCGAAGATGGATTGGGAGAATCAGATTGGGAGAACTGGAAGGATCACACAACAAAACTGGGTGAAAACATCCAAGTGGTGGGCGACGATCTCTTCGTTACCAATGTTGACTTTCTTGCACGTGGCATTGCCGATGGTGTTGCAAACAGCATTCTCATCAAAGTAAATCAGATTGGTACGCTATCGGAAACCATTGATGCCGTAAACCTGGCGCAGCGATTTGGATATAGCACTGTTATGAGCCATCGCTCCGGTGAAACCGAAGACTCGTTTATTGCCGACCTTGCCGTGGCACTCTCTACCGGACAGATTAAAACCGGAGCCCCGTGCCGTAGCGATAGAGTTGCCAAATACAACCAGCTATTACGTATCGAAGAAATGCTCGGAGCCGATGCAGAATATGCAGGCGAGAGTACAATAGCATAGCAGACCGGACATTTTCCGGTGAGTATGCTGACGGTTTAATTGCCTATCCCGAACAACAGGCATCTGAAACCACACGAAAAGCACAGAGCGATTACGGGTTCAGCTCTTCACCGTTGCATACTATTTGGGAACCAAGAGGTTTTCGCGTTGATCTGAGCTGTAGGCTTGATACCGACAGTAATAGCAAAATGCCGAAGTTGTTTGTTTAAAGTTACATCCTTTGCTAGAGGACGTTCGAAACGTCAACAGTAGAGTGGATGCCACTTTGCACATTGTGCGACCGTCTTCACATCGGCTTCTCGTAATTTGCATACTGCTTTAACAATCAATGGAATCAATGATTATGCCTGCAATCTCGTTTGGTACTGACGGCTGGCGAGGTCTAATTGCTCGTGACTTCACATTCGACAATCTCAGTCTTGTGGCTCATGCCACTGCCCGCTACGTAAAGTCTATTCAGCGAGATGGAGCTAGTGTAGTTGTTGGTTACGATACCCGTTTTCTTTCAGCAGAGTTTGCTGAGGAAACTGCCCGCATTATTGCGGCATATGGAATAACCGTGTATCTGACTGACACAATTAGCTCTACACCACAGGTAAGCTTTCATACAAAAGCTAAAAAGGCCCAATTGGGAGTTGTAATTACGGCAAGCCACAATCCTCCGCAATACAATGGCTTTAAGCTGAAAGCAAGTTTCGGAGGTCCTGCCGTTCCAGAGCAGATTGCCAGGGTTGAAAAGGAACTGGCTGCACTAAACGGTAAGATTCCAAAGCTGAAAATCCCGTCGCTCTCAGAAGCTGTTGCAGCACGCACAATTCGGCTGTTCGATGCAAAAGAGTCGTATGTCCGATACTTACAAAAGAAAATTGATTTGCAAGCAATTAGGAAGAGTGGTCTTAAAGTTGTTTACGATCCGATGCATGGAGCCGGTATCAACTTCATGCATTCGTTACTTCCTGACGTCTTCGAAATTCACGGCTGGCACAATCCAGGTTTTGGCGAAGTAGATCATCCTGAGCCTATTGCCGAGTGCCTTGAACCGTTAATGCGTACGGTAAAGAGCCAGAAGGCTGATATCGGAATCGCTACCGATGGCGATGCCGACAGATTAGGACTTGTAGATGGTAACGGCGCATACGTCGATCCCCATCGCGTATTTATGCTTATCATGGACTATCTATACAACGAAAAGAAGCGCCGTGGTGCAGTGGTGAAAACGGTGTCTCTTACCTCTATGGTTAACAAGTTCTGTGAACGCCACAACCTGGATCTGATAGAAACCCCTGTTGGCTTTAAACATGTTGCCAAGTTGATGAACGAAAGGAAGGTGCTGATAGGGGGCGAAGAAAGCGGAGGTCTTGGTACAAGTCTGCATATCCCGGAACGCGACGGGATATTCAACGGTTTGCTTATCCTTGAGATGGTTGCCGTTCGGAATAAATCGCTAAAACAACTGTGCAGCGAACTCGATGAAGAATTCGGGCCACATCGCTACAGACGGCGCGATGTTCGAGTAACGGAAGCACACAAGAAGGCAGTGCTGGCAGCTTGTGCAAAACGGCCGCTGAAGATTGGCAGGTATAATGTGCTTGCTATTGATGATCGTGACGGGTTTAAGTTCACGGTGGATGCAGGTGCCTGGTTACTCATCCGAGCCTCTGGAACAGAGCCACTGTTACGGTTCTATGCTGAAGCAACAACTCTAGCTAAGGTAGATGAACTTTTAGAAGAGGGTTTACAATTGGGGCAATAGCCCTACTGTAGCCCGTAAACGCATCGGTACCATGGCACTACACTTAGTCTCAGAACATTTGAACGGTATCCAACTGCTTTCATGCCATCCAATACCGGATCACAGAGGTCTGTTTGTGGAGTTGTATAGGACAGATGAATTGAAGAGACACAGTATTCCCACTGATTTTGCTCAGGAGAATGTTTCGGTGAGCAAACGTGATGTAGTGCGTGGACTACACATGCAACATGGACAGGGAAAACTTCTTACAGTGATGTGGGGTAGAGTTCAGTTTGTAGAACTAGACGTTCGCTTGAATTCACCAACGTTTGGCGAGCATTTTACCACTGTCATTGTTAGTGAGGAACCTAAGCTATTGTGGGTTCCACCGGGATTTGCGAACGGATTCTGCGTTTTATCCGATGAAGCTGTTGTTGCATACAAATGCACAGAAGTTTATAATTCCGCACTCGAGGTTGCAATTCATCCCTTCGACCCATCATTACACATTCAGTGGAGTGTGGCCGATGCCGTGATGAGTAGCCGAGACAAGTCGGCTCCATACCTTCACCAGATAAGCCTTCATCCTGAAAACAATGCCGACAACACTTCTGAGCGTGGCTGATACGACGTTCTCAGTGCATCGAACTGAGCTGGTGTTGGCTGTTTTGAGTATTCCTTTCGAAACCACAGGCTTTCGAGATAGACAGGACGGAGATCTGACTCGCTCTGGAGTAGCGCCTCGGTGGATGGCCTGTTAATGGACATTGTCTTATTCACAACAGGTTCTGCCCCACCACGCCAGCGAATGAAGGCATCCACAATCATGCGTCCACCTGATTCTTTCGCTTGTTTACTATAACCTGCAATGTGCGGCGAAATGTACGGTATGTGCCTGAGTACTTCGGAGCTTATGACGGGCTCTCCATCGAAAACATCAAGCACAGCTCGAAGGCGACCTTCTGCACATCGTATGGCAAGTTCCCGATCTGCAACAACGCCACCACGCGACGTATTGATAACCAAAGCATCATGAGGCAGTACGTTAAGTTCCTTCGCCGAAATCAAATGGCGAGTGGGATGCAGACCATTGTTTGTGTAAGGAACATGGAGTGTAACAACCTGACTGGACGTGATCAGTGTGTTTAGGTCCTGTTTTGTGTGGCCATACTTGGGAGGATCATACACGACAACGTTGTAACCACATGTAGCAAGTGCAGCCTGCAATCGTGAACCGATGTTTCCATGCCCTATTATACACACTTGGCAGTGTCGCTCGGGTTGGAGAATACGAATCCATGCATATACATATTCAGCAACAGCCCATGCATTGCTTGCCGGAGCATGGGCGAACGTAATATTTCGACTGTGTAGATAGTTGGTATCGACGTGATCGATGCCCGCAGTTGCCGACCCAACAAAGCCAATCTTGGTATTGTTCAGCAACTGTGCATCAACAGCAACAGTTGAGCGAACAAACAAAGCAGTTGCACCGTGTAACCGAAGATCACTATTCGAGAGAGTGCGACCGGAAAAAAAACGGAATGGACCTAACGCAGACAACACCTCGTCCGGAATTGTTATCTGTTTGTCCACAAAGATCATGGAGATTCGCGCATCAACAGACTGGTCAAAACCATGTTGTTGCTAACAAAACGTACAACATACATTCCGGGAACAACGGAAGTACCCTGCGATGTGCGGCCGTCCCAGCGAACTCTGCCCCCCACTGTTTGCGAGGTCCATACGATATTACCAAGGAGATCGCTAATGGTAAGGATGCCATTACTGTGTTCTGGTATGTCGAACAGAACAGTTGTACCGAATGGATTGGGAATACAGCGTATTTCATTTACGAGGTTATCCTCTGATACGCTAGTTATTGAGCGGTGAATAATAACGGTAGCTTTAGGAAGGTGATAACCATCGGAAAAAACCACGACTGATATTGTAACAGTAGAATCAGTAGAAGGCTGCACCTCTATCGTTATCCATGCTGTATCTCCTGGTGCAAGCGGACCCGTTTCAACGTTGATAATGTGTACACCGTCGTCGGTGCTGTCGGAGGTGATGGACGCATCAGTAACTTCAATGGTATCAGTACCAACATTTACGAATGGAATGCGTACTGTATCCCCTTGTACCGAGGATACGTTTACTTCAGTAGTATCGCTTGCAGGCTCTAACACCCCAATGTTGGTGTTTCCAACCAGATGAACAGTATATCGAACATCGTTGCTGAAACCAAAGAACACGCGTTGCGTGTACTCGCCCATTTCTGTTGGCTCGAATAATGCCCATGTACTGTAAGTCTGCCCGGGAACAATTACAATAGGTAGCTGCCATTGAGCAGAACGCAACTCAGTCTGACCCTCAAGATTCCATGCAAAGTGTAATTCTGCTGAGCCATTACCAATGTTGCTGATGGGAATGCTAAACTCTCGCGGATAGCCCGGCAAGGCCGAAACATGTACTGTGTCTGGGATGATCAGCTCAGGCTCAGCATTTTCGGGTGTAAGCTGGAGTTCAAGAATTCTATCATCAGATTCCATTGGAAATGGGAATCTGGCATTCGGTTCCCGGTTACTGGTACAAAAGAAAATTCGGCCATCGCGCGTGACAGCAAAATCACGAATTCTGCCGGTTGAATAATTCAAGAACCAGCGAGTGTTTTCAATTCCAGTTCCGTCTTCACTCAACTGGAGTTGCAGTATTGCAGACGACTTTAAAAGCGATTGCAGCAACGAATTCTTGAGCATTGGAAAACGATCGTGGTTGTAGTACACAAGGCCACACGGCGCATGGGTGACGGACCCAGTTGACCAAGCTGGCTCAACAACATTTGCAGAATCGCAGTAAGCCAACTCATAGTCTTCATCACACCTACCTTCTACATATGGCCAACCATAGTTGCGTCCTTTGAGGATAAGGTTTACTTCATCCTCGATTGCAGGACCATGTTCACTTGCCCAAATAGTTCCGTTGGGAAGTTTTGCAAAACCTTGAACATTGCGATGTCCTTTAGACCAATATGGATTTCCGGGAACCGGATTATCCAATGGAGCAGATCCATCAAGATGAACACGAAGGATCTTCCCAACGGTAGATTCATCCAGCACTGACCGGTGTGATTCAGGAGAATCGCCGTTGGTTATCCACAACATTCTATCGGAATCTATATGAAGTCTGCATCCCTGGTGGATGATAAATGCGGGTTCGTATCGAAATACCTCAACGGGATCTTCAAGAACGCCATTCTTGTACGTGTACCGCTCTACGATGCGATACAAGTGAGCTTCGTTTCCAAGAACAGTTGCAACAAACACCCATGGTGTGTCTGCAAAGTTCGGGTGTATGGCAAAGCCCAACATGCCGCATTCATTCTGTGAGAACACCTCGCCTCTCTTGTCTAAGAGTACCTGTTTCTCACCGGTTTCAATATGAATTCGGCTAAGTACGCCAATACGCTCAGTTACCCAAAGCCACCCGTCAGGTCCTTCTTCAATTTCCCACGGAATTGTTAAACCTTGTGCGACAGTCTTATATGTAAAAGGTTGATAGGAGGTTTGTCCAACAGCAATTTCTAGTGTGCTTACTAGGCTAATACATAACGCAAATAATTTTAACATCTGTGTTCCTTATGGGTGAATTTCCAGACGAACCCCGTCCGTTGTCCACCGTTGTCGTACAGTCACAGTAGTTTGTGTTTTAAACCGACGCTCGGCAAACTGAAACGGGTAGTGTACGCCGTGAGAAAACGTACCATTTCCATCCGCATCAACAAATACATCAACGGTATAAGTACCAGGCGGGATGGATTCAATGTGCCATGACTCCCCAGAAGAGACCTTGATACATGCTATCGTTGTCCCCTTCACATCACGGAACCTTGCAAAGTACGAGAATTCTCCGATTCCATGATCAATGAAGTCACCTGATACTGACCCAGGTCGGATTCGATCTTCCGTTGTATCTGCTGTTTTTGCTGTATCTGGAAGTTCTTGTTGTGCGCTTGGTGAGGGTCCGAGAAGAATGTCAATACGCTGCCGAAGCCCCTTTGACAGGTGAACGTCTGCTGGCGCCATTCCGTACTCCTCGTTTCCATCAGCCATGCCATTGCGGTTATCGTCGCGAATTGCAATAACGCGATACCACCCTTCTGCAAGTCCACCAAGCTCATATGTTCCCTGGCTTCCAACGGGTACCTGGTACGGAGCTTCGGTCTTCAATGCATTGAACGTTGAGTCCAACGTTTCGGCATGCGGATACACCAAGATCCGGCAATTCGTAAATGAGGGCGCGTCGAGCACTCCATAGATGGATCCACTATCGATATCGGGTCCGGTGCTGAAAATGATGTTTATTGCCTGTAAAGGGGTATTCCCTTTTACGTCGGTCCAGTTGGTACCTATGGTGATAGAATATGTTGTGTTGGGCTGGAGTTCTTCGTCGGGATAAATTTCGAGTTCGTTACCGCCATATTGTGTTCGAATGCGTGCCTTAGGGAGAATGGAAACGTCGTTTCGTATGCTGCGATCTATATAATCATCGAATGATATAACAAACGTTGGTTTCTGCAGGTTAACCGAACCGCTTGGCGGAGTGATAGAA
>CAZGHI010000002.1:75630-94273 GCA_964525565.1 uncultured Hyphomicrobiales bacterium
CGGGGGTAACATCTCGTGGACCTCCATCGGGGGCCACCTTCAGCGCACATCCACCTAGAAGAGTAAGCAGAATTGCAAGAGTTCGAAGCAGCATCACCATCTAATTTAGCGGTATGATGAACATACTCAGGCGGCTCTTGCCAAGGATAAAGCACTGGTGGACACTTGTTGCAGAGTTTGCCGATATCACTGACCGCAGACATATCTTTTTACTTTCAGCAGGAATTGCTTTTAACCAGCTTCTCTGCATGATACCCACGATTATCCTTGCCATTTCCGTTGCATCTAACTTTCTTGACGAGCAAGCAACAAAAGAAACGGTTGCATCCGTGCTCCGACAACTATTACCGAGCGGAATACAGGCTACCGAAACCACAACTCTTATTGTGCGCGAATTGGGGGCTGTGTTCAACTATAGTACGATTGCCGGTTGGTTTGCTGGTGTTGCACTGATTTGGGTTGCTAGCGCGCTGTTTGGATCTATGCGTACAGGCTTAAATGCGATTTTTCATATTCCAACGCCCAAATTTTTTGTATGGTATAAGATCAAAGATTTAGTCCTTACGTTAATCGTTGCTTTGATGGTTGTTGTTGCAACAGTTACACTACCTCTGTTTTCGATTCTTCAAGGTGAATGGAGCTCCTGGTTACACGGTAGTCCGCTGATATGGCTCGAAACACTGGGTGCGCAGGTAGTGAGCATCATATTTACAACAGTATTCTTTTTAGTTCTTTATGCAACGGTACCGAATAAACGGTTGCCACTTCCGATAATCGCCATGAGTACCATGTTTGCCGTACTGTTGTGGGAGATTGCCCGTGCAGCGTTCACGTGGTATGTTAACAGTGCATCAAACCTGAGTAAGTTTTACGGAGGGTATCTGGCACTTGCATCGTTAGCATTGTGGTTCTATTACTCTTCGATGGTTTTTCTGCTGTCGGCAGAGCTGGCACAGTTTATTTACGTGCGTCGTCGTGAACACCGATCACCTACAGCTTAAGGTATTCTTCCCACTTTTTGAATAGTTCCCACGTTGAACGAACATCTCGCAAACAATACTCTGCAATGTCTTCATATCGCTGTTGATTGAACAAATCCTGTACCTTCGAGCCATCGACGCCGGCAGCTTTTGGCGACTCTATGCCGAATGCTTTTGCAAAGAAATCGAAATTGAACGTGCGGGTAGCACCGCTAGAGCTTCGGTTATAGAACGTAAGCTTGTCCAGTAAATCAGTATGCTGTGAATACTGGAACTTCGTTCCGTCCATCAGGTTACGGGAAGGGCGAATTCCCAGCACGGCACTTCGCAGCATAAGCCAAGGGGCATCAAAGCCTCGGCCGTTAAAACTGATGAGATGTATTCCAGGATGTGCGCTTAACAGCTTCCACCAATGGAGAAGCATGGTTCGTTCAGTGCTTGCATAAGCAACGGCTCCCGAGCTCAACACCGACTCACGAACAGGATCATCGTCTGCCATTTGCGGATCCAGCATATATGCCACATCACGCGTTTGCAGTGAACCATCAACCTCCTTGAGCATACGCATGCCAATGGTAACAATACGGCCGGTAAACGGACTCAGTTCAAATTCTCGGATGCGCTGTTCTTTCTCTTCGGGTGTTTTTGCAGAACGAAGTAAGTATTCTTGCTGACTTTCATCAAAGTAACTCAGGTCGTATCCAATTGTTTCAATGTCAAAAACAAGCATAGAACACTCCTGTATGTTCTCGTGTGTCAAAATGCATCAGCGTTGCTGTACCACAAACTCTGTGCGGCGATTTCGTGCGCGACCATCCTCTGTTGTGTTTGAAGCTACAGGCATGGAGTCTCCAAAACCTACTGCTGTGATCCTGTTCGCTGCTATGCCGGCTTTTACAAGTGCTTCTTTAACGGCCTCGGCCCGCTGCTGCGATAGCTTCTGATTGAACTGGGGATCCTTGGTGTTGTTTGTGCTGTCGGTGTGACCGCGAAGCTCGATGGTCATCGCTGGATACACTTTCATCATTCGAACCACATTTTGCACAGCTCTTCTGCTCTCAGGTTTGAGCACGGACTTACCAACGTCAAAATACACATCCAGCAACGCAATACTTCCTGGTTGCGGTGTGTTATCAAAGTCAGCAAGCGCCGAAAGGGTATCCTTTCCCCAACATAGTTGTACTGTAACCGTTTGTTTGCCATATGTGGCGGGTGTAAACTCAATCACATATGAGTTTCGCATTCTTCGATATACGTCTTCAAACAAATCGTGAAATTCACTCGTACGATAAATATGCTGATAAAATCCGCCGGTTGCACGAGCGATGCCTTCCATGTACCCTTCATTAACACCATTACCAAAGTCAACGGCGAATATTGGTGTTCGTTCACGTAGTGCAAGGTCTATTAAAGCGTCGCGCGAAATCTTACTGGCATTTTCCTGACCATCCGTGAACACGATAACAGCACGTTGCATCGTGGGCGCGGCCGTTGCCGAGAGATGTTGTATTGCTTCTGCAACGCCCGAAAGAATAGCGGTTCCTCCGCCATACCCAAATAGACCATTTCTTCCAATGCGTTGCGATAGTTCACTCGTACTTGTTGTTAGCGGTACCTCTATTCCGATTCGATGATCGTATCGTACGATAGCCATTGCATCCGTTGCTTTCTTCATGGGGATAAACGCAGCCACGGCATCTTGAACTGTTCGAGCTCGACTCTCTCCCATCGAACCACTATTGTCAATTACAATGGCAACGGCAAATGGTGTGGGATCTGTTTCGGTTCGCTGCCGGACCGTGAACGTATTTACTGGTATCTGTTCACCATCCATGGTTGTCGTTACTTTACATATCATTTTCTTTAGTTTGGCTACGTCAGGCTGTGAGTAGTATGTGCCTGAACTGTCCACAATGTGAACAAACACCGAGATAGCACTGGGAGTACGTGCATCAACGGTGCCGATTTGGACTGCAGAACGTGGAGGTTGTACATCGGGCATCGGGCTAATACGTTTTAAAAAGACTGGTGCATAGCCGGCCGGAGGTGTAGCATCGGAGGTGACAGGTGGCTCTCCCTGAAAGGTGCTGCATGCAGTGAGAATAACGGTCGCAATGGTGAAAATGAACAGACTTTTCATCGTGTGTGCGTTCATGCTTGTTAGTTTGACCTAGTAACAATTGGTGGAGTGGCTAAGGTATTCTGGAGAGGAGTGTGCGACTAATGCGATGCTTTGGATCGAAAGCAATTGTAAGATCACGCAATCGGTAACCAGTAGCCGAATCATTCAGGAACTGTACGTGATATATCGCATCGGCTGCTGTCATACCCATGATAGTTTCCCGCAGACCTTTATCTAGTCGAGAATTTTTTCCGTCTAATGCCAAAGCAAGCCTGGAAAGTCGATCTGGTTTCGTTCGAACAACCAGCGATGTATCCTTGGTAAGCCGATACATGTTTGCAACCGGCAATGCTCTGTATCCCGGGGCAAAGCCTTTTTCTTCTGCTACAACCTCGGGGGTAACGTAAAGCGGACGGTGTTGGTTGCTGTCCAGAATAGCATTCAGCAGCGCAATAAAGCGTTGCTGTATTTGGTTGGGTTTGTTCCTATCCTTGTTGAAACTATCCGAGTCGGCTTCGAACTCATTCAGCCAGATCATATAGTCGTTTACAAACGGCAAAGCCCTCTCCATAACGTCCGGATGCCAGTGCTGCAAATGCGGTATGTACCATGTACGCCGGAAAAGTTCTTTATCAATCACAACAACATCCGGCCGCTGTTTATTCACTACTTGGTGGTACCACATTGCCGAACAGAGATAGTCCCATTGTCGTGTGATAAGGATGGCATTGGGTTCTAGATGATCCCAACAGAACTGAGCATATTCCTCTACAGCAGTGTGCGACCGATGGTTTATTGAGGACAGGTTTATTGTAAAAGCTGTCACAGGTATCAGAAGAAGAAGAGCTGCTATGTTGGATGTACGATGTTGTACAAGACGATTAACGCCAGCATAGAACAGGATCCCGACAACAACAGCAGTTGGAAGGAAGTACGATTCGATATCGGGAATTGCATATCCAAGTGAGATGATAAGATTGCCGGCGGCCAGCACAAGCAAACCAACAGCAATGGATTTTGAACGCTGATACAGCACCCACAAACCAATCAGAACCGGTATCCAGCCTATCCATAGAACTATCTCTGATAGGCTGGCAAGTAAAATCGAAGCATTTGTTTCAACCGCCTTGTTGTCTGAAAACAACCAAACGCCGAACTGCTTACCTCGCACATGATAAACAAAGGCATCCCAGCTTCGGTGTACCCAACCCCAGTTAATTGGCGGAAGGGTACTACTTCGCAATGGCAGCAGTACATACAACAACAACGGAAGTACGGAGATTAGGGTTACGGTGGACAGTTTTTGCTTGCTCCATCCGCCATTCCACCATAAAACGATGAATCCCGGCACGAGAAACACTGTGCTTAAATGATTCGCAACACCCAACCCAAGAAACAAGGCCGACGAATGAAGAAATCGAATCAACGACTCCTGTCGGTAACGAAGAGCATAGTACAGCGCTGCAACAAGCAATAGAAAGTGGAGACTGTACACTTCGAAGGCTGTGCTCTGCGACCACACCAACGGAGATAAACCCACGGCTGCACCAATGGAGGCTGGCACGTATGCCGATGTACCGTGATGCATACGCTGCAGCATACCCGAAAAAATTGCAACACCGGTGGCTACGTACACAGCAGCTAAAACGTTGAGCCCGCCAATCACGCTGCTCCAAGGTATCATGCACCATACATGAGCCAGCAGAGTAAACAACGGATAACCTGATGGATGGGCAACACCCCATGTGTATGCAGCGGCTGCTAACTCTCCGGTATCTGTGTACATTACCCCGGGGGCCTGCGTGAACACATACACGAGAAAACATACAAATCCCGTTATCAGCGGCGCGAAGCGAGGTAAAGAGTTTGTCACGTATGCCTACATTTGGTGGAATGAGTGCAGTACATCATTACAGGGGTGCGCAAAATAGCCGACACGAAGGATTTACACGACGAATCGTAGTAGCAATGTGCGCTGCGTTGGTCATGGCTATGGCAGAAATGCAAACCGGCACATCCTCCTTTCAGAGGGTGGTGCCGGTAGTGATCACATGTTCAGATCGGCCACACTATTTCCGCAGAAAGCCGTTAATGTTGGCTCCTCTTCGGCAACGCTTGCTCTCGTAGCGGAATAGTTCCTGATTTTATCGAACGAGAGTGAAAGGGGCTTGGGCTATGGTGCCATCGTCCAGAGTGAGCACCATGTGGTATGAGCCTGACGGTAAATCGGAAACAGCGAAATTGTGAAGAACGCCATTGGTAATGCCGTAGGTTCGCAGTAGAGTTCCTGCCGACGAGTAAACGTTTGCTCCGCGAACGTGTGCAGCCGCATCTCCGGCTATGGTAATCATATCAGTAGCAGGTAACGGATAAAGCGTTAATCCAAGAGAAGAAGCCTCAGGTACTGAGTTTACGCTGAACACGTAGGTTATGGTAAAGGTTATGCTATCGGATGGATTGTTTTGGTCAAACATCTGATACCATACCGAACTGGTACCCTCGGCACCCGCCTGATGATTAATGAGAGAATACACTGGCAGCGTTCCATTTCCGAGCAACGCCTGTGCAGGGCGTTCATATGGATCGTCTTCACCCGGGAAGTGAAAGTAACAGAGATCCCCAAAGCAGAATGCTGCATCATCCGATGGCTGAAGATTGTCCAGATTGTACCGGAATAAAATGGCTTTTGGCTGCTCGTTCAGGTTTCGCATGGTACCATTACGCTTCAGGCTGGTAGAAGATGGCAAGCCAATGACCACTTCCGGATCTGCCCAGTCAATAGTAAATGTAGCTTGTGATATCAGCGATTGTGTTGCAATGAACAAAACCAAAACAGTGAGAAGTACATGGTGTTTCATAATTTGGCCTTCTTAAAAGCGTTAACAGAGTTGAAAGTTACGCATCATTTGCAATTTGCTTACATGAGTTTACTAACGGGCAACAGTTACTGACAAAGGCACCGTATGCGCACATTTTTATTGTTGACTTTGATGTTTGGATTGATTGTTTCAGGCGTATATGCCCAGGAGCAACAGACCCAAACGACCACGATCCCGGATGTTAAGGTGAAGAACATGAACGGTGAAAACGTGCAAACGGCATCGTGGCGCACGGACGAGTTGGTGGTGGTAAGTTTCTGGGCCACATGGTGCAAGCCGTGCCTGGTTGAACTGCAAACGTACGCTGACCTCTATCAGGAATGGAAAGAAAAAACCGGCGTGCGGGTGATTGCGGTTTCCATAGATGATAGCAGGAATGCCCGTAAAGTACCTGCATTTGTAAAAGGCAGAAATTGGCCATTCGAAGTAGTTCTTGATGAGAACAGCGACCTGAAACGTGCTATGAATGTAAATAACGTGCCACATACATTCATTCTTCAGAATGGTCAGGTGGTGTGGCAACATAGTGCCTTTGCTCCAGGCGACGAAGACGATGTTGAACATGAACTCTTAGCTCGGGCATCTCAAAAGAACTGATGAGTAATCACGAAAGCCCGGGAGGGAGCCAACAGTGAAGCACTTTTTGTGTTTTCTTGTCGGAATGGCATTCTGTATAGGCAATGCCGTTGCACAAGGGTACGGCATAGACGACTTTGGGATTATCTCCGGTTCGTTGCAAACGGATGCTCAGTCGTATCGAGAAGATAGTCTGATTGGCGCTCCCGATGTGCCGGAACAGATTTTGTCAAACACGTTTGTAAACATTCTATTTAGCAAGGGAAAGTTCAGTGCCGGTATTCGTTTTGAGTCGTATCAGAACCCATTGCTTGGAATAGATCCACGGTATGGAACTACCGGTGTAGGAACAGGAATAGGTGTTCCATACCGGTTTGCGCGTTACACGGATGACAATTTTGATGTTACGGCAGGAAATTTTTACGAGCAGTTCGGCAGTGGTATGGTGCTGAGACTGTACGAAGAACGTAATCTGGGGTTCGACAATTCCATTGACGGCGTTCGACTGAAGTTTGAACCTACAGGTGGCCTTCATCTAACTGGTTTCATCGGACGCCAGCGTGCTTTCTTTGATTTAAGCGAAGGAATAATGCGCGGAGCTGATGCCAATGTTATTCTGGAGGAAATTGCCGGAGGAATCCTACCCAAGGGTGTCACGGCCACCGTTGGTGCAAGTGTTGTTAGCCGGTACCAAGCCGACCAGAATCCATTCCTAAACTTGCCGGAGAATGTCCTCGCTTGGTCTGCCCGCGGCAACATGGTTGCCGGTGGATTTCAGTTAGAGTTTGAATATGCTTATAAAATCAATGATCCCGGTGCTACCAACGGGGGGACCTTCAATTCCGGCGATGCACAATATGTGAATGCATCATGGGCTGCCGAAGGAATTGGCATCAGCGCCGCTGCAAAGAGAATAGATAATATGGACTTTCGGAGCGATAGAACTGCTACCGGTTTTGCGCAGGCAGTGAACTATTTACCTGCTCTGACTAAGCAACATACGTGGCGCTTAATTACCCTGTACCCGTATGCAACACAACCAACCGGGGAATTCGGTCTGCAAGGCGACGTAACCTATACAATCCCCGCTAATACATTTCTTGGCTCGGATGCAACTACGCTTACCATTAACGCAAGTGTTATTCACGCACTGGACACAACGCGTACCGATCCATTCCACTACACTGCCCGATTCATGTGGGACGAACGGATCTTTTTCCAAGATATCAACTTCGAAATTCAGAGAAAGTTTGGTAAAGACTTTAAGCTTACCTTTTCTTACATAAACATCAAGTACGATCAAGATGTTATTGAGCGACGGGCAGCAATTGATGAAACAAAGTACGGTGTTGTAACCGCAAACTTTTTCGTAGCCGAACTTTGGTTTAAAGTGGGTAAAGGTCAGGCACTGCGGTCGGAACTTCAGTGGATGGGTGTTTCACATCAACCCGGAGCGCAGTTGGCTTTACAGAACGGAGACTGGGCTATGCTGCTTCTTGAGTATTCCATTAGCCCAAGTTGGTTCTTTACCGTTTTTGATGAATACAACTATGGAAATGCCGACGCCGCACTGCAGGTTCACTACCCCAATGCTACTGTTGCCTTCGTGAAGGATGCACTTCGAGTGCAAGGGGGCTATGGTAGAGTACGGGGTGGTATTCTCTGTGTAGGTGGTATTTGCCGTCCGGTTCCGGCGTCGAATGGCTTTAACTTAGGCGTAACCTATACGTTCTAAATTGGTCTGTACACTCCCAACTGGAGGTGATTTACATTATATGAAGATTCTCCTACCCTGTTTTGTTGTGGCGGTGATATTGGGATCATGTGATATTATCACAGAGCCGGTGCAGAGCCCCACGGTACCAATCGATACCACTACTTCTGTAAAGCAGAATGTACTTATCGAAGACTATACCGGACATACCTGTGGTAACTGTCCGGAAGCCGCAGATATTGCTCATCAACTTCAAAAAGTTTATGGTAGCGATCGCGTAATTGTCGTAGCTGTGCACTCAGGGCCGTTTGCAGTACCCCGCCCTCCGGATTATCCTGCGGATTGGCGGTCAGAGGTTGGCGAACAACTCGACCAAACCTTTAGAATTAGCAGAGCGGGAAATCCAAATGGCCTCGTAAACAGAATAACATACAATGGCAAGTTTATACAGAGCAAAGACAATTGGGCTCCGGCAACGGTTGAGCTCATGGCCAGGAAACCAAAACTTGACATTGTTGCAACATCAACCTATTCGCCTGCCACACGAAAAGTAGATGTTGCTGTAGAGTTGAATTATCTCGAATCAGGTACATCGGACTATAACCTTTGTGCGTGGATTATTGAGAATGGACTTAAAGGCGACCAGACTGATTATAGAGTTAGTCCGTCGCATATACACGACTTTGCATTCGATCATGTACTGCGGACTGCGTTGAATGGAACCTGGGGCGATCAAATTTCTGAAACGGATGTTCCTGCTGGAAGCAAGCGCACCAGGTCGTTAACGTACACCATCCCATCAGATAAAGATTGGAACGTTGCAAACTGTGAACTTGTAGTATTTGTGCACCGTTACAACACAACGAAAGAGATCGTGCAGGCAGTTAAGGTAAAACTTGCCCCATAATTGGTATGGTCTGAGTGTACAATATTCAGAAATGTTAGTATCCGACGCGAAGGTCAATAGCCGCAGAAAAAAATCGGTCTGGTGAGTTTCCGCCATTTCGACTGGTATATGCAACACGTACATCGGTAAAGATGTTGGGCATCCACTCTGTTGAAAACCATATCTGAATCCGTCGCTGATGACTTACGTTGCCACGGAGAAAACGATTTCCATATAAGTCGTCTCCGTCGCCACGAAGAATGTCGCCACCAACATTTCCAATCGGCGATATCGCACCTGGAAAATGAGGGTTTTCGCCCATGAGGATGTTTCCAGTACTGTCCAGAATATTCTCGCCGTGACGTGTATAGTCAAGATCGAATCGGATGAACGTTCGTGGACTGAACCAGGTTCGGAGTTGTGCAGCAACCCTGTCGCTGTTCGGCTGCATTGCATAACCGATTGGAGCCTGAAACGATGTATAACTGGCGTTGAGACTTCGGTGAGTATATGTAAAGGGGTCAATACGAACGTATTCAGCGGATATCAGCGATTGAAACCCGGCCATAACAATGGACTGACTCAGGCCAATCTGCCATGCCCACTTGTTTGTGTTTCCAAGGTAGGATGTATCACCGATTGTAGAATAGTTTAAATCATCAATAAACCAGGTTCCGTAAACAACAGTTCCATTTACTGGTCTGATTGCGAAATCGAAGCTTAACATGCTATTGTCGTTTTCGCTTCGTTCCTGAGTGCTCAGCCCGGCCGATACAAAGAATGCCAGAGGATTTAAGTACGCAAAGTCAACACCACGCCCCCAATACACTATCATGTCGTTCACTGCCAGAGATAGCCACGGCGTTGGGTCCACGGCCAGGCGATGTGTTGCAATAAATTTTGATGGAACTGCTTTGCCGGCAGTATCCACCCCAACGGCAGCGCTATGAGTTGAGGTAAACCTAAAGGCTTTATACGGAATATCAATTAAGAGACCATCAAGCATTGGAGCATTGATGCTATGCACCAGGTTGTCAATGGGAGAGAAGCCGAATTGTAGTGGCTCACGTCCGATTCGGACACGAAAGTATTCACTTTGAAACTGAAGGTATCCGGTATAACGGTCAAAGAATGCAGAGTCTTCCGTTGTGAACTTGGTGATTCGACTTAGTGAGGGATCGGCTTTCGCAATCATCATCGGATTACCGGCGAGTCGTGCGCCGTTGCTTAGATCAAGGAAAAATCCAAGGTTATCCGTGATTGAACCCATAAGTCGAACCGAAGGGATAGCCAACACAAACGGATCGGTTACCATTGCGTCCGCAGTAACTCCAATGCGGGTTGCTATTGCGAGATCTCCCTGAAGGCGAGCCACAGTATCAGCAAAATCCAAGCCTCGAAAGCGTGAATCAACCTGACCCACTTCCATGTGGTTAGTATAACCGGATGAAGGTATAACGTGGCCATAGTAATCGCTGACGTAGGCTCCGAAAGCAGAGCCCCCTACCTGAACCTGCTTTCGAAGTGTTTGCACGCTTTGCGGCCACACAGCATAGCTTCCAAGTGATTCATGTCCCTGAATACTGCGGAGCAGCATCATGTCCAAGGAAACCTGTTCGGAATGTACATCAGCATTCTGTGCCATTGCGGTAGCTACTGCGCCTGCAACAAGGCAAGCGATAGCAAAGCATGGCCGGGCGAAGATGTGCATGGTAGAAAAGGTAGTAGGGAGCTATGGCATTCGTTTCATGGCAACAGGTTTGCAGGAGCACACCTTACGAACAGCATCAATATCCGCTGCTGCTTCGACTTCGGTGGTGTACCATCCCACTTGTACTACCCAATTCCTTTTACCTTTTATCCACTTTTCAGCCATATTTACCTTTAGGTTCTTGGTTTTATACTTAGCAACAAGCGATTCAGCCTCAGCCTTATCGGGTGTTGTGGTAATTGCCAATGTGTATGGGTGGGTGGTGATTGACGGAGTTTGTGCGAGGGTGGCACCCGTGGGAAGATTCGAAACCGTGCCGGCGGACGTTGCAGAAGGTTGAGTTGTAAGAGCGTTGCGCGCATCGTTTGCAGAGGTTTCTGCAGGGGGCACGCCTACCGTCATGCGCATTACATCATACGCTACCGTCAACACTTCGCTGTTTGGGTACAGTTGACGGAGCTGCTGAAAGAGCTTTACTGCCTTCGGGTTGTCCTTGGCAGAGCACGCACTGATTATGAGCCTTAGCATTGCATCATCGGCCAAATCACTCGATGGATACCTTTCAACAATGCGCTCGTACAGAGGCAGGGCACGCTTCGGATCGTCAACGAGGCTGGCATGCAGAAACATTACCGCAGGGTCGTCGGGTCTGTCAATGAGTAGATCAGGAAGAGCCTTCTTGGCATCAGACGTCCAACCCTTAGCAATCTGCTGAAGGTAAACAGACACTGTGGCGGGCTGAGCAGCCAACGAACCGCAAAGCGCAAGAAAGAGAATCAGGGTTGTAGCACGGTATGGAAACATAGATTGAGAAAAAACTGTGAGCAAGAACAGTCAAATTACGTCTATACGCCTAAATTCACGCTGTGACAGACTCTCGTACTGAATTGCGCATTGCCATAGGTGCCGGTGGCACCGGTGGGCACATCTTTCCGGCTGTTGCCGTGTTAAACGCGCTGCAAACCATGTTACCAGGGAAGATTCACTCCGAGTGGCTGGGCAGTGCAGACAGGATGGAAAGAACAATCGTTCCCAAAATGGGTATTCCATATACTCCCATGCCTATTCGAGGATTCGCTGGACTTACGTCGGTGCAGACAATCCTGTTACCATTCAGGGTGATGAAGTCAATCCAGATTGCACGCAGAGTACTGCGCCGCTTTAAACCCCATGTTGTGCTTACAACAGGTGCGTACATCTCGTATCCTGTTGGCATTGCGGCCATTCGTGCACATATCCCTCTGGTGATAATGGAGAGCAACGTGAATATTGGAAAAACCAATGCACGACTACTATCGTCTGCATCTGCTGTTGTGCTGGCCTACGAACAAAGTAAACGGTTTATTCCGACAAATAAACAATCCAACGTTTACGTGTTTGGAAATCCTGTTCGCTCTGTAGTACCTGGAAGTAGTTCGCCATCTGAAATCCGTGAACGATTTGGTCTTGAACCAACAAAACCAACGGTATTCATTATGGGGGGAAGTCTAGGGGCACGGTCTATTAATGAGGCAATTCAAAAGCTTCTTGATGAAACGGCAAACGGCAGTGCCCTTCCATACCAGCTCATCTGGCAAACGGGAGCGATGTTTACACCGACAGTGCCGAATATGCACTCGCGTAATGTGCGCGTTATGCCATTTGTAGAAAACGTAGCCGAAGCCTATGCTGCTGCTGATCTTGTGGTGTGCAGGAGCGGCGCTTCCACTCTGGCCGAGCTGGCCGTTACAGGTAAGCCTGCTATCCTTGTACCGCTTCCGTCGGCAAGTATGAATGAACAACAGCAAAATGCAGAGCTGTTTGCTCAATGTAAAGCGGCTGTGGTTGTGAACAACGGCGAAGTAAACCAGAAGCTCGAATCCACGATACATGC
This sequence comes from uncultured Hyphomicrobiales bacterium, assembly GCA_964525565.1. Lineage (GTDB taxonomy): Bacteria > Bacteroidota > Ignavibacteria > Kapaibacteriales > Kapaibacteriaceae > OLB6. Next base: position 88,372 of record CAZGHI010000002.1, read on the forward strand.
ACTTATTACAGACAATGCAAAGAGAGCACAAATGTCGGATGCTATACGCAAGCTTGGAAAACCAGATGCTGCTTCGTTAGTGGCGCAGCTTGTGTGCACAATAGCAGGAGCGGGTACATGACGCAGGTCTTGCCATTTGTGTCTCTACCAGTACAGTTTAAAGTACGCATCGATCCGTACTGGCAAAGTGTGGCAGTGTATTCCGTAACGCTGATCCTGTACGTTGTTATAAAGTCGTTATGGGATACAACGTTACAATCCGGGATTGTGAATGTTGTACTTACCGACCCCATTGTTGTTCTTCTTGGATTGTTTGTACTTGTTTCTATTGGAGCGCTGATAACAACAGCCCTTGCAGATCGCTCAATCATTGTTGCCGAAGACGGAATAGCATTTGTGAGCCGATTCCATGAACGTACCTTTACCCTAGAAGAGATAGAGAGTATTTCCATTGGAAAGGATAAAAGGGTGCGAACGCGGGGTGTATTGTCGTTGATAAAGATTTCAATTAAAGACCGACGTAGGCCCCTACGAATCCGTCCGGCTGTGTATGACAACGAACACCAGCTGGTTTCGGCGCTCTTAACGGTTCGAAGAATTAAAGACCGGGATGTGTGATGTTAGTAATGATTGTCCGTGTCGCTCTGGTAGCATGCATGGTACTTCAGGCAAACGTACGTGCACAAGCACGAGAAAGTGAGTTTACGATTGATGTTATGAACAGACTGACTGCAGAGCGACTGGAGATGATTGTTGATTCCTTGGACAGGGGGGGGTACTTATCCGGTGGTTCAGTTGCTCTTGATGTTTCTCCGGGTCCTGACGCTTACTGGGTCGAATCCGAGTTTCTTCGCATATTACAAAGCAAAAACGTAACTGTACTCAAGCAGGCAGAAACACAAGTGAATCTTGTTGTAAAAGAGTTGAGAACAATGTATAGCTATACACCCTCGTCTGACACTGTAGAGCGACTGTTGCGCGTGCATATTGAGGCTATTGCGCGGCAAGGTGAAACCGTACGCTTGATTTCTGCTCCCATAGCTGAACAGCGAGATACTCTTTCACGGACCGACGCCCTTAGAAAGCAGAGCACGCAGCGATCGTCTTTGTATGCCGAACTACCACCCGAAAAACGCACTATGTGGGAAGATATCCTGGAGCCGGCAGTTTTCATTGTCGCAGCAGTAACAACAGTTGTTCTTCTGTTTACGGTCCGGTCTCAATAGTTCATGAAACGACTTATTCTTATTCGTCATGCTAAGTCAAGTTGGTCAGACATCAGCATCTCTGACCATGACCGCGACTTAAATGAAAGAGGAGAGCGCGTTGCACCGAAGATGGCTTCGTGGTTGTCTTCATGGCTTTTGAATAATAAGCTTACAGTTGATGTATTATTGGTAAGCTCGGCAGTGCGGACAGTTCGAACGGCAGAGTACATTGCTCGTGCTATTCATGTGCACAGTGATTCAATATTTCAGACACGTGCTTTGTATGACTGCAGGGAACAGGATATTCTTGATCAGGTGTCATGGCATGCTGACGAACACACACAAACAGTGCTGGTTGTAGGCCATAATCCCACCATAACGAATCTTGTTCACCGACTTACAGGAAGCGGACCCGTTAACATGCCAACCTGCAGTATAGCTATCGTTAGCTTTTCGGAGATTACGCCATGGTCTGCACTGTACAGCGGTACACTGGAGGAAATAGCGATTCCCCGGGCTATATTCCCTGAATTGTAAGTACCATCACGATTGAAGCCGAATGCGGCTGCACGCCCTTGTCGGGGATGCAGTGTTTACCATAAATGCTGTACCGCCGAGCGCTCCTCAACAAGCTCTCCGTACGAAGCATCCATGCGTTTGCGCGAGAACTCACTGATTTCAATACCGGGTACAATCGAGTACTGTCCGTTGCTGCAAGTCACAGGAAATCCGTAAATCACTCCCTCCGGAATACCGTAGGAGCCATCAGACGGTATGCCCATGGTTGTCCAGTTTCCCTCGGGCGTTCCCAGAACCCAGTCGCGCATGTGTTCGATGGCTGCATTAGCTGCAGATGCAGCAGAAGAATAGCCACGAGCTTCAATGATTGCAGCGCCGCGCTTTGCTACTGTTGGAATGAAGGTTTCTGTTAGCCAGGCTTCGTCGTTAATCTTTGGCCAAACAGCTTCGCCATGAGCAACTACCTGGAACACATCAGGGTACTGGGTTACGCTGTGATTCCCCCACACCGTCATACGATGAAGTTCAGAGGTATGAATTCCCGTTTTTGCAGAAAGCTGAGCCAATGCACGGTTGTGATCAAGGCGCATGAGTGCCGTAATGTTTGCCGGATTCAGGTCCGGAGCACTTTTCTGCGTTATCAGCGCATTTGTATTTGCCGGGTTGCCAACAATCACAACACGTACATTTCGGTTGGCTACATCGTTGAGGGCGCGACCTTGAATTGTAAATATTTGTGCATTTGCTTCGAGAAGATCGGAACGCTCCATACCTTTTGTTCGTGGTCGAGCACCAACCAGCAATGCATAGTCTGCGTCTCGGAAGGCAACCTTCGGATCATCTGATTGTACAATACCATGTAGAAGCGGGAATGCACAGTCGTCAAGTTCCATTGCTACGCCTTTCAGTGCAGTGAGTGCAGGCGTAAGCTCGAGGAGCTGGAGGATTACGGGCTGATCGGGACCAAGCATAGCACCGGATGCAATGCGAAACAAGAGGCTATAACCGATCTGTCCGGCTGCGCCGGTAACTGCTACACGTACGGGTGCTTTCATTATCTTCAGGGTGTTTTTGGATTGAAAAAGAAATAGAAAACGCCTCGCAGGGAGGCGTTCAAAATTACATGGAATGTTTCGGACGTACTAGTTGCTTTCGGGATATACCGATACTTTGAGTTGTGTTTTGTCCCGACGCTCAAACTTTACAACACCATCTATGAGGGAATAAATGGTATAATCTTTGCCGAGGCCCACGTTCTTGCCCGGATGCATGTTCGTGCCACGTTGCCGAACGATAATATTACCTGCAACAACACGCTCGCCCCCAAACTTTTTCACGCCTAATCGCTGCGCATTCGAGTCGCGTCCGTTCTTGGTAGAGCCGCCTCCCTTTTTGTGTGCCATGACGGAATTCTCCTAAATCTTGATGTCGTTAATAGTAATACGAGTAAACTTCTGGCGATGGCCATTCAGCTTCTGATAGCCTTTACGCCGTTTCTTGTGAAAGACCAGCACGGTGTTGTCTTTCTCGCGAGCCTGGACTACGGTTGCCGTTACAGTTCCCTTGATATATGGAGTGCCTACCGTAATCTTGCCGTTATCACTGGCAAGAAGGATGTTGGTGAAGGTAACCGTATCACCATCCTTAATAGAATCCAGTAACGGTACGGTAACTGTTTGTTTTGGACGTACAGCAACCTGCTGTCCACCGATTTCTACTACTGCGTACATGGTATTTCTAAGCTGTTCGATGAGAAAAGGACCTGCAATATACCGCGGATTAGTGGGATGGCCAAACATGCTTCTGATGGTTCGTATAGTAACCTTTTCCATACTATGGCGTAAGGTGGGCCAGTGAAGGAACAACGTACCATTGGGAATATTCCTCTTGAGGCCTGGATTTGGCTAGGAGCAATGCTTGTATTGGCCATGCTCCCTTCCGGGACCAGTGACCATTTCTCTGTGTGCATTCCACGTGCTCTTGGACTTAGTTGGTGTTGGGGATGTGGTGTCGGCGAGTCGGTTGGAATGGCACTCCGGGGCAACCTGGTGGAGAGTTTTTCCGTACACCCGATGGGTCCGGTAGCGGTTGTTGTTCTATTGTTCCGACTGGTCCAGTTACTATTACATCACCATAAACTTCCGAGGTAGTTGTCATGGCAAATGTGTTTCAGTTTATGCCCGATCTGGATGGCGAAGAGCTTATGTACGTTAATATGTTGGTAACACCGATGACCGACGCTCAGGCACAGCAGTTTGCCATGATTTACCGATCTCGCAGAAAAGATCCTCAGATGATCTTAATACTTACACTTGTGGGATTTCTCGGTTTTGCAGGTATCCAACGGTTTGTTCTCAACCAGATAGGTATGGGGATACTGTATTTGTTCACTGCTGGACTGTGTTTTGTTGGTGTAATTATTGACCTTGTGAACTACAAAAAGCTTGCTAGTGAATACAATCAAATGCAAGCTTATGAAGTGGCAACATTGATGCGAACCATGGGGCAATGAGCTAGTTTGCGGAATGATCCGCTTGTTGCTTTGGCTTCTTCTGGTTACTGGGTTAACGGCATGTTCCGTTCCACGTACTCAACCGATTCCCGGTGGACCTCGATTAGTAGTTCTTGTTTCATTCGATCAATACCGTGGCGATTTCCCCCAGCGGTTTCAGCGAATAGCAGGCAATCGTGGTTTTCAGCGATTGATGTCGGAAGGGGCTTGGTTTTCGCGTTGTTTGCTCGACTATGCAACAACACAAACTGGTCCGGGACATGCTACGCTGCTTACCGGCTGCAATCCAGGTAAAACCGGAATCACGGCAAACGACATGTGCGACCGCCAGGAAGGATATTGTGTGTATTGTGCACGCACGCCGAATGGCATTGTAAGTCCATACCTCTTGCGCGTTCCAACCGTTGGTGATCAGCTTCGCACATTGTGGCCCGACTCTAAGGTTGTTGGTTTAGCCCTGAAAGACCGAGCCGCTGTTCTCATGGCCGGACATTCCCCAACTGCAGCGGTATTTCTTGACTTTGAGAATGGGAGGTTTACCACCTCGGACTACTACCCTAAGCCGTCTTGGCTATCAACTCTTGCTGACTCGATTTCTATGCTGAGGTGCTCAGGATTTATCTGGAATTCAGAGGTACCGGAGAGTGTGATGTATGCAGAGGATGACGTTCCATGGGAACGAACGTTTAGTAACCAACAACGAACCTTCCCACACACGATTTCTGATGGCGATACGGCGAGCATCGTTAGCGATGCTACCATGAGCCCCTTCAGTATGGATGTACTATTCGATGCCTTCCATTTTATCCTTCGGATGGAAAACATGGGAGCAGACAACACCCCAGATGTATTTGCCATTGGCGTCTCGAGTACTGATCTTCTGGGACATCACTTCGGACCGGACAGTAAAGAGGTGATGGAGATGTATGTTCACGCAGACAGGTTCGTCGAAAAATTGATAGACACGCTGGATGCCGTTGTAGGGCGGGAGCACTATCAGCTCGTTGTAACGTCCGATCATGGTATCGCACCGATACCGGAGCTTCTGCTTCGTCACAACCAGAAGGGAGTTCCACCCATTGATGCAGGACGGTTACCGTATGCTCTTGCGAGGAACATTACAGATAGCATATTAACACAACAATTCGGAAGACCCCCACAATCTTGGGTTTGGGAAGTACACCTGCCTCATGTGTATCTGAACGACGCAAGTGTACAATGGTCAGGTCTAAACCGCGATAGTGTGGCACGAATAGTAGCCAAGGAAATTGCCGCCGTTCCGGGCATTGGTGTTGCCATTGCATCTGCCGACATAACGAAGGATGACTGTAAGAAACAATACAGTTCTGAACTGTGTGCCCTGTTGCGCAATGATGTGGCCCACGCTCGCACCGGTGATATTATTATATACCCAAAACCATACTGGATCTTTGGTACAACGCCTGCCACACATGGATCGCCGTGGGAGTATGACCGTTGGGTTCCTCTTTTCTGGTTTGGTGGTAATGTTGCTGCACGTGAGCATAAACAGCAGGTTTCACCGGCAGATATCGCTCCCACCATGGCAAAACAATGGGGTATTACACTTCCGGAGGCTAACGGACGTACACTCTTGCTACGATAGATGTTATTGTAGCAGGTTTCGGGCAATCACCATTTTTTG
>CAZGHI010000002.1:94283-101126 GCA_964525565.1 uncultured Hyphomicrobiales bacterium
TACTTCCGACGTGCCTTCGCCAATGGTAAGCAGCTTTGAATCGCGCCAGTACTTTTCTACCGGGTACTCTTTAACGTAACCGTAGCCACCGTGAATCTGTATAGCCTCCTCGGCAGTTCGTACGGCAACTTCCGATGCGTATAACTTAGCTTGCGATGCCTCAAGAGCAAAGGGTTCTCCAAGATCGCGTTTCCAAGCTGCTTTATAAGTGAGCATTCGCGAAGCATCGATCTCCATGCTCATCCGTGCCAGTTTAAACTGAATTGCCTGCTGCTCAGCTATGGGCTTACCAAATTGTACCCGACTCTTTGCATACGTAACAGCGGCCTCGAATGCGCCTTGCGCCAAACCAACACTCAGTGCAGCAATCGAAATGCGCCCACCATCCAGAATGGTAAGTGCTTGCTTGAAACCCTCACCCTCGTTTCCTAATCTGTGAGAATCTGGAATGCGAACATTATCGAACGTAAGACTAGCCGTATCTGAGCACCGCATTCCCAGTTTGTTCTCTTTTTTTGAACCATAAAAACCAGGCATGGACTTATCGATTGCAAATGCAGTGATTCCATGTTTACCCGCTGTTGGATCGGTAACGGCCATTACCACACAGATGTCGCCAACGTTGCCGTGGGTTATGAAATTTTTTGATCCGTTTAAAATCCAGTAGTCGCCATCACGAACAGCACGAGTGCGCGTACCACCGGCATCGGAACCAGCATCAGGTTCGGTTAAACCCCATGCACCCATAGTAGAGCCCGAGGCCAGACGTGGGATGTACTTCTGCTTAATTTCTTCCGAACCGTATCGCAGGATGTGACCGCTACATAAACCATTATGCGCTGCCACTCCCAAAGCAATTGCAGGACATCCACGGGCGATCTCTTCCACCACAAGGGCATACTCGGTGTAACCAAGACCAGAGCCACCATATTCCGGCGGCATTACAATACCCAAATACCCTAGGGAACCCAGTTTTTCGAAGATGGCCGACGGAAAGCTCTGTGATTCGTCGTACTCAAGGGCAACTGGCTTGATCTCCGTTTCCACAAAGTCCCGAACGTGAGACCGTAACAATTCCTGTTCAGCAGTTAGTGCAAAGCCAACGGTAGATTCAATGCTCATGGTTTGGTTTCTCCATTGTGAAGTGCGAAAGTACTCAAACCCCCAACGTTGTCCGGCAGCGTTAATAACATTATGCAGGGTATTAACCTGTGGCGATTTTGCGTGAAACCTATCACAAAGTGCTTCGTAGCTTTGCCCTATTGTTCCCACCCATCGGAGATCTGATTCTATGCGCGCAGCTTATCGGCTTGTTGTGCTTGTACTTGTGTTGCCTGTTGTAACATTCGGTCAGCAAGTAATCACAGACAACGGTTCAATTCCTTTTAATAAAGCTATCCAAATTGGAAAAACAAAAAACGGCATACCGTTCTACTTTTTGCGAAATGGTAAACCGAAGAATAGAATTGACTTGATCCTTACTGTAAATGCGGGTGCTGTTCTTGAAGATGATGATCAGAATGGTTTGGCCCACTTCTGCGAACACATGGCCTTCAATGGCACAAAGGAGTTTCCGAAACAACAACTTGTAAACTTTCTTGAAAGCACGGGTATTCGTTTTGGTGCCGATCTGAATGCATACACAAACCAAGACGAAACAGTGTACATGCTTACGGTGCCGTCCGACAAAACAGACATACTCATAAAGGCTATAAAAGTTTTACGCGATTGGGCAGGGTTTGTGAACTACGAAGATGACGACATTGAAGAAGAACGAGGTGTGGTTACAGAAGAGTGGCGGATGCGGAGAGGTGCGGAAACACGTGTTCAAGAAAAACACCGCATGGCTATGTATAATGGCTCAAAGTATGCCTATCGCGATGTGATCGGTGATACCGTTATTCTGAAAACAGCCCCACCGGATAATCTGCGCCGATTCTATCGTAAGTGGTATACGCCGGAAAACATGGCAATCATCATGGTGGGAGATGTTGACTTTGGAACAATGCACGATATCGTAATGAAGTATTTCGTGCTTCCATCCGAGGCGGGAAAATCCGGTCAGCTACGTCCTACCATAACAATACCCGACAATTCCGAAACCCTCGCAAGCATTGCAACCGACCACGAGCTTAGAGTACCGTACGTAGAGTTGTTGTACAGAAGGCAGGCCGACACTGTTCGTACGTATAAAGAGTTCAGGGAACATATCATCGAATCCATGGTTGTGGAGATGCTTAATGCTCGCCTGGCCGAACTAGCACAGAAAGCCACACCACCGTTTACCGGAGCGAGCACAGGCGAATTTTCAATTGCTCGTGAGTATCGTTCGTTCTATGCACGCGCATCAGCATCAGGTAAAAACATCATGATTGCACTCAATGCTCTTCTTACAGAGATTGAGCGTGCCTATAAACATGGCTTCACGGAAACAGAGTTAGCGCGATCAAAAGAGCAGACGCTATCGAACATAGAGAAATATTATAATGAGCGCGACAAAACGGAGAATCAAAATTTTGCATTCGAGCTTGTGCGGCATGTTCTGAAACGCGAAAGTGTGCCGGGAATCGAGCATGAAACCGAGATTTACAAACACTATGTTCCGGGAGTTACGGTAGAAGACTGTAAGCGTGTATTCAACCGCCTGATTACAAAAAACAATCGGGCTATTCTTGTTTCTATTCCCGACGGTACAGAATACACCAAACCCACAGAGAAACAAGTGAAAGATTTGGTTGCTGCCATTGCTGCAAAAGAATTGGCACCATATGAAGACAATGTTCCCTTAAAACCGTTGTTGGCTACTGCACCAAAACCAGGCACAATTACTTCAACGAAAAACGCCGATGTAGTAGATGCAAAGGTTCTTACCCTTTCTAATGGTGCAACGGTGATCCTGAAAAAAACCAACTTCAAAAACGATGAAATCCTCTTTCGTGCTGAAGCCTTTGGCGGACAAAGTCTTGGGTCAGAAGCAGATCACTTCACCTTGCAGAGCGCAGCCACACTTGTTGATATCAGCGGTATCTCGGAGTTCGATAACACAACACTCATGAAGATGCTTCAAGGTAAGAACATCGCTCTATCCCCGTACATAGGTATGGAGGAACATGGTCTGCGCGGCTCTACTACTCCTAAGGATGCTACTACGTTCTTCGAGTTGGTGTATCTCTACTTTACGCAGCCACGTATTGACGCCGATGCCGTGAGCTCCTGGAAAACACGGTCGATTGCCCAACTGGAGAACAAAGACAAAAGTCCGGAAGCCGGATTTTTCGACACTATCCAAGTTGCCCTGGCTAACAACCATCCACGTGTTCAACCGCTTACGGTTGCTAGCATCGAGAAGGTAGATCCGGCAAAAGCTTTAGCATTCTACAAAACACTGTTTGCTCATGCCGGCAGCTTTACGTTTACCATTGTTGGCAACTTTGATATGGCAGAAATGGAGAACTATGTAAAAACGTACATAGCCAGCTTACCCTCTGCCGGCTCACCGCTATCATGGAAAGACGTAGGTTTGCGCACAGCCAAGGGCAAGATTGAGCGTACCGTCTATAAAGGCGAAGAGCCAAAAAGTTTTGTGGTGCTTACCATATCAGGCAAGGTAAAATATACACCGCAGAATCGCTACGAAATCCTTGCGCTTAAAGAAGTACTAGAAACCCGACTCCGTGAAAAGCTGCGTGAACAGTCCAGCGGCGTGTACTTCGTTTCTGTCCAACCACAGATCGAGAAAATTCCCGAGGAAGAATATTCCATGGCGATTATCTTCTCATGTAACCCTGATCGCGTTGAAGAACTGGTGGGAACTACGCTGAAAGAGATAGATACGCTGAAGATGAAACCGGTTTCTGCAACCTATACGGATAAGGTACGCGAAATACATCTCAAGGAAAGAGAAGTGAACTTGAGTACAAACAGGTTCTGGTCGGAAGGACTACTTCGCACAACCAAAGATGGTGAACCTTTCGACGTGATTGAAGAACGCAAGAAACTTATCGAGGCCCTCAGCCCAGACCACATCTTCAAAGCAGCTAAAGAATACCTAAAACTTGATAATTATGGGAAGTTTGTTCTGAAGCCGGCAACGAAATAAATGCAGAGATAGACAATGCTGCCGCATCCACCTCAACTACTTGGCGGATGCGGCAGTAACATTTTCGATTGAGAGCATATTGGTTTTTGCACGACCAACCAGTGGACGCCCAATGGTAAAGACCACTGTTGATCCATTCGCAACATATTTCTCGGTAAGAAGATAGGCCTTGATGTGCTCTATGGTTTCGTCGGTTGACGTGATGTTGTCAACAACAACACCGGTAACACCCCACACCAAACTCATGCGCCGCGCTACAGACCGTAACGTTGTAAAAGAAAAAATTGGCGCCCGCGGACGCTGACACGAAATCAACCGTGCTGTTTCTCCGCTGTAGCTTAACGAGGCAATTGCAGCAACACGAGTTTCTTCGGCAATGTGCGCAGCAGCAGCAGCAATCGAAGCAGTGTTCGGTTCCTTAGTTAGGGCATATGTAGGTTGCGGTGTGTGCAGCTTTCTGTCGTCAATCAACGATCGTTCAGCCTGTGTACAGATTTGACGCATGTAGTGCACAGCCTCCACAGGATACGCCCCACCGACGTTTCAGCACTAAGCATGACCCCGTCTGTACCGTCGAGCACGGCATTGGCAACGTCGCTTGCCTCTGCTCTCGTTGGCCTTGGATTGCGGATCATGGATTCCAGCATTTGTGTTGCTGTTATTACGGGCACGGCATGGTCGTTGCAGAGTCGGATAATGCGTTTCTGAATCATTGGCACTGTTTCGGCGGGAACCTCTACTCCCAGGTCGCCGCGAGCTACCATAATCACATCGGAGGCCATAACGATGGATTCAAGATTGTTCAACGCCTCCGGCTTTTCGATCTTGGCGATAACCATCTGCGTACCGCCGTACTTCGTTATGTACCTGCGAACAGATTCTACATCACTTGCAGTACGAACGAACGATAATGCTATATAGTCAACATCCTTATCAATACCGAACCGGATATCGGCGCGGTCTTTACTCGTCATAGATGGCTGAGACACACTCGTTTGCGGAAGATTGATGCCCTTCCGCGGACGCAGATTTCCGCCGTGAATAACAACGCAGCGTACTGTTTCGCCATTTGTTTTAACAACCTTGAGCTTCATTAAACCATCGTCGAGCAATAGCTCGTCGTTTTCTTTAACATCTTTTGCTAAGGTTGGGTACTGCACAGGAATAAGAGTGTCAGAAGCCTGTGACTTGCGTGAACGCAGTACCGAAACGTCGGCAAGCTCAACTTCTTTTCCGCCAATCAAGGTGATGTATTCAAGTCCGCTCAGGTCGCCAACACGAATTTTGGGTCCCTGCAAGTCCAGCACAATGGGAATATGTACATTCAGCTTTGCTTCTGCACTACGAATGTGTGCTATAAACTCCTCGTGCATCGCATAATTGCCATGCGACATATTTAAACGAAAAGCATTAGCGCCAGCCTTGATCAACGCTGTAACCTTTGCCACCGAAGCAATGGCAGGTCCCATCGTGCAAACAATTTTGGCTTTAACATGGATATTCACATTTGCCATGGTTTTACCTTGGGGGGGTAGCAATTGAAGTTCTGGGGGGGGGCGATTGAAATGCTTGAATTTGAAGTGCTTCGCCTGATGTTTCATCAATAATCACGTGAACGCCACTAACACGTACGTCAGAGTCTGCTGTTTCGTATTTGTGTGCCGTTTGAAGACGTAACCGTTTGATGGCCGTTTCTCTGTCCATCCCTATCACGCCATTGTGGGGACCGGTCATGCCAACATCGGTGATGTATGCAGAACCATTAGGTAGAATGGTAGCATCAGCAGTTTGTACGTGAGTATGGGTGCCTAGTACAGCGCTCACGCGTCCGTCCAGATACCAGCCCATTGCAATGGATTCCGACGTGGCATCGGCATGAAAATCAACAATGATTGTTGATGTAAGGGGCTTGAGTTTAGCGATTGCTTCGTCAACAGCCTTAAAGGGGTCGTCAATAGGCTGCATATACACTCGTCCCTGAATTTGAATTACGCCCAGCGATTGTTGACTAGGCAACGTAATTAGGCTCCAGCCTCGCCCCGGGTTTTCGGGTGGGTAATTCATGGGGCGTAGCACGCGTGGGTTATTGGTGAGCAGCGATCGGGATTTCCAGTTTTCCCAGATATGGTTACCGGTTGTAATACAGTGAACCCCTGCCTGAAAAAGGCGTTCGGCCTCGGTCTCTGTTAGCCCCTTACCATTCACAATATTCTCACCGTTTACGATCACGGCATCGGCTTTGTACTGTTGGGTAAGGGTAGGTAGCTGACGAATAAGTTCGTTCATACCTACCACACCTACAACGTCGCCGATAAATAGCACATGAAACTGGCGCATATGTCAAAAGTACGGCAGATCCTCTTGGCCGTACTTTTGTGAAATGGCAACGCGCATCTACACCAGAACCGGCGATGACGGTACTACCGGATTGTTTGGAGGCACTCGGGTTCCAAAACATCATTTACGCATAGAGGCATATGGAACCATTGACGAGTTAAACGCTGTACTTGGCGTTGTTCTTTCCGGTGATGTACCTGTACCCTTACGTGAGCAGTTAACGGAAATATCGTCCGACTTATTCACCGCCGGTGCAGATCTGGCTACACCGCTGCACCCTCCTCCGGCCTATGACATACCGAGAATTGCATTGGAACACGTTGTTGCATTGGAGAGTAAAATCGACGCTTTCGACAGCGTTCTACCACGACTTACGTCGTTTATCCTGCCCGGGGGAACGGTAACGG
>CAZGHI010000002.1:101136-121184 GCA_964525565.1 uncultured Hyphomicrobiales bacterium
CTGCATCTGGCAAGAACAGTATGCCGTCGGGCAGAGCGTGTATGTACCCAGTTGTCTCAGGAAGAACATCTTGGAGATGCTGTGCTGCGGTACCTAAATAGATTGTCGGATTATTTATTCATGGCTGCGAGAATGGCTAATCACCTTGCCGGAGTGGCTGATGTTCCATGGAAAAACAAATAACGGCATTGAAGGTATTTTTACAGTGCTGCAGCACATGTGGGCATAATTTCGCAGTTTGAGACAAGAAAAAAGACAATACCAGTTTATTACAACCACAATTAATTCGGAGTGCTCATGAAGAACAAACTCACCTGGATAGCATCACTACTATCCCTCTTCCTGCTTATAGTAGCTTGCGAAGAAACAACAACACCCGATCCGCCGGTTGCACCAAATGCGCCAACAGACCTGATGGCCAATTCAACGAACGAAACAACCGTAACGTTAAAGTGGACAAAGCCGGCAACAGGCCAAGAGCCAACGGGATACATTGTTACAGTTACAGAGTCCGGATCTACCGCATCAACAAACCTGAACGTTGCCGGAGCCAATACCACTACGCTGCCTGTAACAGGCTTAACAGAAGGAAAGATTTACATCTTTAGCGTGATGGCAGTGAACGATACAGCTAAGTCCAATCCAACGCCGCAACTTTCATGGGCCCCAGCAAAGCGTTTTAGCGGTACATTCAAACTGTACACTTCGAAAAGCACATCACAAGGCAGTGGTCTTTCGTTCCGCGAAGGTCGTGTGGTGATGTTGTCTGAAGCCAGCAAGTGGGAGTTCTGTTTTGACGACAAAGACGGACGTCCGCTTGTGGGTTCGCCCGGTGTTAGCGGCTATACACCGCCAGGATCACAGGAGTTTCCGATTGTTTCTATGGACACGGCAGCAGCGAATTGGGTTCGTGCTAACAGCTTGGACGAAGTATTTGATACACGTGGTTTAGACGGAGGCGCAAAGTCTTTGCTTGACTTAAGCCGCTTTACGCCAAACTCCGGTATCGTACTTATCATGCGTTCCCGGGTAGATGGTTCAACAGTGAACTATGCAAAGGTGTTAGTCAAGCCAAATACTGCCGGTGGAAGCTGGGTGTTTGGTAGCGGTAACGATGCATACATCGAGGTAGAAGTTTCGTACCAGACTGTTGTAAACGTTCCGTATGCAGAAATGGAGCGCTTGTTTGGTGGTGTCAAGCGCGGAAATAATCGCGTAGAATAATATAACAGAAACCAAAAGAAAAAGCGGATGATGGAATAGCCATCATCCGCTTTTTTATTTTTTATCTCGACGTTACTCGCGTGGTTTTTTCTTCTGAACAGTTGGTGGAATGACCGTTTCGGGAGCATCTCTGTTCTCTTTTTTCTGAACAGTTGCGCCCTGTTCAACCGTTTTCTGAGGTGCAGGTTTCTTTTTCTTTGGTGTTGCTTCCGGAGCAGGCGTTGGTTCCGGAGCAGGCGTCGTGTCCGCCGGTGGTTGAACGGCCGGAGGAGTCTCAACTTGATTTACCGGCAGTTCTTCGGGAATAGGTTTAGGTTCTTCTTTTTTCTCCGAGCAAGCAACCAAACCGACTGTTGCTGCAAGAAGAACCATAAAACGAAACGTTTTCATAGCGTCCTCACGAATTGATGGTAATGAATGTTTGGCGTTCATAAACGAAGCTACAACCAGCATCATTGTTTACGTGTGACTTACGCTTTTGTGAGCCTGGCCGCAAACGCTCCGTCGCAATGATGCCGATGTGGAAATGTTTGCATGGTACCCCGAGTGCATACCTCCGATGAAAGATAGTTCTCTGCAGGGTCCAGCGCAAAATTGGGGTGTTTTTCAAGAAACCACCGCACAACGTCTTCATTTTCTTCGGGTTCGATTGTACATGTTGAGTACACAACGGAGCCGCCGGACTTAACGAGTGTTGACGCATGTTCCAGTATTGCTTTTTGTCGGTTAGACATTTTGCGAATGTCTTCGAGAGACCTTCGCCATTTGATATCCGGCTTTTTACTTAGTGTACCAAAACCCGTGCACGGTGCATCCACCAAAACAATGTCAGCCTTCTCCTCAGGGTTAAACTCCAAGGCATCTCCGTGTACCGGCTCGATAATCGAGATTCCGGCACGCTGAGCATTCTCGGCAATAAAAGCCAATTTGCTCTCGTATAGTTCGAGTGCTACAATCCGACCCGTATTTTCCATTAGCTCAGCAGTAAACACGGCTTTTCCTCCCGGGGCTGCGCAAAGGTCGTACACCAACATTCCCGGCTGCGGATTCGCCAAACGAACAGCAAGACTGGCACTTGCGTCCTGCACGGAAACAAGTCCATTGATAAACGCCGGAAGCGTGCGAACATCCCGCAGAGAGGTAATAAGAATACTGTCGGCATGAACAGCCGACCGCTCATGTTTGATCTGGGCATCTTCCAACTCTTTCTGTATCTGCGCCACCGTAGTGCGGGTAGCGTGTGTGTGCAGCGTAATCATTGGCCTGTGATTGTTGGCATTCAGAAGCTGTTCTGCTTCTTCGCTTCCAAATCGCTCCACGTAACGGCGTACAAGCCATTGTGGGTGAGCACTGTGAACGGCAAGGTGTAAAATTTCGTTTTCTTCACGGGCTGGATATCGTATGCTTCCAATGCTTCGCAGAATATTGCGTAAAACACCATTTACGATACCGGCATGCCTGTCTCCTTTAAATCGTTTTACGAGCTCCACACTTTCGTTGATGGCTGCCGGTGCAGGAATTTTCGATAAAAACAACATTTGGTACAAAGCAATGCGCAAAGAATTCCGAACTAATGGCAGGCACTTTGTGAACTCACCGTGATAAAAACCGGTGAGTATCCAGTCAAGTCTGGACAGCCAGCGAACGGTACCATTCACCAGTTCGGTAACCAAAGCGCGATCGGCTGCGGATAGCTCTGATCTGCGTAACTCCCCATCGAGAAGCTTGTCAATGAACGAGTCGCTGCTCTCGTATCGGTTAAGCAGTTTTACAGCAGTTCCCCGTGCAGACTCGAACAGCGAAGAGTCAAGCGGAGTTGTAACCGTTGTTTCGGCAGTAACGTTTGTTGGCGTCGGCGTGTTCATTACCCGCAATTATACCAAACCTGGAATGCAATAAAGGAGTATATCTTCGAATTCATGAGCCCCTTACCCTACTATCCGTTGCTGTGTGCAGATTTGGTATGAACAATAGTTTGTGGACTTGTTTTTTGTTGTGCACGTTCATAGCCGTTTTATCGCCATTTGCGCGTGCGCAAACCGATGTGTTGGAGAGTGACCCATTGCGTGCAAGAAAACTCATTGTGTACGATCAGGTGGGTGGATTTGCGGGAGTTTCGTTCAACAATCAGAATGGAACCATTGTAACCGATTGTGAATGTTCGTTTGAAGGGGGCTCGGGTGCAGGTCTGGTTGTGGGTGCCATGTTTGAGCGGCTCACGAGATCACGACTAACATTTGGTGCTTCGCTGTCTTTTGAAACACGTTCAATGTCCGGTAGGTTTCGGGAGATCGAGGGAGTACTACAACGAGCACCTTCAAGTGGCAGAGAATACACCGTACCGATTGAGTTTCTGCATGAGGCGGATGTTGGTATTAGCATGATTAATGTTCTGCCATTCGCAAAGTACGTTATATTCGACGCAATTTTTATTCGGGTGGGGCCCCAGTTGGGTTACATTGTGTCGGGAAATCTTACTCACAACAAAACGCTGGTTTCAGATACCGTTCGCTTTCCTAATGGCGAATCGGCATCGGTAAGCTTGCCTGATAACTACAACTCGAAAACGGCTGTTCTCCAGGATGGTCCGATTAAAAATTTGCAAAATGTACAGTTGTCGGTAGCCTTTGCCGGAGGGATCGAGATTAGACCGTCAAAACAATTGTTTATTAGCCCAACGCTGCAATACGTGCTTCCATTTACAGGAATTTCGTCGGCAACGGGCGATTTTTCGATCTCTGCTTTCCAGGCATTGCTTGAAATTCGATTCATCATCTGAAAGTCAAAACTTGGCGAGTTATCCACAATTGCCTATTTTTTCAATTCGTGACTTAACGCCACAATTGCATGGACACCCATGTAGTGGCATTCGTACATCTAAGACTCTCATGAACGGGACTAGTATGCTGCAACGAGTCGTGGCACTCATTTTTGGGCTCGCAACCCTGACGTTTTCCGTCTCTGCTGCTGAACCGAGCGCCGAACTCACGCTCTATGCCGTGACATTTACACCACCGCCAGCCGACGAAGAGTTGCAGGGTGGAATATTGTCTCGGCCTGACCTTATTCGCATTCTCAACCTCGGACCGGCGGTGAACCATTCAGGGTTGGATTATGGTCCAACCGTGAGCGCCGACGGCAAGACGCTGTACTTTGTGTCGAACCGGAAGGGTAGCCGCATTACGAGGGACGGCGACTTCTCGCACGACTTCTGGGTTGTTCGGAAGAACAACAACCTTGACACCGTGTTTACAATTCCGGTGAACATTGATACTGTTGATGCCGGTGTGAACACGATTCAAAACGAAGGCGTGGCAAGTATTGCAGCAGACAGGCAAACACTGTACTTTACCGGCTGTGACCGTCGCGATGGCCTGGGAGATTGCGACATCTACGTTACGGAGATCCAAGGGGATCGTTGGGGAACACCACGAAACCTCGGTCGGAATGTAAACTCCGAATATTGGGAGAGCCAACCTTCGATATCTCCGTCTGGAGACCGGCTGTACTTTGCTTCAAACCGTCCATCCCCTACCAACCCCGATGGCGAGGGATCCGATGATACCGACATATGGTACAGCGACTACGACGACGATCTAGGCGAGTGGAAAAAGGCAGTGAACCTTGGGCCGGATGTAAACACAAGCAAAGCCGAAGTTGCTCCCTTTATAGCCCCCGATGGAAACACGCTCTTCTTCTCGTCCAACGGCCATCGCCCGAACATGGGTGGACTGGACTTTTATAAAACAACCCGAACCGGGCAAAAGGATCGCGAAGGCAGAGACCGATGGTCAAAGCCGGAGCAATTGCCAGCACCCATAAATACTAAAGATGATGAGCAGTTTATTACTCTACCGGCATCCGGCGATGTGATGTACTTTTCGTCGCGCCGTCGGGATCTATCGGGATGGCAGGGAGATCTTGACATCTTCATGGCCTTTATCCCAAGTTACTTCCGCGCTGTGACCATTATTGTTGACGTGATTGACGAGTGTACCGGCCTTAACGTTCCGGCAAGCTTGTCTATAAAGAACACCAAAACCGGTAAAACACGCTCAGACGAATTAACGCTTTCGCAAACTGAAAGCAACACACTGGTAACTGCCGACGACTATGGTGTTGGCGCTGCAAGAGCAGATAGTGTGACCTATGTGTTTACTGCTTCGTCACCGGCCTATGGTGAAAGAAGCATTAACGTGACCGCTTACGATCCGGGCAAAACGTTCGATCCTACAAAACAAGACAGCAACATCGTTATCAAGAAAACGATCATGCTGGGCAGGCGTCCAACACTGGCAGCTCAGATCGAACCTTCTGAAGACTCGAAGCGGAAGAATAATGCCTGGCGCGGTCTGGTTCTTGAAGAAAGAGCCACTGTTGTGCTGTACCCACTACTCCCATACATCTTTTTTGACCTGAACAGCTCGGATTTTGCACCACGCTATACGCTGTTCCGATCGCCGGCACAAACGCAAGGATTTAACGACGAGCGTTTGCCCGGCTCAACACTGCAGAAGTACTACCACGTTCTCAACATTTACGGTTATCGGCTTACGAAATATCCGAATGTAAAGGTTGAGATTACGGGGTGTGTTGACGAAACAAACGAAGACAAGAACTCCCCTTTGCCAATGAAGCGTGCAGAACTCGTGCGAAACTATTTGCGCGACATCTGGAAAATTGACGAGTCCCGCATAACACTCAAGGCAATGGGTTGGCCAAAGGAACGCTCGAACCCAAAAGACACGCTGGGTATTGTTGAAAACCGCCGTGCAGAGATTCGTTTCTTCGGTGATGCAGAAGATGTTTGGCATGTATCGAAGCCAATCTTGGATAACGACCCAACAACAACGCCATCTCCGGAGACCATGACGTGGACTATGACGAATGGTATTGACGCCAATATCGTTCAGTCTCGTAGAATAGAAATCTGGAGAAATGGCAGATCGTGGAAGGTACTCAACAACATTGGCAAAACAGAAGCCACGAGTGTTTGGGATTGGATGGATACTAACGATCAGTATCCGGCTGAAGGAAAAGGCAGCAAAGAAGCCGAACAGATGTTGTCTCCATACCTTGCACAGCTTATTGTTGTCTCCAGCAATGGAACAGAATGCCGCTCTGATACCGTTCGAGTACCTGTAAAACGCCTGTCCAGCAGCGCAATTGCAACAACTACCGAAGGCTCAAAAACGAAAGAAAAGTACAATTTGATTCTATTTGATTTCGACTCCTACAACCCGGGTGAAATGAACAAGAGAATTCTCAAAGAGTTCGTTTATCATCGGGTGAAAGGATCAACAGAAATCAAGATTGAGGGCCATACAGACGTAGTTGGCCAGTATGAACACAACAAACGTCTGTCGGAGAATCGCGCTCGTGTAACCAAGGAGTTAATTGGCAGCGGTTCAGGAAAGTACAAGACTCTTGAATCAACCGGTGTTGGAGAAGACAACCCACTGTACAGCAATGATCTTCCGGAAGGACGTTTCTTTAACCGTACAGTGCAGGTAGTTCTCGAAACTCCGCTCGCTGATGCCGATATAGATCGGTAAACATTACTATGATTGAGTGGAATGTTGACCCGGTATTGTTTACACTGGGTCCACTAGCACCGCGGTGGTATGGTGTGCTGTTCGCCTTGGCGTTCGTTGCAAGCTATTGGATCTTCCGAAGCATTTTTTCGAAAGAAGGAAGAACACAGAAAGATCTGGACTCGCTTACGATCTACATGATAGTTTCTACGATCGTAGGTGCGCGCCTAGGACATGTTCTGTTCTACGAACCCGGCATCATCTTTACCGACCCTGTTGAAGTGATAGCTATATGGCACGGTGGCTTAGCAAGCCATGGTGGAGCGCTAGGAATAATCACCGGCTTGTGGTTATTTCACCGCAAGCACCCTCAGTTTGGTTTTGTTTGGCTGCTAGACAGGCTTTCCATCGTTGCTGCCATTAGCGGTGCACTTATCAGAATTGGAAACCTGATGAATTCAGAGATTGTTGGACGGGCAACTGACCAGACGTGGGGTATATGGTTTACTCGATTAGATCAGGTCCCGCTGTACCGACATCCCACTCAGATATACGAAGCACTTGTATGTGTGGCTGTATTTGTTCTGCTGTATTGGCTTTACAACAAAGGTGTAGCTGCGCGATACCCGGGACGTTTAATTGGCGTATTCATGATGTTGTTGTTTTCGGGACGATTTATTATCGAATTTTATAAAGAGCATCAGGAAGCATTCGAAGCATCGTTACCCTTAGATATGGGACAAATTCTGAGCATCCCCTTTATCGTTGTTGGTTTTTGGATGATACTCCGATCTGCTCGAACTACAGCTAACGGATAATAGCGAACGAAGCAATCATGTTCACGGCGTCCCTCTGAATTTTTGCATCCGAAACAAGCGTGTTGTAATCGGCGCGAGCCTCGTACCAATAGCCGTCCGAAACAACTGCCTTTACATAACTCTGTCCCAGAGTGTTAGGGTTCGTAAACGTTAAAAAGGCCGTATTGGTAGCATCATCGTACTCTACAAGAGGCGATTGCTCAAGTAAACCTTGTGCCTCTAACCCCAAGAGCATTTGTTGTACAGCGCAGCGAATGTTGTTACAGTTGTTAAACATCGACATCGGCATTCGATGTACTGTTACTGATTCCCCTCCCGTTGCCGTTAGGTGTACGATAGGCTGCATAACATCAGAATAACCTGCGTTGTTGTGTTGAACCTTCCACGAACTGCTGTTGTTACTTGCCAGAACAAACCTGCCCTTTGTGTCAATCAGATTGCGGCCAACAAACTTCTTTGGTGTCAGTTCGGAGCCATGCTGCTTCTGTACTTCTTCGATCACCTGCTCGTTGATGCTGCCTGTAGTAAACTCAATGGAATCATTTCCTGTTTGCAGCGCCCTGTTTGTATGTTCAACCTGATCTATCAGCGGCTTGTCTATGCTGAGTTCTACACCATCTTTGGTGACTTTGAACGATCCTGAACCCGATTGTCCGAACTTGGAGAAGAACATAATCGCAAGGATTACAACAACAACTCCTCCAACACCCAGCATAGCAAAGTAGCGTTTGGTTTTCTCTTTCTCGATGGCTAGAGAATCGTTTGATTCGTTGGAACTCATAATGTTAACTACTCGCGGTTGTACCGTAAAAACACGTACGATTGTGATTGCTTTGTAAGTTCGTCAATATTTCGTCACAAACGTACTTGCAACATCATGAAAACACAGCAGATATTTCTCGTTACCCTGATATATGTTCTTAGTGGTTTAGGGGTTTCTGCACAAAACGAATGGTCTGTTGAAAACGGATTGCGAAGGTGGAGAGGTGCCGAAATTGTCTCGCCCCATCTAGGCTGCTATCCAACAGGCGGTAACCCAACAGTTGAGCTTGCTTCAGGTGTTGCAGAAATTGACCTTATTTCGGGCGCTCAGTCGCAAAAAAGCAAGCCGGGCAGCGGAGTTTGGACGTACATGCCTCGAAATCCGCGCTTAATGATCTCCGTAAGTCACACAGAAGGTGCAATACCGCAAACCTCCGTTTTGATTTTCGACACGTATGAAGGTGCCGAACTAATGTCGTTTACGGCAGATGTGAACACAACAGAACTTGCTGTAGATGTAGCCGACACCTGGGTTAGCGATGATGGTTCAACTGGTGCCGTTGTTTTTGCACCTGTTGGTACTACCCCTTCCGATAAGATTGAGTATGTAATTATCACGGTAAAGGATAAGCAGCCGCAATGGATTCGCAGAGTTAAGCCAAAGATAGACGTAGATATCTACGTCCGACCTGTTCCGGAGCAAGGAGTTCTCATTTATCTACGTGGTAACGGAATGTCGTTTCCACCACAAACCGAAGAGGTGTTTACAAATGCCAGTTACATCGTTTATAGTTCAGACGGTTCGTACAGTCAGCTAAACGTTCCTGAACGCGGACCGGGAAGTGGTAGGGGGCGCAAGATTATCTGGCACAGCAACAGGTGGGACAGACTACTCTTTACCGATGAGTTTGCACCGGGAGCACTACTGATTAAAGCATCGAACGGCGTTCCGGTGGACACGGTTGAGAACAGTTTGCTGGATCCTTCCAAACCGTTGCGGATTCTCTCTGCCAGTGGCAACAACACTGACAGGTGGTTGGTGACTCATGCAAAAGCCGGTGATAAGAACGGACTTATTCTCTGGGCAATGCCCGATGGAAAGGATGTTGCAACGTATGAATTTTCTTCGTCAGATCCCGCCGTGAAACAAATGCCGCTTTCACCATGGAGTGTGATAGTTCCATTTTTAAGTGTCTCTGTGAGTGGCAACATTCTGTTCGCATGGGACCCGCAGGATGTAGTTAGTGTACACGAAGATCAGATCGGTGCATCATTGCTCAGCCCCCTTCCTGCCATCAATGCAGCAACACTGCTCCTACCTAAGTGGCAATGTGATGCTGAAGTAACCATCACCAATCTTCAGGGCCTGTGTGTCCATCGTATCCAAACTATTGCAGATGGAAGTTCTGTGTCGTTTGGACTAGAGAATTTGCCTGCAGGACTGTATTTGGTGCGTGTATCGTGTTTGCAAGGTTCAAATCTGGAACAAAGGATGCCATTGGTGATTTCTCGGTAGTGGTAGCTTTGTTGGCTTTATTCACCAAGGAAACACTATGAACATTCAGAATATTGCAGTAATCGGTGGTGGAACGATGGGTAATGGCATTGCTCACGTTGCAGCACAAACGGGTCTTTCCGTAACTCTGGTTGACATCAGTAGCGACGTACTGAGTCGTGCACTTAACACGATAGCGAAGAACTTAGACAGACAAGTAAAGAAACAAACAATATCGGAAGCCGACAAGGAAGTGATTCTCTCGAGAATTCAAACAAGTACTGAACTTTCTTCGTGTTTTACTGCAGATCTAGTCATTGAAGCCGCCAGCGAAAAACTCGAGGTAAAACAGAACATTTTTAGTGTACTTGATACAGGATGTAAGCCGGAAACCATTCTAGCTAGCAACACATCTTCTATAAGCATCACTCAGCTTGCCGGTGGTACTAAACGCGCCGACAAGTTTATCGGCATGCACTTTTTTAATCCTGTGCCGGTAATGCAACTCTGTGAGATCATACGTGGTTTGGCAACCAGCCAGGACACATACAGCAGAATCAAAGCGCTTGCCGAGAAAATGGGTAAGGTACCGGTTGAAGTGAGCGACTATCCAGGCTTTATTAGCAACCGTATTCTGATGCCCATGATCAATGAAGCCGTTTATTGTGTTATGGAAGGTATTGCTTCGGTAGAAGACATTGATACGGTGATGAAGCTTGGTATGGCCCATCCGATGGGACCGCTCACGTTAGCAGACTTTATCGGACTCGATGTATGTTTAAGTATTATGGAAGTACTCCACAGCGGCTTGGGCGACAGCAAGTATAGGCCTTGTCCGCTGCTGCGAAAAATGGTTGCCGCCGGGCATCTAGGACGAAAGAGTGGTAAAGGATTCTACACCTACGAGAACTAGCGTTTGTTTCCTGCTCAGGAGAGACTGATGAAGGTCCTCACATTTCTTCTCATTCTTGCCGTAGGTGTCATCAATGAATATGCTGCGGAGATACGAGGTCGCGTAACCAGTCTAGCAGGCATAGCATTTAGCGACGCCGTTGTTTGCGTGTCTTACGTGGGTAAGAACGAAGAGTTAGCTCGTGCGACGCCATCGCCCGAAGGTTTGTTCTCGCTGAATGTAAACAAGTTAGGATACATGCAAGTCACTATCGCAGCTTCCGACCATCAGCAACAACAGCTTAAAGTGTTTATTCCGCATGGCGACTATACGTTAACACTCGAAGCAAGTCTCGGCACAAACATCACAAAGCAGAACATTACCAACGTTTCAGTGATCGGCGACTTTAATGCATGGAATTTTAACAGCGCACAACCAATGCGAAGAACGCCATCCGGCACCTATGTTGCGCGACTTCCTGCTGAAAGTAACATTGTCCAGTACCAGGTGTTGCTTACGTCGGCGGACAGTTCTGCAACAAAAAACTCAGTAAACGGCACTCAACATGCACGTCTGGAGTACGACGGAGGGGGTGATTTTCGATCGATTCTGTACACGTATGCCGATAGTATAGATGTTGAGTTCGATCCTTCAATGCTTCCACAATCCGATGCTCAAGGATTGATACGCGAAATCGGTTCTGAAGCAGAAAGGATTCGAGTGTTAACGGAGAACAGCCGCAACGTACTTGACTATCTCTGGAGCACGAAAACCGTAGCCGATGGCAACTCAGAGAACACCAACGAAGTGTTGCGAACGATCATAGCTCCACGTGCACTAAAGCAGCTTCGCGACACAATTTCCATTCAGCCAAAAGGAGTGGAGCAGCAACTATTGGTGTATTTGGCCTTATCCACTATGGCATATTCTGCAGTTATTACAGCAGAAGACACAGCACTTGTTAGCAATTGTCTGTTGCATATTCCGCCAAGTTCTCCCGTGTGGACACTAGGTTTGGAGCCTATGATGCAAACCTATATGAAAGTTGGCATGCTTTCCCGGGTGATACCAGATGCAACTACAATTCACAACTACCAGGAACCCGACCCTGACCGTTTACCATGGATGTATTTAACCGTATGCTATCATGCTGCTGAGCACGACACCAGTCTGTTCGCATACGCCTATCGCCAACTGACAGAGAAATATGAATCGCACGTAGCCACCTACCTGGCTAAAACAGAATTAGATCCATCCCGACGAATTCGTGCAGGTGCTCGACTTCCTGACTTTCATTTTAAACTTCTTGACGATTCAACCGCCACCGTTTCTCCCGAATCGCTGCGAGGGAAGTGGGTTTTCATTGATTTGTGGGCTACGTGGTGCGGTCCGTGCATTTCAGAACTTCCAGTAATTACGCAAGCATGGGAACAGTATAAAAGCAAGAATATTGAGATTCTAAGCATCTCGTTTGATGCAGACCCCACGAAGGTCATTCTATTCAGAAAGGGTCGTTTTGCAATGCCCTGGAAGCATGTTTTTTCTCCGGGTGGATTTAAAAGCGAAGCAGCAGAAATATTTGAAGTGTACGGGATTCCCAAGCCAATCCTCGTATCACCTGATGGTATCATTACTCACGTTAGCAATGACCTGCGAGGAACAGCGTTGTTGGACACTCTGCGGAAGGTACTTGGAAGCTGAGTGTGCAGAGTTGCAAGACAAAATAGAGGGCCATTTTGGCGGTAAGTAATAATACGCCTTGCAAAGGCGTGTTATGGCCATATTTTCGGACTCTTCATTCACCCTTGAGGGTACCGTTATGCGTCGTTCCCTGACTACGTTGCTAATCGTGGTTGTTGTTTTTGGGTCTCACTCAGTTTTTGCTCAAGAAGCTGACAAGATGGAGTTTTCAACAAATTCCGGAGGGCCAACTCTAACTAAAGAAACCGACAGCGTTGATATCTCCCTTGAAGGGAATGTTCTGACCATTGTTGGTCACATTCCAACTGGCGATCCTGCGCGGCCTTACCAAACCATGCGTCTGAGATTGCGTAATTACGATGGAAGTCGAGAACTACCTGCATCGTATCAGCTAGGATCCGGTGATGCCATCTGGCAAAACTTTGCCGGCACAACAGGTCTGTGCAACTGCCAATACGGCTTGTTCACGATTAATACGGTTGAAGGAAGCGGACGCATGACCGGAACATTTGAGTTTCGCTGTAACACACTGTTTCCATCTGGTAACGAGGTGAGTACGCATGTATTCAACGGACACGTTAGCGGAATTATTCCGATATCGCTGAAGATCAAGGTAAGGCCCGGAGAAAAATTCTCAGTGAAGCCGGACGACGATGTTACTCTATCCGTAACAGTGGAGAACGCCGTAACCGGCACATTGGTGAAGGATGCAACATTGTTGGTTGTTGACAATCCGATAACCAAGGACAAGAATCTTAATGTTGCCACCAGCGATGCCAATGGTCAGGCGAAGTACACCTTTAAGGTGCCTAAGGAGCTTACAGAACGCAAAACGTATGACGTAGTTCTATCGGCTCAAAAAATAAAGGCAATACAGGCTCCAAACGTTACTCAAAAAATTGAAGTTGAGCCTGACAGACGTTACTTCTACTATCGCTGTGGCGGCGTACCGATAATACAATATGACGCCGGTGAGGGTGAAACATGGGAGGTTGAAAAGGAAGGGTCGCCGATTATCAAGGCTAGTGGTTCGAAGGTTGTGATCAACAACATGCTTACCTATCATGGCTCGAACTTCCGTATCGACACAACACCCGGAAGTGAGCGTGCCTTTTACGATGGAGATTTATTCTGCGATGGGTGCAGCGAGAGTTTTATTCTAAGCTCAGTTGCTTTTGTGATGACTACTGTTGGGCTGGACTGTGAAGGTGTTATCAAACTTGCTTCTTCCGTGCAACCCGGCATTGAGTTTCTCGGTGGCAAGGTGAAGCTCACAGAATTCGGTTTCATCGGCAGTTGGAACGATCCGGGCATAAAGATGACAATCACCGGAGAAATGCCAACGGACTACGGCATTTCCGCTAAATGTTTAAAAAGCAACAATCCCGACAATCAAAGTGTTGGCGTTGGATTTGTCTATAAGAAGAGCACCGGATTTGAACAGATCAAGCTTGACATTGAAAACATCAGCATTGGTAAAGCCTTTTGCATGAACGATCTGGAAGTAACGTATGACTATACCAAGAAACTCCTTGATGCTTACTGCAGAATTACGTGGGAAATGCTCGATGGACCGAACAAACCAAAGGGTAATGAGGCCAAGATTAAAACAGTACTTCGAGGGGAACAGCAAGGCGACAAAACACACATCTTTCTGAAAGACTTTAGCCTTCAGGTTACATCGGACTTTTGCAAGACGATACCCATTCGACCTGAATTCTGTTTTAAAGGGGCTAGGATAGATGCCGGATTTGATACCGAGAAAGGACAAAAGAAATGGAAATTTGGACTCACCGGAATCTTTAAGCCAAGCTTAGAAAATTCGTTAAAGTTTCTGCAATCGTGGAATTCCAAACTCGGTTCAACACAACCCGAAGCAGCCGAGTTTGAGTTAGGAGGATTATGGGAGTATCCGGCATCGTTTACCGGAAAGGCACAGCTTAAGCTGGCAAAGATTCCATACATATCAGAAACCAAAAGTTGGCAGGGTATTCTCAGCGGTTCAATAAATATTGATTTTACAAAAGGGTTGTACGGAAAAGTAAGCGGCAACATTGGTCACCTGGGCATGGATGACTTCTTTGCCTCGGTTACTGATGTTAAGTTAAATCTTGGCATGGTTCCATTCGATGTGTCGCTCTCTGGCACGGCATCCCTGCGCATCCCTCAGGTTGGGACTGAACTGAATGAAACAGGTGCTGCTAAGTACTTGCGCTGGATTGAATCATTTGGTCTTAGTAACATAACGCTCGGGCAGGGTCAGATGTATCTGGGTATCAATGAAGTTGATGGCTTCAAATTCCTAGCTGTTGCAGACGTAACCAAAAATCCAATTCCTATCGTTCGTTCTTATGGCCGAATGTTCCTGCAAATCAGCGTACCACCCGTGGATGGCTATTATCTCAATTGGGGAAGCGGTTACGACAAACTTGCTGTAATGCGCGAGAAGACCGATCCTAAAAGT
This sequence comes from uncultured Hyphomicrobiales bacterium, assembly GCA_964525565.1. Taxonomy (GTDB): domain Bacteria; phylum Bacteroidota; class Ignavibacteria; order Kapaibacteriales; family Kapaibacteriaceae; genus OLB6. The sequence goes on from CAZGHI010000002.1 coordinate 116,027, forward strand.
ATTGTGAGCAAGGGGGGGGCATTTGTTCAGGCTGCTCCGGCTGATACCTTTACGGTAACGGCAGATATGGAGCGGGTCTTTATCCTTGTTAGCGGAGAAACAACAGCACCACAGAGCGAGCTTGTATCGCCAACTGGTGAAACATATGCTACTACGAAGCCTGATTCTTCGATTATTCGGTTCGACGCATCGAATGGTGCCATGACGCAGTGGGTATTGATAGAGCCTGCGCAAGGCAACTGGGTTATCAAACTCACGAATCCAAAGCCGGAAGACGAGGTTGCAATTTCATCACTCCGCCGTGAACGTGCATTTGCTCTAACCGCATCGGTCACGAATAGAGTACTAACGGTAACGTGGAATCCGGAAGGATTGGATACTTCGGACCGAGTCTCGCTGGTATTAACTGAAACACTGGGAGAAATGGGTGGTGTGCAAATTGGAACTGTTCGTGCATCTCATGGCACATACAGCTATACTTTAACGGATTCGTTGTTGGCCTGCTCCTATTATGTAGGTGGCGTTTTAGCAGCGACAGGATCCACTATAGCTACAGCATTTGCGCCCGATCCAATACAAACGGGAAAAGTTATCCTGGCGCCCCCTACCAATATTCAAGCCTTAAAGAATACCACAAACAATGTAACAACGATCACATGGCAACCATCGCCCGATCCAATGGCGGCTAGCTATGCCATCTTGGATCGCACAGCAGAAGGCGATACTGTACTTGCCTTTGCAGAGCGATACGAAACATCCAAGAGTTTCGGTCCGGACATTACCTTTACGAATATAAAAATGGTTACAATCGGCGATAACGACTTACGCGGTTGCCCTTCGGAATCTGTAGATGTTGTTACCAGCGTAATCGAGGACGTATGGGCTGGTCAGAGCAAGGAAATGCGTCTTGTTCCGAACCCTGCAACTGATGTTGTGATGCTTCATGCACGAAATCTGAGGGAAGGACCAGTTTCGATTCAGATTGTTAATATGATGGGGCAACGAGTGGCGCGCTATACAGCGTATTCATCGTCTATCGGCGAAGCCGAGCAAGCAATGGACATTTCGGGATTAGCCTCCGGCATGTATTATGTGCATATCGTGCAGGCATCTGAAACATTTACCGAACCATTAAGCATACAGCGTTAGAACCAGCGAATGTATTCGGCCGGTGCAATCATGGTGATTGTCCGGCCGATTTCTATTTGTGGCATGTGCTGAATGCGAGCTGAGATGTTGGTGTTATTGCAAATGCCATGCAGCAGCCACTCGCCACCGATAAACTCCGTGGACTGAATCATGACATGTAATGGGGTACCGGCTACATCATTCCGTAGCGTAAGATGTTCCGGACGGATACCAAGCGTTTGATGATTCACAGGAATCAGATTCATTGGCGGATTGCCGGTAAACGTTGCCACAAAGATGTTCGCTGGATTATTATAAATTTCTTCAGGAGATCCCACTTGCTGTAGTGTACCAGTGTTCAATACGGCCATACGGTCGCTCATCGTCATAGCTTCCATTTGGTCGTGAGTAACATACACCGTAGTAACGCCAAGTTTACGTTGCAGAGCTTTCAGCTCCGTGCGCATGTGTGTACGTAGTTGCGCATCGAGGTTGCTCAAGGGTTCATCAAAAAGGAACACTCGAGGTTTACGAATAATCACCCTACCCACGGCCACACGTTGCCGTTGGCCGCCGGACAGCTGTTTAGGTTTTCTGTCCAGCAAATCTGCCAGGCCCAATATTTCTGCCGTTTCCTGAACGCGCTTCGCAATTTCTGCAGAAGGTACACGCTGAACGGAGAGTGGAAAGCCAAGATTTTCGGCCACCGTCATGTGTGGGTAGAGCGCATAGTTCTGAAAAACCATACCAACATCGCGGTCGCGGGGGGCAACAGCATTTATCGGAGTATCATCAAACAGGATCTGTCCTTCCGTGACAGACTCCAAACCGGCAATCATGCGTAGGAGTGTACTTTTTCCGCACCCACTTGGGCCAACGAGCACAAAGAACTCACCTGCTTCGATCGTAAGCGAGATGTTATTCAGAGGCTGAACGCCGGAGTATTGTTTGGATACGCCTTGGAATGTGATGCTGGTCATATAGGTCAAAAGTACGTCTGCTGAACCTTAATACGCTGCCATACTCGTTAGAGAATTCTTGAATAGTTAGACTACACAATCAGAACTGTTCCGCGCATCGAACACAACGTTCTACCTTGATGTATGCAAAAGATTAGCGTGTTTGGGTACCACATGCTGACGCAAGCTACATAGTGTTGTATGCAAGAGTAAATCAAACTCGCTGGTTGTTGTTGTCAAGCACATTGCAATCACTACAGAACAAACTGCTTTACATAGTGATGCACATCTGGCTATTGAGCCGATTTCAGGTTGCCATTGCCGTGTGCGTGTACCGTGCTTTACCCCTACCATGCGATTGTCCCAGAAACATAGATCTAACATCAATACAGTTGTTGGTGAATCGGTATGTTTGATTGAAACCAAAGTACTTCTTTAGAGCTGTCCTAGAGCCTCGAGTTTTGTATGAAGTGCTGCAGCAAACGAGAGAGCATTTCATGAAAACTTCGACCCTTCGACCCATCGTTTATGGAGCGATCAAAGGTGCAGTAGACTTTCATAACTCCTCGGCAAGGCAAGTAGGACTCCGAGTGCAAGAGAACCAAGTGCGAGTAGCATAGGTTGCGAGGCAGATGCCGTTGATTCAATCCGAAGTATTACAACACGTTCCTATGCTTTCGTATGCGTTTACCTCCTAGTAATGGTCGCGTTTGTACCACACGTTGTTAAACTCAATGGACGCTTGTCGTATCTAGTTCGCAGGCATCTCAAAACTTTACTTTGGTAGGACCAGGAGGTGTTTGCCAGAATCCCCCCGTGGGTAGTTCAGTCCACGTTACATCTTCATCCTGAAGCCGACCCAATTGCACGTTGGAGTTTCGGGAGTGTAACCTAGAAATGGTGGCAGCGGGTAGCAGAGGGCTGATAACTACACCAGGAAGGATAACGGCTCTTTCGCAACAGAATGACTTTGTGGTTGCCGCACATATCACAGCAAACAATCTTCGGCTAGCGGTCAACTCACCTGGATTTATTGTGCAATTCCGGTAGCTGGTGGCATGGTAAGTATCTTATAAACAATGACGATGATGATAATCGCAGCAATTACGTACACCAACAGGAATCTGGCAGTAACATTTTGTGGCAAGAACTACTTTGCAGGTTGTACATCCATTGCACGCGGAGTGCTCATTGGTGTACGCTTCATCAGCTAACTATAAGGTGAGCTTGTTATGATGATACTAACTGTTTTACAGCACTACGTTAACAAGATCAAAGTTGCGTTCTTTCATTTATTCCTGCATTTGCTTTTCCTAACTCCAATGCCAGCAATCGCTGACCTCCCAACACCAGTATGGGAGTGGTACGGTCCAATTGCAGCGATAAATCCCGTGTTCCTCATGTTTTGGCCGGTGGTGAACGAATAGCAATCAATCACGGACAGACAATGGTGCTCTACGATACAAAGTCCGGAAAAGTGCTTTTGATGTGTGGAGCCACTCAAAGAATCTTTCACAGAGATCTAAACCATATAACGATGCGGTTCGGCAATCTATTAGCCACGATTAATGTCGTAACCATGGATACAGTTGCAACATTCACATTGCCTAGTAGCGAGTACGAACCAAGTGCCATTTCGAATGATGGCTCGCTTGTACTGATGAAGACCAATACCTCCGTGATTGTATGCGATATGGTTCAACAGCTATACACAAAACTGAACGCATTGCCTACAGCAAATTTCTTTTTTGATGACGATAATGCAATCATACAGTGGACGGCAGTTGAAAGTATGGGAAGAGACAAGCAAGTATATGGCGGACTGAGCCGACGTGAAGGTGAATTCTGGGATAAGCACATTGTATTGCAGGCCGATAAGTATAGTGCAACCTCGTATGTAGCTCCAGGGATTATTCACGTTTATCAACGAGAACACTACATGAAATCTGCGAGTGATACCTATACACTACGGTCGTCGAAGAAGCCGGGCACAATTCTGCTAGAACATGCGCACGCAGTAGTACGTTTTCCCAGTGGACATATAGCGGTCGTTACTGACTCAACTCGTCTGAATGGAGTAGGGAAATGGATTCGTTTGTACTCCTCAGAACTTCAGCAACAAGGACCACTGGTGAGATTGCCAATTGAACACAGGTTTATAGTTGAGGCGGAGGTAGGAACATACATTATTGCAGAGGATGGAGTACAATATCGCTGGTATGCCTACTCTGGACAATTGGAAAAGCGTGATGTTGAATGGTTTCCGCACAACAGACGCGATTCCATGCACTATGCTCAAAACAATATTCTGCTATTCTACAGCACGCTTCGCGGACTACAGTTTTATAATCTGATAGAAGGAAAAGTTGAGAATATCTTTAGACTGCATGGTCTTCCGATGCAAAAAATCTCGACATCTCGACATTCAAATACAATTCGATCAGGCAACTACTTCTATGATGCTGATATTGCCACTGGTACATTGAATGCCAAGACATTCTGGCATCCTCCAACAAAAGGAGGCGCAGTTTATGCTAAGGGAACCGATCGGTGGTACTGGTATGATTCGAGTGCTGTTTATTCCACGTACTCGTTCAGTGAAAAGGTACAGAATGTATACTATGAACAGGCATCAGGCATTACCGATGTTTGTCTGAACAGTAATGGATCGAAAATGTACACTGCAGACATTGCTGGCAGTGTACTTGAGCGAGACATGCCTATCGGATCGTCGTTACGAAGGGTGCTATACACCAAGCCAATAACGGGCATTCAACTTTATCGAGCTGAGCTATCGAACAATGATTCTATGCTGGTACTGCTCCTTAAGCGCAAAGATTCTGTGCTTATACACACTCGATCGCTATCGGACACATCACAATGGAAAGAAATCAATCTAGGAATTGCTTCGCCCGCAGAACAGAAAACTGAGATCCTTCGCTACAACGCCCTGTATGTGTCACATATACAAGACTACATTGTTGCGGCCATTGCAAATCACCAAGCAGTATTCAGTATTGGTTTGGATGGGGTAGTTCGAAGTATTCCAACATATGGCTATGTAAGGGGTA
>CAZGHI010000002.1:121200-121504 GCA_964525565.1 uncultured Hyphomicrobiales bacterium
GAACAACGACTCAGTAGTTGTTGTTCTTACGCTGTCCGGTGTTATCTATACTGTGAATGCAAACACATGGACAATTATTGACACATTGCTTCTTGAACCACTTGCAACGTCAGACGGTACAATAGCAACCATTTTCGATATTATGTATGATGCTACATCCGATCTACTATACGTTTCTGCGACTAGTTACTCGGGCATGTCTGTGATCTTCATAGAACCGCGTACTAAGGAAACCTTTGCACGTGAATATGAATACTCGCTAGTCAGGTTCGCTCGTAATAGCGGCGGTGCCTTTCTCTTCTCC
>CAZGHI010000003.1:0-6593 GCA_964525565.1 uncultured Hyphomicrobiales bacterium
CAGGTTTCCTGCCTACGGCGCAACATCCGGATCCGTTCGGAGCTTATCTCGAGGAATCGCGGCTGTTTGATTCTGTGGTGCATGCAAACAATTATGTGATACCTGTAGTAACGGCAGGAAACCAACGTGGCCAGGTGCCGTCACCAAATCAATATGTGTACTACTTCATTCCGGGCAGCGAACAAACAACCGTGTACTATACAGGTGGACCAAACGACCCGCCGAAGAATGGTGGTGCGAAAGGATACGACTGTTTGCCACCAACAGCAGTTGCCAAGAATGTGATTACTGTTGGCTGTGTAGATGCAGCGAAATAACTTTCCACATTCAGCCAGACAGGTCCTACGAACGATGGTCGTGTGAAACCTGATGTAGTAACTCTTGGCGAAGGTGTGTTGATTGCCGGCGACCGTGTGAATGTGAACGGATATTCGTCTGCTGATGGGACATCGTTTGCAGCGCCAGCAATTGCCGGAGTTATCGTTCAGCTTCGAGAGCTCTTTAAAAAATATTTCGTAACAGAGATGTTGCCGAGCACGGCCACGGCATTGCTCATCCACACCGCAGAAGACCTTGGCAATAAAGGGCCAGACTATCAGTATGGATGGGGACTACCTGATGCAAAGAAAGCGGCACTACTGTTGAATACAGCAAATAACGACGGGGTGTTTGCTGTGCAGGAGTTTCGGTTGATGCAGAATGTGCAGCAGCACTTCTTTGTTAAACCCCAGGGTGCAGGCGTACCAATTAAAGTAACGATTGCCTGGACGGATCCACCTGGTATCGTAACAGAGGGTGGTCCAACAAAATCAGCTTACAAAACGGATCCAACTCCAAAGCTGGTTCATGATATAGATCTTTGGGTTGATAAGATAGTAAACGGAAAATCCGTAGAGGTGTATCGTCCGTGGGTGCTAGATCGGACAGTTCCCGAGAAAGCAGCCACGCGCGGCAGAAACTCTGTTGACAATGTTGAGCAGGTTATCATCGAAAATCCGGACCCTAATGCTTTGTACAGGGTCAACGTAACTCATGCTGGCCCATTCAAGACACCGGAGCAACTTTTTTCGCGGTGCATTTCGGGCGCTGATTTGTATCTCGAGCCTCCAACTCCCGTGTCAGCAAGCATTCAGAATAACGTCGAGAAATCCGGAGAGACAACGCAGGCATTTAATGCAATGGTATCGTGGCCTCGAATACTGCAAGCCACAAGCTACGAGGTTCGGTACCGGAAAAGTGGAACAAATGCATGGACCGTAAAGAATGGAATCAGCAACAATAGTACTGTACTCACTGGTCTGGAACTAGGCACGTACCAAATTCAAGTACGTGCACGCCGAGGCCCGAAGGTGAGCACCTATGCCACGATAACAAAAACGTTTACGATAACACCTAAGCCCCCTACCAACCTCTTATCGGGTCCGATAACAGCCAGTACGTGTAAGGTATCATGGACGGGAGATGGCAACGCAACAGGCTACCGTGTTTTCCATGCACGGATTGACAAAGACGGAAAGTTGCTGGATAACGGTTGGAAAACATCAACTACAACAAGCACAAGCGCAGTACTATCAGGCCTGCTGCAGGATCAACGCTATGCCTGGAGCGTTCAGAGCACGTATCCAAACGACGTAAAAAGTGAAAGTGCCCCAACGGCAGGGTTTAAAACCAGCACAGACTGTAATGCTTACGAACCCAACAATGCTATTGCCGAAGCAAAACCTGTTGAAAAGGGGAGAACGATATATGCTCGAGCCTGTAAAGACGATGTTAGTGACTGGTACTCCTTTTCGGTTAGCTCGCAACAACCGAATCTTAAGGTAGTTATGTATGCACAACCAGTACCGCTTCAGATGGCGTTATATCGAATGGAGAATGGAAGTGCCGTTAAGGTAAAAGATTCTCCAGACAACAACAATGGTACGGGAACAAAGGTCGTTGAAGCGAATGGACTTCAGGGGGGATCGTACTATTTGAGGATATTTAATGTGAATTCCGGATCTGTGTTTAGTAGTGCAACGCCGTACAGTTTTGTTGTGACCACTAAGTGACAAAATGACAGTGGTGCCGGGATCATATTAGATCCCGGCACAATTAATTTACTTTCACCAAAAACCTACTGCTCTGCACATTCCATCACCCGTCCCTTCTCTTTTCCGCTCATCAGCTTTTGTTTTTTCCATTCGTTTGTAAGGTTGGCCAACTTGCTCACGAAACCACCGCGGTTTTTGGCTTGATCTGCTGCTTCGTTGATCAAGTCCATCATAAACGCTCCGTTGCCAATGTGCTGATTTGCAACGCTACTGTTACATGATCCGATAACAATCGTTGATTGCATGTCTGAATGCGGATAGGCATCTTCGTCGTCTGCAACACCGTCGCCATCGGTGTCGGCAGGCTCTTCGCTACCCGAACCACCGTCGCCAGTACTGCTGGTATCGTCAGGACATTCAACCCCCTCAATGGTTAGTGAATATGTAATGTCTGCCTCGCACCCAAGAAAATCAAATACGGCAATTGTGTACCAGCCAGTTGCGGGTAACGTAATGCTATTGTTGCTTGCATCTGCATTGCACCCGCACGAAAGAGCAGCATCAATATCATCGTCGTGGAATAATATGTAGGTAAGCTCACTGTTATCTGAACCAAGTGCAACGTTGTCAGTAGTTGATATCTGGCCCTGGTATAGCGCGAATGCAGGGTCCATTCCACATCCAGTTCTTGTTACGGTAATGCCCACAACATCGCCAGCACTTCCATAAAACACATAGTAGTTCCACGAATCAACATCAAAAATTGCATTCCTGGTAGAAGTTCCACTATAGACTCCGGTACAAACGGCTACTGGCGTCACGGCAGATGCAATCTGCCCCTTTGAATTTTTAGGCGTTAGCAACTGCTGGGCAGACTTGGCACCAGCCTTTGCAACAAGGTGGTCAAACAATTCAACTGTTGATGTATGCTGCTCGGGCGCCAACACTACAGAGTCCGAGGCAGAACAGGCAACCATAACTATCGATAGCACAACGAGACCAATACGTGTGGCATACATGCATAAATGCTCCATAAAACACCTCAAGAATTGTGGACCCAAATATACGTACATATAAATACGTATAGCCAACTTTTTCCTTCTCGTATGCTCTGATGCTATATAAGTCAAGTCTTCTAAGCAACTAACTGCTTATAATGCAACGGGATATGAATATGAAAGGGGCTAAGCCGTCGGGGCTGAAGATTCTGTCGAAACCTTAATACGGTGCGTTTGAGCAACCATCAAGGCACCTCCAGCCAACCCCAAATCTTTAACAGCATTGGCAATGGATACAAGCTGCATCATTCTGTCCGACGCACTAACAATAGTCGGTATGTGCAAGACAAATACATACGTAAACATCAATGCTGCGGTAAGTAGTCCTGCTGTTCTCGCCTCTTTGCCGGTGACAAATGCAATGCTAGCGGCAACGGCTGCAATTCCAGTTAAGTACACCATCATTTGTCCTCCAATTGGTGTAATCTGTACCAGTTCTGCTGTGTACACAAAATGCAGCAACCCAAGCACAACAAATGGTGTGGCTAACAGAATCCGCGAAAAGAGAGATAGTACCATTGTATTATCGTGCAACGAGTACAACTACTTGAATGGAATACGTGGGATGACTGCCAACTGCAACACCAATGCGTGTGTATTCATCAGAGAGCATCGTTAAACGATGTCCACGTGACGGCGTTCCTTCGTCAACTAAAAAGGCAGACAACATGAGTGATGTACTTACATGCCCATAGGTGATTGCCTCAGACAGTGCAGTAAAACTTGTGTACCTCTGTGCTCTGCTGCCCGGGTCAGAACCGTCAGAGCCAATGTGCCCAACAAGACCACTATTCTGTGCATCTGCCATGTGGTCATACGCCGCTTTCATTAACGCTGAATCAACGTGCAACATGCCAAGTGGTTTTTGCTTCTTCATAAGCACCCGGATTTCCGACATAGCTTTGTCGAGTTGCTTTTTGTTGGGCGTGAATGATCGCACCTGTCTGGCGTACGCTTCTAACTGCGGCAGATATTGAGCAGGGTTAGAGCGCATGGTATTTACCTCGCTCACAAAAAGCTCGGTTAGCTCTGCATCGAACAACGTTTGTGCAGACAAAACTCGATTGCTATAGTGCAACAAGGCACTAAATAACAGTATAAAACAGCCTAATCGTGTTATTCCCACGATGCTACTTTGGCACAGATGGTCGAAAGGGCCTGCGCATCCGACTCGCTAACTCGCGATCTGAACTCCCTTTCGACATCCTCAATTGCAGGCTGCATTTGGATGAGAAGGTCAAGCCCTTTTTCTGTTATAAATGTTAGTGATAATCGCTTGTCGCCGGGATCGCTGCCACGCGACACGAGAGCCCCTTGCTCAAGACGATCAATTAGCCGTGTAACATCAGGATTGTGCTGAACAAGCCGTGCGATAATCTCACTCCTCGGGTGACCGTTTGGATGCACTCCACGCAGAATTCGCAGCACGTTATACTGGGCGTGTGTAATTCCAAAACGCTCACACAGGTTCTGAAGCTTTCGTTCCACAGTGTCGGCTGCAACCATTAAACTCAAGAATGCTTCTTGATGGACAGATTTGAATCGTTCTTGCTTCAGACGCTTTTTGAGAAAATCACTCATGGTTCGAAAATAAACAGATTTACATGGAGGAAATGTCGTGCGTCAGCAATCGTTTTTACTGTGTTGCCAGTGCGCGTAACGATGTAACGAGCTCGTCCAAATTGCCTGCGATGATTGATTCGAGAGGATGATTCTTGACCTCGCCTTCTAAACGATGATCTGTGACTCTGTTTTGGGGAAAATTATAGGTGCGAATTTTCTCTGATCGGTCGCCGCTTCGAACCATGTCTTTTCTTGTTCCTGCGATAGAACTTTGCTGTTTCTCGAGCTCCAGCTCGTAGAGTCTGGCCCGTAGCACCTTCATGGCTTTCTCCTTGTTCTTGAGCTGAGAGCGTTCGTCTTGGCACTGAACTACGATGCCGGTTGGGTTGTGAACAATGCGCACAGCAGTTTCCACTTTGTTTACGTTCTGTCCGCCTTTGCCCCCGGAACGAAAAATATCAATTCGTAAATCGTTTTCATTAATCTGTACATCCACATCTTCGGCCTCTGGAAGAACAGCTACGGTTGCTGCACTTGTATGTATTCTGCCTTGTGTTTCCGTGTCTGGAACACGTTGCACACGATGCACGCCGCTTTCAAATTTTAGCTTCCCATAGGCTTCGTCTCCCGATACCGAAAAGATGATTTCTTTAAAGCCTCCCATTTCGCCTTCGGTAAAATCAATTACTTCCGTTTGCCAGCCGTTTTTTTCGGAGTACCGCAAGTACATCCTGTACAAGTCACCGGCAAATAGAGCAGCTTCGTCTCCACCGGTTCCGGCACGAACTTCCACGATGCAGTCTTTTACGTCGTTCGGATCACGAGGAACAAGAAGGGTAAGGAGCTGTTGCTCCAACGCATTTCGGTCCGCTTCCAGTTGACGCATTTCTTCGAAAGCGAGGTCACGAAGATCACGATCGAGAGAGGTATCGTGCGCCATGAGCTTGGCTTCCTCATACCGTTCATCTATTCGCAGGTAATTTCGTGCAGCCTCGGCTGTTGGCTTCATGGCTTTATACGCACGGGAAGCATCACGTAACCGGCGTGGGTCGTTAACAACTGCTGGGTCGTTGAGCGACTGTTCAAGGGCTGCAAACTCATCGAGAATGTGGTGTAGTCGTTCTATCACAAGGAATGATGTAATCAGGTGGTAAAGAACAAAAATATTGCTATATGGCGTACGTTGCCCGTATGCACCGTTACCCAAGCCCCTTTCCATAACCCTACATGACGCTTCGCCAATTCTACCTTCCAATTCTGTTGCTTACCGTTACCTTGCTTCTTGCTGCCTGTGCAAGTGAGAATGCGGACATTGTAAACCCACCTCCCGGTTCTGTGCGCATTGGAGTAAGACTGCTGAACCTGGTAGGCGATGGACAGCAGCGTAAGCTGGTGCTCGAGAAAGGTTTTCAGACGGGCAACATCGCTCCTGGTGGTATTAGCGAAACGATCAATGCACCGTCTGACTCAAGTTTTGTGGAAATTGTTGCCGGTACTGTAACAGAGCTTCGTACACCGGAAAGGGTCCGATTTGCTCAGCAAAGCATCTACGATGTAATTGCTGTTGGTAAGGCAAACGGAGTTGCTGGATTTGATACCATTGTTGTGAGCAATGCCAATAGGTCGCTCACCACAGTTCCAGTTGCTCAGGTACGCACGGTGAATGCTTTTTTTGATAGCCTCTCGTTGTTTGATGTTCGTATTGGATGCCCGAATGGAACGCCTGTATCATCGCAGCCGCTCGGTTTCAAAGGAGTAAGTCTGTACCGAGAGATCCCTCCGGGCAACACGGTATTCAGCATTCAGCGTGTTCGTGATGGTGTGACCACAAGTCTGGGAACCTTCGAATGTACGTTGGCACAACACACACCATACTCCATCATCATATACCCCGTTGATGGCTCGGAAGAGCCGCAGATAATGCTGATTGATGAATCGG
>CAZGHI010000003.1:6603-14055 GCA_964525565.1 uncultured Hyphomicrobiales bacterium
CTTACGGCAAATGCACAAAGGTTAATAACTCAGGTTCAGGAGCGGGATGCCAGTGTTCGTATCTGCAATCTTACGTCGGCAGCATGCTCTGCAACCTTAGATAGAACCGGACAAACCATTGCCACGAATGTGATGTCACAAACCACAAGTGCGTATGCCTCCGTACCTACATGCGAGCAGGAGACTGCTGATGTTATCAGCGTTCTGCTTGCCGACGGAAGAAAAGACACCGATAGCACGTCGTTAGTTCTTCGCGGCAGGTATTCGCTGGTTGTTGCCGATCAGGGTTCAGATGCCAAACTGATTATCGTACCTCCACTTCCAGTTTTGTACGATGTTGCCGGAAAGTCCATTATTCGCGTTGTAGATGCCGTCTCTACGTCCACCTCCTTCACCGTTAGTACTGGCGCCCGTTTCGACCCCGGTAATCCCAATAATATCAGCTCAGGAATTGTACTGGCCGCCAATGTTGGGTTCACTACAGTTTCAAACCCCGTTGTTATCGAACCAGGCATACTTCCGCTCACCATAACTTCATCAGCAACGCCAACGTCTATACTTTCCGTAAGCACAACCAAGGTCGAGCCGGATCATTCGTACATTCTTATCGTAAGCACCGATGCTACGGGTTCCTTAGTAACGTATGTTCTCGATGAAAATGATCAACCTGGTGCGTTGAATGCAGCACAAGGTGCAGGTTTAGTACGCTTTGTAGATGCCGACCCGTCGAGCGAAAGCATTCGTGTTGACCTTGGCAATGTTGTTCAAAATGGACGGTTATTCTACCGCAATTCATTAACAACGAGCGTCCCGTTTGGTGTGTTGGAAGCGCGTGTTGGTGCAACACAGTTTACAACAAACATTCAACCGGATATGCGGACATTGCTTGTTTATACACAAAGAGAGAACACACATACGCTGTTTGAAGTTAGCTCGTCTCCGTTACGGCACACGCCAGGCCAAAGCGAACGTAGGGTGATCAATGCTACAGCAGACTTGGATCTGGTAACCATCACGTACGACACATTATATGCGCAGTACCCTGATAGTTCCGAGAAAGTAGCATCGAACGTACCTTTCGGGGCATCATCGAACATTCATGTGCTGATGCGCGACCGTCGCGGGTCTATGTATGTGTACGATGCAACAACGCGCAAACTGATATACACGCTGCCAATATTTGTTGGACCGTTGGGTAATAACTACTCGTTTATTGTAGTTGGCAGAAGGGAATCAGGCTACGAAGTGGTTGTCCTTCAGGAGTTCTAAGCACCGCTTGCCGTATTTTCGGCCCATTCATGTACCTTGATCATCCCTTTACAATTACCGTTATTGTTGCTTTTCTTTGGCTTGCTGCACCCTTAATGCAGGCACAAGACGCTGTCCGATGTCCACCGGTAACTACAGCCGCACGTGGTTCCATCGTGAATATTCCAATCACCGGCACCAACACGTCAGCCGGCGTAATGCGGGTTGAGTTCGAATACCCGTCCGATGTGATTCGTGTCCTCGGAGCCAGTGGCTCTTCGCAATCGGCCTACACGTGTCCGACTTTTGTGGTTAGTGCCGACACGGCAGTGGGAGCAACAACCCGACGTATTACGGTTCTGTGTTGGGATGTTGTGCCAATGAATAACGGATTATTGTTTACTCTTCAGTGCGAATTTCTCTACGGACCCGGCACTTCCGGCGTACTAACGCCGGTGCGGTTGCAGCGGGGCGATCTGGAAGTTTCAAATGCAGTTTTTTCCTCCGGTATCCTGCAGTCTGAAGGGTCGCCTGCACTTCCGAATGGCGGGGAAGGAATTACCGGTAACTTTCCAAATCCGTTTTACAGTTCCAGCACGTTTGTGTTTAACCTTCGCAGAGCAGATGTTGTTCGCCTTTCCGTTCGAAATATGCAGGGAAGACTAGTTCGAGATCTTGGAACAATGAATGCTCAGGCAGGAGAAAATGTCTTTGAATTTGTGGCAGAGGAGTGGGAGTTGGCACAAGGACCATACCTAATGACGCTCGAGGTGAACACATCAGTTTATACCCATCCATTTATGGTGCTCCGGTGATAGTGCAACGTTACCTTGCTATTGCGATGGTTAGCACTCTCCTGGGAGTGTTAGGGGGTATGCATAGCAATGCCCGTGATCCTGAGTACATTACCAAGAACTCTGAAGGACGGGAATTCTGGCTCTGTTTTATGAAGAATTTCAGAGCCACCGGTTCCGACGTTCAGAACAGACCTGCTGCTCTTCGGCTTCAATTATTTATAACGAGTAGCTACGATGCTAAAGTAGAAATCGAGATTGAAGAAATTGCTTATAAGACTACAATTGAAGTTCGTGCCAATACCGTAGTCCCCATCCAAATACCTGCTCGCGCACAACTACGCGCTCTCGAAACGGCTGAACGTTTAGCCGTACACATTACGGCAGATACTACGATCTCGGTATATGGACTGAATAGCAGGTACCAAACAACAGACACGTTTCTTGGCTTACCGGTAAGTGTGTTGGGAAGAGAATACCGTGTGGTTGGATACACGAAACTGGCTACCGATCTACTCTCGGCTTTTTCTATAGTAGCAACTGAAAACGATACAGAAGTAGAGATCACTCCTACCGTTACAACAAGCACGGGTAGGCCTGCAGGGAAGCCGTTCAAGATACGTCTTCGCCAGGGTGACGTGTACAGCGTAGGTTCCCGGTGGGAGAGCATCGGCACTTGCGACTTAACAGGCTCGCGCATTGTGGCCAATAAAAAAATCGCAGTATTTAGCGGTCACAACTGTGCGTACGTTCCTCCGAAGGTAGAAGCATGTAATCACCTTATCGAGCAATTACCACCGGTTTCAGCATGGGGTCTGCACTATTACATTGGCATGCTCAAGGAACGTTCGCGCTACACCTTTCGCGTTATTGCTGCAGAAAATGCCACGAGGGTTTTTGAGAATTCTCGTCTCGCCGCCGTGCTGAATGCCGGAGAGTTTTACGAAAATCTGAACGTAAACCAACACATGCAGATTACCGCCGACAAACCAATCCTTGTTGCACAGTTTGCACAAGGTTTCAAAAATGGCGATAGCGTGGGCGACCCCATGATGATTTTGGTAAGCCCTACGCAACAGTTCATGAAGGAGTATCGGTTTGCAACACCAATTAGCGGCGATTGGCATCATTACATCAACCTTGTTGCACCAATGGAAAGCATCGGCCAGATTCGCTTGAATGGTCGGCGCGTTGACTCAACACTCTTTACCATTCTCGGCGAAAGTCGCTATTCAATTGCACAGGTGCCCATACCCTATGGTACACACGTGATACGGTCAGATGTGCCGTTTGGCTTGTATTCGTATGGCTTTGGCTATAAGAGCGATGCCTACGATGCGTACGGAAACATGGCCGGTCAAAGCTTCTTTGAGTTGAATCAGTTAGTTGATACCGTTGCGCCAATGGCTACAGGCTCAATGCAGCGCGATGATTATATCGTTATTGTTCGTGACGACCGTGTAATGGATAGAGGGCTTTCAAGTGTAACTGTGGTGAGTTCAACGCACCTGGAAGCTTCAATTCCAAAAATTGAACAGGGTGCGCCCCAGGTTTCTATTCGAATTAGGCCAACTGTAGGCGGAAAGATGGGACGTTTGGTGTTGGAAGCCACTGACCAATCCGGAAATAAAGCTCAGTTTACTGTCTGTTACGTCTTTGACAGTCGTAGCGAACGTTACGTTTTTCTGCTCAGCGACGATCCTTTTGCACAGTGCGTTGGCGAGGAAACATGGATTATCGGAGCATACGGATCGGTAGCAGCCACCATGCACCAGGCAGAGTTTACTTCGGTTGGTTCGGTGACCGGTCAGAGTCCCTTTGGCGAAGGAGAAGGTGCGGGATGGGGCTTCGGTATGCTTGTTGGCAGACGCATCGCTCCCGGCGTAATCGTGAATGGACGCGTTTCGCTGTCAGGTACGGGTGGGTCACTGCTGTCGCCGGATAGTACAGTTTCATCGGTCTTCGACAGTGCCTCTGGTGCCTTTGTGCCATATCAGGAAGCAACCCGCCTTACGTTAACAACACCATATCTGCGAGTTGGCGGAACCATCCAGTGGTTTGCACAACGCTATTTTTATCTCACGGGTGGACTGAACATCTCTGTTGCTCTTGGAAACAGCGCCAACGTAGAACGGACTGTGTTGCGACCTACCGGATGGGCATTGCCCGGCGGTGGTCTGTCGGAACCTGTTGGCGAACAGTCAGTTTCAACGCTGTCAACACTTGGATTTGAACTGGCGGGAGGCATTGGTTTTAGCTACCCGATCACCTTCCGTAGCTCGGTGTTCATGGAAGCGTTGTACAGCAAGCGCTTTGGCTCGGTAGCAAGCGATGCATCCTGGAATTACTCATCGTTTGGTATCAACCTTGGGTTATTATACCGATTATAAATTGTGATACTACATTATCACTTGTGATCATGTGATGTTTGATCCCGACTGTGGATGACACTATATGATTGCAATACCTGATAAAGAAAATGTTCAGGCAATGTAGTGCTCTTGACGCCTAATTTTACTTCAAGGTTTTCAACCGCTTGATGCAAGATCTGGGTGGCCTTTGCCGCCTCCATACCCGATTTCTGTGCCCACAACACGTCGCGTACAATCTGTACTTCTGAATCGTTAAGCACTGCCGCCTGAGGAAACTCTACTGATTGAGTATTCTCGTTAACGTTGAGCAGTAACTCGTCGAGCGTAATTGCAGGTTTTACCATAACCACAGTAGTTCCGGCAACCATGTCTCCCAGTCGTTGATTGTGTTTGCTGAATAAAGAAATTAAGAATGCGAGGCTGCCTGTGGTAAGCGGGAGCTCAACAAGTCCGATGATCCATCGTATTGCGTACGCACCAAGCGTAGGACGTGAACCGTCCAACATAACCACTCGAATCTTTAGCACTTTCTTGCCTAAGGACTGCCCTTCGAGGAGCGCTTCTGTAAGCAGCGGGTACAAAAGAATGCAAAGAACGTAACCGAAGTAGAAGTACTCGAACACCTGATGCCATCCCATTTCGGATACTACGAACTGCAGAAGCAGACTTGCAACAAAGAGCAACGAAACAAAAATGGCGATGTCTATGATCCATGCAGCAGCCCGATGCAATGGTGAAGCACCTTCAAGACGAATACCTACATTTTGTGTGGTTGAGAGTTCAAGAGTCGCCATTGTTCAAACCTACAATACTGTAACTAGATTTGCTGATGCACCATTCACAACAATGCGCGAAGTAGCCTTCATACAGCAGCACCAACGGCGGTGGCAGGAATTCGAAACGTTGCTGAAGAATCCGCAGCAGGCTGATGCCGACATGCTGGCCGCAGCGTACGTTCAACTGATGGACGATCTTGCCTTTGCTCGGTCGCAGTTTCCCGATGGAAAGAGCACGCAGTACTTAAACATGATGGCAGGAAAGATCCATGGCATCGTTGCTCGAAATCGCAGACTCCGATGGAATTCCATTGTTGCATTCTTTTCCGTTGATGTTCCACTAGCTATGTATCAAGTGCGGATGCATCTGCTCGTAGCTGCTGTTGTCTTTGTTCTCGGATCTGTTGTTGGGTTTATTGGTGCGGTGTATGATGAGGGAATTCTGCGGAACATTCTTGGTAATGGATATGTTGACATGACGATTTACAACATCAAATCCGGACATACTCTGAATGTATATGCCGATTCTGATGGTTTGTCAATGTTCATGTACATTTTCCTCAACAACGTGGTTATTCTACTACGGTCAGTAGGTCTTTCTATACTTCCTGTGGTTGGTGCAGCATACCTCCTCCTGCCGAATGCGGTAATGGTTGGAGCATTTCATGGTTTGTTTGCCCGGTACGATCAACTTGCGACGGCTACCTTAGGAATATGGATACACGGAGCACTGGAGCTTAGCGCAATTGTTGTTGCCGGAGGAGCAGCGATTAGGGTTACGCAGGCAGTTGTTTTACCCGGCACCTATCCCCGAAAAGAGGCGTTTATTATGGGCGTCCGCACGGCTGTAATGATTGCCATTGCAATGGTACCGGTGATATTTGTCGCAGCTCTCCTGGAGAGCTTCGTTACCCGGTACTATGCCTTTTCCATTTTTCTGAACATTGCCGTGATCGGTGTTTCACTAGCATTTGTTGCTTGGTATGTTGTGGTACTACCGACTATAGTTCATAAGCGCTGTAGTGAAAGGATTTCTGAATGACATCGTTTCGGCAGATTCGAACGTTCTCGGATGCCATTGCTCTTGTCTTTGATGTTATCCGTGAATACTTCAAGCCGTTGTTGATGGTAACCGTTAGAATCTGCGGACCATGGCTGGTGATTGGGTGGGTGAGCGCATCGTTGCTAGCCGCAGAAATCTTTGGTAGCATCACGTCGGCTGTAGGAGCAGAGTACGATGACTGGGCCCCTGCATATCAAATGGACATTTTCACTAGCGTTCTCACGTGGTTAGGCTTAGGCTTTGTTGCTCTTGTGATGCTCGGAGTAGCTGTAACCATGCACATGTGTATTGTGTATGTGTCGGTGCGCTCGATAGCAGAGCGGGGCGTTTTTCCGTCGGTCTTGGAACTGAAGGCTGCTGTAAAGGAACTATTCTGGAAAGTTTTTGCTGCTGCACTTGTATCCAATGTAGTTGTGATCATAGCCCAGCAATTTATTTACATTCCTGGTGTATTCTTATCCGTACCGATGGCCCTTCTTGCCGTGGTGATCGTGGTCGAGGGGGCTTCGTTTGCAACAGCATTTTCGCGGGTGTTCGATCTCATTAAACGACGGTGGTGGTACAGTTTCGGAATTATCGTTGTAGCCTCCCTCACACAATGGGCATTACTGATGGTGTTGGCAGCACCTGTAATCTTTCTCTTTCTCGGTGCTAGTGTACTGGTCCCCGAACTTCCGGATTTTGCATCAATAGCACCACTGATAGCGGCATTGAGCACTGTGGTCGTTCTTTTGGTACTTGCACTGTCGAACACTGTGCTTTACTGTGCCCACATGGTTTTATACTATCAGGTTTCCGAACGGTACGATGGAACTGAACTGGCCGCACGGGTTGCACAACTCGCACCACAAGGTAGCGTGTGATGTCGCCTGACAGCAGTGCGCTACACGTGCCGCAGGTAAGCAAGATCTGGCAGCAAGAACAACTGCTCGATCCAGATTACCTGTATTCAACCCGATCGGGCGGCGCAACAATCTGGGACAAATTGTTTGACGCATTCGTTCATTGGCTAGACTCCCTGTCAAACCAGCGCTTCGACGGCATTACTGATGTTGTTGGTTGGGTACTTATCCTTGGATTGCTTGTTGTTGTTGTTTATCTCATTCGCTCATCCCAGCGAAGTCGCCTTGTGGAATCTGAGGGTAGGGGGCTTGTGTACAAAGTGGAAGAACAACTTCCGGAAGCTCAGGATCTTGACA
>CAZGHI010000003.1:14065-51142 GCA_964525565.1 uncultured Hyphomicrobiales bacterium
GGAGAAGCTGTTTCGGCCGGAGAGTACCGTCAGGCAGTGCGTCTGTTGTATCGCAGAACTCTTGCCGAGTTCCGCGATGCCGGATTGCTGGAGTACCGACCAGAGAAAACGGACAGCGACTATGTTCGCGATCTCAGCAAATACGATTCAGGATTGACGTTTCGTAATGCCGTCAACCACTTTCAGAAGGTATGGTACGGCATGGAACCGGTCACAGCAGAACAATATCGCGAAGTACAGCAATCCTTTGATGCTCTTCGTGGTCGCGGAGCTGTAAAGGTATGACTGGAAGCAGATTGGCCTGGGTCGTTGCCGGCATCTTTGTAATTGGAGTAGTTGCGCTGCGTGTTAGCATTGGCGAAGGGACGAAGTTTTCACCCGACTTTAGAGCAAATAGTAAAAATCCTTATGGCTCGAAGTTGTTTGTGAGTTGGCTGACAGATCACTATGGTCGTACTGTTATACAGAACAAAAGTCGTCTTGCTGACATGAATGACAGTCTCCGCAATGCACAAGCGCTTGTTTTAGTAAGCGACTACCTGAACATGGATAGCGCCAGTGTTGATTCGATGCTAGCAATGGTGCGTAATGGAAAAACGGTTGTTCTGTGTTTATCATCATTTACGGTTGATTTGCTACAACGACTTGGATTAGAGTCACGAGATATGTGGAACAGTACCTATCGGATTACCAAAGCATTCGATGATACTCCAGTTACCGATGAATCAGTAGCGCCGGGAATACGTGAAACATTACAACCCTATACGGAAGAAGTTTATGATTCTACAACGGAGCAGATGATTCAAGTTACCGTTGATAGTGGCTATCAATGGAAGAGTATTTGTGGCTTTGAGAGTAGTTCCAGTTCCAGTATTGCCGCATATACACTAATCGGCAATGGTAAGCTCATTTTGTGTACAGCGCCACCCTTATTCTCCAACTATGGCATGTTGTACGATAGCCTATGGAAAGCCACGATGTTGGTTGTAGCTCATATTCCGGAAGGAACGGTTGTCTGGGATGAGTACTATAAGCCCGAATCGGTTCAGAACTCCAATGCCGTTACTGCGGCACTAAAAGATAAACCCGGGCTTACGCTGGCCTACAGCTTGCTGTTAGGAACAACGCTGCTGTATCTGCTTATATCCGGACGACGCCTGCAACGACCGGTTCCAACACTTACACCGGCAGTAAACACAACATTGGACTTCCTGGATACTATTACATCGTTGTATTGGCTTCGCAGAAACAATGCTGCCATTGTTGCCAACATGGCACAGCAGGTGCGGAAGATTGTTGCATTCCGAATAGGTATAAACGTTCATAACAGCAAAGAGCGCGTCGTTCAGCAAGTAGCGGCCTCGACTGGGTGTGATAAACATGTGGTTGAACGTCTGGTTAATCTTATGCAGCAAGCAGTACCGGAGAGGGTTACCGACGAAGAGCTGGACAGAATTCACGCAGACATAGAAACTCTAACCTCACATTTGAACCATAGACTATGAATGTACAGGAAACTCTACACAACATTCGGAGTGTTGTTTCAACCGTTATTGTCGGTCAAACTGATCTGGTTGAGCATATCCTGATAAGCATGCTAAGCAACGGCCATGTACTTCTCGAAGGTGTACCAGGCGTAGCAAAGACACTAGCGGCCCGACTTACAGCACGCTTAGTTCAATGTTCGTTTTCACGAATTCAGTTCACACCCGACCTTATGCCTGCCGACATCGTAGGAACAAGCGTCTTTGATCCGCGTTCATTGGAGTTTCACTATCGTAAGGGACCAGTCTTTGCCAACATTGTACTTGCCGACGAGATCAACCGCGCACCGGCAAAAACACAGTCGGCTCTGTTCGAAGCTATGGAAGAGCGTCAGGTTACAGTGGATGGTGTAAGGCATGAGCTTCCAGTACCATTTATGGTACTTGCCACGCAGAATCCCATTGAGCAAGAAGGAACATATCGTTTGCCGGAAGCACAACTGGACCGTTTTCTGATGAAGGTAGTAGTGAGTTATCCAACGCAAGAAGAAGAAGAAGAAATCATTCGCCGACATCACCGCATCGGAGCCTCGCCGGACCTTTCGACAATTGCGCCTGCGCTTTCCGTTGAAGACCTCATTAATCTTCGTAACGCAGTTCGGACGGTAACCGTGGAGGACAGTATAGTGAGTTATGCGGCGCGAATTGTGCAAAGCACACGCAGCAACTATGCCATCGAGCTTGGTGCGTCGCCACGTGCCAGTATCGGACTTGTCGTGTGTGCAAAGGCACGTGCTGTTATAAACAACAGAACCTTTGTTCTGCCCGATGATATCCAGGCTCTTGCTCACCCTGTACTTCGGCACCGAATCCAACTTACCCCCGAGCGTGAAATGGAAGGCTTTACTGCCGACCAGATAATATCCGACCTTCTTCGTAGCATCGACGTACCGCGATGATGTCATTCTGGAAAAGTTGGTTTCTTACTTCACGCACGTATGTGGTGTTGTATTCGCTTACTGTTCCTGCCATTGCATCGGTATGGGTCCCGATTTTATATCCGGTGAGCCTGACTCTTCTCTGTGCTGTTGTTGTTGTTGTTGTGTGGGACACTGTATTCCTTTGGTTAGGTCAAGCACATGTTCAGGCTACGCGAAGCATGGATGAGCGTCTCAGCAATGGCGACCATAATGCAGTTCGAATTCGGCTAGTGAATAGGTATCGGAAGCGTGTATATGTAACGGTTCTAGACGAACTACCAGCTCAGTTTCAGAAACGCGATTTTGCTCTCCATGTCTGGTTAGATGTTGAACAACCCAGAGACGTTGAGTACTCGGTGCGCCCGGTAGAGCGCGGAGTGTATTCGTTTGGTGCGGTAAACGTGATTGTTCAGGGTACGCTTGGATTTGTAAAGAGAAGGTTCTCCTGGAGTGCTAACCAGCAGTGTTCTGTTTATCCATCTGTAATGGAAATGCGCAGAGCCGAACTGCAAGCTCTGTCGCAGCAACACATTCCACATGGACAACGAAGACTACGACGATTGGGACATACCATGGAGTTCGAGAAGATAAAGGGGTATGTGCGTGGCGATGACATTCGATCGCTAAACTGGAAGGCCACAGCACGAAGCTCAGGACTAATGGTAAATCTGTATCAGGATGAACGATCGCAAGACGTAGTAAGCGTGCTCGATACAGGCCGGGTTATGCAAGCGCCGTTTAACGGAATGACAAGTCTCGACTATGCTGTAAACGCATCGTTGGCATTCAGCAATGTTGTTCTCAGAAAGCACGACCGCGCTGGACTCGTAGTGTACGGTAGCAGAGGTAGCACGATGGTGTTACCAGGATCTTCACCCTCTCAACTTGGTCGGCTAAACGAAGCTCTCTACAATGTACGTACAGACTTTCACGAAAGTAATGATGAATTTGCAGTGCTCAGACTAACTACATCACTACGTCAACGCTCGCTCGTGATGCTGTACACAAACATCGATGCCATGAGCACGCTACAGCGGCGATTCCCACGTTTGCATTGATTGCCAGACGTCATGTTCTTGTTGTTATTAACTTCCTGAATACAGAAGTGCAGCAGGAATTATTGCGTCCGAAAAGGAATGTTTCAGACATTTACTATAAAACCGTGGTGCGCAGTTATCTGCAACAGAAACGCGATATTGCAATTGAACTCCGACATCGTGGAATTTACAGTGTCTTAGCACCGCCAACAGAGCTGAGTACAGCCAGTATCAACAAATACCTCGAACTAAAATCTAGAGGTGTAGTGTAGTGCTGAAACAGTCACTAACAGTAGCATCGAAGGATATAACAAGCGAACTCCGAACCCGTTATGGGATATCGGCAATTGCCCTGTTTGTTCTTACCACTGTAGTTCTTGTTGCCTTTTCCGTTGCGGGTGAACCGCTGTCTCCACCCATGGTAAGTGCAATGGTTTGGATCGTTATGGTGTTTGCTTCCATGACGGGGCTTGGAAGGGCCTTTATAAGCGAAGAAGAGCGTGGAACATGGATTTTTTTACGAATACACACCAAGCCCCTTGCCGTGTACTTTGGCAAACTTATGGTGAACGTTGTCCTGTCTGTGATTACGAATACCCTGGGAGTTGGTTTGATGTTGCTCTTTATACCGACTGCCGCCGTTGGTACGCCAATGATGCTTCTTCTTGTGGTTGCTGTTGGCAGCATCGGACTTGCTGCCGTGCTTACCATAGTGAGTGCAATTGTTGCCAGGTCAGGAACACGATCTCCTGTGTTGCCTGTGCTAAGTTTTCCCATACTTGTTCCAATTCTTATGATTGGAATTCGGGTAACCTTGCTTTCCCTTGCCGGCTTTCAGTTCTCAGAGGCCGCATCGGATGTCACATTAATGCTTGTGTACGCCGGTATTGTTATTGTGCTCAGTACGTTTGTGTTCGAGACGGTGTGGCGTGAATAGCATCCTGAGCAACAAGACGCGCAGCAATAGTACCACTGCTCATTACACCGGGCAAGCCTGCGCCGGGATGGGTTCCGGCACCGACAAGATAGAGCCCCCTAACATCTTCGCTCTTGTTATGTGGACGCCACCAGGCGCTCTGCGTTAAGATTGGTTCAACGCTGAATGCACTCCCCAAGAATGAATTCAATGTTGAATCAAAGTGTAGCGGGTCTATGTACCGTTCAGTTACGATGCTTGAGCGCAATCCCGGCATGTACCTCTCTTCTAGGTAGTTGAGTATAGCATCGCGGTATGTACCGGCACGGGTTGCCCAGTCAATATTTGCTTCAAGGTGTGGTACCGGAGAGAGTACATACCAACTATCGCAGCCTTCAGGAGCCAACGACGGGTCCGTAGCAGTTGGACGGTGTAGGTACAGAGAAAAATCGTCAGCGAGAACTTTACGAGTGAAGATGTCCTCGATAAGCTGTTTGTAGCGCGGTCCCATGAGAATTTCGTGATGCGCCATGTTCGGGAAACGCCTATTGGTGCCAAAGTAGAGCACAAACAGGCTCATGCTATAGCGTAGGCTTTTCATGCGTTTGTTCGAATTGTGTTTTCGAGCTTGCTCCGGTACATGTTTCATGTAAGTATTAGCCACGTCTGCATTGCTTACAACAACATCAGCAGGGATGAACGTTCCGTTTTCAAGAAGTACACCTGTAGCAGCGCCGTTTTCAACGGTAATGGTTTTAACCGGAGAGTTGTAGTCTATCCGCCCTCCATGATCAGTAAATAACTTTACTAGGGCATTCACGAGGGACCCCATTCCACCCATAGCAAACCACACACCCCATTCCTGCTCTAACTTGTGAATCAGTGCATATATGCTTGTTGTTCGAAAAGGGTTTCCGCCAACAAGGAGTGGGTGAAAGCTAAACACTTGTCGCAACCTTGCATCGGATATATGCCTGTTCACCATCGAGGCAACGCTGCGATCACTGCGCAGCCGCATCAGGTCGGGCAATACTCTCAGCATGTCGCTAAGGTGGGTAAACGGCTTATCAATGAGATTGAATCCAGCTCGAAAGATATCGGCGGTTTTGGCGTAGAACGATTCATAGCCCTGAACGTCTCTGGGTTGAAAAGCCTGGATTTGTTGCAAGACGTCTTCACGCACTCCATTATATCGGAAAACCGATCCGTCTTCGAATCTGACATTGTAAAAGGGGTCCAACGGAACAAGGGTTACACAGTCTGATGTTGTTTTGCCAAAGAGTGCAAAAAGGTCGTGGATGAGCCAAGGGGCTGTAATAATCGTTGGACCGCCGTCGAAAACAAAGCCATCTTGTTCATACACATATGCACGTCCTCCGGGTTTATCGCGTGCTTCTACGATGCGTACATCGAAGCCCTTTGCCAGCAAGCGCAGTGCCGCTGTAAGTCCGCCAAAGCCTGAGCCAACAACAACAATCATATCAGGTGCTCACAGTCCGTTCTCAAAACATTCATCGGCATGATGGTATTACCTGCGTCCACATTACACAACGGTGAACTTATTTTCATTCGGCATCTTGTGATATAGCAGCAAAATTGCATTGCTATGTCAGAACTGATTCTTTTCATCCGTGGTGCCATTGCCCTTCCGAGGGAGTGGATGGGTACGCGCACCAGAGCTGCAGCGCAGAGTGCAGTGGCCAACGAAAGCGGTCGGTTATATGCACTTGACCTAGCACGGTTTATTGCCATGGTGTTCATGATGCAAGGGCATGTGTTAGATGCATTAGTTGCTACAACAGAACTTGCCGTTACAGAATTCCCGTGGAACATCTGGCACATTATTCGTGGCTTTACCGCGCCTGTTTTTCTCATGGTCTCGGGTGCTGTACATGCATTTGCAACGAAGCGCGAGCAGAACGGTATGGTGCGACAAGACGTAATCTCAAAAAGAATCCGTTGGGCGCTGACCATCGTTGGACTTGGATACTTTATGATGTTCCCGGCATCCACAGTATGGGATTTGCCCTATGTACCTTCTGCGAATTGGACCGGCTTTTTGTCGGTGAACATTCTCCAACTTACCGGCGCAACACTTCTGTTGTTTATTGTTCTGGCGTCGGGTACTCGTAGTACAAAGCAACTCGGTTTACGATCGTTTTATGCGATGGTAGCAATACTTGCGCTTACACCTCTTATGCAGGTATCGGCAGTAACCGGCTCATGGCCACTGTGGCTACAGTCGTACGTGAACACATCCACAGGGTCGCTATTTCCGATGTTTCCCTTCTCGGCATATCTGTTTGCTGGATTGTTTGTGGGAACTCGGCTGAATGAGCTGCCCTCAGACACTCGCGACAGCTACTTGAAGCGAAATGGGTGGCGTGCGGGAATCGGCTTGGTAGCACTATCGGCTCTGGCGATGTATTTGCTGCGGTCAGCGGGGATATCCGAAACGTATATAACAGGGTCAACGAGCATTCCGCTGTTTGTTTTTCGTTCCGGAGTTGTACTTACAATCTTCAGCATAGCTGTAGTCCTCGTGCGTAGCCTGTGGGGTATGCGATCGTGGTTTTCGCTTTTTGGCTCAAAGTCGCTACATATTTACGTTATCCACTTGGTGATCCTTTTTGGTACACCATGGGTGTCCAGTATTGGGCGAACGCACTACCGTTCACTTTCCTTGCTGGAGGGGATACTCGTTGCTGCCTGCGTAATTGTGTTAACCCTTACGGCCTCTTGGGCTTTAGATGCAATTATGCGCTGGCCCTTGATGCAGCGTTGGCAGAAAACGGCAAAAATTGCCATGGTCGCAGCCATACTAACTATTCTGGTATTCTAGTTCGCACGTTGCGATTCTGCAGTATGTTGCTGCAACGAACTACGTTCTAAAACCACTGTTCTAGTTTTGTTCGCTCATTCCTCGAATCAGCTTTGATGCCAGCCGAGGTTGTAATAAAGCTCGCGATTCCGGCGCAAGCAAGCCAAGCCCGATCAGGCTCTGACGAAAGGTAAAGGCTTTCTCCAGTGGAAAGCGTTGTCCCTCTAGAACCCACGTTAGAAAAATCCCATCGCTTATGCTGGACTCCAGCAGAGAGAACGTTTCGGCATGAACTTCGGTAAACCACCCTGCTGCGGTGAGCTCTTTCGTGAGTGTTTCGCCCAATTCTTGTAAAAACCTTCGTGTTGCGTTAATACGTTCCAAGAATGCAGGATTGTCGGTTCGCAATGCATGCGCCCAGAATTCCAATAGGAGTGGTGCCTGCGCAGCACGTTGCTGATAAAATTCTACAGCGCTTTCACGGATAGCATCAACTTTTGACAGAGCATCGGGGGCGCATGCCACGCGTTCGCGGATAATGTGCTCGTAGTTACTCATCCATTCGTTGTACACAGCGAGAAACAAATCTTCCTTTGTTCTGAAGTATTCATATACCGTTCCTTTGCCAATGGCAGCCTGATCTGCGATTTGTTGGATGGTGGACTCGTGATAACCCGTGCGTGCGAACATTTCTGCAGCAGCATGTATGATTGCCAGTCGCTTTTTATCCTTATTTACTGTTGACGGCATTACAGGTACTTCTCCAACTCAGAAGCAAATTTATTTACATGGTTGGGACTACCCTTCCCCCATGTGTGAAGCATGACTGTACCATCGGCACTAATAAAGAGTACGTTGGGGACACCTTCCTTCACTCGATAGTACTTAAAGACCGTTCCTTCCCAGTCCAATAAAATTGAGTTTGTGTATGCCTCGCGAAACTTCGATCGGATAAGACTGTGCACAAAACCCGGAGCAAGAGAAACATCGGCCATAGCAACAAACTGCATCTTGTCTTTAAACGTAGCAGCCAACGGCTCCGTCCATGATGATACGTAGTCGCTTCCCTTCCAGTCGCTCATTACCATCACCACGGGTTTTCCTTTCCAGTGGTTTTCCCACCTCCATTCTTTATTGTACTGGTCGCGCAGGGTGAATTCGATAGCCTTTAGGCCGATGGCCTTTTCTTGAGCAGCACCATTGAGTACGAGCGTTACAGCGAAGAGCAGGGAGGCTATCATTTCTTCTGAGCCTTCATTTTTGCGGCATCTGCAAGGAAAGCCTCAAGCCCCTTATCGGTTAACGGATGACCCAGGCATT
Source organism: uncultured Hyphomicrobiales bacterium (assembly GCA_964525565.1). Classification (GTDB taxonomy): domain Bacteria; phylum Bacteroidota; class Ignavibacteria; order Kapaibacteriales; family Kapaibacteriaceae; genus OLB6. The sequence continues at coordinate 22,624 of CAZGHI010000003.1, forward strand.
GCATGAGCACCTTGTAGGGTACGGTTGCAATGTGGGCACCTGCTTTTGCGCATGCCAGCACATGCATTGGATGCCGAAGTGAAGCCGCGATAATCTGTGCATCAATCTGGTGAACATCCCAGATTTCGCAGGCATCCTCTACAGCTTGAATACCATCGGTCCCGATATCATCAAGTCGCCCGAGAAAGATACTCACATAGGTGGCCCCTGCATTTGCGGCAACCAGCGCCTGCAAAGCCGTAAAACATAGAGTGACGTTGGTAGGGACGTCGCGACGTGATAGTTCGCGAACGGCAGCTAGACCTGCCGGAATAAAAGGGATTTTAATTGTTGCTTCGGGAAACCAGGACAGAATGTCGTCAGCTTCTCGCAACATTCCATCGGTATCAGTGGATACAACCTCCACGCTAACATGTCCACCCACCGAACGATAAATGTCCAGAATAAGTTCTTTGATGTCTAGAGAGGGATCCTCTTTTGCCAGGAGCGATGGGTTTGTTGTTACACCGCTCACGAATCCAAGGGAAGTTGCATGCCGGATGTCGGCCAGATTTGCTGAGTCAACATAGAGTTGCATGTATGCTCCGGTGGTTTAGTGTACAGTTGTCAGAATTTTTATTGAGCATTGTCTGCGAATTTGATGTCCGGCAGTACAGACAGAAACTGATGAAAGTATAGGAGATTGAGAACCGCTTGCAGTCCCTCTTCAACCACATCCGTCCAGCGATATAAGATTTTACCTTCGCGGCTTAGCGCATCACTGTCCACCGCTAGTGGTTCATGAATAGACTGCTCGGTAATGCTAGCATTTGCCATGGCCAACAGCGCTTCCGGAATATCCGGCTGATAGGTGTCCGCTCTGCACACCCACATCCAAACGGGAAGGGGGGCTTCGGCTAAATCGAAGAACTCTTCGCTAACGTCTAGCAGGGCCAGGCCGGAACTGTTGGTTGGCGAGGCAATAACACAATCAACAGGCAGGCCTGTAGAAACTGAATGTATTGTTCCCGGTTGGATCTGTTCAATGGATACGGCTTCAGCCTCGAACCGCTCTCGTAAAACAATTGCGCCAATGTTCACCAGATAATCGGTAGGGTTATCCGAACCAATGGTTTTTATGTAGGCAACGTTCGAAGGGAAGGAGATGCCCATTTGGTTCGTAAAATCGCCAAGAGCTACACATGAAACCGGAACAATGGTAAAGTCAACAACACCTGCTGCCCGTCCGTAGTCAAGAGGAGTCATGAGCGTTATATCGGCCCGATTGGTGAAGAGCATGTCGGCGCAATCGCTTGCTGCAGCGTGAACCACATGCCAGCCACGATCTGAGCATACCCAGTCGTGGTGTGACACCAAGGGTTCTATAAGAGCATCGTTGGGAATTGCAATACGCATAGTGTAAAGTTACGGCAAGAGCTGAACCGCCTGATACATGGCAATGCCGGCAGCGACGGCTACATTAAGGGAGTGTTTTACACCGTACATAGGGATGTACACAGCCCCATTGCACACGTCCAGCACTTCGTTGGTAAGTCCTGTGAGCTCATTGCCAACAACAAATGCAAGCGGAAAACACGATTTCCCGTTGTTGGGAATGGTAGCTACCACATGCAGAGCAACCGCCGGTTGAGCCAACTCCAGTGCATATACATTCCACCCAAGCGTTTGCAGTTCCTGTACCGCGTCCACTGCGGATGCTACGTACCGGTGGGGTACCGTGCGCTCTGAACCGAGGGCAGTTTTACTGATTTCCGACGATGGAGGCGTGGGGGTGTATCCCGTGAGTACAAGCTGCTCTATGCGAAATGCGTCGGCACTCCGAAAAATACTTCCAACGTTATATCGGCTTCGAATATTCTCCAGAACCACAATAACGGGATGCCGAGGTGCATCGGCAGATTCGGCTTCTGTAAGTCGAAGCAGCGATAATTGTTGGTGTGTGAGCTTTTCCATTGTCAGAAATGTAACAAACCCACGGAAAAGCATACTGAGCAGCTATACTCAGCAGAATCCGTAATTCATTAGTTTACGCTATGCGGAGAAGGAACCTACTTGCCTCGCTTGCACTTCTACCTTTTGGTCTTCGACTAAGGGGTAATCCGTGTGAAGTGCGTGGAAGCAAACCAAAAACACAGGACTATGTCGCATACCCCGAAGGCCTGAAGACCGTGTTTGTGCTTGGTGATTTTGGTACGGGAGGTGGGTTCCAAAAGAAGGTTGCACAGGGGATGAATGCAAGAGCGGCTGCTCATGGTAAACCATTGGCGATGATCTCAACAGGCGACAACATCTATCCATCAGGGGTAGAGAGTGTTGAAGACAAGCAGTGGTTAACAAAATTTGAGCAGATCTATCACCAGGAATTCATCTCTGAGCAGCGGTGGTATGCCGTGCTTGGTAACCACGACTACCGTGGAAACGTTCTTGCACAAATAGAGTATTCGAAGGTTTCGGCTCGGTGGGTCATGCCACACAATTACTACGCATCGGCATGTCCGCAAGCCGAAACACTCATGACCTTTGTTTGTTTGGATACACAGATGATTCTTCAAAAAATGAATGGGTGGAAGGATCAGCTTTTATGGTTAAAGAAAACGCTGGCCGCGGTTCAAACGCCGTGGAAGATTGTTGTTGGGCATCATCCTATACGTTCATACGGCCATTATGGCGACCAGCCATGGATGCTTGAACATGTGAAGCCCTTACTGGATGAATCTCAGGTAGATCTGTATCTATGCGGACACGACCATGACTTACAAATAATCAAGGACCCGTCGGACGCCTTCGTTTGCATGGTATCGGGTGCAGGAGGCGGTTGCAGAAGTACAGCCTGGGGTGCCAACAGCAAGCGCGTTGTAGGGGGTACCGGATTTGGTATTGTGTACTTTGACCAATACCATTTATACGCTGAACTAGCTAATGCTGAAGGCGAGGGTACTGGTATGGTTCCGATTGCAAGCAGGGAGCGTAATTGAGAGTGATTCAGACGATATTGCTCGCATTGTTTGCCATGCTTGTTCCTGCCACTGCATGGTCGCAAAATATTCCAGACAGCAAAGGAACGGATTTCTGGTTTGCGCTGATGCCCAACTTCCACAACTCCTATGATGTGTTAGACAACAACGAGGTGCTGCGACTCCAGCATGAAGTGTACATCTTTATTAGCGCCGAAACTCCAACAAGTGGCAGAATAACTCTTCGTGACGAGTTTGGTCAGGAGCGAGTAGAAGTATTTACCATTACTGATCCGGCAGTTGTGTATGAATTTAGAACATTCGTGAAACCGTACGAGCTGCGTGGATGGAACAGGAGTGGCACCATTGATTACATTGGAATGCAAACGGAGAAAGTGTCGGAGCAGTCCATTCATATTCAGTCTGGCAACGAGATCACTGTGTATGTGGCGAATCAGGCAGTGCTGACGTCAGAAGCCTTTTTGGTGTTGCCTACCGATGCTCTGGCAGAAGATTATGTAGTGGCGTCGTACACATCCGACATAGTATGGATTTCTCAGCTAACCAGAGAACCAACAAACCAAAGTACGCCATCACAGTTTTGTGTGGTGGCTACAGAGGACGGAACAGAGGTTGTGATTTCACCGTCTGCAGCAACCTTCCTCAGCCCGAATCTCGAAACGCAACGTGTGCAGCTTAACCGTGGACAGGTGTACATGCTGCAGGTAGATCCCAGAGTTAATCGCTACGCCGATCTCACCGGCTCCGTTGTTCGGGCAAACAAACCTGTTGCAGTTTTTGGTGGCCATATGCGAGCAACGCTACCAATCGAAGACAAAGCAACTTTGGGCTCTCGGGATTGCTTGATTGAGCAGATGAATCCTGTTCGCACGTGGGGCCGGTCGGCCTTTATTTTTCCGTTTGCCGTGAGCAGCACAGAAGTAACTACCAGTAACAGTCGGTACCGTGTGATTTCGGCCTTTGATAGCACCGACGTCTATGTTAACGATGAACTCGTTGCCACGCTGGACGCGAACACCTTTTATGAAGGGGAACTTACGGAGGCAGCGGAGGTGCGCACCTCACAACCCGTGATGGTTGCCATGCTTAAAAAAACTGCCGGACCCGGTTCTACTCAGGCAGTACGAGTGGGTGACCCCTTTATGATGCTCGTGCCACCTGCCGAACAGTTCATGAATGCATATCGCTTTGTTAGTATGCAAGCCTACGAATACAGTATCTCAGGGGGAATACCAACAAAAGTTGCAAAGGTGTACATCGAGCAATATCTCAATGTTGTTATACGCCAAACCGGCATTGCATCACTGCAACTCGACGGAACGTTGGTAGATGCCAGCCTTTTCCAGCCTCTGAGTAACACCGGATATTACTGGGCCCAGATTTCAGTAGCCGACGGTATTCATTCAATTTCCAGTGACGAAAACTTTGGAATTTATGTGTACGGATATGGCGTGGCTAATTCCTACGGATATATCGGTGGTATGGCCTTCCGTCCACTGGACATTCGACCACCATCTATTAGCGGAAATGAAAAGTGTGGTCAGTTTTTGGGGACGATAACTGACAGTGTAATTGGCGACACAAGAATACGATTTGCGCGGATTCTTCCGGGTTCGGAGGTGAACGTGAGCGCGGGTTTGGTCCCCTTTACCCCACCGTCTCCTATGGTACAGTTTACAGCTTCGCTCATTGACCCATACGCCGATGGGTCGTTTGCCGTTGAAGCAACCGACGATGCACGCCAAGTGGCATCAGAAGTGTTTATGCTTCCCGGATACACCATAGCTGTTACCAGCCGACTCAGTAATCCTGAGCCTGTGGATGTTGTTACTTTAAGCGCAATCCAGAAATACACCTGCGATACCCTTGTTATCGAAAACTACGGAACGTACCCTCGTTCGATTGCAAACATTTACACAGCGCTAGGGTCGGTAATTCAAGAACCTATACCTCCGCTTACGCTGCAACCAGGAGACTCCGCTTTACTGGTTATATGCAGCGTATTCGACGTACCCGGAGTGTATAACGACACTGTGTATATCGGCGACGATTGTTCGCCCCGACCCATAGCAAACCTGGTGCATGATGTACGTGCTGATGAAGAAGCCCCATACGGACGAAGAACAAATGAGCCGTGCTCCACTGAGTACATCGTTGATGTAAGCGACGACCGTATGTTCGACTACGGAATTCTGTTAAGCAGTATCCGTGAAGATCTTCTGGTGAATTGCACAGTGCAACTTCAGACAACCACTGTTCCCGTGCATCAGTACAGCGTTAATGTTCTCGATCCGCTCTACGATGCGATTTATGCTTTCGAGGCTGTTGACTCTGCCGGAAACAGATCTGTGATTGTGGACACGATAGCCGGTTTTACGCTATCAGTGGATGGCGCTTCCGGATATTATTCCGAAAAACTTCTTGAACCGGCTCCAGTGGGTTCAACGGTGTGCGACACAGTCTGGCTTGGCAACTATGGTTTATTCCCCCAAACCATAAGGTCCGTGTTCATCCGTGGGAACACAGTGTTCTCTACTCCACAACATCAGTTTCCAATTGTGATACAACCTGGCAGTCGTTCGCCGATGATCGTTTGTTACGAGGCCGTTATAGCCGGTTTAGATCCGGATATTGATACGGTTGATTTTGGTGATGAATGTTTAATAAAGCAACTCAGACTGTGGAATACGGCTACCCCAGTGCAGTATGCTGGTATCAGTAGGTGCAATCTCCCGATAACTGCTACAGTAACCTCAGCTCGGAGCGGTTTAATCGTTGCACCAATGCCGGCATCCGACGTCTTGCTGTTTAGACTTGATAGTCCCGTTGAAAACATGCAGATCCGCATTATTGATATGCAAGGTTCAGTAGTCCACAGCGCTACCTGGCATGGCACACCTGCTCAGGATTTTAGCTGCGACGTTGGCAACGTGCCAGCAGGCACGTACGTGCTGTCCGTACAACATACGGGTGACATCCATACTACGCTGATAGTTCTGCAGTAGATCCTCGGTACACTCCACATCGTACGGTAACGTCTCTGTAGCCCGCAGCGTAAACTGTAGATTTGCACTCTATACTCATTACCAACGCTTATGAAGCTCTCGCCCTCGCGTCTTACTGCCATCGTGATTTGTGCAGTTGCAATTGGAATTGGCATTGCAGCCTACGTTCAGCCCGCCATTGGTGGGGACTCTGTTTTTGAACAGGTTCGAAAGTTTAACGATGTTCTGTCGCTAGCTGTAAAAGGCTACGTTGAAGAGGTGGACACCCAGAAACTTACCGAGTCTGCCATTCGTGGGATGCTTCAGGAGTTAGATCCACATAGTGTGTACATCCCCGCGAAAGAGATGGAGCGTGTTGAAGAAGAGTTCTCCGGATCGTTTGAAGGGATCGGCGTTGAGTTCGACATTATTGCTGATACAATCACCATTGTTTCGCCAATATCAGGTGGACCGAGTGAAGCGCTCGGAATCTTGGCTGGCGATAAGATTGTAAAGATTAACGACACATCGGCTGTTGGACTCACCCGAAGTGAAGTGCCAAAGAAACTCCGCGGCAAAAAGGGTACTCAGGTGCGTGTTCACGTACGCCGATCCGGCGAAAAAGATCTTCTGGTTTTTGATATTACTCGCGACAAGATACCGCTGAATTCTGTTGATGCATCGTTCATGATTGACAAGACGGACATCGGCTACATCACTGCAAACAGGTTCAGCGCAACTACCCACGACGAAATTGTATCGGCTGCACGTGCACTGCGCGCAAAGGGAATGAAGAAGTTACTTCTCGATCTGCGTGGTAACCCGGGTGGCTATCTCGATCAGGCATACCGTGTTGCCGATGAGTTTATCTCTAGTGGCAAAAAGATTGTGTACACCAAAGGACGCCGTCCCGAGTTCGATGAAGACATGGTTGCAACAAGTATGGGTGAGTTAGAAGATATCCCTCTTGTTGTAATGATAAATGGAGGATCGGCCTCGGCCAGCGAAATCGTGTCAGGCGCTGTACAGGACCTCGATCGTGGAATTGTAGTTGGCCAGACATCGTTTGGTAAGGGGCTTGTGCAACGCCAATATCCCCTTGGCGATGGTTCGGCTGTTCGGCTTACTATTTCCAGGTACTACACACCTTCCGGACGGCTGATACAACGTCCATACAGCAATAAACAAGCATACTATAGTGGCGAAGGAAGAGAAGAAGGTGACGAAGGTGACAACATTGAGCATACACAAGATGTATCCGACGAAACGAAAACATCACGCCCCAAATACAAAACCGTTGGGGGGCGCACTGTGTATGGTGGCGGTGGCATTACTCCGGATTACATTGTCAAAGCCGACACAATTGGTTTGTTGGCACGAAAGCTGCGAGCGAAGAACTTGTTCTGGAAAACCGCAGATCAGATAATGAAACGCCGTGGCAAAGAGATTCGCGCCACATACGAGAATAACATGTCGGCATTCCTCGAAAACTTTACGATAACAGATGCAGACATCGCCATCATGCGTAGCTATGCTGAAGCTGACAGTATAGAATGGAAAGCAGAAGAGTACGCTTTCGATCAAGAGTTTCTGAAAACGGTAGTAAAAGCACATATCGGTAGATCCATCTTCAACAACAACGGATACACCGCAACAATGCTGCGTATTGATGCCCAAACGAAGAAAGCGCTTCAGTTATTCGACGAAGCAAAGAGGATAGCCCAGATTAAATGATTATGAACATCAACGGTGTAATGAAACATCTTCTTATTGTAACTACGGTACTTTGCTCTGTTGGTGTGTTGCGGGCAGGCTCTGAACTGTTGTGGGTTGGCGAGGAACTTGTGTACCGTGTGTCGTACTTGAACATAACACTCGGCACAATACGAACAGTAACAGAGCCTTTTACAGAATTGGATGGGAAACGCGTAGCAAAGGTGAAAATCTACATCGACTCACATCCCAAAATTCCTTTTGTTAGCCTGCATTCCATTTACGAAAGCTGGATTGATACCTCAGTGACATTCTCCTACAAGTTCAACGCCAATACACTTGTGGAAGACAATTTGTGGGAGTTTGATCAGTACACGTTCGACTATAGTGCGCTGAAGCTCACCATGGAGAAGTGGCGTAAAAAGGAAAAGCTGAATTCAACCACGCTAAGCATTAAAAAAAGATACAATGATGGATCGTCGCTGCTGTTTGCTGCCAGGTCCATGCTCTATTCCGGTAAGAGCTACAGCATTCCAACAGTAATCATGGAGCAGGCCGTAAGTACAGTTGTGAACTTTACGGGTAAGAAAGAAACTACTGAAATCGACGCTGTTGACTACCCAATACGAACCGTGTACTTGAACGGTGATGCCGACTGGACTGGCATTTATGGCCTTACCGGACGTTTTGAAGGATGGTTTTCGGATGATGAAGCCCGTGTGCCAATACGTGCGAAGATGAATTTGTACGTTGGGTCGGTAACAATCGAATTACAAAAGTGGAAGCGCGATGGCTGGAGGCCACCGCAGGCACGCTCGTGACTCGTGTGTATGTAGTGCTAGACGTAGGTGGCACAACCACAGATGTTGCGGTTGTTGAAGACTCAGTTATTGTTGCTCGAACATCACTTCAATCTTTCAAACCACAGCCCCTTACCGCATATTATACTGACGAGTTATGTCGGTTTGTGGGTGGATGGTTAGCTGCCAAGAATCCCGCTTATCTGAATCCCGAATACATCCTTCTGGGCGTATCCGGTATATGGGATGTGCGCGAGCGGCAGGGCTATCAGATTGCTCTTGCGCACTCGTGGACATCATATGTTTCGGTCAACTGTCCCCGTATTACTATCCTTGCCGATGCGGAACTGGCACTGTTTGCTGCTGTAGGCAGCGCTGCAGGTACCCTTCTTATAGCGGGCACGGGATCCATAGCTATACGCCGTAATCACGACGGTCATGTAATACGTGCAGGGGGCTGGGGTCCGCGCATAGATGATGCCGGAGGAGGATTCTGGATTGGTCGTGAAGCCCTTCGAGCAGTGGCGCGAGAATTGGATGGTCGCGCAGAGCACACGCAACTTCGTAACACCGTAGCCTCTTTCCTTCGTGTTGATTCGTCAGACCAGTCCGCTCTCCAAAGTGCTCTCCGCCAAGCGCACATTGATACGGTTGCGGTATTGGCTCCCACGGTATTGGCATGTGCGTATGAAGGCGACGCGGTATCCCGAGCTATCGTCGAGGCGGCAGCCGATGAACTCGCTGCCCTGGTAGAAGCAATACATGTGCACGATTATACAGTTTGGGCGCACGGTTCACTGTTCCAGAGTTCATACTTTACCAACTGTGTAACAAGTAGCGTACTAAAGAAAACGTGCGCAGATGAACTTCATGTTATTCGGGACGTTGTAGAAGGAGCTGTGCTACATCTGCACGGCGGGCTCCAGAAATTGTAACAATGGTTCGTTGCTACCGACGGCAGCACGAATACCAACGGGAATGGTGAGTTTGTGTGCAGTGTGTCCGTACATCACCTTGCTAATCACGGGACCTGAAATATTGGGGGCATACTCCGCAATAACGTCAGCAACATCCCGATGTGGTGTACTCCGCACAGATTCGTGCTGTGTGAAGTCGCCGGTGACAAACGCCGCACATCTGCGAAAAACACCAGCCAGGTGCAGTTGGTTAAACATTCTGTCAATACGATAGGTGTCTTCGGCAATATCTTCAACAAGCAGAATACTACCTCGAAACGAGGGGAGAAACCTGGTTCCTAATAGTGAGCACAGCACAGAAAGGTTGCCAGCCAGTAGAGTTCCTTCGGCGCTTCCCTGTTGAACCACTTCCATAGGCCAAGGCTGTTGAACCATCGTAAGGCGATTTGCTCCAGAGAGCATCGCCCAAAACATCTCCTCGGTTTCAGGCTTCATCACTTCTGCCATGTCCACCGATGGAAGTGGTCCACTAAAGGTTACGAGACCCGTTCGCTTAAATATTGCCAGCTGTAAAGCTGTAATGTCCGAAAAGCCGACGAAGATTTTTGGGTTCTTACGGATGAGGGAGTAGTTTACTTTGTCCAGCAGCCGCCCTGATCCGTACCCGCCACGAGAACAGAAAATGGCATCGATACGAGGGTCCGCAAACATTGCGTTGATATCAGCTACACGCTGATCATCGGTGCCTGCCAGATACCCGCCAAAGACCTCGTTTGCATTTTCTGCCAGCACCACAGTATGCCCAAGTGTCTCCAGATATCGCATGCCCCGCTCCAGCCGAGCTGCGTCGCGCTGCGGAGATGCAGGAGCAACAATTCCAATTGTTGCCTTACGGGGTAGCTTTTTGGGTCGGAGGATGTGCAAAACGTGTGGACAAATAGTGTGTAATTATGGAAATCTTACAGAAAAGTGTGGAAAAACTACGGTTTTTATTCACAAACCGGAATTTCTAATGCAGTAAGTGTCAGCACTTTATCTAAACGTATAAGCTTGGTATTGAGCGACTTACGTGGCATTTACGTATAATTGCGGTCCTTAATTCGGCACTTGGCACACTGTTTGGAGTGAGAGCTATCCCCGAAATTTTTCGAAGTAGTAGAGGCATAATTCTGGGCCGGAACCCACATAAGGTTATTGCTGTTCTCTCTGCACTTTTGGTGTGTAGTGGTGTACTACATGCTCAGGTTCCAATTGGTGGAGAGGTGAACAGTTACGTTCCTGTTTTAGAGGTGATACCGTGCGACAGTGCTGTTCTTGTTGGGAATGCGGCAGGATTTAATCCGGGCGATATTGTTTTCATCATTCAAATGAAGGGCGCGCGGATACACCAAGACAATGATTCAACATTTGGATCAATCACCGACCTTCGCAGTGCTGGTTCTTGCGAGTTTCTCTCCATATCGGCTGTTAGTGGCAACAAGATTACCTTTTCTACGCGAATAGGTAACCTGTACGACCCTGCATCGCTGGTGCAGCTTATACGGGTTCCGAGATATGCAAGTGCACGGATAACGCGACCATTAACGGCGCCGCCATGGAACGGTACAACTGGCGGTGTGGTGGTAGTGTGGGTTGATGGAGACTTGATTTTTGATGCGAACATTAACGTAGATGCCAAAGGCTTTGCCGGTGGACATGTTTCGCCCACCATCCCAGCGCTGAACCGAACGGCCTACCTGTACAATTGGCTTACTGGTAGTGCAGGTGAGAAGGGAGAGGGAGTTGCGCGGTCTGCATGGCCATATCCAATTGCCGGACGTGGACGCTTTGCCAGTGGTGGAGGTGGTGGAAACGGAACGAATGCCGGCGGCGGTGGTGGTGGAAACGGCGGTGCCGGTGGTAAAGGTGGCTGGTCGTCTGAACATAACCTTCCCGAGAACTGGGATGTAGGCGGACTTCCCGGGCAAAGTATTAGCGCTCTTGCGCCAAAAGGCCGTTACGTACTTGGTGGTGGTGGTGGTGGTGGTCAGCAGAACGACGTGAAAGGATCTGCAGGTGGAGCAGGCGGAGGTATTGTTGTTATTAAAGCACGAACGATACATGGACAAGGCTATACAATCTCCGCGCGTGGTGCATCATCGTTGAGCACGCCCGACGATGTGCAAGGCGACGGCACCGGCGGAGGCGGGGCCGGCGGAACTGTTGTTCTCGACGTTGAAGCCGTTTCATCTCGGCTAAACATTTCCGTTAATGGCGGAAACAGCGGTGATGTGCTCTCGCAGTATAATCCACATGGTCCAGGCGGTGGAGGTGGTGGTGGCGTTATTGCACTGAGTAAATCCTTTCCAAACATATCAGTAGATGTTAAGGGTGGGGTCGCCGGACTCAACCTTGGGCAGCACCACTCCTTTTCAAACACTACGTGGGGCGCCACTGATGGTCAGCCGGGAGTTGTTCACTACGAAGTTGTTTGGCCTGTGCCATTGAGCATTGGTTTGGACGTATGGGGCGGTGGACCCATGTGCGGAACACAAACCGTAACCATACATGCCACTCCGGGATTTGCATCGTACCGGTGGAGTAATGGCGATACGACATCTTCTATTACTGTGAACTCACCCGGTGACTATTCTGTAGTTGCTGTTGATCCAAGTGGTTGCGTGTTTAGCTCTAAGACCGTACGTGCCTTCAACAATAATCCGCGTTACAATCTTGCCGGGCATATTGACTACGGCAAGGTTGATTATAGAAAAAATTACATTCATCGGCTAACACTTGCGAATACCGATGATGAAGATATCGTTGTTGAAAAAATATCTAATGCACCCGACATTGCTGTAATTGCACCAATATTGTTTCCCGTAACAATTCCGGCAGGAGGCTCGATCGAGATTCTCGTTCGATTGTTTACTTCGAAAGAATCTGATTACAACGATACGCTACGTGTGTACATAAGCGCCCCATGTCCTGACACCGGAATTGTAACTGTGCATGCGGAAATGAATCTCGTGCGTGCACTGTTCTCAATGCCGGATACATCGGCATACGTTGGTTCTACCGGCTTTAAAATGCCCGTGTACCTGCGGTTGGACCCGGACACACTCATCTTGCCTGCAACAAATGTGGTGATTGACGTAGAGTTTGATTCGCGTGTTTTCGCTCCTGCAAACGTTACGGTAGGCAAGATAACAGGCGATATCATTGATGTGTTTGCCAACAGACGAAGACTGACTATAGCATTTGATTCGGTGGATCTCACCGGACCGGTGATGATGCTAACGCAGATTATCGGGACAGTGTTGAATAGCTATGTTACGCAAACCACCTTCGATATCACCAACGTTAGGTATGTGAAGGTATTCCAAACGCCGATTACAGAAATCACGAACGGGTTGCTGAATGTATCACCGGTATGCTACCAGCAAGGTCGGCAGATTACGATTTATGGAATGCCATCGGCTGTTATTGTTCCAAACCCGGCCTCGGAAAGTGTGCAGATTACCATTGATTTATCTGCACCGGGACTGTATGTATTAACGTTGCTCAACGAACTTGGCCAGCAGGTTGACACATTTACTTACAGCAAAGAGGGTCATGACAATGAAACGGTAACCAGTGTGGTTAATGTAGAGCGCTGGCCAAGTGGAGCGTACAGTGTGATCTTCACAACACCGCTGTTTACAACGCAGACAAACCTGATTATTGCTCGTTAATTAGAGCGGCCCTATTGGTTTAAACGCTATCGGCTTTCGGGTACCAACCGTTTGCTGAAGCAGTGCCTGTACCTCGTTGGTCTCCCAATCGGTCTGTAATACCGGGTGTGACACGAGCATATCCAAAAGAACATCGTTTTCGCGAGCAACACGTCGTGCTTCGCTATATGGCACATCAGGTGCAAATGTGACCATGGTGTACTGAGGAATGAATCTGTCAGGGAATCTTTCGTAAAGGTAGGCTTCGAGTTTTTTTCTCTGGAGAAAGTGTTTGTCCGCAACCTTATCACGCATTTCGATAAAGTTCTCTACTGCGAGATCTGCAATAGCATCGGCATCCGGCTTGCGAAACTCCTCATACAGTGGTAACGCCGTTTCCAGGTTTCCGGACGTGTATTCTAAACAGTCCATCAGGATTCTGCAATCTTCAAAGCCGCAGTTCATGCCTTGTCCGTAAAAAGGTACAATAGCATGTGCAGCATCACCGATAAGTGCCACTCTGTTCATTACCCACGGCGAGCACTTTACAGTAACCAGCGACGATTCCGGGTTTGAAAAGAAATCTGTTGTTAGCGTTGGCATCAACGGAAGTACGTCCGGGAAGTACGTATTAAAAAACGCAACTACATCATCAGGCTGCCGAAGTTGGGCAAACGATGGAGTTCCTTGATGGGCTAAAAAGAGAGTGCAAGTGAATGAACCATCGGTGTTTGGCAAAGCAATGAGCATAAAACTGTGGCGTGGCCAAATGTGTAGTGCGTTTTTCTCCATCTGGAACCCTCCGTCAGGTGACGGGGGGATGTGCAGCTCCTTATAGCTGTGCTCAAGGTATGTTTGAGAGTAGTTGAAACGATCTGCCAGTTGCATCTGCCCTCGAACTGCACTGAAGGCACCATCGGCTCCAAAAACAACGTCTGCACCGACGTGCATGTATTCGCCCGTTACAACTGAGCGGTATTGAGAACGTGCCGTAGCAAAGTCAATTCCGGTGCACTGATGGTCAAACATGATGTGTACACCGTGCTGCTCTGCCAACGTCATAAGTTTCTTGTTGAGTTCACCACGGGATACACTGTTTATCGCCTGACCACTTTTGCCATACGGCTGAAATACGGTATCACCCGTTTCTGTGTGTATCATCCGACCGTACATCGGGATAGCAATATGTTTAATATCGTCCGCTAAGCCGGCAACTTCCAACGCACGCAATCCCCGATCGCTCATGGCAAGGTTGATAGACCGACCTGCGCTTATGGAGGCCGTTCGCATATCGGGTCGGCGCTCGAAAATCGAAACGCGATACCCCTTCTGGGCAAGCATTGTTCCGAGTAGCGAGCCTACAAGTCCGGCTCCAGCTATACATGCGGTGGGTGCTGACATACACAGTATTCTTAGTAGTGATTTGCGACGTTGCTGAAAACTTCGGTAAGGGGCTTGAACACAGGGTCAACAAATTCGATCTGCGAATCCGGATCAGGCTCAATGGTAATCCACTGTGTTGACGGATTTTGAATGTGGAAGCGGCCCATGGGAACACATGCCACTGTAACATCTAACCAACTACCATGTTGAGTGACAACAATCGGAAATGGGATGCCGGGCTGTATCGGCGTTGCAACGGTTGCTTGATGCTGTTCCCAACTAACGATGCTTTCCGGGTTGGCAACGTGCAATCGGAATTGCTTGTCAAGGTGATGCGTTGAATCACTGAACGGTGTGGAGCGAAGTATTAACGTGAAGCCGGATCCGCGTAACAGTTTTGCTTCCGTATCGAATTGTCCGTCTGTGATATTGTACGTTCGTACTGCAATTCGTGCTGGATGGCTGACGGTAATTACGTTATCTGCGACAACCTCCACTCCATGATGGTAGGTTAAGATGCGACCCTCGATAGGGTAATACGATTGCTTCTGCAAACCAAATACCCATGGGTTACATCCTTGGGTGACGGCAGCGATAACAACGATAGCCGTAACATTAAGGAACACCTTACTCATGCGGAAGCCCCCTTCCATATCGGAGATCCCGGCGGGCAAAGATCTTGTCCAACAGCGTTGCTCCAACGCCTATGTAAAAGACGCTAAAATCACTTGTTGTTCCTGCTATGCTGGTAAGGCTGTTGTTCAGCGCCGACCCCGGATTGCCGCTCAGATAGCCTGCGAGCACCTGTATGCTCATTTGTTCACCAATGGGTAGAATCATTCTGGCACCGATCTGCATGTAGGTTGACGGAGCAAAGGCGAATTCAACAAACGGGTCAACTACTAAGCGTCCGTCACCTGGATTCCAGAAATACCCGGCTCTGATTGGTATGCATCCAAGAACGTATTGGTAGGTGCCGGCGATGATAAAATTTGCGAGAGCCGTGCCAACGTAGAGTCGGTAATCAAGTATCGGAAGAGCAATGCGCGCATTTAATACCGAGGCCGCAAAACCCTTTATCGGACTCTGTGTTCTTGTGTTTGGGTCTTCACGTGAAAAGAATGAAGAGTCTGCACTGGAACCAATTAACGTAAACTCGAGCATGCCAACCTGCCAACCGCTGTGTTCGTGTTTGTTCCACTCAACATCGAGTTCGTCTTCTTGGTTGAGGAAGTCCATTAAGCCGATGCCAACACCTATGTAGGGAAAGTTCACCATGCGAGCATCACCGCCAAACAGCGAGGTTTGGCCGAAGACGTAGCCGGCCTGCAATCGAAAGTTTACACCTGCAAGCGAGCCAACGTCGGCACTGATGTTGCTATGTAGGTATGCAGAGGGAAGTGCCGTCATGTGAAAGCCGGGTGTTATGGCTATATATGGTATCTGGCGACGTATGTAAAAACGTTTGCGAATAGAGAGTGTGCCAATGCCGCGAAGCGTATTGTCGAAATCATCATCGGGCATTATCTGTTCCCAGGCAGTGATTCCGTACGTCCAGTCGGGATCGTCGTTAAACATGTGTAGCTTCCATTCCGCCACGCCGATTCGGTACTGCTGTCCTGCGAATAACCTACCGCCTTCACTTTGGGTTGGCTGGTCAAACAACAGATTGTCAATATCAAAGAACACTCCAAACAACCCACGTTCGGTACTTGCTCCGGTTAGCTGTGAGCCAATCATGCCAACACCTTCAAACGCGGCCAGTCGGATAAAATTTGGATACTGCCGAACAGCAATGCTGTCTCTTTGCAACATGCTCCGGTCAATGGTTACTGTTCGGGACGATGGATAGATAACGCCGTTATTTCGATCGTTTGGTTGATTCTGTACTTCGTTAACAACGAGCGTGTCCACTTCTGAAATCGTGTACACATCGCGTTCTTCCCTTGTAAAGGTGCCACAGGCAGTAAGTGCGGCGGCTACTGCAACACTCAATAGAATAGTGGCAATTCTGCACAATCTGCAACGATTGATAATGGGGACACACGATTTCATGCAAAACTCACTTCCAGTAGTATTGTATCATCGAGAAGAGCTTCTGCTACATCGCCGGCTAAAACCTGACCTACGCCGCTTGGAGTGCCGGTAAAAATTGCATCGCCGGCTCGCAAGCCAAAAACATTTGCCAACTCCGTAATGATCCGTTCTACGGGAAATATCATAGAGGCAGTTGATATCTTCTGGCGAAGTTCGGAGTTCACGTTGAGCTGAATGGTCCATGGTCCTTTACCGGACTTACTCAGTGGAACGATCTTACTAACGGGGGCCGACCTAAACCAGCCTTTGCTCCGTGCCCATGGTTCGCCCGAGCCTTTTGCTGCCGATTGTACGTCGCGTGCTGTAAGATCAATCCCAACACCAACGCCGGCAATGCATGACCATGCGTCGTGGACTGTATGCGGCATTACGTCGGATCCGATAACAAGAACTAACTCAACCTCGTGGTGAATATTCATACTCCACGATGGCAAGGTGATCGTTGAGCCGCTCGGACAATAGGCCGTAGGCGGTTTTATGAAGACGACCGGTTCTGCATTGGGTGACGCCCCCATCTCTTCAGCATGAGCCGAATAATTCCTTCCGATACAATACAACGTTCCTACGGCAAGAGTTTTGCCTTCGAGATTCCAGTATCTACTATTGTTGAGCACCGTCTGACTCCGTTCGCGTTGGGCTAACCTCTGAAGGTGGATTGAGAATATCAGCAGGCAAGAGGGTATCGGTAGTAGCCGCTTGTAAAGGAAATACGCTCTTTTGGTAGGGTAAGCTTCTGTCCGCTGCAATTCGAGCCATTAACCGTCCCCATATCGGTGCTGCAGCTCGTCCTCCCTGACCATAGTCGTTGGTAAAGTGCACACGTCTGTCGTCGAAACCAACCCAAACGCCACACACGAGCCGAGAGGTAAACCCAATAAACCAAGCATCAGAAAAATCATTTGTTGTTCCTGTTTTTCCGCCCGCTTCTTGCTTAAAGTACTGTCGAACACGCGATCCCGTTCCGCCATCTACTACACCGCGCATCATGCTTACCATGTTGTAGGCGTGCTGTGCAGAGATTGCATCTGATACCGTAGAAGGAAGTTTGGTCTCCCACAATACGTTGCCAAACTTGTCTTCAATTTTCGTAATGGCAGCCGGTTCAACATACAGACCTTGATTCATGAACGGTATGTATGCTGCAGTGAGTTCCAGCGGACTAACTTCTACTGCGCCAAGTGCGATGGAGGGTACGTTGTACAGTGGACTCTTGATGCCAAATCTTCTGCACAAGTCTATCACTTCTGACGGTGATGTAACCTGAGTAATCAGGCGTGCAGCCACGGAGTTGGTGGAAAACTTCAATGCTTGCCGGAGCGACATTGGTCCACCATCCTTGCTGCTTCCTCGGGGTGCCCATACCTGACCATTGTCAAGAGTAATGCTGAATGGTCCGCTTTCGATAAGAGTATCCGGACTGAGACCTGTTTCCAGAGCAGCAGCGTACACAAAGGGCTTAAAGGCAGAACCTGGCTGACGTTTGATTTGTGTGACATGGTTGAGAGAATACCGTGCAGCGGGGTCGAGTTTCATGGCTTGTGGCGAAGCACCCACCATGCCCAGAATACTTCCTGTGCGAGCATCAAGAACAACAACACCAGTTTGTATGGTTGAGGCAATACGCCGTATGCTGTCTTGAAACCGTTTGCTGCTTGAAAGCTTTCGAGCAACCGCTGCACGATCGTTCCGTGAAGCCGCTACGTACAGCGGGTGTTGTTTAATTGCTTTCTGGATAATTGATTGCAGCGCGGATTTGTTGGCAGACCACGACCACGTTCGATCGAACAATGCTTGATATTGCTGAAGATGTTCGGCTACGGCTTCGTTGGCAAACTTTTGCACATGGGAGTTTAGTGATGTTGTAATTACGAGACCATCGCGATACAAGTCGCGTCCCTGCAAGCGCTCTTTCCAACTACCATCCTGACCAAGTTGTTGGCGAATCATTTCAACAAAGTGGGGAGCAATACCACGATATACATCAGCAGCATCCGGCTTCAGTAATGGCTCTGTAGTTGCCAGTGCCAGTTGTTCTGCAGATAGGTATCCTTCTTCGTACATCATGGACAGGATGAGGTTGCGGCGTTCAATTCCAGCGCTGTCGTCGCGATTATACCGTTCAGGTGCTTTAAAGAGGCCAACCAGATATGCGCTTTGTGCAGGTGTTAGCTGCATTGGCTCCTTGTTAAAGTACGTGTTTGATGCAACCCGAAGTCCATAAGCGCCGCGACCATAGTACACTGTATTGGCATACATCTCCAGAATCTCATCTTTGGTATATGTGCGCTCTATCTGCAGTGCCGTCCATGCTTCCCGTATTTTCCGAGCAAGCGTTTGTTCTTGTGTGAAGTATAGGTTTCGTGCAAGCTGTTGTGTAATCGTGCTAGCACCCTCGCGAGTGCGAAAGGCAAGAACGTTCTTAACTGCTGCCTTCACAATACGCATTACATGCACACCCCAGTGTTTTCGAAAGGCTCTGTCTTCTGTTGCAATGAGTGCATTGATGAACGAATCCGGAATACTGTCGTACGGTACGTACGTTCTGCGGGTTGTGGCAAAGTGATCCAACACAACACCGTCTGCACTGAGAACCTGTGTAGCAAGGTCCTGACGTGGATTTTCGAGGTCCTGAAGAGTAGGCAGGCCACTGCTGAGGACAATAAATACGTACACCGTTGCTACAACACAAAGGATGCCCACAAGTGACAGCAAGATTCTCCAAACATGAAACGGTTTCATTGATGTAGCACCTTTACCAATTCAACACGTCGGGCACGCTTTCGCCACAGTACAATGCTCTCTCCTGGTTTACGTGCAGGCAGAAGCGACTCGCCTGCCGACCGTCCGTCCAGTAAAGTACGTTCTACACCGCGCTTCACCAGCTCGTCCATGATAAACTGCACACGATTCTTACCGAGAATCAGGTTGTTAGCATCAGTGTCAACATCATCCGTGTGGCCAATCAACACCAACCGTTTCAGCATTGAACCGCTTTTCTTAACGTTTTCAGCAAGTTCATCCAATGCTGCCATCCACGACAGGTCGGTGTCCATTCCATTGCTATCCAACGTGAATTCATACGGCCGATCAAAAACTGCCGTAGGAAAGTTCACGCGCAGTACAAAGGTTACGGGTACAGTAAGAGGAACGTGAATCGGCACTGAAGTATCGGACGGTTCACGTGGAGTAACAATTCTCACCTTGTCGAAGAAAAGATCCGGTGCTTGCGCAGTTACATCAAGTGTCCTGCCGGTTGGTACGTTCAGACGGTACAATCCGGCGGTATCAGTTGTGGTTTTAGAAACCACCTGGTTGCGTTCGGGGTCGGTAGCCGTAACATCAGCCCCTGATATTGGTTTTTGGTTATCATCGCGAACAACGGTACCTGTCACAACAACGGTAGATTCCGAGCTAAGTAGTGGTGGTTGTTCCGGTTCGCGTTCTTTTTCGGGACCGTCAGCGGCCGGAGTTCCGGTTGTAATTCGGCGTGATGTAAGTACAAAAACATCAAAATCCTTACGAGTGGATCCAGAGGGAAGGGGCTGATCGCTGGAGTAGTAGAGCGTTGTTTCATCAGCCCAAAAGGGGAATAACTCGTCGTATGTTGTGTTTACAGGTGCACCAAGATTCTGTGGTTTTCCGAGTTGTAACGTTGTTTTCGTTCGTTCTTTAATGCGAGCAGAGAACAGGTCGTAACCACCAACTGTGTTGTGCCCTGCAGAGGCGAAGACGATTACGGAGTCGCCTGCAAATTGCGGACACAACTCGTCGCATGGTGTGTTCACGGCATCTCCAATGGATTGTGGAGCTGACCATCTTTGTCCGATACGATAACTATACCAAAGGTCGGTACCACCGATACCTTCCGGCCGATCTGATGCAAAAACCAGCAGCGATCCGTCGGGGCTAATTGCAGGATGACCATCCCAGTGCACGGGGATGCTGATACTGTCCAGCACTTCGGCTTCAGGAACGAACACACCATTTCTGTTCTTTGCAACAACAACCGAAGCATCACCCGTAGTTCTATTCTCGAGAACGGACGTGCTGTACACTTCTTCCGGTGGAGTGTTCAACAATGGTTCGATTGTGCTTACGCTAACGCGCTGTGTTGCTGTATAGCGTGCAGTGGCCGGTGAAGAACCAGACAGAAGGATGTAGGATTGACCCGGGCGAGTCAAAGCCCATTCATGTCGGGGAGACTGAGCGCCAGCAACACGACGGATTGTCCACTGCAGTCCGTTAATCGTTTTGGACGTATCGTATGTTACACCTGAGTAAGTTCCGGGAGCGCATGAAGGTGGTGGCGGTGGGGGGGGGCAAGGGAGCGAAGAGCGTTGAACATGCTGTACAGTGCATGCTGACGCTACCAGACTCAGAACAAGAACAAGGGTTTTCAACCGAACACCTGCACGTTGTTGCGATTTATGCTGCTTCGTAAAAGCACCTGATAGTCTTCGTCTGGAATCTCAATGGCGCCAAGTGACGCTGTGAAGTCGTTTAAATATTGTGTGTCCAGCAATTCGAATCCCGACCGAATGAGGATATAAACCAAACGAGCAAAGGCAACTTTCGATGCATTGCTGCGCGTAGAAAACATACTCTCTCCGAAGAAAGCTCCGCCGATGGCTACACCATACAAGCCCCCTGCCAGACTCCCTTCGTACCAAGCCTCTACACTGTGAGCATAGCCCAGGCGGTGGAGCTGAGAGTATGCTTCGATGACCTCGTCGTTTATCCACGTATCCGGACGCTGTGCACAGTTGGCGATAACACGATCAAAACACGTATTTACCGTTATCGTATATGTGTTCTTTCGAATTTCTCTTCGTAAAGAGCGTGACAGGTGCACACCGTTGAGTGGAATGATTGCGCGCGGATCAGGACGATGCCATTGTATTCTACCTGACGTTGGGTGAGCCATGGGAAAGAACCCATTACGGTATCCCAGCAGGAGAACTTCAGGCAGCAATGTGCTTGAATGTCGTGCTTTCACGGCTGCAACTTAGCGTTAGCGGGCATTTCTGATGGCAGAATACAACGTGTACGGTATTCCTTTTCGGTTACAAAAATCTTGCTGATCGGTAGGGAAGGGAAATGGCCACGACGTCGGGTTGAGATCATTGATGAGGAAGCCGCCATGATTGCTGAGCACAGACCGTTGGTGATCATCAACATCGGCCCTGTCTGTTGCCAGATAGAGTACACCATTAGGTATGAGCACCCTGTAAAGCTCGTCGAGAAACCCCTGAGTAAACGCACGGCGCTTATGATGCCGTTTCTTTGGCCATGGGTCTGCAAACAGATACGTAGCGTATTGCACTGAAGCATCGGAAATCCAATGCAAACCATTGGCAACGCTGTACCACAGTGCATGTGCGTTTGGAATACGCTCTCCACGCACAACACTGTTTATCCAAGAAACCAACGAATCGCGCACCTCAATACCAAGGATATTGAGTTCAGGTTTAAATAATGCATGGCGAAGAAGAAAGCCTCCGCGGCCGCAACCAATATCCAAAACGGTAGCGGCCGACCGGTTGGCAAACCATTCGCTCCATAAGGCCTCTTCAATAGGGGGCGGTGACCATGCCGGTAGGCGATGTTGTTGATTTGCAGGGAGATAGCTCTGCGGACCCACATGGTGCCTCACACGCGGAATAGGGTACTTCGATAGGTCGAGATTCGAAAACTTTAGCATATGAAAGCAAAACTACATGGCCTTGGCTGTGTATATTTGCCGTCCTTGTCCCGACCCTCCGACGGTTTCGGAGGGTCGTTGCTGTTCGTTACCGGAGGCCTCCTTGAAGAAGAGTGTTTTAAGTCGCTGGATGATTATCGTGCTGCCGCTGTTTGCTGCAGCCTACTTATTCTACCCAACATATCAATACTACCAGCTTGACAATGAGCGTTCTGCCCTGTTGTCGGACTCGGCTGCCTTGGAGCAGTGGGATGCCGATAATGAGCAAGCTTATGACAAAGCCAAAGCTTCGCGATTGAAGTTGGGTCTTGACCTTCGTGGCGGGATGTACGTAACTCTCGAGGTTGACGTATTGAAGCTCATTGAAGAATCGGCGCTTGCGGAAGCGAAAGACGACGAGTTTGTGAAGGTTATTGAAGAAACCAGGAAGCAAACGGACAACACGGATCTAGACGTATTGGAGACGTTCCTAACCAACTTCCGCAAAGGGAATCGTTCACTGTTGCAATACTTCACCGTAAGCAATCAGTTGGATGTTACCGAAGAGGCCGTGGAAAAGAAGCTCCGCAAGGATGTAGATGATGCCGTTGACCAGGCCTTGCAGGTTATTAAGCAGCGGATTAACAAATACGATGTTTCGGAAGCCGCAATTCAAAAAGTTGGCACACGGCGCATTCAGTTGGAGTTACCGGATGTAAAGGACGAGACAGAGATTCGTAAGCTTCTGCAGACCACAGCACGGTTAGAGTTTAAACGAGTGCTGAACGGACCTCGGTTTATACAAACCGTAATTGCCATTGATAACGTTCTCAAGGGTGTTGTTACTGAAGAACCAAAAGAGACGGAGGCTGCTGATACAACGCAGGTGGCAAGCGCAGACAGTGTGCGTGCAGATTCCGTATCGGGCGATTCGGCAGCCGTAGCAGCACAGGCCGATACCAGCGATCCATACGCCGGGCTTTCGGATGAAGAACGACAGCGTAGGATTAAGGCCGATTACCCCTTGTCGTGGATGCTTGCCGGTTGGTATGCACCCGACGAGCGCTCGCAGGTGCAAAGTTTTAGTCTGGCAGGAGTTAAGCTGGAGGGCTTCCCTAAAGAAGGCATTTACAACTTCGTAGTAGGTGCACGAGAGCTACCGAAGTTGCTCGCTCTTCTGGACAGGAAGGAAGTAAAGCGGGCAATGCCGGTAGATATTCAGATCCTGGTTGGTGCAACACCCGAAGGAAAGGCCGATGTTCCCGAGTCCGAAAAGTTTTACTATGTATATGCCGTTGCAGCCGAAGCTGAGTTAACCGGTGATGTGATCACCGATGCATTTCCAAGCTTCGACCCAACGAACAACGCACCCATTGTGATGATGCAAATGGATGCAATGGGGTCGGAGCGATGGGCGCAGATTACCGGAGCAAATATTGGAAAGCGCATTGCAATCGTGCTTGACGATCGCGTGTATTCGGCACCAAACGTTATTAACAAGATTCCAAATGGATCTTCGCAGATTACCGGATCGGGTAGCACAGAAGAAGCACAGCTTCTGGCCGTTGTTCTAAAGGCAGGTGCACTGAAAGCACCGGTAAAGATCATTGAGGAGCGTGTTGTTGGTCCGTCGCTCGGCGAAGACTCGATTCGCCGCGGCATCACCTCATCGCTCATCTCTTTTGCTTTGGTTATTGTGTTCATGCTGCTCTACTATTCCCTTGGCGGTGGACTGGCCGACATAGCCTTGCTGATGAACGTGCTCCTTGTGGTTGCAGCGCTTATTGGCTTTGGCGGAACGCTTACACTACCTGGTATTGCCGGCATCATATTGGCAACTGCCATGGCAGTGGATGCCAATATCCTGGTGTTTGAGCGGATGCGGGAAGAAATAGCAGCAGGTAGGAATTTGAGATCGGCAGTTGAACAGGGCTATCGAAAGGCATGGTCGGCAATTTTTGACTCGAACGTAACCAACATGCTATCGGGTATTGTGCTGATTTTCCTCGGCACCGGGCCGGTAAAAGGGTTTGCTGTAACGCTCATCATCGGTGTGCTCATGACGTTGTTCACTGCCGTAGTAGTAACGCGCGCCATGTTCGAGTTGATTATTGCCAGCGGAGCAACTTCCATCAATCTTGGCCAGAAAAAGGCCTGAGAGTAGGGAACAAGGAACAATCATGGATCTCATTAAGAAAACGAATTTCGACTTTATCTCTGCACGTGGCAAACTGTTTGCAGTATCGGCCATTGTAGCCGTAGTTGGCATTGTTGCCTGTTTCGTGCTGGGAATTGACTACGGTATTGACTTTACCGGTGGCACTGAAATCAAGGTGAAGTTTGCACAGAACACAGCAGAAACAGAACAAATTCGATCTGCCCTTACCAGAATGGGCTATGGCGGCGCTGAGCTGAAGAGCTTCGGTAGAGATGGTGATTACATTATTCGGGTTGGTGCAACCGGAAACCCTACACAGGTTTCGCAGAACATTGTTGCCGGCTTGCAGAAAGCATTTCCTAACGAATCCGTTTCGTTGCTAGGTGCCGATAATGTGGCGAAAAAAGTATCGTCGGAACTTGCCCTCGACTCCGCCATTGCACTCGTTGTTGCCTTCGTAATCATGCTTTTCTACATAGCCTTCCGGTTTGAATTCGTGTTTGGACTCGGGGCAATTGTGGCATTGCTTCATGATGTTGTTCTTGCATTTATCGTATCGGTTCTGTTTAACAAAACAGGACTATTGAACCTGGAACTGAGTATCAACTCCATTGCTGCCTACCTAACCATTCTTGGCTATTCCATTAACGACAAGGTAGTAGTGTTCGACCGGATTCGTGAAAACCGCGAGAAGCATAAAGGCATGAGCCTCGGCGACTTGTTAAACCTGAGTATCAACGAAACACTTAGCAGAACCCTCATAACAGGTATCTCAGTGCTCGGTGCATTGCTGGTACTCGTTTTCTTTGGTGGTGATGTTCTCGAAGGGTTTGCCTTTACCATGTTTGTTGGTATCGTTATCGGAACATACTCCTCGATTTACATCGCCTCTTCGTTTGTTTTGTGGTACACCGACCGCGTTAAGCATAAAAACGTTGGAAAAATCCACACGGCATCTGCGAAGAGCTAATGTTGCAGATCTGCGCACAGAGTAGCTAACAAGGAGTTCCACAATGCACTTTACGTTGCAGAAACCAAACACCGGCACTGCTGTGATCTGTTTCCCAAAACAAGCCTTGGGCGGAGAACAGGGTGTTGCCTTGGCAACGATGGTGTCGGATGAATTGCAGCAGAGCACCGAACGAATTGTGCTGGATCTCTCAGTTGTAGAGGTGATGAACTCCACCGGACTCGGAATGCTTGTATCTACCCTGGCATCGTGCGGACGGGCAAAAGCGAGCCTAGTGCTTGCTGCCGTACCGGAACGCGTACAGCAGCTTCTGCAGATGACGCACCTGGCATCGGTGTTTACCATCGTTGAAACGGTAAGCCAAGCAACCGAGCCTCTGTCATGAGTGTTGTTGTTGTTGTTGGCGCGCAGTGGGGCGACGAAGGCAAAGGCAAAATTGTTGACCTCTTATCTAAAGATATTGATGTTGTAGCCCGCTACCAAGGTGGTGCCAATGCCGGGCATACCATAGTGTTCGACAACACAAAGGTTGTGTTGCATCTCATTCCTTCCGGAATACTCCACCCCGGCGTACAGTGCGTAATAGGTAATGGAACTGTGATAGATCCCGTTGCCCTCATGGAAGAAATTCGCATGTTGGAAAACATGGGCGTTGACATAGCGGGCCGACTACACATTTCGCATAAAGCACATCTGATTATGCCATACCATAAGGCCCTAGACGCTGTCCGCGAAAAGGGTTCCGGTGGAATTGGAACAACAGGTCGCGGTATCGGTCCGGCATACTTCGATAAAGCTCTTCGCATTGGGATTCGAATTGTGGACCTGTTGAATAGAGAGGGACTGCGCGAGAAGCTGCGGGTGAATTTGGAAGAGAAAGACAAGCTCCTGCAAACGATGTATGGTGCCGAGCCGCTTAACATCGACGCAATCATCGAAGAATATGCAAATTTCGATGCTCGCATAGACCCGTTTATCACCGACACCACGGCGCTTCTGAATCAGGCAATCGCCAGTAATAAACGTGTATTGGCCGAAGGTGCGCAAGGGGCTTTGTTAGACCTTGACCATGGCACATATCCGTTTGTAACCAGTTCCAATCCAACCAGCGGCGGTGCATGCACCGGCTTGGGGATACCACCTACAGCCGTTCAGTCTGTGCTTGGTGTGGTGAAGGCCTATTCCACTCGCGTTGGCCTGGGCCCCTTCCCAACTGAACTGTCGAACAATATTGGCGAGTTGCTGCGAACGGAAGGACATGAATTTGGTGCAACAACCGGGAGGTCCAGACGCTGTGGTTGGCTTGACATCCCGGCTCTACGCCATAGCATTCAAGTGAACGGAATCACGGAAGTTGCACTCACAAAACTGGACGTACTTGGAGTGCTTGACGAAATCAATATCTGCACCGAGTACACCATCGGCGGCCAGCCTGTGAAATATTTTCCTGCTGATGCCGACACGCTAGAACAGGTTCAGTGTACGTACCTCACAATGAAGGGATGGAAATGTCCGCTTGACAACATACCTCATTTTCGCGACTTGCCGATTGAAGCGCAGGATTATGTGAATAAAATAGAAAACCTGCTTAATGTTCCCGTTCGCTGGGTGAGTACCGGCCCGGATCGGTCTGCAACGTTGCTGCGACAACGCTAATCTCGGCTCGCCGCGAGACACCACCTCGTATCTATTGCAGCTACACAGCACAAACTGTAACAAGCAAGCGAAACATTTGTTATGTTCAATGCCGTGATGACACGAATCATCATCATATTGCTGTGCCTGCTAGCGCATAGTGCTCTCTTCTCACAACGTTGGGCGGAAGTTTCGCTGCCGGCACCCTACGATCAAGGGTACTACCTGGACATCTATTTCCTTCCGGGACAACCTCAATACGGTTGGGCCTGCGATAACGATAGCGGCTATGTTGTGCGGACAACCAACGGAGGACAAACGTGGCAGGGAACACGAGTAGTTGCAAGCGGTTACT
The DNA here is from genome assembly GCA_964525565.1 of uncultured Hyphomicrobiales bacterium. GTDB lineage: Bacteria > Bacteroidota > Ignavibacteria > Kapaibacteriales > Kapaibacteriaceae > OLB6. The sequence continues at coordinate 49,983 of CAZGHI010000003.1, forward strand.
GCCACCTTGAATATATCCAGTTCCTGAACACATCGGTGGGTTATTGCAGCGGTCCATGCGGCGTTTTTAAGAGCACAAACGGCGGTGCTACATGGTCAGCAATTGATCTTGGGTATCCGGATAGCACAATATGGGGGGGGTGGTTCAAGAATGTAAACGAAGGATGGGTTACGGGAGGGGGCTGTAGAAGGAACAAATTCTATCGAACTACCGATGGTGGCGCCAGTTGGTCGCTATTCCTTGATACAACTGAGACACGATCTAATCTTAGCGATCCCTTATGGCAATCTGATATGCCCACGGGTGTAGTATATGCTATCGGAAATGGTACTCTATGGAAATCAACCGATGATGGCGATAGTTGGGCCGTCGAAGGCTACACAGGAGCAACGTCGCCGTGGCACGAAGAACTGGCCAGATATGAGTCAACGTTCCTAATTCCTAATGCGCGCAGCAACTGCGGAGCTAACCATCTCACCGGTGGAATGCGCTGGAGCCATGACAACGGTCAGACGTGGTCTGAGTTCGTAACCGATTCCGACATGTTCGGCACCTTCCTGCTTAACACACAGAACGGTTGGGCTGCTGGGTTGAATGGCAACGTATGGCAAACAACAAATGGTGGGGCGTCGTGGATGCGCAGAGACTGCGGTCTGTCCGGACGGCACATGGACGACATCTTTTTTCAGAATGATAGCACCGGTTGGGTTGTTGGAAAGGGAATTTTTAAGCTGGCCCCTCCACTGCGCATTGTGAGCGATACAACGATGCACTTTATCGGAGCCTGCCCTGATTCCGGAGTGCGCGATACAATATGGGTAACGAATGAAAATTTCAACAGCAGTCCGTGGACGATTGAGCTTGTTGGTGACGATGCGTGGATGTATCGCGTTGCAAACATCGTAGCCGATCCGCTTCCGGCATGCAACCAAGCAATGGTGGTTGTTGAGTACAAACCCTCGGTAACCGGTACACGAAGGGCTTACATGCATATTAGAGTTCAGCAACCCGATACACTGATTGTTGTGGAGCTCATCGGACAACGAACACCCTTGAATGCAGGTCCACGAGACACTCTTGTTGAATTCAAACACCGTGTGGGCCAACCGATTGACAGAGTTCTGGAATGGGTAGCAACGGCACCACCCAATGAAACAATA
>CAZGHI010000003.1:51154-64150 GCA_964525565.1 uncultured Hyphomicrobiales bacterium
TTATACAACGGGTAAGTGGTAGTCAGAATATCAGTCTGGATGCAACATTTCAACAACCCATCAATATTGGAATTCCTGCAACGCAAACGCCAATAACGGGAATGCTGAGCGACACCGGTTGGGTGGAGGCACGCTTTAAAGTTGTTCTGGGACCATGTGTACGCGATACGTTTATAACGATCCGTGTGTACGGTGAGTCTCCCATTATTGAAGGGGATTCGTTGGTCGCAGTACATATTGGCTGTAAACCTGCCGATACTGTACTTGTACCTCTGTCCAATACCGGGAACATCGATCTAACGGTGTACTCTGTAAGCATTACCGGCCTTAGTCCGGAGGTTTTTGCTGTGCTCGGGATGCGTTCAGCAGGAAATCAGGCGCCATGGAAAATTGCGCCCGGCACTACCGACACGCTGATGTTGTTGGTGCAACCAACATCGAACGACCACCAGGCTATTCTTCAGATCAATCATGACGATTATTCGACAGCGCGCGGCAACGTTCAACCAAAACTCGTGCAACTCCGCGTGCAGTCGCAGAGAGTAGTGGCACGGGTATCGCCACTAATTATCCAACTTGGCGAGCTATGTAATGGCCAGATTCTGGACACTGCCATAAGAGTGGACAACATTGGTCCAAATACGCTTACACTATCGGCTAGACCCTCGTCAACGCGAATCATTGGTATTACAGGCAACACGATCACCGTTCCCAAAAGCGATCATCGCATGATTCCTTTCCGGTGGATTGCTAATGGCATAGGATCTGTTGAAGACACAATTGTCATTAAGATTTCTCCCTGTGATTCACTCATACGTGTAATTGTTCGGGCGCTCGTTACAGATGGTAATGTTGAAGTGCTTCCTGATCCACTTGTGGACTCCGTTTTCGTTGGCGACGTACTCACGCGAACGATAACGATTAGCAACCTGTCGTCTGCCGATTTACTCATCGAAAGTATTCGATTCTCTGCTACCGATACAGAGTTTACGTCCTCGCATGTAACGCCAACAACCATTGCACCCAAAAGCATCTATGACTTTACCGTAACATGGATGCCGACTTCTGTTCGTACCTACACCACTCAGATGATTGTTAAGGTGTCCGGAGCCTGCAACGGAGAAACACAAAGCCAGATAACACTACGAAGTATGAGCAATGTAATAGAAGTGCGCCCGGGTACATTGAACATTGCCGTCAACTGTAGTGCCACGTCCCGGAGAGATAGTGTTGAGGTTATTGCACGCAGCCGGCCAGTAGAGATGTCTCCTCCTGATATCATACAACAGGATGGTGCATTCCGTCTTATTTCCCCTCTGACCAGTTTTACCACAGCGCCGGGAGCTTCAGCCTGGGTTGTGGTTGAGTATGACCCACAGGTTTCTACGCAGACAACAGCAACGCTGCAACTGGAAACGGCCGATCGAAGAGACCGTATTGAAGTACCCTTAATAGGATCGTCGGAGATATCAGACTGGTCGCTATCACCGCAGAACCTATTGTTTGACGATTTACGCTCTTGCGATGCACCACAATACGATACCATCCTGCTTACCAATAACAACACAGCAGGAGTTGTTGTGGTAGCCTCGGCCTCGTTACCGCCATGGGTTACTTTGTCCGAAAACCGTATCGCTCTTGCACCGTCAGAAACGCATGCCGTTGTGGTTACGTGCTTTCCATCGCTGTTGCCCACGGGGGTTAGCAGTTACGTGATTCGTTTTCGCGACGAGACCTGTGGTCAGGAGTTTAACGCAACGGTAAGCGCAACACGATTGGATGGAATCCTTTTACTTGATCCGGACCCCATTGATGCCGGACGCATTCAGGTAGGAACATCCGTACAGGTGCAAGCTAACATTGTAAATCCGACCTCAGAAAGCAGAACCATTGTAAGTCTTTCAGTGGTGCCGCCAAGACCCGAATGGACGATAGTGACCCCCCTAGCCGACGTAAGCATTCCTCCGGGCGGCACGATTAGCGTAACACTGCAATTCAGTCCTACAGATGTGGCTTCGTACCCGGCACGCTTGGAAATGCTTCAAGCAGAACGGTGTACAACAACAACAAGTGTGGACATGCTAGGCGAAGGAGTGCCACCGATAACGCCGCCACAGTATGCAATTCGCTTGTGGATAGATGACTATCGCGTACCGGCAGGGACGAAACTTACCATTCCCGTGCATTGGTCTGGCAATGTTCAGCAGGCAGGTGTGGACTCATGTACCACGGAAGTGCACTTTTCGCCACTGCATTTACATGTTGATCGTGTTGTTCCGGGAATGATGCCGGATGCAGATATTGTAACGAAGTATAATAATGGTGTGCTCAGCATAACGGCAAGATCCACCGGACCGGAATTTGGACAAGGCGGGACCGTAGCCGTTATCGAAGGGACGGCGCAACCGGCGTTGCCGGACAGCACGTTGTTCACTTTTGTGAATACAGCCGTGTGGTCGGTGGATAAGGTTACAGTTGAAGAGCAGCCAGGTTTACTTGAAGTGGACGTGTGTGGCCCACGTAACCTGATCATTTTTGTAACGCCAACAACAGCAGCGATCCTACCTCCGCACCCAGCTAATGGTGAGCTTGCAATACAGATTGAAGCCCCATATACGGAACATGTTACCCTTGAACTGGTTGATGTGAATGGCATCCTTGCTGCACCTCCAGTTCTAAGCACCATTGCCTCCGGTACATCGGTTGTTACACTGAATGTGTTAGATGTACCATCAGGTGCATACACGGTTCGGATGGTAACGCAGCGGGGGGGGCTGTTTACAATGCCGGTTGTTATCGTGCACTAGGTGGTAGTCCGAACAGTTTGCGCGTGCATGCGGTAACCGCAAGCCGAAACGCTTCTTTTGAGTCTGAAGTGATGGTTTCCTGTGCCGTTTGTAGTACGGAGTAATCACCGGCTCCATGTAACCGTACAACTTCAAGGTGCAATCGTGCACCTTCTGCAATGCGTACAAACGAGCCTTGAATCACAAGGCCTATGTCGAAGGCACGGAGGATACGCATCTCGATATCAGACATTGCACGGTCGTTTTCTACAAGTGCAAAGCCGGCCTTTGCGAACATGGCATCTCTGGTTTCGATGTCAACCACCGCAAGCGTGTCAACTCTTTGCATTAAACCTACAATTGTTTGGGCGGCATCGTATGACGAAAGCATTTTCTCGTGAAATAATTGCCAAGGGGCTAGAGAACTGTCTGTTCGGAAGACAATGCCGGAAACCGATATAAGCTCGGCAGGTAAAGCCCGAAGTCCCGCTGCCAATGTATCATACCGAGGTGAAGTCGGCAGAGCCGTTATAAGCGCTCGCTGTAATGATAAAAGAACGGCAGGGTCAGAAACAAGATCGGAATCAGTGCGGGCGTAAACAATCGGGGCATAGCCGACTGCACGACGGGGTGTTGCATTCAACTCTGATCGAACAACCTGCACTTCGGCCCTGATTAGTCGCATGAACCTCCGCATGGATGCAAAAACAATGTAGTTACAGCCGAAGGCGCGTGATGCATCAATGATCGTGGTTTCCTTTTGGTCTGTATTCTGAAGTGCAGAATCCCTTGCGAATGTTGGAATGTAACCGCAGCCGGCCAGTTGAAGAGCAAGGTTAAGTCCGGCCTCTGTTTTTGTTACGCTGATGAGGGAATCCGTTGTATCGGTAACAATAACACCGGCCATGACTTTTACCGGCTCTCCACGTTCGTCAACCATTGCCTGAGAATTCTGTGCATAGGTGATACTGCTACTAGCAAAGCACAAAGCGATGGAAATCAGACGCAACATCGTTGTATGTGGTTGTGTTAACATCCAACTTCCCTTCATTACGCCAACGTAACATTGGCGTAACAAATACATAACAAAGGGCCGATAGTTTCGCCGCGTCCGAGAATCATTGGGCAAAGACTCGTCACTCTTACTATTGGGGTTGTTGTGGATCAGCATGTGCAACGCATGTTCTTTACGGTTGTTCTGTTCTTTACCGCACTGGGTTTTATACAGGCACAAACGTGTGTTATTGATGGAAAAGTAACCGATGGTGAAAGCGGAGAACCACTTCGGGGTGCAACAATACAGATTGTGGAGGCAAAAAAGGGAGCGTACTCCGACACAAAAGGCACGTTTCGTATTAAGAATGTTACCCCCGGAACGTACACGGTACGATTTACGTTCCTTGGATATGAAACAAAAGTCGTGGAAAACGTTGAGTGCACAGGTGATAAAACCATCACGTTAAACGTAGTCCTAACATCCGCCGCCTCCACAAGCAAAGAAGTTGTTGTGGAAGCAGAGAAGATTAACGACAACGCAGCCGCCATGCTGGCAGAACGGCAGAAAGCATCTACCGTTAGTGATGGTATCTCGCGCGAAGAGATATCACGATTGTCAGATTCCGATGCCGGGCAGTCTGTTAAGCGCGTTACGGGAGTCACCCTCGTAGAGGGAAAGTTCGTCTATGTACGTGGTGTGAGCGACCGCTATAGCAATACCATGCTGAATGGTGCCTCGCTTTCAACAACTGAGCCTGACAAGAAATCGTTTGCTTTCGACATGTTCCCTAGCGAACTGCTCGAAAACATTAACGTTACAAAGTCCTTCACACCTGACCTGCCCGGCAATTTTGTTGGCGGGTTGGTACAGATGAACACCATTGATTTTCCTCAGGGCTTCTCTGTACGCGTAAACGCCGGCATGGGAGCAAACGACCAGGTTACGAATCAACTTAATCAATTTGTTGGCTATCCGTCCGGTTCAACAGACTGGCTTGGAATAAGCGGATCGCATCGCGACGCTCCCGCTATACCGAACCCACAGGAGTTTGTTGCGTTGCGTTCGGCTGTAAACGCCGGAGATCCTGCTGCTATTGAGCAATGGATAGGTATTGGCCGTGGATTCAACAATTCTCTGCTTGATACCCGCATTGGCACAGCTCCCTTTGCCGGAAAAGGAGGGATATCGCTTACCAACGTATGGGACGTAGCCGATGAAAGCAGGTTAGGCTTTGTTGCTTCTATGAACTATGGGAACAATTATGGCCTGAATAGAATACTTCGGCGGGGGATTCAATCCGACGGGCAAAGCCTCCTCTTCGACTACAGTGGTCGGATTACAACACGATCTACCAACCTCGGTTTCCTTGCAAATGTGGCCTACCGTATAGGCACACAGAGCACGATTTCATGGAAGAATACATACAGCATCAATTCAGACGACGAAGGTGTCTATCAGCACGGCAATGAATTCACGCAGTCGCAGTTTCGAAAAAATCTTTCCTTTGAGTTTCAGGAGAAACGACTTTTTGCAACAACCCTTACCGGGGAACACAATTTCAACGTTGCCTCGAACCTCCTGGTTGACTGGAAAGCGGGTTATTCGCAGTCGTCTCGCAACCAGCCCGACTTTCGGCGGTTTCGGTACCAAAAAGATGCATTCGACGAAACTGCCCCTTTAGAAATTTCCATTGCAAACCAGTCCATTACTGCTCAGGGCCTTGGGTCAAACGCCGGACGCTTCTATTCGATGCTCAACGAATACTCTCGAAACCTGAACCTGAACGGAACGCTATCGCTCCAGTCAACAAAACTCAAGGTTGGCGGCTTGCACGAAAGCAGGAACAGAGATTTTACATCACGTTCCTATACGTACATCCAGGCTATCCAGTCAACAATAGACTATTCGCAGCTTACCTTCTCGGCTGATCCATCGGTAGTGCCCAATCCTATCGCCCTGTTTGCCGACTCAAATTTTCGTACGGACAGGCTGGGGATCTCGGAAGACTCCAAACTCCGCGATTCATACACAGCAACCGAAACATTGTGGGCAGGGTATATAATGGCAGACATCCCATTCTCCATTGGCGCTCTACCCATTCGTGTGATTGCAGGTGCCCGACTTGAATCGAGCGTTCAGCAGTTGTACTCTTTCAACGATCAAGACCAACAAGTGACGGTAAACCTTGATGTAACAGATGTTCTACCGTCCGTTAATGTTGTTGTAACGCCCCTTGAGAACTTTAACCTACGGGCTGCAGCAACGCAGACGCTTACCCGTCCGTCACTGCGGGAGTTTGCCCCATTTGCATTCTTTGATTTTCAAACACAAAGCACAACCCGAGGCAATCCCAATCTCACGAGAGCACTTATTCAAAATTATGACGTTCGTGCAGAGTGGTTTCCCGGACCCGGCGAGGTTTTGTCGGCATCGCTCTTCTATAAGAACTTCAAGAATGCTATTGAAGAAACCGTTGACCCTTCAACATCTGAACTTATTCGCTCGTTCAGAAATGCATCGTCAGATGCCACGAACTACGGCGTGGAGTTTGAAGCCCGAAAAAATCTCGGCTTTCTTTCAAAAGACCTGACTTTTCTTGTGGTTTCGGCCAACATTGCGCTTATCAACAGCAACATTACCGTGTTGCAGGGGTCGGTTGAAGACTCCAGACGGATGTGGGGCCAGAGCCCGTACACCATAAATGCATCCATCAGCTATTTCAATCCAGACTGGGGTACGTCGGCCACCGTGGGCTACAACATTGCGGGCAGACGCATTATCCAGGTTGCACAGGTAGGTGTGTACCAGATTGCAGAGAAGTATAAGGCCGACGGACCACACATCTATGAAAATCCTCGGGACGTAATTGATTTTACGATTACTCAAAATATTGGCAATCTGGAGATCAAGGCAGCCGTTCGGGACATCCTTAACCAGGAATTGGTTTGGGAGCAGCTTGGACAGGTTGTAGCATCGAACCTTCGCGGCGTTGGGTATGCCCTTGGAATAGCCTACAAGTTCAACTAAGCAATGAATTCGTTTCACCACACGGAGATCATCATGCGGAATATTTTCTCATTGGCAATTGCTGGGGTGTTGTGTACGGTAGCAGCGCTTTCGCAAACGCCAAAGATTCTTTCACCGAACGGAGGTCAAACCTTCAGGCCGGGCAGCACTCAGGATGTTACCTGGGATACAACGGGAGTGCCCTTCAACACACGTTGGAAATTTCAGTTTGGAACCTCTGCCGTTGGCCCATGGACGGATCTTGCCGGCGCAACAAACGTCAAAGACTCCGGCTCTACGCGTGGACGCACTCAGTGGCGCGTTCCTGCAGTAGGCACATCAACAGGCTATCTGCGCATGTCTTTGGTATCAGACGACAATGTGTTTGACCTAAGCGACAACCCGTTTACAATCATTAGCCCACAGGTTATCCAGGTTGATTCAACTCTGCGCGGAGATATCAATGGAACCATAACACTCAGCAGAAATAAAATCTACGGTCTTGATGGTTATGTGTTTGTTAATGGAACATTGATAATCGAACCCGGTACAATCGTTGTTGGAGATACAGTCGGTCAAAACTCAGTTCTCTGTGTTAATCGTGGCGGAAAACTTATTGCCGATGGTACACGTAATCGTCCAATCATCTTTACGTCGCGTGCTGCTCCGGGACAACGCGCAGCAGGCGACTGGGGTGGCATTGTGCTGTGTGGGCGCGCACGCACCAACCATCCGGGTGGCCAGGCTGCCATTGAAGGTGGCATCGCTGATGCAACACCAGGCGGTAAAGGGTGGTTTGGAGGAACAGATGACGATGACAATAGTGGAATTCTCCGATACTGCCGCATTGAGTTTGCCGGCATTGCCGTGCTTCCAAACAATGAACTCAACAGTCTTACCATGGGTGGTGTAGGGCGTGGTACAACACTGGACTACATACAGGTGAGCTACGGTAACGATGATGCTTATGAGTGGTTTGGCGGTACTGTGAATGCAAAACACCTGGTTGCATTTGGGTCTCTGGACGATGACTTTGATACCGACAATGGTTATAGGGGAAAAGTTCAGTTTGCTCTGGTTAAACGCCTTCAGCGCGTTGCCGATGTTTCAACGTCGCAGGCATTCGAATGCGACAACGACGCATCAGCTTCATTTAATCAGCCATTGTCGCAGCCAATCTTTTGCAACGTAACGGCAATCGGTCCGGTGCAGGATACATCCTGGACACCTGGTAACGGACCCAACAACTACAACAGTCGTTATGGCGCGTCGGCACAGATTCGGAGAAACTCAAGAGCCTCCATCTTCAACTCCGTATTTGTGGGGTGGCCACGGGGCTTGGAAATTGCGCAAACGCCCACGATGAACGCAGCATACACAGACTCATTAGCCGTTCGTGCGTGTAACTGGTACGGATTCAAAACAACGTGGCTGAACCTTGCAGGCGGAACTCCCCCTGCAGGTATGGATGCTTCGTGGATAGCTAAAACCGCCTATGCTAACGTTGGCGATGCCAGCGATCCGGCTAATGCATTTATTACCAATCCATGGCCAGAAAATCAAGACTTCAATCCACTTCCGCAAGCCACAGCCCCCTACCTTACCACAGCACGGTGGGATGTTGGGGGTCCACTCTACCAGATTACAGATCCATTTTTTGAACAAGTTCCGTATCGAGGCGCATTCTCAAATAACGTAAATGAGCGCTGGGATCTTGGGTGGACGGAGTACGACCCAATTAACGCTGAGTATCGTGCAGCGGTGGACATCGTTGTGAAAACACCAGGTGCAGCAGCCGGAGAAAAGTACACACGGGGAACATCGGTGAATGTAACGTGGGAACCGCTTGCCGGACAAAACATTCGTATTGAGTATGGCAATGCAGCAACCGGACCGTGGACGCTTGTTGCCAATAATGTTGATGGAGCCACCGGAACGTACGCGTGGACGTTGCCGAACACGCCAATGCCTAGCGTTTGGGTACGAATTGCCCTAGTCTCCGATCTTAACCAATTCGATGTTTCGTCACATGCATTTGAGATTGCCGATGTACAGGGTCCAACAGTAAAACTCCTTTCTCCAAACGGCGGCGAGAAGTTCCGTGTTGGTCAAACCATAACCGTTCGCTGGGATACAACCAATACGCTGAGTCAGCGCTGGCGCATTGAATACGGTCCAACACAAACAGGGCCATGGAAGGTGATGCTACCCAACGTGAAGGATTCTGCAAGCACCCGTGGAAGCGCTCTTATCGTGTTCCGTCCGGAAGACAAGTCCACCACTGGACACATTCGCTTGGTGCTCCTAAGCGACGAAACGAAGTTCGACCTCAACGACAACCCCTTCGAAGTAACAGCGCCGCTACCAACCCGCTGCGACTCTGTTCTTCGTGGTGAAATCGCACAAGATGTACACCTGCAAGCCGAAAAAATATACTGTCTTGACGGCTACGTGTATGTTATGGATGGCGCCACACTTACCATTGATCCGGGAACAAAAATCCTTGGTGACACCGTAGGTCAAAACTCTGTGCTCTGTATTAACCGTGGTGCTAAAATTATTGCCGAAGGCACCCGACAAAATCCAATCGTGTTCACGTCCAGCGCCTTACCGGGGCAACGTGCCGCTGGTGACTGGGGTGGTATCGTACTCTGCGGAAAGGCACGCACGAACCATCCGGGCGGGCAGGCTGCCATTGAAGGTGGTATTGCCGACCCAACACCCGGTGGCAAAGGCTGGTTTGGGGGAACTGACGATAACGATAACAGCGGTATCCTTCGCTACTGCCGTATTGAGTTTGCCGGTATCGCCGTCATTCCTAATAGCGAGCTGAATAGCCTCACAATGGGTGGCGTTGGTCGCGGGACAACGATTGACCATATTCAGGTAAGCTACGCCAACGACGATGCCTACGAATGGTTTGGCGGAACAGTTGACGCTAAGTATTTGATAGCCACCGGAACACTAGACGACGATTTTGATGCAGACAACGGCTATAGTGGTCGTGTGCAGTTTGGCATTGTGCAACGTTGGCGCCAGGTGGCCGACCAAAGCACATCGCAAGCCTTTGAAATTGACAACGACGCATCGGCATCGTATAATACCCCCCGTACCTCTGTGGTGTTCTCAAATATTACCGCTATTGGTCCATTGCAAGACACATCGTGGACTGTAGGTAACGGCCCCAACCAGTACAGCTCTCGGTATGGCGCTGGAGCACAGATCCGTCGTGCAGCTCTTGCTAAAATTCATAACTCCGTTTTCATGGGTTGGCCTCGAGGCTTGGAGATAGCACAGGTTGCTACAATGAACGCTGCACTCGGCGATTCAGTTCAGGTTCGGAATACTGCATACTACGGCATCAAAGGAAGCGTGATGAACCTGGCTGGAGGCACGGCACCTGCTGGTCTAGATGCTACCTGGATTGAAAAGGCAGCCTTTGGTAATGTTATTGACAAATCATCGCCAAATCTGGCACAGCTTCAGAATCCATTTGCAACAACACCGGAGTTCAATCCAGCATTGAAGTCGGGGTCGCCACTGGCAACCGGCGCGGCATTCGAAGGCGCTACAGCCGACTCCTGGTTCGACCGCGTTGACTTCCGTGGTGCCGTTGGTATGGAACGCTGGGACCTTGGGTGGACGGAATACGATCCTGTGAACAAGGAGTATTTACCGGTTACAGTTCAAGAAGAAGGCGGAGTTGTGATGCGTGGCATAACGGGTAAGGCATTCCCGAATCCAACATCAGAAAGAACAACGGTCCGGTATGAGTTGAATCAAGCAGACGTGATTACCGTCGAAGTACGTGATGTTACAGGCGCATTGGCAAGTACCTTCGTTTCAGGTGTGCAACAGGGAGAAGGAATATTCGAATTCCAGCTTGTAACGGCAGACCTTGTTCCCGGTGTTTATTACGTGAACATCTTTGGTCACAAAGGTTCCGTAACGATACCGATTACCGTAATGAGATAACGCTAACGGAAATGAGCGAATCAAAGGGCGCCTTCGGGCGCCCTTTGTTATTCTACCGAATTGTCATAATGAAAAGTAACAGGGTCATCTGAATAAGTGCCACCAGGAAAACGCGCTGCGGATAACGTGTTTTAAATGTATTCCACCACCACGAAACAACGGTCAGTGGAATCGTTACCACGAGCCAAGTCATAAGAATAGTGACCATATTGCTATTACGCAGGCCGAACATGTTGATAAGATCCGGTGCTGCCGCTCCATATACAATGAGTACATGTGAGATGTAAAGGAACAACGATTCTTGTCCTGTTCGTTGAAGCCCCTTACCAATGTTAGACGAAGAGAGAGCTGGCTCCACCAGGAATAAAATCCCAAACGACAGTACAACACCGCTTAAACGGAATGCATGTACTCCGGGGCTAGTTAGCCACCACACCTGGTTCCACGGCGAATGAACGTTCATCGACTTCACCGCAAAGACCAGAACTGGCACCAAACATCCGGCACCAACAAGGATCCATGCTGCGCGGGTCTTGTTAGAACTGTTGAAGAACCAGCCTGCAACAGCACAACCTGCAAACAGATATCCAGACCACGGAAGGAATGAAAACGTAGTAGGGGGTTTAGGCAGAAGGGCCAGTTTCAGTGCTGCTGGCAGAGGCAGCGTCTCAAGGCCATTCCAGAGGAACAGTGTACATCCAAAAACAATGGTGCACAGAAGTGCGGCTACAACGTGCAAGCGTTGCACTGACCGGACAATGAATAACAGTGCTACCAGAATGAGCGAGGCTATAACAATAACGTGCAGAACGTCGAATTGCATCCAGCTCTGCAATGCTTCGTTAGGGAGAGATCGTAACTCGCGATACGAATACACAGGAACATGCATCATGTAGGCCCAGAGAAGTATGTAACCCAGGCGTCGCAAGTACAACCACAAGTCTTTACGCAGCAACAGAAACGATTCGTACTTACGGGACAGTGAAATAGCAAGACCGGCACCAGCACAAAAGATGAAACATGGTGCAACAAAACCATTAGAGATGTTGAGTAGCTCGAACCACCATGTTGACTTTAGTGCCGGGTCTATCAATACATTGGTGATGTGCACCTGTATCATCCACAGTACGGCAATGCCCCTAAGAACATCAAGAAATATGTACCGATGTTTCTTTTGCTGTTCTGTTGCTGGTGCGCTCATTTCCACCTTCTGAAAAACCGTCGGAAGAACCCTACAGCTACGGACGAGATCACGATGGATCCCACAATAATGAGCATAGCGAGAATGACGAAGCGTTGCATGAATGCGATAATGTGCAAAACATCCTTACGCTGGTGCAGCAATTGCACATTATTTTCGAAGCAATAGTATGACAGATTCCCCTGTTCGCTCCAATGTGATTGCCGCCATAGATGTAGGCACCAATTCATTTCACATGGTTGTGGCTACCGTGAGCACGCGAGGGGTGCTGCGGATTCTTCACCGTAATAAAGAAGTCGTTCGGCTTGGATCGTCTGCCGGCGACATGAAGCGTCTGTCAGAAGATGCAATGTCTCGTGGTGTTCGAACGCTAAAGCACTTCGTGGGCGAGGCTACATCACACGGAGCCGAGATACGTGCAGTGGCAACAAGTGCTGTTCGCGAGGCGATGAACAAGGATGAGTTTCTCGAACGAGTTCATCGGGCCACCGGTATCGAAATCGAAGTTGTAAGTGGTATCGAGGAGGGGCGACTTATCTACATGGGGGCGCTGCACGCTTTGCCAATTGTAGCCAAACGCGCTCTAGTGTTAGACATTGGCGGCGGTAGCACTGAAACCGTTATCGGCTATCAGGGCGAAGCAGCCTATGTGCACAGCGCTAAGCTTGGCCATATACGACTCACAAAGCGTTTTTTTCCTACAGGTGTCTCAACGCCGGAAGCAGTAGAGGAATGCAGGCAGGCAATTCGAGGGGACTGGGCTCCGGTTTTTCATGAGCTGATTGCCTATGGTTTTGAAGAAGCGGTGGGCTGTAGCGGTACTATACTGTCATTAGCGGAGCTAACGCTAAGCAGACTTGGAAAGCGCAGCCCGGAATCGCTTAATGGAGTCAGGATAGCACGTGCTGATCTTTTGGAGACAATAGAAAATGTAGTTAAAGCCAGAACCGGTGCAAAACGTTTGTCGCTTGCAGGTCTTGACCCAAAACGCGCCGACGTGATCTTAGGCGGTGCACTAATTCTGGAGCAGG
>CAZGHI010000003.1:64160-85214 GCA_964525565.1 uncultured Hyphomicrobiales bacterium
CATAGGGTTAAACATTCAAGACCTAACGATTTCATCGTATGCCCTGCGCGAGGGCATCGTGTTCGATACCATCCAAAAAGCACGCGATATTCGTGAGTTTCACCATCTCTCACACCTGCGTTACCAAAGCGTAGATCACTTGTGTGAACTGTACCGCGTTCGTCGCAGTCATGCAGAACACGTGAAGAATCTAAGCCTACGATTGTTTGATGATCTCCGCACGATGCACGGATTAGGAGATAAAGAGCGCGAAATTCTCGAGGCCGCTGCTCTGCTGCACGATATCGGCTACCATATCGCTGCCGATCAGCATCACAAGCACAGCGAATACATCATTCGCAACAGTCCAATGCCAGGCTTTACGAATGACGAGACCGATCTTATTGCTACTGTTGCACGGTATCATCGAAAGAGCCACCCCAAAAAGAAGCACGTTAACTTCGAACGACTGTCGCCATCGCTGAAGCGTGTAGTGCTGATTCTTAGTGCAATTCTTCGCGTATGCGAAGGCATGGACCGTAGGCAGCAGCAAGTAGTGCATGGCATCAGGTGCACTTTTGAACAAGACATGATCGTTATCAACCTTTCGGCACCAACTACGGTACCCGATATCGAACTCTGGGGAGCCGAACGCAGAAAAGGTTTACTTCAGGAAGTTTTCGATAAAAGCGTCAGGTTTACTACCGCTCCGGTTGTTGGCACATGATAGGTGTCCCTGCAATGTTTGGAGGGTAGCCTTTAGCGAGAGCTATCACTTAGTAAATGCTAGTGGTTGGCGTAAAACTCATATGGGCGTACTGTGCAAGCATCACACTATATGCGGCTCCACTATGTCCACAAGAGCATACACATTCCTCCACGATTACACCTTAGTAACCGGGTCCGGACAAAATTCCTTGTGTAGGTGACCATGTTTTCGTATGGTTGGCACGTAACTGGTGCCGCAATTCGGCGATGTACAGTCCAAACGTTCTTCACTGCCAACACCGGCACACACAACACCGTATAGAGGAAGCGCAATGAATCGTTTGATTACCCCCCCCCATACTAATAATTCATCAGGAACCGCCGCATTTATGGAAACGTTGCGAACGCACTACACTGGCGGTAATCATGGGTATGATGTTCGTTAGTCTGTATGCCGATGCTCAAAAAGTGCAGCTTAAGCGTCTTGAGTATAACTATCCCGAAGATTCCGCTATCGGTTGCGGTCCCCAACTACTATGGGTTGCCGACACGTTAACACGTAAACCGGGGGAGCTGGTGGACGGCCTCGAAGTGTACTGCCGTGATTGCTGGAACTTTTCTATTCACGAGCGATCCGTGAAAGCTAAAGATTTTCTTGAGCATCGTGGTGATACTGTTACGATAGACGAGTGCGAATTCTTAACTGATACTGCACGCACCGAACTGCAACGCTTGTTAAAACACGCCGGGGATTTTCGTTTGGTACGCCGTACGGCATCTGTGCATTCAACTGCACCAAGCCTGAGCTATGAAGTAGTGTTCAACGAACCCGTGCAGTTTAGAACAGTGTATGAGTTTGTTCGTGTTCTTGCGGCAAAGCAGCCAACTCGTGTTTCATTAAACGTAACCGGAGGGTGTGCGAAGAGTTGCATTGTTCCTAATGATCGTGTTTTTGACCACCGACGGTCTTCGGACCACCTCTACAACAATGGGTTGTTCGACAATTACGAGCCGGCAACCAGACACAGCCGAACCCGTGGGTGGTTCCTCTATTCCATCAAGGCGCCTATGGCATGGGTGGTAACGATGGGGTACGATGATGTCATCATCGGTGCACGTGACCTACAGGTAGGTTGTGATGAACTTGAGAACAACGACCTTGTACCAAGAATTGCTGCTGCCGGAACGGGCAATGTTCGAGAAATCACAGGCTCGATAACGGCAGGTACGCCGGGTGTGAATCGGACGCAGAATACCGGCAACGGCCTTGACCTTTCTACAATGCCGCTGATGAGCGGGTTTAATGATTTGAGTAAGAGCGACCATAGCATGAATTGCATGTCCGTGGCAATTGGCCGCGCCGACAACGACAACTGGGCGAATCCGAATAACGGACCGGAAGGCTCCGCAGTTGGATCTGCGCCAAAGTGTTCAGGAATGTTGTTTTTGTTGAATGAATCAAATTGTCCTGGTTACGACAATGGTTCAGCTAATATCGAGGATCTGGACGATGTTACTCGCGTGGATCTGGATTTTACCATTGACACCGATGAAAAGAGGTCAATCGTGGACGTCCTGTATCATCCGTATAATGGACTTGAGGTTGAAACAGAAGGAGTTCGGCGCGGCGTTATTCAGGTTGCATCGGCAGGTAATGACGCAATCAATGTTGGATACATTCCGAGAAGTATTGAACCTGCTTCCACCCCGTACCTGCACCCCACTAATCCGGAGCTTGATACCAAGGTCATAGCCGTTGCTGCTATTGGTGATGGAGAACGGTTAACTGCTGCCGATTGTTCGGTTTGGAATCCCAGCATACCGCCACCGGTGTGGATAGGAGACGAACGGTTTTATAATAGCTGGAACTATTCGCCCGGAACCAACAAATTCAGCGTGGATACAGACATCGAAATTCGGGAGGCCGATAAAAAAGCTGCCTTCGTAGATCTCGTAGCGCCAGGTGCAGATATCTGGGTAGTCCATAACCACTCTAAAAAATACCGTCTTGTATATGGCACCTCGCTATCTGCTCCGCTTGTAGCCGGTGTGGTGGGCCTGATGCTTTCGGTAAGTGACCATTTGGGAACACCCTGGGATCCGATTACAGACTGGGCATACGACTG
This sequence comes from uncultured Hyphomicrobiales bacterium, assembly GCA_964525565.1. Classification (GTDB taxonomy): domain Bacteria; phylum Bacteroidota; class Ignavibacteria; order Kapaibacteriales; family Kapaibacteriaceae; genus OLB6. The sequence goes on from CAZGHI010000003.1 coordinate 66,974, forward strand.
GGTAAACACCAGCAGCGGTTTTGACCATCAGCGCCGTGCGTACGATATTCTGACGTTTACAGCTGATAAAGTTCCCGACGGGAATACAAATTTCCCTTACGTGTATCAAACGGCCGACAAACTCAAGCGGCACTGGGCGCAGCGAATGGGCTTTGGCAAGGTTAACGCCTACCGTAGTGTTGCCCATGCCGTGCCGCACAAAGCAGTGTATGAGTTTACATTCACGCAGACACTCAGTTTCGATCCGGCCGTTACCAACGCCGACGGTAAGAAACTCATGCACATGGGTTCGGCTGTGCATCACGCGCTGGATCTTGGCTCCGACAACACCCGTGGTGGTGGCGCTACAGGATTGCTGAAGGTGCTCGAATGGGGCGGAACCAATCTGACTGGCACGTATAACACCAACGAATACCAAAATCAGGGTGTAACGCGCCTCAGCTCCGCCGATGTTAATGTGCGCACTGACCTTACCGTTCCCGAAGATTGCTTCCTCCTGATAGACGGTAGGGTACTGACAAACGAAGACGAGTTCACGCAGAGTCAAAACCGCATCATAGCCACTGCCAACGGTACGCGAATCCTGATGGAAGGCTACCTACAGAATGTAGAACTTGTAGGCGCGCTCACTCTTGGCGACGTTATCGTAAGCGGCACGGATCTCGCTCCCGGGCTGTTTTTTAACCGCGAGAGCGACGTATATGGAAACGTTCGGCTGATAAACGATGCATGGTGTACCATCAGCGGTACGCCGGACAATACGGCCACAACACTTCGTCCAGGGAGCCACATTCAGCTCAACGGTAACCGCAATCTGATGGTACGCTGGGGTGGGGTAGTGGAAATGGATCACTCCTCGCGCATATCAACAGATCAGAGCCGGATAGTGCTCGTAGAGAGTGGCACGCTTCGCGTGAAGCCCGGCGCCAAGGTGCGCCTCGATGCTCACGTACATATCTGGGACGGCCAGGTGCTCGAAATCGAAGACTCTGCTGTTGTGTACATCAAGAGTTAAACGGTGAATAAAGGGGCTACATTTCGCGTGAAACCCGGGGCCCATGTAATCTTCGGTAGCAACGAAGTTGTTATCAACGGGCACTTCGATGCTCAGGGTAGCTCGGCAGAAGAACGCCTCCGCATCGTGTTCACCCCAGCCATTGATACCTACGTTGGAGGCAACAACACAAATTGCACGTTCGATCCAAGAGCACACCAGTACATAAAGAGCCGCACGCGAATGAAGGTGGTGGGTGTTGCTAGTATGCCCGATGCCATGGAAAGTTCTGTTAAAGCCACGCACTGCGACTTTAAAAATGTGTCGCTGGAAATCAAGAACATGCGCACCGAACCTTTACTCTATAACAGGTTCACTGCGCACAGTACAAGTCCACCGGATATGCCCGGCAGTATTTGGAGCATCCAACCGTATATGCTTCATTATGAGTCCAGCAATTGGGTGTCCGGACTGCCGCCGGAGTTTTACCGGTTGCATGTGGCACATTGTTCGTTCATGGATTCTGCCGGAGTGGTAGCTCCGCGCTCACCAATGCAGGACGACTATCTTCTCAAGGGTATATACTGTGCTCACGGACTTTCGGTAGAAGCTAGCAATAACACCTTTGATTATCTCGCTACAGGTTCAGGCGTGTTTGGCACACCAGCCAACCAAGCAACGCCCAACCTTGTAAAGGACAACACTTTTCGTGAGTGTGATGCAGGAATGCATATCGGACAAGGTGATTTTCAGGTGTGTGCGAACACTACCAATCGCGTCCGCATCCCCATTAACGGCTACAACCTCGGAGTATCGCGGTATTACGATAACACATTCAGTTTGTCGCGTGAGGTTGTGTACTTTTTAAACAGCCAGACGCAGGCATTTCGCAACAACAACTTTATTGACTATTGGACTGGCATAAACTCAAATGGAACCACCGTTAGCCTTACATCGCTGTACGAGGCAGACACTGCCAGCCCAATTCAAGCGTACGGGCGCAACAGATTTTCCGTTGTGGATCCTGCACCTTTTCAGCCCAATGGCATTGGCCACCCAAATCCGTTTACGCTTACAGCCAATTGGCCACAGGAAGTTGCCCTGCTAGCCGATCTTCAATACAACGCCGGAGCGGTATATCTCATTAAATGTGGCTATAACGGTTTTTCTCAGTTCGCCACATCGCATCTATCAGCACCCTGGTTGCCATTGGTGAATGTTGATGGCTCGTACAATGATTTTCGTCCGAACGGCATGCCTCGCCTTTTAAACGTAGTAGTGGGCGGTAATCCGTGGAACGTTCAGCAAGGTTATAACGAATTCTGCGGCATTCAAAACGACCCCCAATCATGCACATCGTTTAACCTTAGCGGCGGACCAGTACAGGGGCTTGGGAAGAGAGGCCTTGAGGAATCAGAAGCCGGTTCTAGCCGGCCGCTCGTACCTGTGCGCATTGGCACGTTTGTCTTCGACCAGTCAGTTGCGTCGCATGATGGCATGTTGCGTTTTTTCAGCGAATCCTGTGGAGGCAGTCTCGACGAGGGTGTGTTCCAGTTGTTCGGTGTAACAGGTTACACTCAGCAATGTCTGGGTCTGCTTCAACTCCATACCAACTTGCAGTCCATAGTGCCTGGCGTGTATTCGATACGTATTGCTACCTCTAACACTGGTGTCTGTTCTGTTTTGATGCTCGTGATACCATAGCCAACATGTTTCCACCCCAACCCTGGCAATAACACACGTTGATAGGAGAACCATGAAACCAACACCTGTAATTCAAACGGTTACATTGTTACTCACTGCAATGATCTTCTGTACTCCAGCAGCTCACATAACAGCACAGAAGAAGCTCATTCCATTTCCGCAGATGTGTAGTGATCATGACACGAATACGACCAGGGGTTGCTCTGCACCAGTGTTTGTGGAAGAGGGTGCTGTGCATCCGGATTCGTGCACATATTATCTTACTGTTTATGATAGATTTGGCTTGGGGGCTACATTCCTATACTCCAATTATCCAGTTATTGTAAACTTTGATGGGCGTCAAGAGCATGGAAGTGAGTTCAGCGATCTAAGCCTTGAAAAAGGAATCATTGATTCAACGAACGATTATCTGCTTGCCGATCACGTGCGGGAATTTGTGAAAATCATAAAGGATTCCGTTGGCTACGATTCTGTTACTGCCAGCTACTGTTTTAGTTGTTCAACAAGTAACACACCGCGATTTAGTATTTGTATCCAGTTCACAAACACCTATAAAATATGGTCAATGTGGCAGTGGTGGGCGGCAGCCCAGGGAGTAGATTCTACCTCCGATGAGTTCAAATTTAGCACCCTGAATCGAAAGTACGGGAGTTACTTATCGCTGCCCAATTGTTCAATCGCAACCTCCGTCGCAAACACAGACCCCGCAACAAACGGTGAATGTGTATCAACGCCGCGGGAGATTCGCCTGCACAACATTCACGGATACTATGTTGTCGCAGACATCAGCGGTAGCATCGTAACGCAAGGCGTTATGGTACCTGGCGAACCAACGCACATTGTTAGCGTAAACCCTGGTGTGTATGTAGTTGCTACGTCAACCATGCGTAAAAAGCTTATAGTAATGCCGTAGATGGGTGTGGTGAAATGAGCCATAACACCGATAAGAAAGTGTGTGTGGTTTACGAACCGAGCGGACATCTACTGTTGCGCCGTTCTTTGGTGTGGCGTCACACATTCCTCATCTAGCGCCACTATATCCTGGAGATCTCGAAGCGCGCTGCAAAGCAGCAGAACTGACCGCACAGCAAAGTTGTGCGGTAGCGTAAGCTGTGGACAGTGGTGTACTCTGTTTCCGGTGGTGGGGGAGGGGGAGGTGCCCAAAGGTAGAGTGCGTGATGCGACACCATTGTGCAAACCGCAGTGCGAAAACATCATGAGTACCGTTGCGAGCGTGCACATGGGAACTGTTGGGAGAATATTCGTGATGGCATCGGATACGTGACGTGTACGCAACGGTCCGCGTCTGCTCCCTGAAGTCCCTCTTTAGCAACTACCACACCTAAGCCCCTTACCAACCATACTTGACATTACAATCTAACGAACTGATTGCCACGCAGGGATCTTGTACGCCACCTGTGCACGACGTTGCGGGGCCGAACTTAGAAAACGCCCGTAGCAAGTGAGCTTCGCACATCAGTGGTTTTTACGTGGGCACACGGGAGTAAAACCGTGATACCGAACACTATGCACCGCCAAATGTTCGTCAATGCCTAACCGTAACGAAACTAATACTTGTAACACTCCTGATGTAGTACTACCATGAACCGTACCCTTCTAACAGCCGTAGCTCTAATTGGAATAGGCATTGTGCTAGGGGTGGTACTCATGACCACCTTCGGCGAGAACGCAATTCAAAAGGCGATGGCCTCCAATAACGACCTTGGCGCAGGCCAACCGCCCGTAGCAATGGCACCGGCAGTGAAAGCCCTTAACGACCAGTTTACCATGGTTGCCGATGCCGTAACAAAGTCCGTTGTGTACATCAGCGTGAAAACAAAACCAACCACCTCCGGACAAGCCTGGCCGCGTGACTTCTTTCGGTTTTTTGGACCCGATGGCGAAGGCGAAATCCCACAGCCTGAGGGTGAAGGCGCCGGCTCGGGTGTGATTATCACAGCCGATGGATATATCGTTACCAACAATCACGTTGTGGAACATGCAAAAGATGGCGGCATTACCGTTACCACCATTGATCAAAAGGAATACAAAGCAAAACTGATCGGCCGAGATCCCCTCACTGACCTGGCCGTGATAAAAATTGACGGAACGTTCCAACCGGTACACTTTGCCAATCGCGATGATGTAAAGGTCGGACAGTGGGTGCTGGCCGTAGGAAGCCCACTTGGTCTGAAATCAACGGTTACCTCGGGCATTATCTCTGCCCAGGGAAGAGGTATCGGTATTGTTGGTACGAACGACAGAACCTTTGAAAGAAATCGCTATGCAGTGGAAAATTTCCTGCAGACAGATGCAGCGATTAATCCCGGAAACAGCGGTGGAGGCCTGTTTGACCTCAACGGTTCGCTCGTTGGCATTAACACGGCAATAGCAAGCCGCTCAGGCGTTAATGCCGGCTATGGCTTTGCTATTCCCATTGATATGGTTAGGAGCGTTGCCTTGGATTTGATGGACGACGGCAAGATTGAGCGTGGGTACATCGGTGTTGAGATAACCACTGTTGATGAAACAACTGCAAAGGCAACCGGCCTGGAAAAAGTTGGGGGTGTATATGTAAATCGGGTTGTAAAAGGCGGAGCTGCCGCTGCTGCCGGTGTTGAGATTGGCGATGTAATACTGGAGGTTGACGGCAAACCCGTGAATACCTCCAACGAGCTACAGAACCAGATTGTTCTGCGCAGAGCTGGCGATAAGGTGAAACTCACCGTGTGGCGGGGCGGAAAGCGCGTGTACAAAACGGTTACACTAAAGGCCCTGGACGACAACAACAACTTTACCGATGCCGTTACTGGTAGTGATCGCTCTTCGTCGGCAGAGGAACCGGTAAAATTTAAAGGCTACGGCTTTACAGCGGCTCCGCTAACAAGCCAGCAAAAGCAAGACTACGAAACAGAACAGGGCGTGATTGTTACCGAAGTTGAAAGTAGGGGGCTGGTGGCACGACGTGGGCTCCGGCCAAATACGGTTATCTTAAAAGTTGATGGAAAGCCCGTTGATAGTCCCCAGAATCTTCGTAAGATTCTGGCTTCGAAGAAAATAGGAGATGGTGTGATGTTTGTTGTGAAGGATAAGGATGGAAGTAAAATGGCTGTTACCATAGAAGTGCCGGACGACAATAGCTGATGCGATCACTCTACAGTACTGCTCTTGTCCTTTTTTTCCTTGGATCTGCATGCGGTGTTGGGACTTTTGCCCAAACACCGTTTGTGGGACCAACTGCTTTCTATCTTTTGTCCACATCGTCGCCCGGAAACACTTCCGGACTCCCACAACCAACACGATTTCTTGTTGGTGCATCGGCGCTCTGGTTGCAAAAAAACAACGTACACATTCGTGTTAGTGCCGGTTACCGTTCGGAAGAAGGCTCGTTTGCCACACCGCAATCTCAAGCACCGAACGTAGCGGGTAATAGACTGCATGTTATTGATCCTGCTACCGGCGAACCAATGCTCACCAGCACGATCACTGCCTCAAGCGTTGAAGTGAATGCCCAACTAGGCTTTCCGTTGTTACCGCTGGATTCTTCGGGTTCTGTACTCGGATTAACAATTGGCGGCTTGATGGACTATATGGTTAGTGCTTCACAGACCGACGACTACTCCGCATTCCCAAACCATCAGGGACCCAAAACTGTTACAGCACAATATTCACCGCATGCGGGATTTGGTGCTCTCCTCGGTGCATACCTAACCATTCCGTTAGATGTTCATCAACTCGCCTTCGATGTTTCCTACGTATTCCGCAGACCCTCTACGATGCTAACAACGGGTACGCCGGCAACAGAACAGAATATCGGTTGGCTGATTGGTAGTGGACTCCGCGTAGGCGTTACCATGTTCTTTCGATTGTAAACAATAGTAACAATCTGTAAAAAAGATAATTCTGCCCGTCGTATAGGCATTGCTATTTGTAGCGAAATGCTGCAACTGATATTGGTCGGATGTAGGTTAGCTCATGCATGTGGCGGAGGCAATCCGGTCTTGTGGTGAACTGCTGTAACGTAGTGCCTGACCATCAAGGTCGTGATGTTGACCGGAAAACCATGGTAACGACTCCAACACCGGTACTAAGCAATACAGGTACCTGAAAATACTTGTTCATTTACAGTCAACCGAACGCGCAATAGCAGGTGACGCTATTAAATCTCGGTACCTCCCGATAAAACGGACAATGTGGTTTAGTATCCTATGAACATGGGGTATTTGGAACATACAATCGCGTACATCAGAATAATGCAATGCCGTGAACATCCGTAGCTCGTACCAAGAGAAACACGGTGGTACAGCGGTTTATTGGTGCAACCATCGCCAGGGGTTGTTTCCGTAAGATGTTCACCGAAAATCGTACAAGATGCTGGCACTTAGAACAATCTTGCTCAATTCTCCTTCTTGCCAGCAACCGGATGTTGACAATCGTAATGTTATTGCAATCGGTTATTTCGTGATGAGGGACACGAAGATGGCTGAACCAAAACATCGCTGGTACCGGACTTCTTCGGAGAAGCGTCGGTGGACGGTTGACAATCCTGTATCAAAGTTCATCGGTTCAACAACAAAACCCCGGGTTGTGATCGGGATATACATTATACGTCATGTAACACGAGGGTTTATGATACCAGCGGTGATGAACAATAACGTTTGACTATGTTCTTGCCTGAGCATTGCTTCTTCCGCTGCGGTACGTTATTGTAGGAATTTATAATTCGTGTGCTATTATTGGATTACATTATAGCCGCTGCGGTTATCCGCCGGGGTTCTGTTATTCAATACTGTGGGAGGAATGATGAAAAGATATGTTCTGCCGGTGCTTTGTTTGCTTGCGCTATCGGGTTCTGGGGCAACTGCAGGTGATGGAATTATGGTGGGACCTGTAGTTGGACCTCGATTCAACAGTCTTGCCGGTGATGCTGCTAAAGATGCAACCAACCTAACTTCTCCCATGGGTTTTATGTTTGGTGTTGACCTTTGGATACCTTTGGGTAGCACTCTCCGTGGGCAGGTGCAACTCGGTTATGCACAGCGCGGCTTCGGGATGGAGTCGTCTATACTGGGCATGACGTCAACAAGTACAACAACATTCAATTATGTTGATGTTGGTCTTGGCGTTAATTGGCTCTTTCTTGGTGGCGACCAAGACGCAGCGTTTCAACCATACTTAGGTGTGATGCTTGTTCCCGGAATGTTCCTCAGTGGAACAACCAAATCAAGCTATGGTGGTTCTGAGCAAACCATGGATGTAGAATCAAGCAACGTTAATACTCTTCACGTAGCTGTACGACCACAGATTGGCGCGGACTTCAGGATTATGTCGGGGATGTGCGTTGGTGTAGCTGTTGGTTATGAACTTGGACTCACAGACACGGCAAAGGAAGACAATACTAACGAAGGGGAACACCAATCAGTAATGTGGAATGGCATTACCACCGGTGTGCGCGTCCTGTTTGAGTTGTAAACAAGCAATTAGAGTAGCAGCACAGAGTACGTGGCGACGCTGTTAAATCTCTACATTTCCACCAACTTCGAGTACCCGTTTGAAGGGTACTCCGTAGTACTTTACCGGCGTTCTGGAATTGCGGTGGAGGAACACAAAAATGTGCTTCCTCCACCATGCCATTCCTCCACGATCGCTTACCGTGAGCGTTTCATGGCCGAGGACAAACGTGGCATCGGTGATATCTATTGGAATGTCAAACTCAGGTAAGTACGAGATGTCGGTGGCCAGGTCGAGCTGGTCCATAAAGCCGTAGTGCAACACAACCTGGTAGAAATTCTTCGGCAGCACTTTAATGTCGTAGCGTTTTTCTCGAGGTATGCGTGCTTCCGTACCAACCGAGATAGTAAGCAAAATGATTACCTCGTGCCTACACCGATTGTAACGAACGTTCGACACCAATGCGGGGGGGGCGGTACCTTCATAGCCACTCATGTATAGGGCTGTTCCCGGCACGGTTGTGTATGTGTCAATGTCTTCGATTAGTTCTTCAAGGGGCTGTGTTCTTCGTTCAATTGCCATGCGCAACAGATTACGTCCACGACGCCACGTAACGAAGATGAGCATGATAGCACAAGCCAACACGATGGGAACCCACCCACCCTGTGGAATTTTAATAGCATTCATCGAGAAGAAGCTTACATCTACAATCAGAAACAACAGTGTCACGGCCAGCGAAAGAACTATACCCCAGCCGGCAATCTTACGCATGGCATGCCATGCGATCATCGTTGTGATAACCATTGTTGTGCTAACAGCAATGCCGTACATGGCTGCAAGGTTGCTTGATGTTTTGAACTCAAGCACCAAAAACACCGTTACAAGAAACAGAGACCAGTTGATAAATGGAATGTAAATCTGGCCGCGTTCTGTATGCGACGTGTGTAGGATTTTAATCCTGGGAAGATTACCTAGTTGCAGAGCCTGCCACGTAAGAGAGAAAGCACCACTAATCACTGCCTGGGATGCGATGATTGTAGCAAGTGTAGAGATTGCTATTAGCGGTATTACTCCCCACGAGGGTACCATGTGGTAGAATGGATTTGCTACGGTGCTTGCAATATGGCCTTCCCGCATTAGCAAAGCCCCTTGTCCGAAATAATTGAATAGCAGACAGGGAAAAACAAGAAGAAACCAACCGCGCCGAATTGGTGTTGGCCCAAAATGTCCCATATCGGCATATACCGTTTCGCCACCCGTGACAACAAGGAATACAGAGCCAAGTACCAGGGCACCTGCAAGGCCATGGTGGACGAAATAGTTGTACGCAAACCAGGGATTGAGTGCCTGAATAACGGCTGGCGTTTGTGCAATGGAGACAATTCCTAGGAGTCCCATTGTTAAAAACCAAACAATGGTAACCGGACCAAAGATGCTTCCAACGCCGCCGGTTCCTCTTTTTTGAATGGAAAAGAGGCCAAGTAAAATCACGATGGTGATGGGAACAACAAACCGCTGAAGGTCGGGTGTAACAACAGTAAGGCCTTCCATGGCAGAAAGCACGGATATAGCAGGTGTTATCACGCCATCACCATATAACAGAGCTGCACCAAACAATCCGAGTGCTGTAATTGCCGCAAGTGAGGCTCGCGACTTTACAAATGGCGACACCAGTTCCATCAGGGCCATCTCTCCGCCTTCGCCTTTGTTGTCGAAACGCAGAATGATGCCCAGGTACTTAATCGAAACAACAAGAGTCAGTGACCAGAATATCAACGAGAGAATTCCAAATACCTCCGTTATTCCTGACTCCAGACCGTAGTGTTCGCCAAAACACTCCTTGATTGCATACAGCGGACTGGTTCCAATGTCGCCATACACTACACCTATGGCAGCAATGGTAAGCGGCCATGTTCTGTTTGGCTTAGATCCGTTATCGCTGCTCACAATTAGCCCGTGAATGCTGCAAGTCCGGTGATATCTTGGCCAAGGATAAGTGTGTGCATCTCGTGTGTGCCTTCGTAGGTTTTTACACTTTCCAGATTTGCTGCATGACGCATAATCGGATACTCATCAAGGATGCCGTTGGCGCCGTGAATTTCGCGTGCAATGCGAGCAATGTTAAGTGCAATCTCGCAGTTGTTGCGTTTTGCAAGCGATACCTGCTGCGGACGCATGATGCCTTGATCTTTAAGATGTGCAAGACGCCACACCAATAGTTGCGCCTTGGTGATTTCGGTAAGCATGTAAACCAATTTATCTTGTATAAGCTGGTAGCCTGCAATGGGTCGGTTAAACGTGATTCTGCTCTTTGCATAGTTAAGCGAGCTTTCGTAGCAGTGCATTGCAGCGCCAAGAACACCCCACGAAATTCCGTATCGAGCCTGTGTTAAGCATGATAGGGGACCACGCAAACCTTCAACGCCGGGTAGTATGTTTTCTTCGGGTATCTCTACATCCTGAAATACCAGCTCCGATGTTACCGATGCTCGTAACGAATGTTTGCCCTTCATCTCGGGGGCAGTGAATCCCTTCATTCCCTTTTCCACAAGAAAGCCACGCACAACTCCATCGAGCTTTGCCCAAACAACGGCAACATCGGAAAGGGTTCCGTTGGTGATCCACATTTTGGCCCCGTTTAAAACAAAGCCCCCTTCCGATCGCTTTGCTGTGGTTACCATGCCACCGGGGTTGGAGCCGTAATCGGGTTCGGTAAGACCGAAACAGCCTATAGCTTCACCCTTTGCTAAGCGAGGTAGCCATCGTTGTTTTTGTTGCTCCGACCCAAACGCATATATGGGGTACATTACCAGAGAACTCTGTACGGAGGCAAAACTGCGAATGCCGCTGTCGCCACGTTCCAATTCTTGCATGGCAAGCCCATAACACACGTTGTTCAAGCCGGCACAGCCGTACTCCTGCGGCAGCGTAATGCCAAATAGTCCCAGCTCGCCGATTTTCTCTACCAGATGCAGTGGGAAGGTTCCTTCGCGGGCATGGTGTTCGATGATGGGCAGTACATTGTCGTTCACAAACTCACGAACGGTACTGCGCACAAGTTTCTCTTCGTCGGTGAGTAGGCTGTCGAGGTTGTAGTAGTCGAGCATAGATGCAAACTTAGGGACTAGAGGGAAAGGTTATAGGGATAGTGCAAATTATCTGAGGTACCCAAAGCTTGTCTTGCTGTTGTGCGTAGTGGCCTAGTATTAAGGAGAGGAAAGGGGCTGTTGTTTATGTTGATGAACCTACTGCATGGATGTTTGTACAGGTAGGAATTGATTCACCATTGTTTCACGGAATACATCATGTACGCTTCAAGAGCTGCACATTGCTACGTAACATGGTACGTTGTATGGACAGTGCCAGATGTTGCTGGTTGAAGTTGATGCATCGTTGCAACTACAGTGAACTACTATTCCTGACGGTAATGCATTCAGTGAGCAACCCCACCACACAGAGTGGGGAAGATGCGTTCTGACGAAGTGTGAGAAATTCTACCAGGTATGATCGTGACGTGCGGTTAAGCAAGTTCAAGGATTTTCTATACCATTTGTGGGACAAAAGAAGATTAACAGGTTCGCTACAACCTCTCTGGTGTTCCATTGAAGCAAGTGAGTTGCGCAATGAAATACACATGCGCACTAACTATTCGGTAAACTGACTCCTGGGACTGCGAAAGGAAGCGCTATAAACGTATGGACGGTGGAGATGAATAATACACCAATACGTGGTGTAGATGTTCTCGGTGAGAATGAGGTCTATGCATTAGTAACACACGTTGGTTGATTTTCTTCTGCAAGCTTGCTACATGGTTAACAAAAGAGTTTATTTCTACTTTTACCGTCAGTTTCTGCATTATGGCATCAACTGCACAGCAGATGAGGTATGTACCATCGGGTTTCAAACACAAACGCTCGGCTGATCAGTGTACATCGTTATAGGCAGAAGTACATCACTTTGCAGAGTGTTTCACGTTCAGTCTCGATAACCGCAGCACTTTCAGTAGTTCGTCAGAACCGTTGTTCTGTTGCTAACAGTGATATCCGTCGTTCGAATCCGTTTGGTACTGTTTACTTTGGACACAATCGGGCAAAGCTGCAGACGATAAGCTCTACGTCTGCAACAACACCACAACAAAAACAGCCTCTTCAGCGGCTTGCTGTGTCCATCACATTACCACGGTGCGGGAGGTGATGCTGGCAGGAACTGTTGCTCTATCTAGTTGTTAATGAGCAGTTTGTTGCTGGTAATCACATTGTTGTGTTCAACGTGTACAACGTAAAGCCCACTCTTCAAGTCCTTTACATTGATTACAAACTGATCGTTATTGGCAAACGCGCTATACACGATTCTCCCGGTAACATCAAGTATTCGTACTGAAGAATTGATTGGCAGATTACTCAATGTAATAACGTCGCTGGCAGGGTTCGGATAATAATGCAACTGATTTTCTGAATATGCGGGAACACTAGTTGAGTGGGGAGTGTCGCCAATCAGTCTCATTATTCCTGTAGGATTGTAGGTGAAATAACCAACAATCGTGATGTTGCCGTCGTTTTGCACGAGCACATCATTGACATCATTGTTAACATACCTTGCTGGAAATGAAACGTCCAGCGAGCCATCGGCATTCAGTCGTTCGATAACATAGGCTTCGTCAGCCGAGCCGAAGTTTACTCTTGACGTAATGATCTTACCATCGGATTGCACGTCAAAAGCAAAACAACGGAAATCTGCCTGGTGAGAAATACGAAAAGTATTGTCCATGCTACCATCAGCATTCAGTCTGTCAATACCCTTCGACAAGCTAGTGGTATTGCCATAGTTGCCGCTTATCAGTATTTGTCCGTTTGGCAGAAGCACTATATCGTAAACCTGTCCATAGTAACCTGCTGCATCGAGTGAAAAATTGGACTGTGCGTTAAAGGTATCGTCAATTGTACCATCGGCATTCAATCGGGTTACGAGTAAACTTGATGTGTTGTTGAATAAACTAAAATGTCCGCCAACGAGAATTTTTCCATCGGGTTGCAGGACAACTTTATGAATCTCTCTTTGTCCAATACCTGTACTACCCGAGAAGCCGGTACCAATAGAGAAAGTATTGTCTAATGAGCCATCGGCATTCAATCGTGCAATGCCATTTACAGGTGTTCGAGATCCACCCCATTCATGGTCGTACGTGGAGAACACGCCACCGACAACAATTTTCCCGTCAGGCTGTATGCAAACAGAATTTATGTTCAGGTCGAAGCCGGAAGCAGGATTGAAAGTTGTATCTAAGGAACCGTCGCTGTTCAGTCGTGCAATATTGTTTCGTGGAATACCCTGTATTCGACTGAAGTAGCCACCGACAACAATTTTTCCATCATCTTGCAAGGCCATGGTTTTTACATAGCGCAGCGGACTCTGAGAGAAGTAACTCGTGAAACTTTTGTCTCTTGTGCCATCCAGGTTTAATCGAGTAATGTAGATGGTTGTGTCGCCATTATATGTACTAAACAGGCCGCTTACAAGCAGTTTGCCATCAGGTTGTTGGATCAGACTATGGCATCTACCCGTCCACTGGTCGGGACCAAATCCTGTTCCAAGGGAAAAATTGGGATCGATGATTCCAACTTGCGGATATACATGCTGCACAAGAATTAGAGTACAACTCAACAACACAATTGCTCTGCTCAGCTTCATAGATTAAACACTCGTCTTTAATAGTTATACAAACAATGTCTGCAAGAATAATGATTGTCATTAATATGCATAGTGTATTGTTATACGCAATTCGTTATTGCGCTCTGCTCTGCGCAGCAGTATGTTTACTCATGCTTGTTTTGCATCATGGCAACAAATGCTGCATTAACATGGGTGGGAATGAAGTGTATGCACAGATAACAATGTCGAGAGCGTTGTGCAACGCAATTGTGAGGTAGTTAGAGAAATTACGTTTCCTCGTACAGCGTAACGCTTGTGTTACTTGTTGTTGAAGTGCCTGTCGGCAGGTAATAGGTTTCTCTGTTCAAAAATGTACTTCGTATCTCTGTCTGCGAACCAGTCAATAAACTTAATAATACCAACTACATTGAGCAGAATACCGCTCGGTATTCCAATCAGGTAATCCGTTACCCTTACGATCTGTTCTTTGTGAATAGTGATAAAGAAAAAGTAAACACAGGGTGCAAAAAGTAACCAACATGTAGCCATGCCGGCATTGTAAAACGTCTTTCCCTTTATGTTAAAAACCAGTGTATGGGCGATGATATTTCCAAGCGAGACAAGAGTTGTTGCAATGCCAAGCCACACAGCATTTTCGCCGAAAACTGCTGCAAGAAAATACGATAGCCAACCAACGCAAACATTAACATAAACTGATGTTAGTGCATTCAGCGGGTATCTATCCGGTGCATCACTCTTGTACATTATTCTATTCACCATACCGGGAAACGTGCCAACCAGTCTATACTCCTCGAACTGATGGAGAAAGAGAGAAACTAGGCTAAGCCACATTATGTAGTCATAGTGAGTAAGATTGTCTGCCTTAAACAAGAAGTACAGGACGGGAAGTGTTAGTACAATTCCTAAATCGAACCAGTGCTTGGTTAAGATTTTCACTGTACCGTGTGATAGCATGCTAACGACAAGTGGTTACGAGTGTAGCGAACTGACGTGAATCGGAGTATAGATCGTATTAAAACTAAGCGTTGATACGAGAATATCTGAGTATGTAGGAGGACAAGCGATCTGGTAAGGCCTGAAGGGATGAGTATTCCTTGTATGTTGTCTGCCGATTGTCGGCGACAGGTCTTCAGTGTTACTATTTCTGGTGGTTAATCATCCAGTTTACTCCGAACTTGTCTTGAAGGCTACCATAGTACGCACCCCAGAACATATCCTGAATTGGATGTTCAACAATGCCGTCTTCTGACAGTTCGTCAAAAATCCGTTTTGCTTCTTCTCGGCTATCAGGCTCCACCTGGATGTGCATGTTATTACCCTTTGTAACGGTAAAGCCCATTTCTTTTGGAGCATCTGTACCCATTAGAATATGTCCACCCAGAATAGGGAGCTCTACATGCAGAACCATGTTTTTTACCTCTTCGGCAATGGGCGGATGATTAGAGTCTGCGGGTAACTCACCAAATCGTTGAATTCCATTAATGAATTCAGATTTAAAGACCTTCTTGTAGAAAGTAAAGGCTTCCTCGGTGTTACCCGGAAAATTCAAATATGTTGAGACTCTTGCCATACTGGTGTTTTTATTCTGACTACGAAGTTTAAACTGTGTTTCTATGTAATGGTCAAGGTTTTGCAAACCTGATGTAAATCCTTCTCTGAATCCCATGCGAATAATGGTTTCAATGTCGTCTAGGCAGTCGAAGGAAATAGTAACGTGTACCAGCGTTTGATCGCCCAGGTCAGTGAACGTGTTTTCCCATTTGTTACGGGGCAACGAAGTGTTTGGGTTTCCATCTTCGTCGGTGAATGTTTCTATAGCAGCGAAATACTGTTTTGGATGAATAGTAATGAAGTCTGCCTTACACCAATGTTTTTCACCTGCTGGTCCCTCCATAGCATAGAGCCAGTACCCGCCTTCGGTAAAGTCTAAATGCGTTGTTTCTGCTCTCCATGGCTTAGGTCCCCACCATTGGTCTAGAATCTCAGCTTGTGTCCAAGCATCCCAAACCACGTGTAAGGGGGCGTTAAACGATCGCTCAACACGTATCTGATTAGAGTCCTTGTCAACCGTAAAGGTGAATAGAATATCCTTGTTCATAATCTATTGCTTTTCAGTTGTTCCAAAACACGGTCTAGCTGGCTAAAGCGCTTAGACATCAACTTCTTAAACTGCTCTAACCACTTTTCGATATCGTACATTTTTTTGGCGTTAAGATGGTAGTAGATTTCTCTTCCTAGGTGTTCTTGTTTTACCACTTCGCATTCCGACAAGATGTGCAAGTGTTTCGATACTGCTTGCCTGCTACTGTTAAAATGTTCTGCAATGGCATTGGGTGTCATTGCACCAACCGCCAACAGCATTATGATTGCCCGTCTGGTAGGGTCTGCAATGGCTTGAAATACGTCCCGTCGTGCTTCCATAATATCCATCGTGCAACTACATGGTTGCAAATATAATTGCAATCATCTGGTTGCGCAAGCAATTTCTATGGAATATTCTTCCGGTGAAACTGATGCTGTATCAGTGTTTCTCACTTTTTGAGATGTTGTGTGCTGTAGTGAAAGCCGACACAGCTCTGCCTTCAGCGGCTATGGTGTTCGGAGCAGAAACGTATCAACTTTCACAACTGATTGGTGGTGTAGTCAGCCTACTTCGTATATGTTGTGGTCAATGTATCAAGAAGGATGTTAACATCAGATGCTCTGCCGTTGTGCTCGATACGTATTGTTGTTATTGGGTATCTGCGTCAAAGTTGGAATGGAGTACGTGTTGGATGTGTAATGCCACTGTGACTGCAGTAAGGATATTCTGATGTAATCTAACCTTTGGAAAGTCAAACCTTTATGGACGCTTTAGTTTACGGGTAGGGTTGTGGGGTGTACATGAGTGTACACGTGTGCAATAGCTAAACTCACTCATTGCAATAACTACTTATCAGCAGTTAAAACTTTCGTGGTTTCTTCACCGAACTGCGAAATAACCCGAACGGCAATTTTCTGTCCTTTCTTTTTCACTTCAATCGGATGCGAAATGTGGCCGTAAAGGCGGTCAAAGGCTTCATCGTCAATTTCAATTTTAAGGGTTTTCTCTACTTTCTTTTTGGTGCTGTCTTTGGCAAGACTTTCCAAACCTTTCTTCCATTTGTCAAACTCGTCTTTGTCGCCACCGCAGAAGAAAACTTGTTTTACAATGAAGTTGCTGCCGTCATAATCATCATCTACCATCCAGTAAGCAATGTCGGATACATTTCGGGCTTTTACTTCGTCTTTGATGGGGTCGTAAATATCCAAACCGAGGATGGTGGTCAGTAGGTAGTGGGCAGTGGTTAGTTCTTTGGTGAAAGAGATTTCTTTAATCCATTCAGCATCTTTGCGACTTCTTCGCAGTTCATCAGCAAGTTCTCTGAATTTTCGTTCGTCAGAAAACCCAAGTTCGCTGATAAAATGATCAAAGTCTGCAATTCCGCCAAAGAACCTTTGGCTATCCCCAAGAACTGACGGAACTCGCCCGTACTGTTCCGCGCCTGCCCTTCCGCTATGTTTGCCGGAATGCTTACTGCCGATCTTCTCATCTGCGAAGTCAAGCCATATATCTCTTCTTTGGGAAAGGACGATGTATGCTGATATATCTGCCTGGCTAAGTCCATTGACTTTTGCCAGACTATTAACTCCTGAAAGTTTTTTAAAGATGTCATAACTACATAAAATTTTCTTACTACTGTCCACTAACCACTCCCCACTAACCACTAACTCAATATCGGGTTCGCCAATGGTAACAAAGCTGGCTGCACTCTTACCCGGCTTTTTCTTTAAACCGTCTTGCATCAAATCGTCATGAATGCGGGCTTTGGTTACTTCAAACCTGCCCATGCTGGTGGTTTGGCTGCCGCCTTCAATGTCGCTTTCAAAGCTAAACCCAAGGATGATAAGCCACTGTGCATCGCCACGCAAACGGCATTCTTTTACCGCTTCGTTTACGGCATTTTTGCTCACGGTGCCAAACTTTGGCCCAATGTGGATGTATGCCTTTTTCTCGCCAGTGCCGTTCATGTAGAAACCTTCGGCATGTAAGTAAGGATGGCTCAATAATTCTACTCTTGAAAAAACCACCTGTTCATCTTTTCTGCCGTTTTTAATGCCCGCACTTACCAAATGCTGTTTTACGGTTTCTTCAAACACCGTAGCATCTTCGGCTGACCTGGCTTCTTCTTCCAATGCTTCGGGTGCAGTAGGCTCAAAGTTTTGCAAAGTTTCAACCGTGAACGGACCGCTTACACGGAGTTTCTTGTTGTCAATTTCGGGTTTATCATATAGGGTTTCTGTGGCGGGTGGTTCGTCATTGGCTAAACTTTTCAGCGTGATGTGTGGAACAGTTTTGTAAATAAATCCCTGCCTGATGTCACCGCTGGCTTCATCATAGAG
>CAZGHI010000003.1:85224-87201 GCA_964525565.1 uncultured Hyphomicrobiales bacterium
AATATGGAAACACGGCCGTCATCAGGCGTTGTTTGGCAATGTTCAAAGCAATACGGCTGGTATCAATGGTTATCCATCTTCTGCCAAACTGCTCGGCCACATAAGCCGTGGTGCCGCTGCCGCAGGTGGGGTCAAGCACCAAATCACCCGGGTCGGTGGTCATGAGAAGGCATCGTTGAACTATTTTAGCATTTGTTTGAACTACATAATATTTCTCGCCAACACCACTACTTAAATCACTCCATATATTATTTATTGGGAATGCAGGAAAGTCATTAGCAAATCGCACGTAGTTCAAAGTATTTCCAGATGAAATAATCCTATTTTTTTTGATTAAATTATTTATTCCATCCTGAGATGTTTTCCAATAAAGATGCTTAGGGTGATATTCCTTTCCTTCAAAAAGAATAGAAAATGCAGCTTTTTCATTTCCGCTTTGAGAACGTATATCACTTAACCTGAAAAATTTGTAACCTTTTTTAATTAAATCTTCAAAGTTTTCAATTTCAGAATTAGTAGCTCTTCTTCTTTGCTTGTCAGGTGTTTCAATAAATCTATACGCATCACCACCTACACCACCAACTATCTTTTCTAAAAATAATGGTCTAAATTTTAGTTTCTCTTTAATTTTCCCAAACCATATAATATAATCTGAAACACTATCGAGATATTTTTGACCTAATCCTGAAGTTTTACTAACAGTAATTTGACTTACAAAATTTTCGCTTCCAAAAACCTCATCCATTAAGTTTCTAACCAAATGGACATTTTCGTCACCAATCTGAACAAAACAAGAACCTGTATCGTTCAATAATTCTCTCGCGATAATCAATCTGTCTCTTAAATATGAGAGATAAGAATGAATACCTAATTCCCAAGTGTCGCGGAAGGCTTTTATCACTTCGGGTTCACCGGCAAGGCTTTCATCTTGTCCGTCTTTTACATCGCGGTTATTCAGCTTGATTTGCCAATTGCTACCGTATTTAATGCCATAAGGCGGGTCGAAATAAATGGTTTGCACTTGGCCTGCCATACCTTCCCGTTCAAGTAAACTTGCCATTACCAAATGGCTGTCGCCCTGTATCAGGCGATTGGTCCAGCCGTCCTGATGGTGGTAGTATTCGCTTACTTTTTCCAGTTCGTCTTTCTCCAGTGCATTGCCAAAAAGATCGTTCACGCTGAACAAATCCATTTGGCTGCTTTGGTTTTCTGTTACCTTGTAAAGGTTACTGATGAGTGTTTCCGGGGCAATGTGTTCGTGTCGGTATAAGCTGCGTATGTCCACCCGCAGTAAATCATCCCTGTCATCATTGCCGTATTTGTTCAGCCAAAAGAGTTCGGGGTCTTGCCCGCGGTGCACCACCGGGTTTTTAGGCAGTTCAAGGGTTTTCTTGCCCTGCTGTACTTTGGGGTTTGCCTCTTCATACCCCGCTTCTTCCTTGCTGGGTATGTGTGCCCGCTTGTCTTTGTTGTGTTTGATGCTCTCTATTTTCTTTGCCATACTATTTCTTTTTGCCTTTTTTGGTTTTGGCTTCTTTCAGTACTTTTTTTCTCATCGCTTTCCAGTTTGCGCTGCAGTTTCTTTACATCCTCGGCCGGGGGCAGGTTTTCGGGAATGATGCCCCTTTTCGCCAGCATTTCTCTTACGGCTGCATTGTTGTCAATATGTTCCTTTTCAATTTTACCCTGCCCTTTGAGGTCTTTGCTTTGCACATTCAGGCCGGTCATTTCCGCGGCCAGGTCTTTGGCTTTGATACTGATGGTGGGTAAAAAGTCTGCCACCGGGCGGTTATCGGGAATTCCCATTTTCCTTTTGAGCACTTGGGTATTCAGCCTGAACAGCGCCTGGTCGCCCTTTGAGCGAATAATGACAAAGCCCTGACTGTCCACACCGCGTTCATAAAGGATTCCGGAAAGCTGTTTTTCTGTCTGGCTCAATTTCTCACGGGCAATCACCCGTTCGTATTCCAATAACCG
>CAZGHI010000003.1:87229-88507 GCA_964525565.1 uncultured Hyphomicrobiales bacterium
TTCGGGTTTGTACAGCAAAGTAGTTTTGTGCAAAAGCGATTTCTTCTTTACGGGCATCACCGTTCTGGGCTACCAGGTAGCAGGCGTAGCGGGTCAGCAGCATATCGTCAATTTCGTGTTTAGCTCCTTTTCCGGCTTCTATCACCTTCCTGACGTCAGGAAAGTGATCGGACACCTGCTCACCGGCATTGCTGCAGGCCGCTTTTGCCTTATCAATGACCCTTTCAAAGTTTTCCCATTTGTTATAGCCCAATAGGGTTTGAAGTTCTCTAGCACTCCAGCATTCTACACCTTCTACTTCGGCTGCTGCTGCCTCAAATTGTGCAAACAGACTTCGTATTTCATCTGATTTCATATGCTTGCGATTTTGTCAGCCAATTGGTTCTTAATGTTTCTTATGTCATTGGTAATTTCAATGAAGTGCCATTCGGGATAACGGTATTTGTCTTTCACAGCGTTTACGGCAGGCAGCCAACGGTTTTCCACATACCATTTTTTTTCCTCTTTGTCTTTGCTCATGCCTGTAATTTCAATGATCAGGTTTTTTACCGTGCCGTCTTTGCCTTTTACCCGTGCAATGAAATCGGTAAAGTATTGTTTGTCCTTACCTTCTTTCACATACGGAATGGCAAAACCGAGAAACGCATTTTTCACATAACTTTCCACCTGTGGCAATTCTTCCAGAGTTTTAGCGGCTATCTGTTCCCATGTTTCTGTATCAGCAACCACAAAGTTTACATGACTTTTCCTGGTTGGAAAAACTTCCTTAGCCGTATGGCCATTTACATATTTGGTGCTGCCGAATTTGTTGTAGTAGTTGAACACAGGGCGAATGAACTCGGCAGTATTGATATGCGGATTGATTCCCCTGCGGATATGGTCTGCCATAATTTTCGGATCGTTGAAGTAGAGTAGTTTTTTATACTTCTCGTCTTTCTCGCCAATCAGCACAACTTTATTGTCATACCAATACTCCACAATTTCTTTCAGCTTGCCGAAGTATTGAAACCTTGGGTTTTGGTCGTCATCGCTGAAATGATATTTGATGAGTTCCTTGGTAAGCAGAAAAATGATTTCCTGGTTGCGTTTTTCAAATACACTCTGCACTTGCAGTTTTTCTTCTTTTGGCAGAAATGCGGATGCCATTGTTGTTTGCAAGGGAAACTCAGAACAAACCACTTCAAAGTTTTCTACCTTGCTGTAATCGTATTTCAGTTCGTTGGCAGCATGCTCCACACGATAACCTACCACATTCGGAAAAGAGATTTCGTGTGCTTC
>CAZGHI010000003.1:88548-91262 GCA_964525565.1 uncultured Hyphomicrobiales bacterium
AGGTTGGGGTGGTGGGGTTGTTGTGCCGCCTTTAAACATTTTGAAAGGCACGCCAATGATGTGAGCATATTCGGGCGGGAATTTCTCCACCACAATCTTTCGTTTGTCGTTGGTGGGGTTGCCGCTTTTGTCGTAACCCTGCAAAAAGTAATTCATTCTGCGCAAGGCACGACCAGCCACCTGTTCGCAAAGCAATTGAGAACCGAATTTGCGAATACCCATGATGTGGGTTACGGTATTTGCATCCCAACCTTCGGTGAGCATGGAAACTGAAACCACACAACGAATGTGAGCACCTAATTTACCCTGCCTGCCAACGGTGTTTACTACTTCACGCAATATTTGTGCATCGGTAATCAGTTCTGCACTGCCTTGTCCGTACACACGAGCATAGTCTTTCTTGAACTCTTCAATTTCAGAAGCGAAAATCTTTTTGAATTCCTCATTGATTTGGTCGCTGTTTTCCAACGCATCACTGTCAATCAACAACGTTGGCGGACGTTTCAATGCTTTCTTAGTAACAGGGTCGTAGTTACTGAAAAGGTCTTTAGCACCTGAAACGGTTACCAATTCACCATTTTCATTTTCATATTCGTAACCGGCAATGTATTTATACACTTCTTTGGAAACCGAAGTATTGTTGCAAACCACAATAAAAACGGGCGGTGCAGAAAATAGATTGCGTTTTTCTTCATTCTGCCTTCGTTGCCCGTCAAAGTAATCTTTGTAGTGGTTGTAGAATTGGTCTAACGCACCTTTTACCAAAGCAGGAAGATTTGGCGGAGCTTCTTTCAGCGTTGTTCCTTTTTCTTTCGCTTCCGATTTTTTCTTGCGTTGTCCTTTACGTGGCAATTCATCTTTCACATACGAATAGATGTCACGCAATTTGGCTTGTGTAATCTCTTGTGTGTTGTCGCTTTCCGGTAAGAACGGAATTTTCACCAGTCCGCTTTCAATGGCTTCAATCAATCCAAAATCAGTAACCACCCACGGAAACAAACTGTATGGCGTGTAGCCTGAACCTTGCAAGTAGTAGGGTGTTGCCGAAAGGTCATAAACAAATTGCAGTTTATGGCGAAGCGAAATTTCTTTTAGACCTGTGAACCAAACGGCTGCTCGTGCATTCTCGTCTGCTTCTTCGTTGTCTTCGGTTTTTCCTGATGATTTGGGCAAATAGCAGTGATGGGCTTCATCGTTCAAAATAAGCAGTCGGCTGTCTTTTTTGAATTTGCCCAAAATTCTGCGAATAACTTGAGAGAAATCTTCCTTGGCTTCTTGTTTTTTACCGTCTGCATCCAACTTGCCATCAAGCGGACTTCTTTTGTTGCCTTGTAAAATTTTGGGTTCAAATGCGTGGTAGTTTGTAATGACCAATCTTGCATTTAAGTTTTCAAGTCGGTGTTCCAAACTTTGCGGAACCAAGCCCCTTTGGAAGTAATAATCTTCCCGTTGGTATTTATTTTTTGTGTCCACCATCAAAACACCCAGGCGGTCTTTAATGGTAACGCCGGGTGTAACAATTAGAAAGTAATCTGCAAATCGGGTATCGCTTTTGTACTCCTGTCTGTTGAAGTAGTGATAAAGAATTAAGCAACCCATTACAACGGTCTTGCCCGTTCCGGTTGCCATTTTAAAAGCAAGGCGTGGCAATTGGTCTTCCGGATTGTCACTTACTGTTCTTTGTCCGTCACGTATTTTATTCAAAATATTCTGTCCAGCATTAGATTTCCCAGCCACTTCGTTCAGCCAAATGGCTGTTTCAATGGCTTCTCGCTGTGCAAAGAATAGTTTTCTTACTGCGTGCCGTTCAGGATTTTCAAACCAAAACAGAAGAAGTTCTTTTGTTACTCTTGTCGTATTGGGATATTTCTCGGCTCTCCACTTTCCAACTTCCTTGCGACAAAGGTTAATCAGGTGTTCGCCATATTCTGCGGCAAAGTCATTTACTTCAAAAACTGAAGATTGCGGACCTTGCTTTGTTGGCATTGCTTGTATGTCTGGAGTGAAAATCCGTCTGCCTTGTCTGATGTCCTGATAGTTTAATGAACCGTCTGCATCTGTCGCATAGTGCAGAATCGGTTCATCATAAGGACTATTTAATATCGGGTTATCCGAACTCATGTCGTTTTATATTCAAAAATTTAAGGATTCTAATATCGGTAGAATTATTCAGTCAGATGTTGCCACATTACAAAGTCGTGGCATACCAGGCACCGTGGCTACTGCAATGTGGATTCGTTTGTAATGTAGAAGTAGAGTTAAGTTCGTCATTTACTGGTATGTTGTTGGTTTGCGCGAACGCACAACGTTACGTGGCCTTACGTTCGGGGGGGGGTCCGCGACAGAACAGTCAACCGGTGCTGAACTTGAAAAGAAGCACAAAGCTCTACGTTTGCACGTCACCCCACCTGACGCAGAACCCGTGTTATGCGGTCGGCTTTCTTTTTTCAGTAGTGTCAGTCCTTCCTTAACCATCCCAAAATTCGTTTGTTTTTTATTTCCCATTTTCCCTCTTTGGTGTCAAGTGCAAAGGTCTCTCTTGATTTACTAAACGGACCTGGATTTTGTTGTATTATTTCAATTTCATTTTCTGTCACGTTTGACACAATTGCTACGTGTCCATATTTATTAAATGTCGTGCCGTCAAAAATTAATAGGTTGGCCTAGCCCCCGTTATTTCGTAGTTGAACTCTTGAATGTCAGTTGATTGAATG
>CAZGHI010000004.1:0-4073 GCA_964525565.1 uncultured Hyphomicrobiales bacterium
GCTGCATATTCTACCTGGTCCACATTACCGGCATTATCGGCAACAAGAAAACGGTCGGCGCCGGCTGGAATGCTGCTGTTGGCCACGCCTGCCACAAAGCTTAAACGTGGCTGACCTGTGGTAAGGAATCGGGCTGCTTCGGTGTTGTTTGTCCGTATTACTAACGGTTGAGCATCTGTTGTTCCAATAAAGTTTGACGCCGGCGAGGTTCCCGCATTACCAGTGAGCGACCAGAAGTTCGTAATTAGGGAATTTGCATCCTGCCAACTCATCACGCCTCCTGTTGTGGAGGTTAGAATGTAATTATCAATAGATGGGTATGATGGTGGCAAATCATACGTTGTACTAACAGTAAGCGACGAGGGAGCTCGCAGGGCAACATACTGCGTTGCAGCCGCCGGGAATGTTCCTGTTGTGCTCTGTGGTTCATAGAAACGAATGGCGCGTGCTGTGTTATCGTTGTTGGCAATCCAAAGATCAACGTTGGCAAGGATCGCAGTTGCACTGTTGTTCACCGTCATCGCGCCACCCGCATTATAGCCAAGCATTTCTGTAGCTCGTAGCGTGAGATTACGTCCACCAAGAATTGTGGATCGGTGTGCAAAGTTCTCCAGCGTATTAGATTCTCCGCCTACAATTGCGGTATTCACGCTCTGCGTAATCGTATTCGACGATCCTCCGCCAATGGCAGCAAAGTTCCCGCTAGTT
The DNA here is from genome assembly GCA_964525565.1 of uncultured Hyphomicrobiales bacterium. Lineage (GTDB taxonomy): Bacteria > Bacteroidota > Ignavibacteria > Kapaibacteriales > Kapaibacteriaceae > OLB6. The sequence continues at coordinate 709 of CAZGHI010000004.1, forward strand.
TGTATGGTGTTTGCATTACCGCCTGCAATGAATGCATTCGTAGAATTCTGGATGGAATTACTTTGCCCACCAGCTATAACGGAGTAGTTCGAACTCGTAACAATACTGTTGCCCGATCCTGACCCTAGGAATGCATGAGTCGAGCCCGAAATCGAGTTGTTTTGGCCACCTGCAAGCGCCGACATGTTTGCACTCGTTGTTACCGTGTTCGTCCACCCGGCACCAATAAACGACCGGAGAGACGACGAGATACTGTTACTATGTCCTGCGACGATTGTTGCGTAGTCAGAAGCAGACAATGTGTTTGATGAGCCTGCACCAATTAATGACCTCGTTGCGGAACCGGAAATTGTGTTGTCATCCCCACCAACTATTGCTGCATAGTTGTCGCTGCTGGAAGAAACTGCGTTGTTCATGCCACCGGCCACAACCGATGCCAAACCTGCAGAAGTGTTTCTTCGACCCGAAAGTGTGCCAGAATAGTTCCCGCTTGCAGTTTGTGAAACCGCATTTCGTTCTCCCTGCAGGTCAATTGCCCAGTTGCCAGGTGTACCTACAGTAGATCCCTGAACGTAGGCAACTTTTCTACGCACATTTCCATTACCGGCAGTTACTTCTTCCAGAATTCCAAAACCATCGGCATTTTGCCAGCTCATCACGCCGGCTGTAGTACTAACCAACGCATACCCGTTCGCAGCAGGGGCGGCAACCGGAAGTGTGTAATTAATGTTGGTCGAACCCTGTGCACCGGCTGTAAATGTAGAAACACCTGTTCCCGTGCCGCGGAATGTCAACGTTCCACTCAATCGTGCGCTATGCATTCTTGTGGTGTTTGCGTTGGCCGTACCGGACAGCAATGTGGAGAGCGAGGCAGGTAGATCTGCAGCCGAAGAACCTAAATAAACGTCGCGGTTGTCGGCACTGCTAACTACAACTGGCCACAAGGTGCCTGTAGTTCCACTTGAACTGATGTATGCACCAATTCCTGTTCCTGCGGCAACAGCATTAACGTCTGCACGCAATGCAAATCCGGACTGACCGGCGAGTGCTCGTGCATACGATTCAACACCCAGGTTTGCTCGGTTTGCAGATGTACCTGCACGATATCCTACTCCATTCCCTGTTGTAGTAGGCTCATATGTTACTCCGTTGCTGGATGCCTGGATTTCTATGCCTAGCGAAGGGTCGAAGGAGCCGGTGTACGTCCCTATTTGTATAGCTGTTCCGATTCCGTTCGATGTGCTGCTTAACTGAATGCCCGCATTGTCTGCGCCAGTGGCACCGATGTTGTCTATGCGAAGTCCACTGCTGGTGGTTGTCCCGCTCATATTTATGTATGCACCAAGCCCGCTAGTTGCAGCTATGTTGGCAATAGTTAGTCGGGTATTCGTTGTTGGCGTACTGGTGCCTATCCCTACTTCGCCGGTAGATAGAAGGCGCATGCGCTCCGTATTATTTGTCCGTATCACCAATGGCTGCGCATCGGTGGTGCCAATGAACTGTGTGGCAGGGTTTGTACCGGCATTCCCCAAAAGCGACCAGAAGCTACCTGTTAAATATGTTGATGGATCAACCCATGCGGGAATACCGGCAGAAATGCCTAGCATGTACCCTGCTGCTCCGGGTGCCAACCAGCTCATTGCGGCATCGCTTCCGCTTACTGTGCTCAACTGCAGTGAGCCTGTAACGCCTACCGACCCTGGTTGGGTAAGACTCCAGTTTGAAGAAAGCCCTGGCACACTGCGGATAATGGTATAGTTCACATCATTATCGGCAAGTAAGCGCACTTCCCGCGTACGCACAGGCAGTTGCGCCGTTGAGCGTACGGCTCCAACCACCATTGCCAACACAGCAAGGGAAGCGAAAAGGGGGCTATGGTATGTGCGATGCTTCACTGTTTCTTCCGGAAGGCAGGGCGTTGCCTGCCCTCCGGAAGCCGGGGGCGCGGCCCCCGGACTGAAGATCGTGTTCTGCGTATTACCAGTTAACCATCCATGCAATGGAACCGTCAAGTGGTGCCGTACTTTGTACAGTGAAAGAACCCGCTGCAATGGCGGTAACCTGAATGATGTTCGCATCCGTTCCGACGGTACTTACAACAACCGTTGCTGTAGCAGGCATACCTGTAACAGTAATGCTTTGCGTGTAGGTACCGTTCCCTGCAGTTACGCCGTAGTTAAAGTTGGTTGTTGGGTTGGCAACCCAGCTTGCTGTACCGTCGCCATTCGATACGTAGATATAGTTAGTTGTACCTGCTCCGGCTTGGTTGTCCGAAGGGGTGATGTAGTACGTTCCAGCAGAGCCAACAGCGTCCATGTTGACAATTGTACCGGCAACAGCACCGCCTGCTCCCAGAGTCACGTTACCAAATTCAACTGTTCCGGCCGCACCGTCGAGAGTTACCCCTCCGGCACCAACAACGTTTACAGTACCGCTACCACCCGTTCCAATCGTTACCGTTCCTCCGCCTGCATACGTAAATCCGGCATCACCGGTTAGCGTGTTCGGATCTGACCAATAGGCAACCTGGCCGGCTGCACCCGTACCATCCACAAGGGAGCCGCTAATCTCTACCCATGTTCCTGAAAGGGTTGTGCCTGTACGCGTTACCCGCAGGTAGCCACTTGAAGCATCGGTTAATTGTGTGTGCGACTCCGGCCAGGCCAGTGTGTAGATATCAGTAGCAGCAGCACCTGTAAAGGTCTGCGAGAACCGAGCTGCGTTGCTTGGAGAGATAAGCTCCAGGCGTTGTGTGCGCACGGGAAGCTGTGCAAAGGCTTCCGAAGCAATAAGGAGAAGAACGGCCACCAAAGCCATTCCTTTCCACAGTGAACGTAAAGACATGGAAGTTCTCCATGAAAAGTGAATAAATGGGTTGTGTTGTGTTTTCTGTTGTGTGTTCATGGCCCACACTCCTTGTGTTAAAAAAATTGAGGTTTGTTTGTTGTTAACTGTGTTCATCGAGGTCACCGATGGTCATGGATTTTTCACCAGCCAGTTAATGGCTTCTCCCGGCTCGAGTCCGCCCGGAAAGTTTACAGTAAAGGTTGTTGGCGTGCGGCTTCCCGCGACCACAAACGGCGTAATTGATACGCTGCTCGCGGCTTCCGGCGTAATGTTTATCGCCGCACCCGGTTCTATCGTAAACCCGGTGGGCATTGTTATTACTACATTGAATACAGTTGCTGAAGTTGTGTTTTCGTATCGTCCGGCACGAATTCCTAATAGGTCTAATAGAACACTCTTATCACGCTTGCTAATAGTTCCATTTCCATCGGCAACAACAATTCCGTCATTTGTATCAAAAGGTGTTGTAGCAGGCACTCCTGAAAGGTTAGTAATAGTGACTTCGCCGCTGGTTGCAG
>CAZGHI010000004.1:4083-28250 GCA_964525565.1 uncultured Hyphomicrobiales bacterium
CGCCACCGCCGCTTGATCGGCGATCAGGGAAATCAAACGCAAATCGTTGGCATCTACCGTACCGAGGAAAGCTGTTGGGCCTACACCGGCGTTACCCGTAAGACTCCAGTACTGTGCTTCGTCGGGTGTTACCCACGTTGGTTGTCCATTGTACACCTGCAGGAGGGATCCTTCAAGACCGGGAGTAAACGGCTGTGCCCTACCGGTACTGTCGCCAACAATCATGAAGCCATGTTGAAGCGGAATGTTAGGGAACACGTTGAAGTTGGCAGTGTCCTGAAAGAAGCTCTGTCCGCTTACCGTGATACTGCCTAGAGTGAGTGTGTCTGTGTATCGCGGAGTTTGTGCATCGCCCTGCGATATCAACACTTGTCCGGGTTTTCCTGGATCGCCATCAAGGATGAGCAACGTCCCCCCCCCGGCCAGACTAACTGTACTGTTTAGAAGGATGCCGCGCAGCTCGAGTGAATCCGTATATGCAGGTGTTTGTCCAGGCCCTTTGCTAATCAACACCCAACCATTCAAACCTGCATCACCATTTACCAGCAGCGGTGCACTGGTTCCTTCAAGGTTGAGCGAAGAAGCAACATTCGTTGGAACACTGATATTGAATTCACCGGTGGCTGTGAAGGTGGCCCGAAGCTGAGAATTCGTACCAAAACGCAAATCGTTTGCATCCAGAGTTCCAAGAAAAGCGGCCGGACCGATACCAAGATTGCCATCGAGCGACCAGTAGTTGGCCTGATCAGGGGTTACCCATGTTGGTTGCCCGTTGTATATCTGCATCAGCGAACCTTCCAGACCGGGTGGAAGGACACGCGCCATACCTGTGCTATCGCCAACTACAAGGAAGCCATGGCTGAGCGGGAAAACAGGAAACAAATCAAAACGTGCCGTATCCTTAAACAAACTCATGCCGGTAACGGTAAGGTTGCTTAACGTAAGGGTGTCGGTATATCGGGGTGTTGCACCTGCGCCCTGCGAGATCAAAACCTGACCGGCAGTTCCCGGATTGCCATTCAGCGAAAGCGATGTTGTTGTACCGGCCAGATTGAGCGGAACCTGGAAGGATGCACTGTAGGCCGCTCCGTCCATCGTGAGCATTGGCTGTCCGCCTGCATACAACACAAGGTCTCGGATTCCTGTGGTGTCCATGTTGCCGAGAATTGGACTTCCAACGGCACGATTACCCCCTACAATCCAGGCCGTGTTTCGCAAGAGCAAACCTAAATCGAACCACTGTACCTGTCCGTTAAAGATTGCTAGGAACGTACTATCTGACTGCGGTGGGAATGGCGTTGCCAGGTTGTTTGCATCGCCTACAAGGAGGTAATTGTTCTGAAGTGGTATGCTTGGAAGGTTGGTAAACGTTGTAGTATCTGTGAATAGCGCCGGACCGTTAACGGTAAGGCCTGTTAAGGTGAGGTCACTGGTGTACCGAGGCGTGCTGTTAAGTCCTTGCGATACAAGTACTTGTCCGGGAGTTCCCGCATCTCCCTGTAGCACTAACGGCGAAGAAGGCCCGATCAGCTCAAATTCGCCTGCAACGGAAGTTGGAACTTCGATGTTGAATTCACCGAGAGCCGTAAACACAGCCCGGCGCTGAGAATTCGTTGCTATTTGCAGGTCGCCGGCATCAAGGGTTCCAAGGAAATGTGTTGGACCCATTCCCACATTACCTGTGATGGACCAGTATTGGGCTTCGTCGGGCTTTATCCATGTTGGTCTGCCGTTCGAGATTTGCATTAACGAACCCTCTAATCCGGGGATCATCGGACGAGCAGTGTTTGCGGTGTCGCCAACCAGAATGTTTCCGTAGTTCAACGGAATGCGTGGAAGGACATCAAAAACGGCTGTATCAACGAATAAGGCATTTCCGCTGACGGTAAGGTCACCACCTATCAGCACGTCTCCGGTAACGTTGAGCTGACTTAGCGTGAGCTGGTCAGTGTATTGTGGGGTAATGCCGGGACCAGCCGATACGAGCACCTGACCTGCAACACCGGCATTTCCATTGAGCAATAACGGCGAATTCAAACCAGCCAGATCAAGTTCACCCGTTATGGATGTATTGCCCGTAATGCGAATCTCACCCGTTTCAGTGAGGATCATGCGGGTGACGTTGTCGGTTTTAACAATCAATGGCTGATCGTTCTTCGTTCCCAGAAAATGTTTTGATGCATCAACTGAGTCGTTGCCGAGTAACGACCAAAACACTCCGGAGCTGGAACCACCGTCAACGTTGATGTACAACATACTCACCCACACAGGGTTGAATTTTGTCCCTATGTTGTACTGTATGGCATTTGCCGTTACATTGAAAATGAGCAATCCTGTTGCAGGGAGCTGAATAGCATCTCGTTCAGCCTGCGTCATGCGAGGGATAAGGAAGCCCTTTTCACTGCTCTTCAATTCCAACAATGCCGACGGGTCAGGCATAGCCGTACCGATACCAACATTGTCGGTATACGGTTGAGCAACGATGTTTCCTCCCATCGCTAGTAGTGAAAGGTACAGCAAGAGGGCAATCGCTCCCGCTTTGCGATATCGAATCCTACTGGCGAGACTGAAAAAATGTCCCGTCATACAGTATTGTGGTGCATGCTGTCAGTTTCAATGCTGCCGGAGGAATAGGTCCCACCCCACTCTCTCGACAGCAGCAAAACTACAGCCCCACCACTGGTATGTGAATCCGTACTTTCATGCAAATTCTTGTAGGTCAATGATTTGCGTGATCTATTGCCTACGTGTAAGCCCGTACTTTTTATGACAAACCGTGACAAGCTTACTTATGAACTCCGTAGTTGTGAGTATATCCGGCATGCGAAAGATAGTTCCGCAATCACAATATACGTAAAATCACCTACCATCAATACGTTAATTACGTACGTATATAAAATGGATTAAGGGCAAACGGGAACTGCTATTGCTTTTTGTTGATTTCGTGTTGCGCTTTTTCGGGTCCCAGGAGTACTATCCGTTCAATAGCATCAACAGCGTTTATAAGCATTTGGTGCACAATCTCTGTCTGGGACGGAGGGAATGGACTTAACACATAATCAACCAATTCCCCGGGGCCAAAGTCACGGCCGATTCCCAACCGAAGCCGCCAAAATTGCTCCGTTCCCACTTCCTGAATTATGCTTGCAATGCCATTATGACCTCCATCACTGCCATTTGGTCGCAACCGAATGGTTCCCACCGGAAAATTATATTCGTCCACCACAACCAGCATATCACGAGGTGTGCAGCCTTTTACTAACAGTGCCTCCTTTGCTGCTGTCCCGCTGGCATTCATGTAGGTAAGGGGCTTTATTACTGTGATGGTTTTACCTGCAAAGCGAATCGTTGCTTCTGCATATCGCTTGCGGGAAGCACTCCACGTTGTACGGTGCTTTTGTGCGAGAAGGTCTGCAACCATAAAACCCACATTGTGGCGGGTACGGGCATACTCTGTACCTGGGTTGCCCAAACAACAAATAATCATTCTTCAAGAGCACGGTGATAACCATCGGAGCGTACAATTCTCTGTACAAACTCCGCCTTTCGAATACTCGGTACAATTACCGTAAGATGGTCTTTAAGGAGTTCCAACCTGTCGTTCTCGTTTGTTAGTTCCAAGAGTTGTTGTTTCTGCTCCGTGCTAAGTCCGCTTTTTGGTGCCATGAAAAACGACGGTCGTTCTGTGGACAAGTGTTCAGGGTCTATGGCTGCTTCCGAGGTGCCGTAAACCAAACCAACAATTTGATTGTACAATTGTGCACAATCCGACAATAGCGATGGATCGGTTAGGCCCGTGTCATCACTTATGGTTTCAATATCGGCAACAACGTAGCCTTTCTGCGTTTCAGGCTCGTGTATGTGCACAATCCGATGTCGGTGTGTTCCTTCAATCACAACATCCATCCTACCATCGCTGTATCGTTGCGTAACGGCAGCAACCCTTGCAAGACACCCAACGGAGTGCAGGTTTCCGTGTTCGATGAGATTAACACCAAACACGGATCCTGCTTGCAAACAATCTGTGATGAGGGCTCGGTAGCGAGGTTCAAAGATGTGGAGGGGGAATCTCGATCCCGGGAACAGCACCAGATTTAATGGGAATAATCCTACCGTCACCTGTGTGCCAGGTAACGTTTGTTAATTCTTCCCCAGTGTAGGTTATTCAGGAAGTTGTCGATGTACTTTGCCCGACCTGGACCATCCTTATGGTAGTATGCATGCTCAAACACATCGCAGGAAATCAGGGGGATACCTCCCCAGATAGCTCCATAGTGATGCTCATCTACCAGTACATTCAGTAAACGACCGCTGTACAACTTGTCTAAACAAAGCACGCCCCAACCACTTAGTTTGGCTGCCGTTGCTGTTGCCTTGAAGTCGGCCTTCCACTCGTCCACCGATCCAAACTCTGCTTCAATGGCAGCTTTAATGTCCGGACCGGCATCAACATTACCATCGCCCCCTAATACTTCCCAATAAACATCATGCAGCACGGTGCCACCATGATTCCATGTTTGCCTACGCTTTAGTTCGCCAAACTCACTCCAGTTTCCGTTTGCTGCCGCCTTATCGGCCGTTGGGAGTGCTGCCTCGATCTTGTTTAAAAACGTTACGTACCCCTTATGGTGCGTGTTGTAATGCCAGTCTGCTGTCTCTGGCGACACAACATCCTTGAGTAACTCTTTGGCCTCGTCATCAGAATACGGACGCCGATTAAAAACCCATTCCTTATTCATGTGCTTACCTCAGTAGTGTGTGGTGAATGTAAGTGTTGAGTTATGTATTAAATCGCTACACGCCGAACGAGCTGCCACAACCGCATGTTTTGGTTGCATTGGGATTGTTAAAGGTAAAGCCTCGACCCATCAGTCCATCCGAAAAGTCAAGCGTAACGCCCATCAGGTAAAACATGCTCTTTGCATCAATGAACACCTTCACGCCCTGAGCATCGAGTACCATGTCGGTCTCGCGCGATTCAGAGTCAAAACCAAGTGTGTACGACATGCCACTGCAGCCGCCACCTTTTACGCCAATGCGCAATCCGTACTCATCCGGAATGTTGTTCTGTTTTTTTAGTTCTTTGACCTGAGCAAGGGCCTTCGCTGTGATCGAAATATTGTCGTTTTCATCCGTTCCCGTTATTCCCGTGGGAATGGATAGAGCGTCGGCTCCCAATATTGCTACTGCCATAGTACTACCTCTATGTTAATGTTAGTGTCACAAATTCTGGCTCAGTTAACTCGGCCACCGTCATCGAGGCAAACGTAACTGATATCCGTTGTTGGAGAATCGAAAGGGGCTTTTGGATCGTACAAGAGTGTGCTACATCGCATGCATGACTGCTCTGTTGCTGACAGTCCACAATTCCCTGCTGCGCTCCCTCTATTGCCAGGATCACATCGGCAATACTCATTAACGATGGATCACGGGCAAGTGCGTATCCGCCATTTACTCCCTGGTAGGAGCGCACCAACTCAGCGTGGACAAGTGCCTGCAACACCTTGGCAACCAGTGCTGTTGAGATGCCAAAATGACTGCTAATATCACGGGAGCTAACCACACGGCCAGGCCTGCTTGCCATATACTGCATGGCAAGCAAACCATATTCAACTTTTTTACTGAGCTTAAGCATGTGGAAGCAAATTATTACTGTTTGTAAAACCGAAATGTACGTGCTACTGATCGTAATCGGCAATAACATCGTTGGTTAGTGGATGACTCTGACAGGTAAGCGCATATCCTTCAGCAATTTCTTCATCGCTGAGTGCTTCACGCTCATCCATCTTAACCTTACCGGAAACAATTTTAGCACGGCACGTACAGCAGGCCCCAATCTGACATGCATACGGTGGGTCGAGATTTGCCCGCTGCGCTGCTGTAAGAATGGTCTCGTCCGGAGTTACCTCAAACGTGTGCTCCTCTCCATACAATCGAACGCGCACCGTTCTGGTCACGATCTCGTTTGACGTTTCCTCCTGGGTATTGGCATCTGTTCCAATGGTTTGCATTGTTGATTCGCTGTGTTTTTCAATGGTAAAGTATTCGCGGTGAATGTGTGTATCCGGAACACCATTGGAGTGAAGAGACCGGAGTACACTTTCCATCATCCCTGGCGGACCGCACACAAAGAACTCAACTGACCGGGCATTCTGCACTTCTGTCAGCAATACACGCTGTACCAGTGCTTCTTCCATACGACCTTTATATGACGAAATCGTGTCCGAATTATCGCTTTCCAAAACATGCACCAACCGTAAACGCATGCGGTGCTGCTCTGCCAGCGCGTCCAACTCCGATTTGAACATGATGCTCTGTTCATTGCGGTTAGCATACACAAGGATTACGGTACTGTGCAGTTCAATGCTGAGAATTGACTTCACTATGCTAAGAACCGGAGTAATGCCAGACCCACCGGCGAACATTACGTAATCTTTTTTGTTATCGGGATGGAAATCCTTCGTGAAATTCCCCATTGGCGGGTACACATCTAACGTCATCCCCGGTTTGGCATGTTCATTCAACCATTGGCTTACTGCGCCTTGATGCACTTTTTTTACGGCAATCTTCATTGGCTCGTTGTTCACTGGACTGCTACACAACGAATAATTGCGTCTGTACTCAGTACCGTTAACGAACACGCGAACGGTTATATACTGCCCACTCTTGTATTGAAAATCGTTGTGTACGTCTTGGGGTACTGAAAAGGTAACTGCAACAGCATCCGGGGTTTCCCGATCTACCTTCGTTACTGTGAGTGAATGAAAACGAACTGCCATGAGTTATTGAGTATTAGAAAAGTCCAATAGAGAAGAGTGCCGCTTCCGACATCATGGTCTTATCCCAGGGCGGATCGAATGTGATCTCCACATGCACGTGTTGCACACCAGGAACAGCCGACACAGCGCGCTCAACATCGGCTGGCAGTGTCTGTGCACTGGGGCAATTCGGAGTGGTAAGAGTCATAACAATGTGAACGTGTCCGTTCGGTTGCACTCGGACCTCGTAAATAAGACCTAATTCGTAAATGTCGATTGGGATTTCAGGATCGAAGACGGTGTGAAGAGCATCAATCACAGCATCTCGCGAAACGGCGCTACCGGTGTTTGAAGAATGCGCGTCATCCGGCGATTGCACGCGTTCTTTCATAGCCAGTGCATACAGAGCAATTTGTTTCACCATTGATGCTAATCCGTTTGCACGATTTGGCGAAAGGTGCGTATCCAAACCAAGAGTACGAACAAAATCGCCGGGGATGGCAAGGATCTCGTCCGGAGTACGATCGTTGTAAATACGCATGAGCAGTGCTACCAATCCCTTCACAATAATCGCATCGCTATCAGCATCAAAGTGAATGCGACCATTAGTAAATGTGGGGTGCAGCCATACCTGACTGGTACAGCCTTTTACTTTAAAGGTATCAGTCCGGTACTCTTCGGGATAAGCAGGCAGGTGCTTGCCCATGTCTATGATGTGCGCATACCTGTCTTCCCAGGAGCCAAGGAGTGCAAACTCTCCTTGTATTTCGGCTATCACTTCCTGTGCCGTCATGTTAACATCTTGATTGTTTTATGTAACGCCACGCCAAAACGCTCCACATCCTCAAGGTTGTTATAGACACCTATTGAAACCCGCACTACGGAGTCCACATGGTATCGCTGGAGTAATGGCATGGTACAGTGATGTCCGGTGCGGACTGCAATGCCTTGTTCATCGAGTAAGATTCCAACATCGTGGGCGTGTGCTCCATCCACCACAAAAGAGACAATACCAGCACGCTCGGGAGCATTTCCAATAAGTCGCACACCGGGTATGCTGCTCACACTGTCAAGAAGGGCTTGTGTTAATGACTGTTCGTGAACACGAAGGTCGTCGGCGTTGAGTTGCATAAACCATTCAATCGCTGCCTTGGTGCCAATGGCACCGGCAATATGTGGTGTACCGGCTTCGAAACGCAACGGTGGCGCGGCAAACGTTGTATCACGAAAACTGACTGTTTCTATCATGGCCCCTCCACCCTGATACGGAGGCATGGTATCAAGCACTGCGAAGCGTCCGTACAACACGCCAAAACCGGTAGGCCCATAGAGTTTATGTGCACTAAACGCATAAAAATCGCAACCGAGTTCTTGCACATCCACGACAAAATGTTGAACGGCCTGCGCGCCATCGACCAGCGTTGTTATCCCGTGTTCTCGTGCCAGGGCACAAATGCCGGCTACGGGGTTTACCGTTCCAAGGGTATTACTTACATGCGTACAGGCAATAATGCGGGTTTGGCTTGTGATGTGTTCTGCCACACTCTGTACCGAGAATGTGCCATCATCGTTGACTGGTACAACAACAATCTTGGCACCGGTCTGCTGTGCGATAAGTTGCCAGGGAACGATGTTGGCATGATGCTCCATTTGTGTGAGCAGAATCTCATCGTTCTGCTTCAGGTTCAGACGTCCCCATGACGCTGCAACAAGGTTAATACTTTCCGTAGTTCCCTTCGTGAAGACGATCTCGTTTACACTCTGTGCATTGATAAATGCGGCAATCGTTGCTCGGGCCCGCTCAAACATCTCCGTGGCTTCAGCGGCAACGGCATGTGCTCCACGATGTACGTTGCTGTTACGATGTGTGTAGTAATCGGCAATGGCCTCAATAACAGACTGCGGTTTCTGTGTTGTTGCAGCATTGTCCAGATACACCAAGTTCACACCGTTGTGAACGGTACGATGTAAAAGAGGAAACTGGGATCGTAGCAGTTGGTTCATTGCAGCACAGTTTGCTTTGGCAGTCGGTTGAGTACCTCATTTGCAAATGCATCCACTAGGAGTGCTGTTGCCTTTTCGGTAGATAGTCCGCGCGAACGCAGGTAAAACAGTGCCTCGGCATCTAACTGTCCGGTTGTTGCACCATGCGAGCACTTTACATCGTCTGCCCATATCTCTAGTTGCGGTTTGGCATTCACCTGCGCTCGTTCACCAAGCAGCAGAGACCGGTTGCTTTGATAGGCTATCGTTTTCTGTGCTCCCTTACGAACGAAAATTTTTCCGTTAAAAATGCCAACGGATGCATCTCTGTAGATGCCTTTGTATAGTTCGTTACTATAACAATCCGGAACTATATGGTCCACAACTGTATGGTTATCGGCAGTGTCATTCTGCCGAAGATCGCTCAGGCCATTCAGATGGACTTCAGCCCCCTTCCCTTCCAGTCGCACATAGAGGTCGTTCCGAACGTATGGGCCACCCAAACAGAGAGCATGGGTGTGAAGTTTTCCATTTCGTTGAACGCATGCAATTGTTGACCCGATGTGTTTCAGGTTAGCGGGAAGCTGTGTGCGCTTTACATATTCCAACCGACTCTCTTCATGAACATCGAGCTCGGTTACCGTTATGTTGAGCGCCTGATGATCGCCTGCACCATGGTGATTCTCAAAAACCACCAGATCGGCGCCGGCTTCCGTACGAAAACGCAGACGGACAGCCGATAGTAACGAAGCTGATGAACCATCGGAAACAACATCCACAACAACCGGTTGGTCTCTGCGCACCCCGGCAGGTACGGAAACCTCGACTGTGTATGCTGCCACCGAACGATTTAAATCAAGGAATGGCGACTCTGTGGCAGTTCCCTGTACCGGCTCAATTGATCGAATCTCTTTAACAACAGTGCTGTTATTACACAGCATCGCAACTTGTCCGTTCACAATGAGAATACGATTTCCTGTAGGTACCGGAATTGCAGCATCGGCATCTGTTTCAGTTTTCTGGAGTGCGGGGGAAATAACGGAAAACAGATTTGTGTACTTCCATTCTTCGTTGCGCACAGTTTTCTGCACGGCTTCTTTGAGTTCCGCCATCATGCAGCTATGCCTTCCTTTCGGAGCCAATCGTAGCCTTTTTCTTCCAGCTCCAATGCGAGTTCTTTTCCACCTGTGCAGACGATTTTTCCGTCCAGCAAAACGTGTACAACATCCGGCACAATGTGATCGAGCAAACGTTGGTAGTGCGTGATAACAACAAATGCACGATCCGCAGACCGCATTGCATTTACACCAGCGGCTACGATACGCAAGGCGTCGATATCGAGTCCGCTGTCGGTTTCGTCAAGTATCGCTAATGTAGGTTCAAGCATTGCCATCTGAAACACTTCATTGCGTTTCTTTTCGCCGCCGGAAAAACCTTCGTTCAACGATCGCTGAAGGAAGGATGGATCCATTTCCACCAGCTTGAGTTTCTCTTTCATAAGGGCGAGAAAGGCAGCAGGGTCAAGGGGCTCTAAACCGCGAGACTTTCGAAGCTCGCCAAGTGCAGTGCGCAGGAAGTTGGCTGTCGAGACACCGGGGATTTCAACAGGATACTGGAAGGCAAGAAAAATGCCATGCTGTGCACGTTCTTCGGGTGACATAGCAAGCAGATCGTTGCCCTGAAACAGTACGGAACCCTCGGTAACCTCATACTCTTCGCGTCCGCTTAACACAGCAGCCAATGTACTCTTTCCGGAACCATTAGGCCCCATGATGGCATGTACTTCACCCGGCTTAACGCTTAGGTGTACACCTTTTAAAATGTTGCGACCTTCAACTGCAGCATGAAGGTTGTTAATGGTAAGGATGTCTGTCATAAAAGCATAAATCGTTACAAAAGAAAGGAGGTTCTAACCCACAGAACCTTCCAGGCTAATGGCCAGAAGTTTTTGCGCTTCAACGGCAAACTCCATGGGTAGGTGATTGAGAACTTCACGTGCGTAGCCGTTAACGATCATCGCAACAGCTTTTTCGGTATCTATACCACGTTGATTACAATAAAACAGGATGTCTTCTCCGATTTTCGAGGTAGTGGCTTCGTGTTCAACCGTACACGTACGATTTGCCGTTTCGAGGTAAGGAAACGTATGGGCGCCACACTGATCGCCAATGAGCAAGGAATCACACTGCGAAAAATTTCTACTACCATGAGCACGTGCACCGAAACGGACAAGGCCGCGGTAGCTGTTTTGCGATTGACCTGCGCTTATCCCCTTACTAACGATGCGTGACCGTGTATTTTGGCCCACGTGCAGCATTTTGGTACCGGTATCCGCCTGTTGATGATTTGCGGTTACAGCTACCGAATAAAACTCGCCTACGCTGTTGTCGCCTTTCAGTATTACACTTGGGTATTTCCAGGTTATTGCCGACCCGGTTTCCACTTGCGTCCACGATATCTTACTGTTTGCCCCCTCGCAAATCCCTCTTTTCGTTACAAAGTTGTAAACGCCGCCGTTACCGTTTTTGTCGCCTGGATACCAATTCTGTACAGTGCTATACTTGATTTCAGCACCCGCGTGGGCTACCAGTTCTACAACTGCTGCATGGAGCTGATTTTCATCGCGTTGAGGAGCTGTGCAGCCTTCCAGGTAACTAACGTAGCTGCCTTCATCGGCAATAATGAGCGTACGTTCAAACTGACCAGTATTGCGAGCATTGATTCGGAAATAGGTGCTGAGCTCCATCGGGCACCGTACACCTTTGGGAATGTAAACGAACGATCCGTCGCTAAACACAGCGCAGTTTAAAGCTGCATAGAAATTATCCGTAACAGGAACAACACTGCCTAGATAGGTACGAACAAGATCCGGATGTTCCCGGATTGCTTCACTCATTGAGCAGAAGATGACTCCCTTTTCTTTGAGCGCTTCCTGGAATGTTGTCTTCACACTTACACTATCCAAAACTGCATCAACAGCAACACCAGAGAGCAGCTTTTGTTCTTCGAGTGGGATCCCAAGTTTTTCGAACGTGGCCAGCAGCTCCGGATCCACTTCGTCGAGCGAATTCAGCGTCGGCTTCTTTTTCGGCGCAGCCCAATAAATAATGTCCTGAAAGTTGATTTTTGGGAAGCGTACGTTAGCCCATGTAGGCTCGGACATTTGTTTCCACCTTTCATAGGCATCGAGCCGCCATGCTAACATCCAGTCCGGTTCTTGTTTCTGTGCAGAGATAAAGCGAATGACATCTTCGTTCAGCCCACGAGGGAGCAACTCTTGTTCAATTGCCGATTCGAATCCGTACTCGTATTCGCGATCTGCAAGCTGTTCCAGCAAATCTGCCTGATTGTTTGGGTCCTTCATAATGACCCAAATATACGACTAAATTAGTCGTAGATTGTCTTGCTTACTAGTCTGCAAGGATTACCTTATCAACAACATATACGATTCCGTTAGAAGCACGCACTTCACCAAGAATCTTTGCCCCGCCAACGTAGATATCCTCGCCTTTTACTTCCACCGGCTCTGCCTTACCATCAAACATTACAAGGTTGCTCATGCTGGCAATGCGATCTCGCGAGTACACAGAAACTTGTACATGGTGGTAGAGCACATCCGACAGTGCGGTTTTGTTCTGCGGCTTTAGCAAATTCTCAACTGTACCCTCCGGTAATTGCGCAAAAGCGTCGTTGGTTGGTGCAAACACCGTAAACGGCCCTGCATTCGATAACGCATCTACCAACCCTGCAGCCTGTATGGCTTTTACAAGCGTGGTATGATCCGGTGAACCAACGGCGATTTTCACAACATCCTTGGCGCTCTCTGCATCGGCAACCTTGCTCTGACCGATATTGTCTGTACGGTCTGCTCCCGACGTTAAACGCTGATTGTTTTGTTGCGTACCATCACAGGAGAGTAGCACTACGCAGATGCACATGCCTATTGTTGATTGAAGAGCTTTCACGATGCCTCCGATACAATAAGTGATAAGTGACTCACGTATCACAATTTACGAAACGAAGATTGCTTTTGCAAAGACTTTACAGCTTCATTTACCTTACAATTCTCTGTGCAACTACAGATTGCTACGACTCATGCCTACTGTTCATCCTAGCGGGTACTACCTCAGACTACAATGCACCCATACATTACGGCTGAAATACCACTAACCCGGAGAGCTTAGGTTCATCCGGACTGCGTACGATATACAGACCAGGCGCTAAACCGTCAAGAGAAACCTGAACTACTGCGTTTTCCTGCTGAACGACCCATTCCCGAGCCATGCTGCCAGCAACGGTATATGCCATAATTCGATGTACCGAATGATTCTCCGGAATACGAATCATGAGTTTTCCGTGTGTTGGGTTTGGGAACAAAATAAGTTCAACATTGTTACTACCTGGAACTGACGTAACCGGTGTCTTTACAACAAGGATTGCGCCTTGTGATTCAGCTTGTCCACAGTCACTTGTCACCAGACACGTATAAATGCCGGCATCGTTGTTCACTACATGTGGCACAACAAGGCGCGACTGTGTGCCGCCCTGGATGATCTGCCCGTTTTTAAACCACTGGTATCTAAGATTCGTGCCCACCGCCTGAACGTTAAGCTCGAAGCGCGATCCTTCGTACACTGTGTCCGATGAAGGTTGTACAATGATTTCAAGGTTTGTCCCAATAGAAACAACCGACGTAGCTGTAGTCCCTTGCATGCCGCAACCAGCGCGATATCTCAATGTGTATTGTCCCTGCAAGCGCCCATGCCCGCCAATTTCCAAGCTGTCAGTTGTAGCGCCATCAATCTCAGAACCATTGTACAACCACTGGTAAGAAAGGTCTGTGCCTATAACTTTTCCCCGAAGAACGTGCTGTGTATTTGGGCACAACACAACGGTGCTTTGTGGTTGCACTACAACAACGGGGGCTATATCAAATCGAAGCGGCAATTCGGTGCGGCTTGCGTGACCACGTGCTGACGTTACGCGCACATAGTATGATGCGTTTAATGGAACAATTGGCTGTATGGTCCATGCAATGTTATTGCCGGTTATCTGCGACGCAATAGGCGTCCATGTTTTCAGGTCAGATGAAAGCTCAACATCAAACCGGTCAGATCCCAGCATTTCTACTTGCGTCCATTGCACTCGTAGTACTGACCCCTCACACATCCGTTCTGATGTAGATGGCTGAGATAGTGTAATTGCCCCTCGCTGAACAATAACAGCAAAAGCGCTGTTGGACTCACCCACCTCTTGCCGTTTTAAGGTGTCAGAGCTGAGTTCGATGGTGGTGCTTGCAGACGTTCCAACGATCACAACTCCACCATTGGGAAGGATTGCAAGACGCGATGCTACGTCGTTTCCGGCACCACCGACGAGTGTGGCATAAGAGACGTCTTTTCCTGACGTTAAAACCAGAACAGCATCATTCCCTCCGCTCGATGATGGATTCGAATGATAACCAGCAACCGGGAAGTCTTGAGAATTCGATATGCCGGTAATTGCATACATACCGGACTGGACGGCAACAATATGAGCTGCGCTATCGGCACCTGATCCTCCTAAATAGCTGGACACCGTTAGCGTACGACCTTGATCTTTGAATTCAGCCATAAACATGTCTGAGCTGCCTAGTAGTCGTCCTTGATATGCTGACACTTGAGGCAAGTCATACGACGTGGTGTACCCGGTAAGTAACGCATTGCCGTCAGAGAACGCTACTCCGGTACCGACATCGTTACCTGCCCCACCGAAGTAGGTTGAAGAAATGCCTCGAGCACCGTCTTGTGACAATACAGTTAACGTTGCGTCCGAATCTCCACCATTAAACGTCCAATCATATGGTCGGTTGCTGTAATACCACCACCACTGTGTATTGATGGACGGGTACATAGGATAATCGGCGGATGATGTCCAACCTGACAGATAAATATTTCCACTATTGTCCAGTTCTAACGACGTGAAGCTGTCGTTAGAAGTACCGCCGAAATACGTAGAAAACATGAAGGTTCCACCGTTAGGCGATAGTCTGAGCACAAATCCGTCCATACCACCGAAGTGGTTTTTGTAGAGACCATTGATTACCGGAAAACCATTCGCCGATGTTGTGGAACCGCAAACGAACACGGATCCGTGCTCATCAACGTTAACATCGGTTGGTAATTCATCGCCTGAACCATTAATCAACAAGGAAAATGTAACAGCATCGAGTTTTGGTGTAAAGCACACAACAAAGCCGTCGGCGTGTGCGGAATAAAGCTGCGAGGCAGACCCAACGGTTGTTGGGAAATCGTTCGAAAGCGTCCAACCTACAACGATGATGTTCCCCAATGGGTCTGTGACTAATGCCGTAGCGCGGTCATTCGAGCGTCCGCCAACAGTCGTAAAGTAGCGTACTGTCTTCAGATCCGATTCCAAAACTGCAACAAATGCATCGGTCCCGCCTTGCACGGTTTGTTTCCAACCGGGACTGCCAGACCACGGTGAAGTGTCCGTAAGCCAGCCACATACAGCAATCGCACCATCGGCGAGAACTGCTACGTCCGTAATAGCATCATCGTCTTTTCCGCCATGAAGGAGGCCATAAACAAATGGCCCTCCACCAACGGCAGCGATTAATGCCGATTGGTGGAGGGTAACATAAAGTACAACGAGAATTAAAACAGTGGTTCGGCAGATGCTCATGCTATATAGAGTTAGTAATCGAAGATTTTGTGACTCCTCTATTCTAAATTTTTTCGGTACTACTTCGCGACGTTTACAACTGTTCGAAGCGGTTGGTTGCCAAACCGTACTTCAATACCATACACACCCGGGACAAGACTGGAAACCGGTATGGTAACGATCTGATCACCTGCATGTAATGTTCCGATGTCGTGTGATGCAACAATCCGTCCGTCCGGTGAAACAAAGCTGACAACGACGCTATGTTCAACGTCTGTGGTTAATAATATTTCCAGCGTTTCGGAAGCCGGTATCGGACCAAGCACTTTCACAGCTACACCATTTCCAACCACGGTTTCTTTAACAGTGCTGGGAGGTTCAACAATAACCTTTGCAGTATTGGATGTAGCTTCTCCACAACCTCCGCTCACTACAACAACATAGTCACCTGCATCCGTAGCCTTCGCAGAAGCCACAGAGTAAGTGTTTGTTGTAGCTCCTGGAATTTCCGCGCCGTTGTGCGACCATGAGTAGCGAAGCTCGGATCCTACGGCTGTAACCTTGAGTGTAAAGGGTTGATCAACTTTCACTGTTACATCTGTTGGCTGAGCAGTAATTGCTGTTTGTGGTGCAATTCCAACTACAGCCTGCTTGCTCGTTACAGCCGGAGTGCAGTCGCCGGATACAACACAATCGTAGTTGCCGGCAGTACTCGCATTTACTGGTGTAATAGTGTAAGTAGCAGACCTTGCACCACTAATTGGACTTCCATTTCGACGCCACTGATACGACAATCCGGTTCCTGTGGCGGTAACGGACAGTGTTACCGAACTACCTTCGCAGGCCGTTGTTGAGACCGGGTCCGTTGTGACCGCAGGCTGACTGCCCATGGAGAAAGCATTACTTTTAGACAAATGACCCCGGGTTGTGGAAATGCGGACCCTATACTTTGTTCCCGGAGTTGTTTGTGCATCCGGACGCCACGTATAAGATGTTCCAGAGACTCCGGTAGCAATGCTCGTCCATGTTTCCCCATCATCTGATGATACATGAAGATCATACTTCTGGCCATCAGGCATTCCGGCTACTGACCAAGCTATAGTACGATTTGTACCCGCACACCACGCCTCGCCACCACTAGGAGCAATTATCGCAAGGGTACCAAACGCCCACTTCGCCAAATATCCGTCTGCGTCTCCGCCCACCGTGGATTGATACGACTCATCGTGGACAGGTAAATCTTCTGAGCTACCCCGAACGGCAAAATATATATCACCGTTTGCATCTGGCATCACATGTATAACCGTATCAGTTCCGTAGCTGCCAATGAGCGTAGAGTACTTCAGAACATACGGGTTCAATTGTGCAATAAATCCATCGGACCCACCTAAACGATCTGTAATAGCTCCTTCACCAGACACTGGGAAGTTCTGCGAGTTGGTGCTGCCCCACATGTAACCCGAGTTCGTTGTTGCGTCAACAATTATTCCGTGCACGTCATCAGAGCCACTACCGCCAAAGTATGTACCTGCTGCTAATCCTCGTCCATCATCAGTAAACATTGCTACAAAAATGTCTTGACCACCAATCTTTTCGCCGCTGATCGTTCCGGCCGTGACCGGAACCGTGGAATTCGTAACACCTACCAATACAGCCCTTCCCTGCGCATCTATATAGATACCACGACCTTCTTCTTCACCCGGTCCTCCATAGAAAGTGGCGTACGTTCCGTCATCTCTCTTGGACAATGTGCCATCCGGAAAAAATTTGATCAGGAATGCGTCGGTAAGTCCTCCGTTATATGTGCGGTCGTACGGTACACGTCCGGATGCAAACCGTCCTGGCGTCGGCGCAGTTTCGAAGTTGGACGAAGTTGTAGATCCTGTTACATACGGTGAACCAGCCGCGTCAAGAGCAACTGCCGTGAAGTGTTCATTACCGGCTCGCCCATAGTATGTTGAAAAAACAAAGGCACCACCACTGGGTGAAAGTTTTGATAGGAAACCGTCACGTTCGCCACCGTGAGCATTTTGGTGTGCACCTGTGGTGGGGAATCCGCTGTTCGATGTAGTTCCGCCACAAACGAGAATTGATCCGGTGCTCTTGTCCACGGCAATACCACGTGCTACATCATCTTTATTCCCGCCCAAGTAGGTAGAGAGCTCCAATGCCTCAAGGTCAGCAGAGAATCGGCAGATAAAAGCATCAATCTGCCCCTTGTAGATTTGCCCTACAGCACCAATTGTTGTAGGAAAGTCTGTGCTTTCGGTGTTGCCTGCAATACACACATTGCCCGTTTGATCCAGCGCTATTCCAATAACCTCGTCGGTGCCACCACCTCCGATGTACGTGTATTTCACTAACTCATTCAATCCGTTTGTTAAGATTGCAACAAAACCATCTTTACCTCCGCTAACGTCTGTACTATACGCTCCGGCGCCTTGCGGAAACGACATCCCACACGTTGAACCACATACATAAACATGCGATGTTCCAAGGGCGAAACCGGTAATGATGTCGGGGCCTGTTCCACCCAGGTATGTGCCGTACACAACAGGGTCAATTGTTACGGGTTCGTGAACGTTGCGAGCAGGAAGGTTGATCTCAACACCATTTGATTTTGCCCGAAACGAGGCTGGAGTGGCAAGGTGCTTGTTTCCAAACAGATATGCATACAAATCCGTCATCACAATTCCACCAAGGCTCGTATTTAATCGGATTTCTCCATTGTCAAACACCAAACCATTGTCACCGTCAAATTCGAAGGAGATGGTTGCCGATGGTGTACCTGCTGCTACATCCAAATCATAGCGCAGTCGTCCGTGTTCGTCTAAATAGTACACTACCGCAACACCTGGAAACGTATTCTTAAAGCGCAGCGAAGTGTAACTCCGCGCATTCAGTCCTGAGTTTTTCCCTTTGCCCACGTTATATATAACACTCGACGCCTGTTGCCCTAACTCCACATCCGGGGAATGGCTTGCTCCGGTCCAGGTCATGCGCACTACATGACCGGTTCGATGTGACCCTTTGATGGTGTACTGGTCTAGTACGATTCCCGTGCGAGTGATCCATGCATCCAGGTTGACACCTCGATGAACAAAAAGAACCTCCGACGGCCACTGCCCGTTGTTCTCAATGAAGCCCTGAATCTTCGTGTTGAATGGGCTTCCGGAAATAGCTGGTAGTGTTAGGGCTACCATCAAAGTGAACGTGTACCACATTTTGTTCATTACAATGTCTCCTCGAGTGTGCTCATTTTATCAGTACTTTAATTTTGATTTCGATGCTGCTATCATCGAAATTACAGTTTCATTTTTGAATTCTGTCAACGACCACCCCTCATTCGCATGAAACTTTCCGTCAATGTTGACCACGTGGCTACACTTCGTGAAGCCAGGGGTGGTGTAGAACCCGACCCCGTACACGCTGCTGTGCTTGCCGAAGTGGCAGGTGCTGATGGAATAGTTGCTCATTTGCGTGAAGATAGACGACATATTAACGACAGAGATGTAAATGCGTTACGCGACATATTGACAAAAAAATTCGACCTTGAGATGGCGCCGACGTCTGAAATGGTCCGGATAGCGCTGGAATTGATTCCCGATATGGTAACGCTCGTGCCTGAAAAAAGGGCAGAAAGGACCACCGAAGGTGGACTGAACGTTGTAGAGCAGGCTGAACTTTTACGTGATCTCATCATGCAATTTCACGATTCGGGCATTAGCGTATCGCTGTTTGTTGAATCAGAGCCGATTTTAATTGAAACGGCTGCAAGCATTGGTGCCGACATGGTTGAATTACATACCGGCCCGTATGCCAATAGCGTAACCCGGAGCGATGCGGAGCAGCATCTTCGCACTCTTGTACAAGCCACGTCTCTCGCACAAGAGTATGGTCTGATTGTGAAGGCGGGGCATGGCCTAAACCTTCGTAATCTGCCGCCAATAGCGGCAATACCAGGAATTGAAGAGGTAAGCATCGGACATGCTCTTATTTCGCACGCTGTATTTGTGGGAATGGACCGTGCGGTAAGGGACTACCTAATGGTGCTTCGAAGAGTCCCTACTGAGTAGCCGCGTGGCTGCCAAATAACATGCGGTGAAAGTGGTGAACTCCCTGTTCTCTGGTCGGTGAATACCGGCCTCGATGATAATTTCTTGACAGCATCCCCTTCTGCACACTTTCAACAACGGCCTGATCTTCGAATTCAACAGTAACCAGATCTGCCCCAGCCCCCTGCTCCCGTTTGCCTGCATCGCGTACATAGCTGCGATAGTGGACAAGAGTTTTGCTACGGCTTACGGGTTCAACGATGTTTAAAGAAATGCCCCACGGATATATGTTTACCATTGTGTTCGGGAAAAACCAATAGTATAGTGCTGCGATGTTTCCCTCAAGTTCTTCGAAGCATAATTCACCCGGTTTTGCTTTCCCTACCTGCAGAACTGACCACGGGAAGAGATGCGTTTCGTACGAACCATAATCCAGTACGGAGTTCAGTGCCGCATGCACGAATGGAACGTGAAAGCCCTCAAGGTAATTTTCAACGTATAGAGCCCAGTGTGCATTGATTTCGAATGTCCGATCGGCATGATTGTCACGCTTGCAGGTGTCGAGATGCAGCCCTCTGGTGCGATGGTGTATGTCAGCAAACACTTCATCGGGCAAACCGTTGGCATCGTCAATGCGGGTAAACAGGAGCGGACCAATTCTGTGTGTAGCCAGTTCGCGCAGATGATCGGTCTTAGACGGGAAGTCCACAACATCCGAGAACTCTGGCATGTGAATACATCGGCCATCCAATGTAAACCTACGTCCATGATACGGACAACGTATTTCACGTGGACTACATGCCGAGGTAATGAGGAGCGCACCACGATGTGTACATACGTTTGAATACACACGCACGGATTTCTCCGTATGCATGTTACTGTCATACCGTAGCACCACCTGTTCACCAAGCGATTCCGGTAGAATGCAGGCAGGCTCAAGAATGTGCTCATGCCTCGCCAACGCGTCGGCTACATACTGCCAGCTCGGAGGAAAAACACGTTGTAGAGTTTCGTCAAAGTCGCTGTCGCTCCGGTACCATGAACTGGAAGGTGTGTACGCTCGGCTAATGTCCGGATCAATCATTCTGTGCTCAGAATGGCAGACGCAACAAAATCTCTGTTCATGCGGGCGATAAACTCAACGCTTATCCCTTTCGGACACGCCGCTTCGCACTCGTAGTGATTGGTACATGCACCAAAACCCTGCTCATCCATAGCAAGCACCATATTCATCGCCCGTGAGGCTCTTTCTGCCTGACCTTGCGGAAGGTGCCCAAGGTGCCCAATTTTTGCGCTCACAAACAACATCGCACTCGCATTGGGGCATGCCGCAACGCAGGCACCGCAACCTATACAGGCGGCCGCATCCATGGCTTTATCGGCTGCAACCTTTGGAACCGGAACAGCATTTCCATCGGGTGCATTACCCGTGTTTACACTGATATAGCCACCAGATTGGATAATTGCATCAAAAGCGCTTCTATCAACAACGAGGTCCTTTATAACGGGGAACGCACGTGCCCTCCACGGCTCGATGTAGATTTCATCACCATCTTTAAATGTGCGCATGTGAAGCTGACACACCGTAGTCCGAGCAACCGGACCGTGAGGTCTCCCGTTAATAACCATGCCACATGTACCGCAAATCCCCTCTCTGCAATCGTGTTCAAAGGCTACCGGTTCTTCGCCTTTTGCAAGCAGTTGCTCATTGAGCACATCAAGCATCTCAAGAAAACTCATGTGCTCCGAGACATTGGCAATGTCGTACGTGCGTAACATGCCTTGTACATTGGGTGCCGATTGTCGCCAAATATGAAGTCTGAGGTTCATGGTATCGTTCAGTCTCGAAGTGGTTGAGAAGTGATACGTTTATTTATAACTACGTGTAGCAAGATGAACGTTTTCAAATTCGAGTGCTTCTTTGTGAAGAACCGGATCCGATCCGTTACGATACTCCCAAGCCGCAACGTAGGCATAGTCGTTATCGTTCCGCTGTGCTTCTCCGTCGGCCGTTTGATACTCTTCGCGGAAATGTCCACCACAGCTTTCATTACGGTGAAGTGCGTCGCGTACCATCAGTTCTCCAAACTCAAGAAAGTCTGCTACTCTGGATGCGAGTTCAAGCGATTGGTTCAGATCTTCACCGGACCCGGGTATGTACAGATTGCTCCAGAATTCCTCGCGCAACGCAGGGATTAGCTGCAACGCTTCTTTTAGTCCGCGCTCATTTCTCGCCATTCCACACTTATCCCACATTATCATTCCCAGTTCACGATGAAAACTCGTAGGCGTCCGCTTCCCTCCAATACTCAGCAAACGCTGAATGCGCTCACGGGCTGCTTGCTCTGCTTGCTGAATTTCCGGCGCCGATGTTGGTAGGGGGCTTGGTCCAACCTGACCAAAGAACCCGCCTAACGTATATGGTATCACAAAATACCCGTCAGCTAAGCCCTGCATTAATGCACTTGCACCAAGGCGGTTCGCACCGTGATCAGAAAAATTAGCTTCGCCGAGAACAAATAGACCCGGAATGTTGCTCATCAGATTGTAATCAACCCACAATCCGCCCATGGTATAATGAACAGCGGGGTAAATACGCATCGGAACGGTGTAAGGATCTTCGCCGGTGATGCGCTCATACATCTCAAACAGATTGCCATAGCGGTCTTCAATAACCTTTTTCCCAAGCCTGCTGATGGCATCAGCAAAATCGAGGTACACGCCACGTCCGCCTGGACCAACGCCACGACCGCTGTCGCATGCTTCTTTTGCAGCCCGCGACGCGATGTCGCGCGGCGAGAGATTTCCAAAAGAAGGATACTTGCGCTCCAAATAGTAGTCACGTTCATCCTCCGGAATTTCCTGAGGTGGACGGGTATCGCCAGCTTTTTTGGGAACCCATATCCGCCCATCGTTACGGAGCGATTCACTCATCAGGGTTAGCTTGCTTTGGTAATCGCCGCTAACAGGAATACACGTTGGGTGGATCTGGGTGTAACACGGATTGCCAAATAGTGCACCACGCTTGTAAGCGCGGTATGCTGCTGTTACGTTGCACTGCTTGGCATTAGTGCTCAAATAAAAAACATTACCATACCCACCGGTACATAGGAGCACGGCATCAGCCAACACGCTCTCAATGGCACCCGTCTTGAGGTCGCGTGTAACTACGCCACGTGCACGACCATCCACAACGATCAGGTCCATCATTTCCTTGCGATTCAGCATCCGAATTTTACCAAGCCCAATCTGTCTCGACAGTGCTTGATAGGCGCCAAGGAGCAACTGCTGTCCTGTTTGCCCGCGGGCATAAAACGTTCGGCTCACCTGCGCTCCGCCAAACGACCGGTTGTCCAGGTATCCACCATAATCGCGAGCAAAAGGAACACCTTGTGCCACACACTGGTCAATGATATTTACAGAAACCTGTGCCAGGCGATACACGTTGGCTTCCCGCGCACGAAAGTCGCCGCCTTTTATCGTATCGTAAAACAGCCTCCAAATACTATCACCGTCATTTTGATAGTTTTTTGCAGCGTTGATACCTCCTTGCGCTGCTATGCTGTGCGCTCTTCGGGGCGAGTCGTGGTATGTGATCGCCGTTACGTTGTAACCCAACTCTGCTAACGAGGCTGCGGCCGATGCCCCGGCTAGGCCCGTGCCCACGACAACAACGGTAAACTTCCTCTTGTTAGCAGGGTTCACAAGTTTTAAGTCTGCCTTATGTTTTTCCCACTTTGTCTCTAGTGGTCCCGAAGGGATAGCGTTATGCAATTCCATGAGCGTTATTAATCCTTGTTTACTGCACAATTCCGGTGATCACTGCAAACGGTACAGAAAGAAAACCTGCTACCAGCAGCAGAGCAAGTGCCGGACCAATCGCATTAATAATTGGTGTGTACTTGGGATGGTTGATTCCAAGAGTTTGAAAAGCGCTGGAAATGGCGTGGTTCAAATGCAGTCCGGTGACAATCATCGCCACTGCGTATATGATCACGATGACCGGTTGTTGAAAACTCTCTACAACCATTCGATATATATCGTGACGGCCAAGCGCATCGGTGTATGCAAAGAACTCTCCATGTACAGTTCCAAGCGTAAAATGAGCCAGGTGGTAAAGCAAATAGACAAGGATCAGCACACCCGTGTATGCCATGCTCCTCGAAGCAACGGTTGATGCCTTATGAGCGTTCCGCTCGTAGCCCTGCCCTTTGGCGCGGCGGTTGTGAATACTAAGCCGAATACCTGCATTAACATGAAGTACAAAAAACATCAGAAGACCTGCCCGAATGATCCATAGGGCAACACCGTGAAACATCTCCCGCAGTTCAACTCCATAACGATTCATGTGATCCGGTCCCAGGAATACCAAGAGGTTGCCGCTGAGATGACCGATAAGAAAGGCAACCAGACCGATGCCCGTTATTGCCATCACCCACTTTTGTACAATCGTACTGTTCCAAACGCGCTTAAATTGTTGCATCAACGCCCTCTGATGTGAACAACACACAATCACGGTACTCCTCTTGCTCCTGATGTGAACAATCGCTCCGAAGCAAAAGTGCCCGCAAATTTACACCGCTCGTCAACTGCCGAAGCTTCATCACTGCTTTCACTGGTTTTATGTTGACGTCATAGGAATGCAAAAGCCACAGCGACCCAATGGTTAATTTGCATAATGCTTTCAGTTCAACAGGTGTGCAAGTCG
>CAZGHI010000004.1:28260-33803 GCA_964525565.1 uncultured Hyphomicrobiales bacterium
TACGGCCATCACGTGGCTAACGATAGTGTTTCTCTTATTGCCCAGCCTGGGCGGGTGTTTGGTTTGCTGGGTCCAAATGGTGCCGGAAAGAGCACTCTAATCCGAATGATCACCAACATCATACAACCGGATAGTGGCACCATTGAGCTGAACGGCCAGCCGGTAAATGCTATGGCTCAAGAGCGCATTGGATATCTACCGGAGGAACGTGGACTCTACAAGAAACTCACCGTTCTCAACCAGATCACATACTTCGCGCAACTCAAAGGTCTATCAGCCTCCGATTCCCGCGAACGTGCTCGGTATTGGTTGCATCGTCTCGATGCCGACGGATGGGAAAACAAGAAAATTCAGGAGCTCTCGAAGGGAATGCAGCAGAAGGTGCAATTCATAAGCACTATTCTTCACCAGCCATCGCTCGTGGTGCTCGACGAGCCATTCAGCGGATTGGATCCCGTAAACGTTCAGTTGTTAATCAACACAGTAAACGAATTACGAGCCACCCAAGCAATTGTGCTGCTCTCCACACACCAGATGGAACAAGTCGAAAAACTTTGCGATGACATTGCATTGATACACCGTGGTCATGTTGTGCTGAGCGGTACCGTTCGCGAGGTAAAGTCTGCATATCGAACTGACCGGGTCTTGATTGAATTCCAAGGAACGCTCCCCGATCTTACTTCACTTTCGGGAGTCTCCATACAGGCAGCTTCGGAAGGAAGGGTTGAGCTTCAGATCTCAAGTGAAGGTGTTGATACCAACACTATCTTACAAGCGTTTATTGCTTCAGTACACGTAACTCGTTTCGAAGTATCAGAGCCAACGCTTCACGACATTTTCGTGCGCATTGTCGATAGCCCAACGGGTGCTGCGGCGTAACAATATGTCGGTGACACAACGCACCATTACAAAGCTGCTGTTGCGATCACTTATTGTGCTTGCCATGTTTGCCCTGCTAGGTGCTGCAATCATGTATTGGGCATTTACTCAGCCAATAGGAATTAGTGGCAAACGCGCTGTGTTTGTGGCCCACGGAGCGTCGGTAACGGAGTCAATTTCCGCTATACATAAGGAGTGTGGTTTGCCGTGGCCATGGCTTGCAACAGTAGCAGCACGCTTCATTGCCCGCATAGACAATCGCGTTGTACACAGCGGGTGGTACCTGTTTCATGAAGGAGACACGCAATGGGACGTGCTTCAATCGTTATACACAGGGAGCAAACGCCCAACAATGCGTATCACCCTTCGCGAGGGATTAACGGTGAGGGAATCTGCGCAGATACTGGCACGTGAGCTTGATGTAGATTATACGGCAATTGTCAACATAGCTGACTCCCTTGAAGGGTATCTGTTCCCAAACACATATACAATGTTCTGGCGTGAAGAACCTCGATCTATCGTTGACAGGCTAACCGCTGAGTTCCAAAAGCAAACGGCTTCACTCTTACCATCGTACGAACAGGTCGTGCTTGCCTCTATTGTGCAGGCCGAGGCAGCAACAGAGTCTGAAATGCCAAGGATTGCCGGTGTATATGTTAACCGACTGCAGCGAGGCATGAAACTCGAGGCCGACCCTACGGTGCAGTACGGTTTACACATGCGAGGCAGAGTACTCCACAAGCATCTTCGTTCGGAGCACCTTTGGAATACCTATATCCACAACGGTTTACCACCAACGCCAATTTGCAATCCTGGTTTGGCCGCAATAAAGGCTGCGATGAACCCGGAAAAGCACCGGTATCTGTACTTTGTGGCAACAGCTCCGGGTGCTGGCACCCACGAGTTTGCCGCTTCGTATGGAGAACACCTCATCAACGTAGAACGCTACAGGAAAGCGCGACGTGCTGATCGCCGTTAGTACACATGCATAATACTGTTACCGATCACGATCACCTTCTTTCCAAATAGCAGAGACGGCACCTTTTGCATCGCGGGCCTGAATTGTAAAGCTAAATGGCTGAGCTTTGTCGCGTCGGCTTATCTCGAACTCCTCAATCCAGGAAATGGGAGGGACCTCCGACATGTCGGCCTGATGCAGATTCCCGAACAGCTTTTTCGGCATTCGCACATTCCCATCGAGAACCACAAGTGTTGGACGGTCGCGGTTCCGATCTCCGTAGAATTTTACGATCACCTTCTTCTTGTCGCCCGATCCGTAATCTTTAACATCGCGAATTTCCGGAGGCGGGAACGATGAAATTCGAATTGTTTGGGGAGTCTCCGCTCTTTCGCCTTCAACTAGCCGTACAAAGAGAAATGTTTTTCCAGTATCGGAATGTTTTGGTGAAAACCTTAACGTTCCCATTTCGGAACGCGCAACTTCTCGCTGACCGTCGAGAATCACGGCAAGTGCATTGGGCTGATCGGTGAGTTTGGTATCAATTGTATATTCAATTCCCGGGTACATTTGGTCGGCTACGCGCACCGGTGCGAGTGTAAGAGTTTGAACAACGAATTGGGTTTGCGCATACTGTCCGTCCCTGCGCTTGCCACTTACGGTTACTGTGTACGATCCATTGCGCGGCGCTCTTCCTCGAACAATAACGGTTCGGGCAGCGGAATCCAGGTATCGTTCAACATCTGCACCGTTACTGGCTCGTACCTGTGGAAGGGATTCCAGGTCCCGAACGGGGTCAGCACCACCTATGCTTACTCGCATAGTCCACTGCTGTTGCGACGGTATCGTTATTACGTCACGGGCTGCCTCCATCCAAAACGACCCTAGTGAGGTGCGACCTGTTGACTGTACAATGCGCAGGGTATCTACTACTGCTGCTGCCGGCCGATAGGTTGCCGGAACATCATCAGCAACTACTGTGGACAATACAAATTGGGTGGTTCCGCTTAATCGAAGGCCTGCAGGAAGATTATCGGCATCGGCACTGTTTGGACCACGAATCCCCGGTGGAGCAGCCGTCCCGGTAATCGTAACACGAAGTGTCCTTGGAGTACCATCGGTAACATCGGGATGCCAACGGAACAGTACTGCACTTCGATGTGTTTGCGGGATCAGCTCGAACATCGGACTTGTTGTAGATGCCGGGTCAATCACAAGCGTATGCCCGGTAACCACGTCTTCGATTCGGGCTTGTATCTGAACTTCATCGAGGCCGGAGTTGTAGCGAATAATGTTCACACTATCCAGAGCGCGCACGCGCAAGCCCCCTGCGGAATCCCGCAACAGCGAACATTCAAGACGTACACGTTCGGGTTGCAGGATCAGGCTTAGGTCGGTTGGGACAGTCACCACGGTATGCTGTTCGGTGTTCTGCGGTTCTGGAAGCAGAAGAACAAGTGCAACCACATAGAGAACGAAGTAGATCTCAACCCGACGTTTTCGCGACACATTCATAACCATTTATGCGGCAGAATCGGTACGGCTGCCACCAAGAATTTGCCGAGTGAGAATGCGTTCCAGTTCAGTGCGAACGTGCCGTTCAACCTCGTGCGTTTCCACTGCCTTTAGGCGGTCTGTAAGCTTCTGCACTGTTGTAGCAAATCCTTCTAGAGCTGCTGTAGTTGCTTTCATAGAGCCGAGCATCTCCGGATTTGGTGCAACAGCTTGTACTGCTGCCTGTACACTCGTGTGCATTGAGTTCACAATGGCATCCTGGCGCTCAACAAGGTCGTTCAGCGATGCCGCAATCGCCTCGAGCTGAACTGCCATAGCTGCATAGTCTCGACCAATTTCGCCGATTTCCCGCAGTAGTTCCGTTGTGCTGTCGGAAGTAGCAGTTTGTGGCGTCTCGTCGGCATCGTCGGGTGGAGTGAAATACATCACGGCAAACAGAACCAGCAGCAGCACCGCTTCTACAACGATGCCGGTTACCACCATTCCTGTACTTTGTACCACGCCAAGTCGCGTTAGGCCAACAGCCACAAGCAGCAAGGCAGCTCCTGCATACACCCAGGCATTTATTGCCGAAAAGTAGTAGCGGTTTACCACCTCTTGCATCCACAACGTAGTTCCTTGCCACGGCCCTAAAGGGTGAAGCACAACCACATCGCGTTTCGAACGCCGTATGAGCTCCTGTTCTGACGTACAAATCCGCCAGAGTGTACCGAGTGTTTGAAGGGTGTTCAACCTCCTCTCAAAGCGCAACTCCTGATAGATGTCGCGTAAGAGCTTACGTCCCTGAACACTGGCCAACGTCTCCAACTGAGTCATGCCGGGAATATATCCTTACGAAGTTGAATGTCAATGATACCGATTTTCCTCTCTTCGTCGGACGCTGACGTACCGGGTACCGTATAGCCTGCGCTATTTCCGATAGTGTAAAATAGGAGGACTCTTTGTACCTTACCATTTCGTAAATGACTATTCGGAGTGCCCATAATGCGTTTTTCGGTACCTGTACTATTGTTCATGCTGGCTGTTCAGCTCACCGCTGGCACAAATGCGCAGAATCCTGCCGCAGGTGCATTTGTGCAAAACGTTGGTCAAGTGCGCTACACCAATGGTTTGGCAGCACAGCATGTTCGCGCGGAACTGCAAACGGGAAATGTAAATGCATACCTGCACCCTGCAGGAATGCACCTTGTGCAGTACAGGCAACACAGTAATCACGACGGGACTCTGTCATACGACATGCTCCGTATTGATGTCGGACTTGTCGGGGCTAACACCAACTCACGAATGGTTGTTGAAGAGTACTCGCGTGGCTACCACACATACATAATTCCGGAAACCGGGAGGAAAGGGGCTAGAGCACAACGCTACCGGGTTGTTCGCTTCGTAGATGTGCTGCCCGGCATTGATGTTCGGTACACATCCGAAGCATCCGGAGTAAAGGTAGATTACATTGTACATCCCGGTGCCAATCCCACATCAATTCAACTTCGGTACAGCGGTATTACATCGGCGTCTGTTGACGCTGAGGGCAATCTGACATGCTCAACGCCCATGGGCACCCTTCGTGAAAGTGCTCCTGTTGCCTGGACGGAACCGGTAGTTTCAACAGCACGAACAGCACCAACCAGGGTGAACAGGCAAACGAGCGTTGCTGTTCGCCCCGTGATCTCAGGGGATGTCATTCGCTTCGATGTGGACGAATACGATCGGCAGCATACCCTTGTCATTGATCCCAAGATTGAATGGGCAACGTACTACGCCGGGAATCATGCAATGCTGGCTCCCATCCGTACGACAACAGATCCGGATGGCAATGTGTTCCTTGCGGGAACCACTGTCACACGCGACCTTCCACTTTTTGCAGGTGTATTTCAGCAACGTCTGAAAGCGCGAACCGATGCATTTATAAGCAAATTTACAGATCGAGGTTTATTACTGTGGAACACATATGTAGGTGGCACGGGTGCAGATCTCCTGGAAGACATGTGCGCCGACACGTCCGGCAGCGTATGGGTGTGCGGCTCACTAGACAGTGGAAACCATCCCCTTATGGATACAGCAGGTGCCATTAACTATAATAAGCTTGGCAGTGGTCCCTTTGGCGATCTAGTAGGCGATACGATTACCGGCACTGCAGGATGGGTTATGCGGGTTACTGCCGACGGCGGTTGGGGTGATAGCTGGAGTATGG
>CAZGHI010000004.1:33824-41992 GCA_964525565.1 uncultured Hyphomicrobiales bacterium
GTGGACCGAGTAACCAGCATTGCGTTTAAGAACAACTACCTGGCATTCTGCGGCAGCACACTAAGCATTCGTGTTAATGAACAAAACGGCGGTGCGTG
Organism: uncultured Hyphomicrobiales bacterium; assembly: GCA_964525565.1. Classification (GTDB taxonomy): domain Bacteria; phylum Bacteroidota; class Ignavibacteria; order Kapaibacteriales; family Kapaibacteriaceae; genus OLB6. Next base: position 33,923 of record CAZGHI010000004.1, read on the forward strand.
GGCAAAGAATCCTGCAAACAACACACAGAACTTTGATATGTTCATCGCTCGTTGCAGCTTAAAACCAGGCTCAACAGACCGATGGAAGGGCGATTGGTTTGTGTATTACGGCGGCGATAACGACGATTTCGGAGTATGCGTAGCAGTTGACAGATTTGGCACTGTTGCCGCAGGGGGCCAGACAGAAAGCACGAACCTTCCCAAAACCGATGCAAGTACATTGCAAGGAGGTGCGGATGCTTTTGTTGTACTGTTTGCAACCTCCGGTGGGATTCCCGACCGCAGATGGGCCCGTTACCTTGGTGGAAGCGACCCTTTTGACCGCGTGAATGACGTTGCAATGGACGCAAATGGCAACCCGGTGTTCGTTGGATATACACCGAGCTCAAACTTTCCCGTTGCCAATGCCAACCTTGGCACACTCCCGGGAACACTTGCTGGTTTTATAACAAAATTTAATGCGCAATCCGGAGCAATTGCTTTCTCTACCTTTTTTGGCGGCAACAGCCAGGACAACATACTATCTGTAAGCTTGGATAATGCAGATAGGATATGGGTTGGTGGGCAGACGGGCGGTTCTACGGATCTGGCTGTAACCAACGATGCCGTCCAGAAAACTCCCTATGTAACTGCAGTGTACCCAGGTCTTACCGATGGATTTCTTGCCCAATTGAGCGCTAACGGACAGCAGATTACGTACTGCACCTACTACGGAGCTCCACCGCAGCCAAACCTGCCGGATCCGCCAACTGGGATGCCTCCACCACCTGTTCCACCCGACGTGGATTTCGGCGCTGATTACGTAAGCAGTGTGCACTGTGACGGCAATGCCTACATCGCTGTTGCCTCGTTAGTGAATGGGCTACGAATGCCCACCACACCGGATGCTTATCAAGATGCAAATTCATTGCGTAAAGACACGGTCACGGCTGCTGCTTTCCTGAGTTATTGGAATAACTGCAAAGACAGTGTGATTTCCATTGTTGTAAATGGCTCGCCGGTTATCTGCAATAACGAATCACGACAGCTTCGCGGACCGGCTGGATTTGCACAGTACAAGTGGAGCACAGGAGAGAAATCGCAGAATATCACCGTTGCTGATAGCGGAAGCTACATTCTAACCTGCACAACAACGGACGGATGTCGGTACCACGATACAGTATTTATTGCAAGCGCACCCAACCCAACCGTGAATGCAGGACCAGACCAAATTGGGTGTGCAGGATCACTTTTCAAGCTTCAGGCAGTACCGTCGGGAGGTACACCAGCATATACCTACAATTGGAAGCGTGTAGAAGCTGGTCCTTCTTACATTAACGACCCAACCTCCGATGCCCCGGAAGTTAATCCCAATACAACTTCGCGCTACGTAGTTACAGTTACAGATGCCATGGGGTGCACCGCTTCTGACACGGTACTCATTGAAACAATTAACGTTCTCGGTCGAGTAACTCCGACATCGAAAACCTTCCAACAACTGGATGCATGCACCGCTTCAACCATTGACAGCGTATGGGTCGTAAACCTTGGAACCGATCCTATAACTATTGACAGTGCATATACTTCGACTACGGCATTTGCAGTTGTCACTAATGTTACAGGCGGTATAACTATTCCACCAAACGACAGTGTGAGCATTGTTGTTCGCGCAACCCCACAAACGCCGGGAACAACAACTGCAACCTTTACCGTTGTTGGGTCTCCATGCACCTGGAGATATAGCGGCACTTTATCAATCGAAAAAGCTCAACTCATAGCAAGCCTGCAACCAACTTCCGTTGATTTTGGTACCGTGCTCACATGTATTCCGGTTAAACCAGACACGGTGATCAACGTACGCAATAGCGGTACGAATAGCCTAACCCTCCAGCCGGGTGTTGTAGCTGCACCATTCCGATTCTTGTTTCCCACCGAGCCCGTGATCATTCCGCCAAATGGTACGGTCCAAGTTCAGGTCGAGTTCGATCCGCAAACCAATGGCATCTTCAGTGAAACTGGCATTCTGTCGTTTACATCAGGCGATTGTACTGACTCGTTCCGGGTTACTCTTCGTGGTCAGAGAGCTCAGCCGGATGTTAGTCTGAGTGCTACGTCTCTTAACGTTGGAACCATCGAGGGGTGCGAAGACAGTCGCGATACTTCCCTCACCATTACTAACAACGGTACATCACCGTTAACGATTGAGCTACCGGGAAGTAGCGAAGTAATCTTTACTCCCCCGGGCCCGCTTACTATAGGTAGCGGCGAAAGCGTCACCGTACAGGTCACCATCCGTCCGGCTACTACAGGAGCATTTTCTGCAACCGGGAACGTTGTTGCTCAACCCTGCGACCTTACCATTCCGGTTACCTTTACTGCTCAGAAGAGTGGGATCACACTCAGCACCCCCCCCTCTGTTGACTTGGGCGAACTTTCTACTTGTTTTGGACCATCCACAACTACAAAAGCGTTCCAGATAACCTTTAGTGGGGGCTCGGATGGCACCGTTACCAGTGTTCAAACCGGTCCAACGATTACAACTACGTTAGCTCCGGGTGTAGTGCTCTCCAACGGTCAGCAGGGTACATTTACAGTTACGTGGATGCCCACTGCCGATGGAACACTGGTTGACTCCATCGTATTCGTTACTGAGCCTTGCTCTATTCGCAGGTCTATTCGCATTACCGGCATTCGCACGTCGGTTTCTCTCTGCTTACTGGACAATCCTGTAAATCTCGGCGCCATTGCCGCTTCGGTTTCGGGCACAATCCGCGTGTGGAACTGCGGTAACGACACTATTGCACCATTATTGCGCTCTAGCGCCAACATCCAGATAACAGGCCAGCGTCCACCGGCAGGATCACCCATCTTTGTCGGTGATACTCTTTTTGTTGATTACACAGTATCATGCAATCCGGTTATCGAAGACACCATTGCCATTCAACCCAGCACACTATGCACAAACACGGTTTATTCCCGCATATATGGAACGTGCGCCGGAGCTGGCCCCCCACGAGCGACTGTGGAACTAGATAGTGTTGCGGTAAACGTTGGTGAAACAGCCTCGTTACGTCTCCGACTATCAGAATCAGAAAACCTTGATGCAAACGGACTCTCGCAATGGGAAGCAGACATAACGTACAACCCAATGGTAGTCGTTGGTACCGGGAGTACTCCTGATTGCTTTGCCTCAGGGATGTATTCACCTTGCTCTATTCGCATTTCCGGTATGCGAACCACAGACACAGACATTCTCACGAACCTAACGTTTACTGCAATTCTTGGAACAGCAGAAGCCACAGACATAACGATATCACGCTTCCGTTGGCTTGCAGATACACTGGCACCTGTTACCACAAGAAACGGTCACATTCGGATTGCAAACATTTGTGATGAAGGAGGAGTACGGTTGCTTTCGCCAAAGGGCGATGTCTTTAGCATTCATGTGTATCCGACACCCGCATCCACGGTGCTAACGATAGATGTGCGTGGCATTGGCACTGTCCCAGGCTCGTACGGTGTGTACAGTCAATTGGGTCAGTTGGTGGCAAGCGGACCTCTTACGCCAGACGCCCAGGGTAACGCAATGGCCGCAGTAAACGTAAGCTCGTTGGGATCCGGTACGTACGTTCTCAGTGTAGATGCTCGCGGTTCAGTGTATCGAGTCCCCATCATTATTACCCGATAACAAAACGATAATTCACTATGAACAGATTCATCGTTATCGTTGCAGTACTCGTTCTGCTCTTTAACTCGGCATTCCTTTCAGCACAGGAAACGTTAACGGTGGACGCACCGAAAAAGGAGGCAGTGCCCGAGCCACAGCCTGAACCGGAGCCCCCTCCGGAGATCACCGTCACCAAGCGCATACTTTCCCTTGGACTTCTGGGAGGTTACTCGATTGATGGACATTCTGCAGAAACATTACGGTTGCCTTCAGTTCCAACGTGTTGCCCTGGTTACGACGGTGCAACGGGGGGGGGAGTCGTCGGCGGCCTGTCGGTTGAGCTTCCCATTACTGAAACAATCGAACTACTCACACGACTCACCTACCACAATACGGGTGTAACACAAACGAATGTTGAGCCGATTACCGTACGAAATGGAAACACAACAGCAACGGCTAACATCACCCACGAACTAACTACAACGTTATCTACTGTTTCTCTTGAACCCGGCATCGCCTATCTGTTTGGAGAATCTTTTGCAGTAGTGGGTGGTCTGCGATTAGGCGCCCTACTTGATGCCACATACGACCAGTCTGAAACGCTTGACGCCAGCATCCCATACGACTACGCCGATGGCTCAGGCGTGAGAAATCAATCATCAGGGAAGATCTCTGAAACAAACACTCTTCAGTTTGGAATGTTCATCGGTGCCCGCTACATGCTACCAATGAACTCGTCGCGCACATTGCTCCTTGTTCCGGAGGTGCAGTTTGTGCCAATGTTTAGCACATTTGTGGCAGATCAAACATGGCGCACGAACTCTCTGCGCTTAATGCTTGGTATTACGTATGCCATAACGAGTACAAAGACGGAGGCAACACCTTTGCGTCCGCGCTAGCCAATTAGCGGTTGTGATAGAGTGCATTCAGTACGGAGTGCGATTCCGGGTTTGGTGCTTCCGTACTTTTGCCGTCCATGGTATCGCCAGAAACACTCCGACGTAGAACTGTTGCCATTATCAGCCACCCAGACGCAGGCAAAACCACAGTAACGGAAAAGTTACTACTCTATTCCGGTGCAATCCACACGGCAGGAGCTGTAACGGGAGGGAAACATGCTTCCACAACGTCCGACTGGATGGGAATTGAACAACAACGCGGCATCAGCGTAAGCTCCAGTGCGATGCGTGTGCACTACCGCGGTCTTATGCTCAACCTCCTTGATACTCCGGGTCACCAGGACTTCTCGGAAGACACGTATCGCACACTGATGGCTGTAGATGCCGCCATCATGCTTCTTGATGCCGGAAGAGGTGTCCAGGAGCAAACGATAAAGTTATTCAAGGTTTGCCGGGATCGGGGAATTCCCATCATTACGTTTATGAACAAAATGGATCGTCCGGCACGCGATCCACTTGAGCTCCTGGATGAAGTTGAACAAGTGTTAGGTATTACGGCCATACCACGCACGTGGCCAATTGGCGACGGTGCAGAGTTTCGTGGCATCTACGATAGGGACCGATGTGAGTATTATGCATTTGAGCGAACTGCCGGTGGCAGAACGAAGGCGCCGGTATCTGTGTCTGATATCCGCGATCCGGAACTGAGAAATTCGTTGGGTGAGGCCGCACACAACAAATTACTTACCGACCTGGAGTTTGTTGAGCACGTTATTCCCGTATTCGACAAGCAGGCGTTTTTGCGAGAAGAATGCACACCAGTGTACTGGGGTAGCGCAATCACCACCTTCGGCGTTGAGCATTTTCTCAACGACTTGCTGGATCTTGCTCCATCTCCACAATCGTATTCGATGATTGCGCGCGATGGATCGCCTGTGAGTATTACACCGGAGAGTGATGAGTTTGTTGGTTTCGTGTATAAGGTTCAGGCGAACATGAATAAGGCCCACAGGGACCGCATTTCTTTCGTTCGCATTGTTGGTGGACACTTCGAGCGTGGGATGACGGCATACCATCCCAGGACCGATAAAACAACAAAGCTTAACTACCCTTTTGAGATCTTCGGTCGCGAGCGTTCGATTGTGGACGAAGCCTTCCCAGGCGATGTTATCGGCCTCACGAATCCGGGATTATTTCATGTAGGAGACGTTTTAACGGAAAAGAGCTGGTTGGCATTGCCACAGTTTCCCCGATTTGCACCTGAGATTTTTGCACGCGTGTGGCCAAAGTCAGGATCGTTCTCAAAGGGATTTCGCAAGGGTACAGAACAGCTACGTGAGGAAGGAGTTATACAAATCTTTACTGATGCAGGCGGTTCACCAACACCATTAGTTGGCGTTGTAGGTGAACTGCAGCTAGAGCTGTTTGCTTGGCGCATGCAGAATGAATACAACGAAGAGGTCAGGCTTGAACGCCAACCATATACCCGAACCCGTTGGATCCACGGTACTACTCTCCCATCGAATGCCATTCCGATAGTGCTCGATGAGCAGAATCGTAAGGTGGCTTTGTTTAAAAACGACTGGGAAATTGGTTACACTCTCGAGCGCTCGGAAGGTTTACAACTCTCGGAAAAGCCCTGAGGAGGTAGGAACAATGTGATTGCTAGCGTCTCTGCTACCTTCACTACGGCTGCAAAACATAAATCATTTCTGCAGTGCCCGTATTCCCATAAACTACACGCATGATGTATGGTTCTCGACTTCGAAACAGTGCGCATTCGAAGTGGGAGGGATAGCGTTCAATAACACGTCCTGTTATATCAACAACAACAACCGGAGTCGGTTCTGACGGCAACGAACGTGAGTGCGTCGTGTATGGCATGGTAACTGTAGAGGGCTGTCCGATAACATTTCGTAATAACTTCCAAAGTTCATTCACAAACTGCGTGGGTACAGCCGACCCGGATTGTTTTGCTTCGTTGCCCATACGGATCACAACCAGACGTTCACTTGGCACAACACACAGTATCTGGTCGTTTGCTCCTAAGCCGAAGAATGCATCAAAAGGGGCGTTGGGTACAAGCGGTCCCGGAAAGGTGTACTGAACCGATGGCAGCATGAACGATTCTTTCCCGTTTAACCACCACAGATAGCCATAGCTTTTATTCAAATTCTGTGACGGTTGGATCATAGCCAGGCAATAGTCCTTATCCGGTACCACATTTTCTGATTCATTCCATATAAAACCGGCTAGTGCCAGCAAACCAAATCGTGCCATTGAACGCGGTGTGCTAACCAACACATTGTTAAATCCTGACTTCGCAAACAACCCGTCCATGCCGATACGTGATTTAATCTTCTGCGTAAAGTACGTGTTCAGGGCAAGCCCCGTTGCTCCTTCGAGAACGGCATCCAGAAGAGTGTATGGGGCATTATGGTACGCCCATCGAGTTCCCGGTTCTGCTTTGTACTGGAGACACTCTTTATCGGTACAAAAGGGATCGACTACACCGTCATCTAATCCGCTTGTCATTGTTAACTGGTGCCAAACGGAAATCTGTTGTTCCGCATCCGGGTTTAAGCTCGTCCACCCTACCCCTTGATATGTACTGGAGGGACTGGTGATCCTTAGCTTACCTTCGTTCTGTGCAATGCCAACCAAGGTTGCTGTAACAACCTTGCCGGCAGATGCCCAGTACCATACGTCAGTTTTTTTAAATCCGTCGGAGTACCATTCCAACGCAATTTTTCCGTCCTTTAATACAATGAACCCTTTCGATTCATTGTTGGCAAGGAAGCGAAACAGCGTATCCAGCTCAGCAGTGTTCCAGTAGAGATGCTCTGGCGCAACCGTTTCCCAGGTAGTGTCAGCAATTGGCGGGAAGTATAATGCGCTGGTTTGCGCATATACGATAGTATGCGAGAGAATGAGCACAGTAACGGCATGAACAAGTAAGCGCATGTATGTCCATCAGTACGTGGTGTAGAAAAACCAACAACAGACGCACGAACATCAATTTTCGATTAATCCACGTACTGTACTCCACGTTCCTGCAGCCGAAGGTGCGGGTGACGTTTCGCCAGTTCTGCAACCCGTGCCGCAAAGGCAGTATCACCCCAGAAAGCCGATGGACCATCCTCGGCCCGTATCTGTTGGAACAGAATATCTATCGGAACCTCACGATGGTCTTTAACCAGTTCAACTACACGCCGATCGAAACAACTGTAGCCGGCTTCGTCCGGTTGTAAGTCTGCCCATTGCCGCCGTGCAATATGTAGTGCTGACGGTTCTGCCTCGATAATCTGCATTGGCCGACAGTGCGTTACATCGTACCAGAAACGCAGGTAGGGGGCTATGGATTCATGTGTCAGTAGCCGTGGTGTACGTGAAACCTGAACAAGTTCTGCATCCGTGCAATACGTAAGGGGCTTATCGGCAGCAGTGCAACGCACATCCAGGAAGCAAAATCGTTCAGAACGTACCAATAAGGTTGCAACCTGGGCAAGAATCAACTGATCAAAT
>CAZGHI010000004.1:42003-53301 GCA_964525565.1 uncultured Hyphomicrobiales bacterium
ACACTCCGCCCATATCAAAATTTCTTTCCAGAATGGATCAAGCAGCACGGCATCGCGTTTGTCCATTTCGTCAACCACTTGCTGTGCATTCCCCCATCCGCGTGCATCAATAAATGTAGCTCTGTTCAGATTGAAGGCATGGCGTCCCGCAGTGTCAACAGTCGTATAGTCAAAAAGTGGACCTTCGTGCAACACCTCTCTCCAGGGCAAAATCTTTCCATCAATGCCGATGTCCAGCAGTCGATGTGCGAAGAGATCGCCGTTCGTGATGTGTAGCGTCATGTCCGCTCCCCGAAGATTGCTGGAGTAACATACTCGCGGAGAGCGAAAAAACGAAACAAATGCGATGAATTTTTTGCGTGAGTGTTACACCTATACGGTACCGAACTTGCCCCCGGCAAAATCGCGAAACGCTTCACGGATTTGGTCTTCGGTATTCATTACAAACGGACCATACATGGAAACTGGTTCCCGCAATGGTTCACCGGCCAGAAGGAGGATACGACCGCTTTCTTGAATGGTAAGCTGTACTGCTGACGCAGCGCCCGAAGCTGTGTCACGTTCGTCGAATACAACCAGTTGCTGCTGGTGCACAATTTGGTCGCCCACCAGCAATTTGCCGCCGAGCACGTACAAGAGCACTGACTCGTGCTGAGGAAGCTCAAGGATGCCGGAGCCCCCTTGCGTTGTCCACCCCATGGCAGCAACTAGTGGCGACTGGGTAATGGCAGGCCCAACAGCATTAGAATAGGTACCAGCTACGAGACGTAAGCGCAGATGATTGTCGAGAAGGTGGATTTCCGGCAGCATTTCGGCATGCAGTTCCTGATACATTGGCTGCATCATTTTTCGGTCGGCAGGAAGGTTTATCCAAAGTTGAACCAGTTCAAGAGGCTCACCGGATGATGTGGACTCAGGAGTGGGACCCTCTTCGTGCATAATTCCACTGCCACTGGTAATCCATTGAACTTCTTCTGCACCGATCACGCCAGTGTTGCCAAGGGAATCGCGATGCAGCACGCTCCCTTGGAACACAAACGTTACAGGCTCAAATCCACGATGAGGGTGGGCTTCAATCTTTGGAGGGGGCTCTGAGGATGCGAATGTTTGCGGCCCGGCATGGTGCAGAAGCAGAAACGGGTCGGCAGTTCTCAGCGCCGGTACAGGCAAGGGCTGTGCAATGGTTAAGGGACCAACTGAACTTGGCACACCCGTCGTTATCAAACGAATTCCTCTCATACATCCTCCGGTATTAACAAATAACAGTAATCATCACGTAGAAGCAGCGAATTCCGATTCGCCTTGAGATGTTACTGACTCCAGTTGAAGGAGCTGAATGTTCAAGACAATGCGAACTTCGTCGGCAACAACAATGTTACCGGCTTCGGTAAGTCCATTCCACAGTAAACCAAAATCCTTTCGGTTTATAGCACCGGTTGCTTCGAATCCGGCTTTGATATTTCCATATGGGTCAACAATGGTTCCTCCATACGTAACATCTAATACAACCGGTTTTGTTATCCCACGTATGGTTAGGTCACCTGAAAGCAGATACGAGTCTTTACCCGTTTTATTCATGCCTGTAGAAATGAAATTCATGGTTGGAAACGCCTCCGCATGGAAAAAGTCGTTGCTGCGGAGATGATTATCTCTCATTTCGATTCCGGTATCCACGGAATTTACTCTTGCCTCGAAACGCACCTGTGCATTGTTGAAGTCCGTGCCTTCTGTTTCTACCGTAACATCATAATCCCGGAATCTTCCCGTAACCGTGTTAATCATAAGGTGCTTAACCTTAAACTGCACTTCTGAATGCGCTTGATCTACCTTCCACCGTGCCATAAGTAAACCCTTTAGACTATTTGGAACAATGTGTGTTTCGACACATATATACGTGTTGCAACACGCTTTATTGTTCAACTCCGTTCTTTTTCGTCAAACTAGTCTCACTCCAGCATGATCCCAACCCCACTCGATGTTCCAATACGGGAAGCACCTGCCGCTATCATGCGCTCTGCCGTTGCTCTGTTACGAATTCCACCTGACGCCTTCACCTGCACAACAGGTCCAACGTGTGCCCTGAGCAACTCAACGTCTTCCACAGTAGCACCACCTGTAGAGAACCCTGTTGACGTCTTTATAAAGTCAGACTCAGCTTCCGTCACCAGTTCACACATCATCAGTTTCTCCGCATGCGTTAACAAGCATGTTTCAATGATGACTTTCACAACCCCCCCCCTATCATGCACTGCCTTGGTCACAGCTTCAATATCAGCGAAAACTGCTGCTCTATTTCCACTTTTAAGAGCTGTTATGGGTGCAACCATATCTATTTCTGTGGCGCCACTGTTCATGGCCGCCATTGCCTCGAAAACCTTTACCTGCGTATCGTGAGCACCCAGGGGAAATCCAACAACGGTGCAAACAACCGGATAGAGTGAGCGGCTCAGTTCAACCCACCATGGTAATACGCAAACCGATGCAAAACGATACTGTGCTGCCTCTGCACACAACGTCCGAATCTGTTGCTCGGTACAATCCGGCTTCAGTAATGTGTGGTCAATCAATGTGTTCATGGTGCTTACCATTACGATGTTCGTTTTCCGAATTATCTCTCGTCAACTTGAATTCCGAGAAGTTGTGGTGGTCGATATTGATGCCTGCCCAATGCACTAAAGAGCTGGTTGGTACTAAAGATGAATCCTCCGAATCGACCTTCCTGCAGGTTATATGCAAAGTCAAACCGAAAGATGGCATCGGAGCCACTTGCCTTTAGATTGTGAATCCGAAATCCAAGACCTATTGCATGTTTCACTCCCACTGACGTGAGAGAAACGCCCTGATTCCAAGCCGTACCTACATCGTAAAATGCAACAGCACTGAATCCCACAACCCATGCACGCCACCCCGGAAACCATCGCGCCTCCACATTCCCCACCGCTCTGTTGTCGCCCGTAAGCTGATTTGCTGCATACCCGCGCAAGCCTGCTTCAAAGTCCAGCACAAGCTGGTGGAATGCATTCCAATTCCACACGGTCTGCGTGCGTAAGCGGGTGGCCAGCACTACATGCTCGTGCAAGCGCCAATGCGCAATGCCCTGCACACCAACAAAGGTGTACAGCGGTACTGTTCCGGAAAAAGCGTCGCTCTGAGATTGAGCACCAAATCCCGATGCTCCCTGAATCTGACCGAACAGATAAACCTTTTCACTAGGCATAATGCTTTTCTCTGCTTCCCCACCGATGTACCACATGGTTTGTCCACCTTTGCCTAGTGAGAATACCCGTCCGAGAATGGCATTACCCCAGCCCCCTTCCATTAGATCTTCAGTTTCGTAGCCGTCGAGAAATACACTCCGACGGTATTCCTGCTGCAGCGACGAAAAGCTGATGAGAATGTGCCCCGTATTGTCGAAAGCCTGCCGAGATTCCGGAAGCGTACGGTTCACGTCGTTCACACCTACGGCAGCGCTCACAAACAACAAGTCAGCATCACCGTACGACTGTGATATCCACCCGCGCAGTTCCCTATCGTGAAAGGGAAGAAGCATCGGAGCTGAATTCTTCGGATATGCAAATGCATTACCGTAACGATTCGCCCCCCCCAAGCCAAAAGCCCAAGGCGTGAGTGTGGTTCGGTAGGGTTTGGTAATCTGCAGCAACTGTTCCGTCCGGAATCTGTTCGATTGCAAGGCAGCCTCCAACCACAGTTCCGTTCGGAATAATCTTCGCTGATTGAGTTTTACCATTCCCTCCCAGCCAATGTCGTTTTCTGTTCGGTAGATGGCCTGAACACCCACGGCTGTTGCGGTACCAAACAAATTGGATTCTTCGAGTTTGAATCCAATGTTAGTTATCCCTCCTCCTGTTCCGTATATCACAGCAGGTCGGAGTGAAAAACGGTCCTGAGTAACGATGTACATGTCCACAGAGTCATTTACATCGCGGTTTGCCCCAACAGGCTGCGTTCGAACGTTTACACTGCTAAACAGCCCGGTACGGCGTAGATTCCTTTCAATTTCGAGTACTATGTCCGGATCGGCTGTGTCGCCCTCCACAATCATCAGCTCGTCTTCAATGATATAACTCCGTGTAAGCGAGTGGAGGGCATTCGCTAAGGGTGCCGCAAAGAACCAGTCACCGCTTGTACTGTCGAACACGTCTAACTGATCAATGTAAATATTGCGGATCACCTGGGAGTGAACCACACAACTAAGATAGAGAGAGCAGAACAGAAGAATAACAAACGGCATCGCGCGCATACAATTCACACGAGGTCATCCTTTCCCCGCCACGCGTTAATACCGTTCAGCACCTGATACACTTGTTGTGTTGTTGAACAACTTTGTAGTTGTTGAACAAGCTCTTCACACATCACGTAACTCACGTTTCGAATGCGACGTTTCATTTCGAGGAGCAAACGCGGTGTTACGCTAAGTTCCCTGATACCTAAACCAACAAGCATTTCCGTTGCCGATGCATGTCCGGCCATTTCACCGCATACGCTAATACTGCGCCCATACTTGTTTGCCGCTCGCACAATAATCTTCACTAGTCGTATCACGGCAGGGTGCAGAGGATCAAAGATGTCGGCCACTAAATCATTCGTACGGTCGGTAGCAAGAGCGTATTGTGCCAAGTCGTTTGTACCTATACTCATAAAGTCTGCGCGGCGCGCAAATGTCTCTGCCATCATTGCGGCTGCAGGCGTTTCAATCATTACGCCTACAGGCATATCCTTATCGTACTCGATACCTTCCTGGTCGAGTTGATTTTTACATTTATTGATAATTGACTGTGCTGCTTCGATCTCTTCCACCATGGAAATCATTGGCAACATCAGGCGTACGTTTCGATGCACCGACGCCCGCAGGATAGCATTCACCTGCTGTTCAAAAATGTCCGGTCGGTACAGCAAAAAACGAATTCCACGCAGTCCAAGAGCAGGGTTTTCTTCGCGATGAGGGATGCCTTGACGAAACTTGTCGCTGCCAACGTCAAATGCACGTATGGTTACCGGGTGCGGATAAGCACGCTCCACAATGTCGCGGTACCATGCAGCCTGCTCCTCGGTACTGGGGTAGCGTCCTAGTCGCATGAGCAGGAACTCGGTACGCAGCAGCCCCACACCCTCGCCCCCAGCCATCATGGCGGCATCTACCTGCTCGGGCTCGTCTATGTTTGCCAGCAGTGCTACAGTCACACCGTCGGTAGTTACAGCAGGCGCACCTACTAATTTCCCCAGTTGCTGCCGGTATTCTTCAGCCTGGTGTGCCTTCTGCCGATATACTGCAAGTGTTTCGTTATCAGGATTTATAGCCACGATACCGGCATAGCCATCAACGACGACAACGTCGCCATCACGCACTTTATCGGAAGCACCTTTGATTCCGATAACGGCTGGATATCCCATATCCCGGGCCAGAATACACACGTGAGAATTGATACCGCCTACCTCAGTCACGTACCCTAGGGTTTGTGTGGACTTGAAGAACAACATGTCTTGCGGTGTGATGTTCGGAGCAACTACGATACTATCATAGCCGGCTGCATGGCTTAGGGTACGGTTTCTGAGTACGGAGATCAACCGCTCTTTCACCATGTCCAGATCTTGAGCTCGCGAGCGTAGGTAGGGGTCGGCAGACCGATACAACATTGTTCGGTGCGCATCGAATTCCCGAGCGACGCCTGCTTCGGCCGTTATTCCCGTACGCACTCTGTCGGCCACGCTCTTCTGCATCACCTGGTCGGCAACAATCTGCATGTAGCCATCCACAATGTTCACGGCAGTCGGTCCTTCGCGCATAGCAAGCTGTTTTGCTTGCACAAGCTCTTCCATAACAGTTTGAATTGCACCGTGAAACCGATCCAACTCTGTAGCAATACGCTCGGGCTCAACCTGCTCGGCAGCATCCACGGGTTGCTCGTGGTTCAAAACAAACGCTTTCCCGATAGCAATACCGGGAGAGGCAGGAATGCCCTTCAGAACAAAGCTCGTTGTAGTTCGATCAGCCATCACTGCTCTCCAAACCCTGACGCGAAGAGTTCCGTTAATGCCGCTGCCGCTTCCACCTCGTCCGGACCGTCAACAGTTAGCCCGAGCGTACTTCCACGTTCGGCTGCAAGCGTCATTACACCTATGATACTCTTTGCATTAATGCTAAAACCGTCGCGCTCGAGATAGATGTCGCTCACGTATTGCGAAGCCACCTTTACAAGCATAGCTGCCGGTCGTGTATGAAGTCCTGCCCTGTTCGTAACCTGAACGGTAGTTTCAATCATTGCCCTGCGATTTCCCTCCCTAACTTTCCGGATGCTCGTTCCAGTCTATCCATCAGCGCTGTGTTTGCACGTATCGAATCAGTACAAAGTACAAGAATTTCTGCAACTCCCGCATCATCAGCATCCCGCAACTCTGCGTACAGGTTCTGCGGTGTAAGCACAACCCCATTGACGCTCGAGCCGGGTGGCACCAACGTGCGGTGATGCACAGCTTCTTGCTGATGCTTTAACAACTCTTCTGTTGAATAGCAGAGCACTACACGGGCACGTGGCGCGTAATGCCGATATCTGGTTCCGGGCACACGAATTCGTCCACCTTCCAACGAACCGGCATACATCACCTCCAGCTTACAATGCTGCTGGATGAGCTCCAGAGTAATTGCTCCAGGCCGCAGCACAACCACAGCATTCGCCGTTACGTGGACGATAGTGCTTTCGAGACCTTCTTCGCAGGTACCACCATCTACAGTTGGCACCATGCCATTGTAGTCAGACAAAACATGTAGGGCTGATGTTGGGCTGGGCGAACCAGAACGATTGGCGCTTGGAGCAACAAGAGGGCACCCCACCCCAGAAATAATCTCAAGTGCCACCTCGTGTTTTGGACACCGAATGGCAACGGTATCCTGTCCGGCCGTGACCTCCCCAGGCAACGATGCTACTAGCGGCACCACAATCGTAAGTGGCCCGGGCCAAAAAATTTCGGCTAGGTGCATTGAGACCGGGTCGAACAGTCCAATCTGCTCAGCCATGTGAAGAGAATCAACGTGTACAATTAGGGGATTGTCGGCAGGCCTTTGTTTCCGGTTAAAGATGGCTCGTACTGCTATCGCGGAATCAGCACGAGCTGCCAAACCATATACCGTTTCCGTTGGAATTGCCACAACGTTATGGTTCCGAAGAAGGGTGATTGCTTGTTCTACGGTTACCAATCCACCCTTCTCACGGTGGTAACCCCGCCTATTGTATTCTGATGATTCCGTCATGCAAACGTGAAGTTAGCAGTTGTGCAGGTAGCTTCAGTTCTAGTTTTGTGGTATGAAGCCAGTTACCACGTTCGTTGTCTCGCCTACCATGCCGTCATCACTGATGGCTCTGAAAGAAATTGCATATAACTACTGGTGGTGTTGGAATGAGGAGGCCGCCGGTTTGTTCCGGCGTTTAGATGCAAAGCTCTGGGAGGATGTATTCCACAATCCGGTTGCGATGATTTCCCGCCTTTCACACGACAGGCTGGTGCAACTATCGCAAAGGCCGGAATTCATCAACCGGCTTAACGATATCCATCGGCAGTTTCGCACGTACATGGAGGGTAAAGCATGGTATGCCTCCACGGAGCTGAAGCAGAATCAGTACGTTGCATACTTCTGTGCTGAGTTCGGCATTCACGAGAGCTTCTCAAGCTACTCCGGCGGATTAGGCGTGCTTGCAGGGGATCACTTGAAGAGTTCCAGCGATTTAGGTATTCCGCTGGTTGGTATTGGACTCCTCTACCAAGAGGGTTACTTCCGTCAGTATCTCACACAAAATGGCTGGCAAAACGAGCAGTATGTAGAAGTTGACTTTCACGATCTACCGGTAACACGGGTTACTCGCGGTGACGGTAAACCTTTGCTCGTTAGCGTGGACTTGCCCATCGGTACGGCACACGCACAAATCTGGAGAATTAATGTTGGAAGATTACCACTGTATTTGTTGGACACGAACGTACCGGAGAACGCTACTGACCAGCTCCGTAACATCACCGATCGGCTGTACGGCGGTGATACGAACACACGCATCATGCAGGAAATGCTCTTGGGTATTGGAGGCGTGCGAGCTTTAGAGGCACTGGGAATTCATCCTGCCGCAATCCACCTGAACGAAGGTCATGCAGCCTACGCCACTCTGGAACGGACCCGACAGTTCATGATCCGCTATAGCCTGAATTTCGAAGAGGCTTGGCAGGTTACAAAGAATACAACCGTTTTTACGACACACACACCTGTACCAGCAGGCAACGAAGTTTTTTACCACGAGCAACTGCAGCCCTTTTTCGAAGATTATGTTAAGGGGCTTGGGATCACCTGGGAAAGGTTTCTCAAGTTAGGTTCGTTTGGGGAACCAGACGAAGCGGCCGGCTTTTCCATGACAATTCTGGGACTACGTGGAAGCGCTTACCGTAATGGCGTTAGCAAACTTCACGGAGAGGTGGCCCGGGAAATGTGGAAAAATGTCTGGAAAGATTTTACTGTGGACGAGGTGCCCATAACCTCTATAACCAACGGCATCCATATTCAAACCTGGGTTGCTCCGGAAATTGCTGAACTATATGACCGCTACCTGGGATCTCAGTGGCGAACCGAGCCATTTGAACCTCGTTCTTGGGACAATGTTGATGCCATATCGTCTATCGAACTATGGCGTGTTCACGAACGCAGACGCGAACGACTCATCATCGGCGCTCGCGAACACATCCTTTCAAAACACTCTGCCTCGCTTACCCAAAGCCAGGTATCCCATATACACAACTGCTTGGATCCTGATGTGTTAACAGTAGGATTCGCACGGCGGTTTGCTACATACAAACGTGCTAGTCTGTTGATGACAGACATGGACAGACTGGCATCAATCGTTAATAACGCAGACAAGCCGGTACAATTCATCCTTGCAGGTAAAGCACACCCCCGCGATACGGCCGGCAAGGAACTAATCCAACGGGTGCATTCATTGATAGCTCAACATCACCTGTCGCATCGCATCGTATTCCTGGAGGATTACAACATGGATGTAGCCCGACTGATGGTGCGTGGTTGCGACGTTTGGCTGAATACGCCACGAAAACCCTACGAAGCTTCTGGCACGAGTGGAATGAAGGCTGCTGTGAACGGTTGCCTTCACTTCTCCATTCTGGATGGTTGGTGGGCTGAAGCGTATAATGGAGAAAATGGCTTTGCTATCGGCCGAGGCGAGTCCTTTGACCCCGAAGAACAGGATGCTGCCGATGCCATGACCTTATACGATATTCTCGAACATGCCATCATACCAACATTTTACGACGTGTCCAACGGAGGAAGAGTACCCGAACGCTGGGTTGCAATGATGAAGAGATGCATCCGCACATTGGCCCCTCGGTTTAGTGCACTGCGCATGGTACAGGAATACACAACTACCTTTTACAGGAAGGCAATGGAATCCCATGGCACCATGACGGCCAACCATGCTGATGCAGCACGCCAGGCCGTAAGGTTCTTTGACGCAGTCCGTGCCACGTGGGACGATGTATCTGTTCGGGACGTAACGATCCATGGCACTTCGGGAGCATCTGTAGGTAGCACAATACACGTGAATGCTGCCGTACATACTGGAACATTGGCTCCGACTGACGTACTCGTGCAAGCCGTGTATGGCAGGTTAAATAGCAAGGGAGAAATACTCAATGCCACCTACCTACCATTAAAACCTGTATCGTTGGACAACGGAGTCACGCTATTCGAAGGGTCGTTCGTTTGCGAATCAAGTGGTGAAATTGGTTGTACCGTACGTGTGCTCCCAACTCATCCAACGCTGGCAAATGTTGTTGACAGTTTTCTTGTGAAGTATGCCAATGGTGTCACCAATTCGTAAATCAGTTGTTTTATTGTTTTACCATGTCGGTCGTAAAGAATATCTTACGATCTAATTCCTGTTCACATTCTGTTAATGCACACATGGCCAAACGCATTATTGCTACGTTAATTTTCGCTGTTTTTTGCTCTTTGGGGCTGAAATCACAGTTGTCCACCATCACGTTCTTACATAACAGCCCCGACCCTGAACTGGCTGCCGTGGACGTGTACATCACACAAACAGGCAACACATCCAAGGTTGAAGACTTTGCCTACAAAAGCGGAACCATCTTCCCCGATGCAATCATTTTCGGAGGTTTCCCGGTTCAAATAAGCATCGGCCCGGCGAACAGTACCTCCGAGGAAGAAGCTACCTTGGTTCGAGCTACATTCACACCTGAGCCTGACGAGGGTTACCAGGTTGAACTCATTGGAGTTATGGGAGATGAGGGTTGGGCAGAAAATCCTGACGGTGTCTCGCTGCAAGCCAGAATCAAGCAGCAGTTGGTACCACTGGTTGAACCCGTTTTTGGAGAGGTAGCAGTAATGTTTTCACAGGGGGTTACCGATCTGGAAGAGTGCGATGTCTATGTCCGCGGATCATCCACGCCTCTTTTCGCAGGACTGAAGTTCGGCGATATAACACCAACTCCCAAGAACATAAAGAGGCAGCGTCACACGATAGACCTAACAAAGGCAGGTGATAAATCAAGAGTCTTGGCATCGTTCGAAGTAGATCTTACTCTCACTTCATCCGACGTGATTATTCTTACCTCCTCCGGATTTAAAACGCCGCAAGACAATAAAGGGAGCACGATTGCCATGCGTTTGCTAGGATTCCTTGACGATGGCTCCGTTCTTGAATATGAGTTGCTTACAGGTTCGCAAACAGCACGGGTACAGTTCATTCATGATTCGCCAGACCCAACGGCAACAGTGGTTGACATCTACGTAAACGGTGAACGCAAGCTGGACAACTTGAATTTTCGCAAAGCATCTTCTTTTGCCGACTACGAAGCTGGCACCCCTGTAATACTTGCCGTTGCTCCGGCAACATCTACTTCGCCCAACGACGCATTTTTCCGCGATACTCTTGCAGCTTTTCGTCCGGGACGTTCATACCACATCTTGCTGCACGGCGTTCGCGACACATCGAAGTTCGCAAAGAACCCGGGCGGTTCAGACATCTCTCTGAACTTTACCGTTGCCGAAGGGGCGCTTGAAACATCACCGGAATCGGGTAAGACGGCTGTTCGCATGATTCATGGCGTTACCGACCTTGGGCGCTGCAACGTAGCAAGTTCACAAGCAACGTATGCTACATCTCTACCATATAGCGGTGTTACTCCTGAATACATTATTGCCGAGCCGATAGCGATGGATACCATGTGGGTGTACAACAGCGAAACCGGCAGTAAAATTCGTGGGTG
>CAZGHI010000004.1:53339-57014 GCA_964525565.1 uncultured Hyphomicrobiales bacterium
CGCACTTATCTCGGGTTTTATTCGGCCGGACTCTAATCAAAATGGTCAGGACTGGAAACTCATCCTTGTTGACGCAAATGGCGCCGTAAACGACAGACTCGTTGCAGTGGACACAGGAACGCCTGGTTCCGTTGACGATATCGTGCCTGGTGCCTTATGGTCTGTTGCCCCCAACCCCGCTGCCAACACCGTAAACGTAGTTGTGCCCGTCACAAGCGAACAGGCAGATCGTATCGGCGCTCAACCCATGCTACGCCTTGTTTCACTC
Source organism: uncultured Hyphomicrobiales bacterium (assembly GCA_964525565.1). Taxonomy (GTDB): domain Bacteria; phylum Bacteroidota; class Ignavibacteria; order Kapaibacteriales; family Kapaibacteriaceae; genus OLB6. The sequence continues at coordinate 53,608 of CAZGHI010000004.1, forward strand.
GCCGGACAGGTCGTGGTTGAAACAAACTGCAACCTCGATGGGGAGCGCTTGAACGCCTCGCTGTCAGTGTCTGGATTCCCATCCGGCACATATATGATTCAGGTGATTGGATCAGGCAACCGTGTGGTTGGCGCTGCTCCGCTGCGCGTGAATAGGTAGTCCACCAAATCCTAAGCCCCTTACCATCCCCGCCTTACCTTTTCGTGGTTTGGCGGGGACTCGTATCTTTGTGGCTCTCTTTTTTTACACCCCATGTTTGAATCACTCCAGGAAAAACTAGAAGAGGCGCTTAAACGCTTCCGTGGTCAGAGTCGCCTTACCGAAGAAAACGTTGCAGAGGCACTGGCGGAGGTGCGCACAGCACTTCTTGAAGCAGACGTTGCTTTCTCCGTGGTAAAGTCTTTTACCGAAACGGTGAAGGAAAAGTCGCTTGGTATTGAAGTTAAAGGAAGTCTGCAACCGGGGCAGCTCATGATTAAGCTCATCCATGATGAGCTTGTAGAGCTGATGGGATCGAAGAAGACCGACCTTGCTATTGCATCTCAAGCACCAACCATTGTTATGGTTGCAGGATTGCAAGGTTCGGGGAAAACAACCTTTTGCGCCAAGCTGGCATACTCGCTGAAGAAAAAAGGCAAGCAACCCTTGTTGGTGGCATGCGATATTTACCGTCCAGCGGCTGTAGATCAGTTGCGTACACTGGGTCAAAGTATGAGTTTGCCCGTGTTTAGCAAAGAGGACGCTAAACCGAGGGAGATTGCTACTGACGCATTAACGTACGCTAAGAAATACGGTCGGGACGTGGTTATCGTGGACACGGCCGGCCGCCTGACGATTGACGAAGAAATGATGAACGAAGTTGCCGAACTCAAGGCACTTCTTAAGCCACACGAAATCCTCTTCGTATGTGATGCCATGACGGGGCAGGATGCCGTTACAACAGCCAACGCATTTAATCAAAAACTCGATGTCACCGGCGTTGTTCTGACCAAACTCGACGGTGATACGCGTGGCGGTGCAGCTCTTTCAATTCGGCACGTTCTTGGAAAGCCTATCAAGTTTGTTGGCGTTGGTGAAAAAGTTGATGCACTTGAACCATTTCATCCGGAACGTATTGCCTCGCGCATATTGGGAATGGGAGATGTACTCTCGCTGGTTGAAAAAGCGCAGGCACAGATTGACGAAAAGGAAGCAGAACGACTTGAAGAGAAGATTCGGAAAAATCAGTTCACGTTCGAGGATTTCCTTGAACAGATGAAGATGATTAAAAAAATGGGTTCATTAAGAGACCTTCTCGGCATGATTCCCGGCATGGACAAGCAGCTCCGTAATGTTCAGATCGACGACAAGGCAATGAATCGGGTAGAAGCCATCATTCTCTCCATGACCCGTGAGGAAAGACTCAACCCACGCATCCTGAATGGATCACGCAGACGCCGCATTGCTATGGGCAGCGGATCTACAACTCAAGATGTTAATAGGCTGATTAAACAATTTGAAGACATGCAAAAAATGATGCGTTCAATGACGAAGGGTGGACGCCCCATGATCGGTGGCCAACCTATTCGCCAGCCTGTTCGCAAACGCTAATTACACTTACTCACTTTTATTAAGGGACCACTATGGTCAAACTCCGCTTGCGTCGCCGTGGTCGTAAGAAGCACCCCTTCTACGACATTGTTGCGATCGACGGACGCGCCAGACGAGATGGCGCCGCTATTGAACGTGTAGGGTGGATTGATCCAATGACCTCACCAAAACACGTTGTTGTTGACGCAGAGAGAGCCATGTACTGGCTTAATGTTGGGGCTCAGCCCACAGATATTGTGCGCCAAATTCTGAGCAGAGAAGGCATACTTCTTCGTAGGGCACTCTCCTTTAAGGGTCTTTCTCCTGCAGAGATTGATGCCGCTGTGGCACAGCACCGCGAGCGTGCAACCGAGCGGTACAATCGGCTGAAAGCACGTAGAAAGGATCGCGAGGCAAAGAAAGAACAGGCAGCAAATACTCCTGTTGCCGAAGAAGCGGCACAAGATGCTCCTGCTGAAACCGAAGCACCAGCATCTGAAGCACCAGCCGAGACTCCGGCGGCAGAATAGTTTTTTTCCAGATAATTCGTATTGGGACGGTCGCACTCTTTCTGTAGTGCGACCGTTTTTTAGTTGAAGATGTGCACTTTTGCAGTATGACCGAACAATCACCAAAGTCAGATCTACACCCATCTATTGTCGCTCTCTACGGTAGCCAGAAAAAGCTGTTCAAACGATTGATTAGCAGTGCATTTAGTCTTGCCGGTTGCTACTGGATTTTTATCTACGCTTGTAGATGGATGGGTGTGATTACCGAGCATGATATAGCCGTTCTCCGTTCGGGTCAAACACTTCCATACTTTGTACTGTTAACGCTCTGGGGAATGGAATATCTTCGAGAAACACGAAGGCTGAAGGCCGTCATTCGCGTGGCCAATCAACTGGACAAGCCCCCTGTTGCCGTTGAATTTTCTTCTCTCGGATCATCCAAACACTCTTTTGGAATTCTCATACCCATCCAAAAGAGAGTAACAGTGCCACTCCTGGTGAATGTTGTGGGACTGACCGTTTCAGCATTCTTGATTGTAAAACAGTACAATGCTCTCGTGCGATTGTTGTTGTCATAGTCAAACACTTCTACCATCTTCTTTAAGGAGTTTTCGATGTTCATCGTTGTTAAGATATTGGCTGTTCTTACGGCTGTTCTGGTAGCCACGGGTTGCTCCTCGTCCACCAACTCAGACAATGGAACACCATCAGGGTTTTACCTGACAGCCACGATTGACGGTACAGACATGACTGCTAACAGCACAACCTGCTTGGGAACCATGTCCGGGGGCAACCTTGTGTTTGCCGGAGGAACGGCTTCGTTGAATCCGATCCAGTTTAACATTTCTGTTCCCGGAGCAGAAAGCGGGAAAACGTTTACAACATCCAACACGATGATGCTTACCATGGTTCTTTCCACGGGTACAACAGCAAACGACGTGTACCAGGCGAACATGGTAGCAGGAACCGGAAGCGTGACCATTACGAAACTCACTTCTTCCGAAGCTGAAGGTACCTTTACGATGACCGGACGCAACACTGCCGGTACGACTAAACAGGGAACAAACGGCAAATTACGTGTGAATCTATCAAAGTAGGCTATAAATGTTGCATATCGTTGAGCACCTCGATGTGGCTATTGCAGTACCCGGGCTACGCAACTGTTATGCAGTCGCAATTTCATGGCATACATTCATGTTCAGCGCTGATACAACGGCCCCTGCAACCACATGTGGGGGGTGTTCCGTACCGGCACGTGCACGAAGGGCACCGGACGATTAACCAGAACCGGGTTCATCGCAGAATGAACGCATTGTTAGCCAACGATCC
>CAZGHI010000004.1:57029-59509 GCA_964525565.1 uncultured Hyphomicrobiales bacterium
AACAGGCTTCTTCACTCACTTGTGAGGGGAGCAGCGTGAGCATTCATGGTTGCCGATTCACAACCGTCTCAGGTAGCCCGACATGTACCAAACGTTCAGAAACGCTTAACACACATTTGCCATCGGCTTCTTGTCCGCGGACCATGTTATACACAAGTCCAATTGCAAACCGAAGATTGAGCATCGTGATGCAGAACTAAAGGGAGCGCACAACATGCAACGTTCAACTGCCGTTGTTCTTCTGCTGGCCGCAATTTCCATTGTTGCCACGGCCCAACAAACAACCGTTGTAAAACATCACGATGGCCGACCGGTTCGCGCGGCACAACCGCGGTCGGGTTGGGAGGAAAGTATCATTCTGTATCCCCAAGCTCCTTGTTGGTTGAAAAAAATTCGTGTGTACTACGGTGCTGGAGGAGGTACGGACACGATACGCATCACCGGAGATGCCGCAGAAGGTACGATCCCGCCTACACAATACTGCTTTGCCTACAACACCCTTGCAAAGGTTCAGGTTTCCGTAGCGGACACAGGATGGAAAGAAATCGATCTTTCGGAGTTCTCTGTTCAGATTGGTGGATACGACAGGATTGTCGTGCAGCATCTAATGCAATCGAACGGACCCGTGTGGGCGCAAGACGCATCACATAACCGAGCCGGATCGTTTCTGTACGACCCCATAACACCTAATCCAAATTTTTACAATCTGCCGGGAATATTCTATACAGCCAGTGGTGACTTTCTTGTAGAACTTGAGGTTGAATTCCTTCATGATCAGCGCCCCCCTCCAACATTTACCGATATTACTTCCATTGCAGGTCTGTTAAACCCTAATGGTTCTACCCTCATCAGCGATCTGGTTTCCGTTGCTGATATTGACAACGATGGTTTGGACGACATCATTGTGGGTAACACGCTCTTTCGGAACTCCATGGGCGCTGCCTTAGAGCGCACCCCTCTTCCCTTCTCTGCATCAAATACCGTTTGGGCAGATTTCAATGGCGATGGCTTGCTCGATTGTTTTGCAGTAAATGGAAACGGGAACGACAGGTTGTATCGTAATGACGGTAATATGGTATTTACTGACGTTACTCAGGTATCTGGATACAGCAACAATGCGCCCACTGTTACGCCCCTTTTCTTCGATGCAGATAACGATGGTGATGCCGACCTCTTTATTGCGAATGGTCGTCGCGAAGAAAACGGAAGTGAGGTGTACTACCAAGACAAACTTTTTCTGAATACAGGTAATGGTCTGTTCACTAACGTTACAGAACAGAGTGCTATTCAGACAGCAGAGCCTGCTCCGTACCACGACTGTTGGGGAGCATCACTTGCCGATGTAAATAACGATGGCTTTACCGATGTGTTTGTTGCAACATACCGTTTAGCCCCCGACAGACTGTACATGAACAACAATGGAACCTTGGAAGAGAGATCGCAGGCAACAGGCGTGATCGGCATTCCTACAGCCTCGCCCGGGTACTTCGGTCACGGCATGGGAAGCGATTGGGCCGATCTCAATAATGATGGTGCTATTGATGTAATCGTTGGAAATCTTGGCCATCCTGACCAACGCGGACAGTACTCCAATCCATCTCTGGTGTTACTTCACAACGGCAACCAACAAAATGTTCGGTTTGAAAATCACTACCAGCTTCAGCAGAACGGTTCCCTCAGGTGGCACGGCATATCGTTCCGTGAAATGAATGCCGGCGTCTGCACCGGAGATTTTGACCTCGATGGCGACATTGATGTTATTCACTCCCAACTGTCGTACGACATGTATGGAAAGGGAGCAGACCGATTAACGCGTTTATACATGCAGGAGTCTTCCAACCCATTGCGAACATTCGTGGATAGAACTTGGGAAAGTGGCCTCTTTAGTCATGGAAGCTGGACTGCTGTTCGCCTCGACTTCGACAGAGACGGTGATCTTGACCTGGTTTTAGCCTCAGGCCGACATGAAGTACGCCTCTACCGCAACGATATTCCCACAAGCGGCAATGCCATTACAATCCGTCTAAATGGCGACGGAGCATCCGGTATTGAGCCAAATGGTTATGGGGCTATCGTGTATTGTTATGCAGATGGTAAACAATACATGAGGCAGATGCCCGGAACAATAACCGGCGGCCGATGCTCACAAATGACGCACGATTTGCACTTTGGCCTGGGAGCAGCACAGAAGATTGACAGCGTAGTTGTACTGTGGCGTCCAACAAAACGAGTACGCTACACAGGTCTCCCCCTAAATTCATACGTTGCACTTACCCCTGACGGAGCCAGCCATACACCGGTTGTTGGCGCGCTGCGTCAGGTTGCTCCTCCTCACCACGCTCGTGCCGTAGCAACACAACCCACCTTTCGATGGTCAGGTGCAGACCAAGCCGATGTACAGGTGTGCGCGGATCCTGACTGCAACGAGGTGATTATCAATATGGTTAACACAACGTCTTCGAGTACAGTAGCGGAGGAAC
>CAZGHI010000004.1:59521-64147 GCA_964525565.1 uncultured Hyphomicrobiales bacterium
AAATGGTAAAACGTACTATTGGCGCATTCGCAAGTCTTCTACGCAACCTGCAGCGCCGTGGAGTAGCATTTGGGCGTTTACCGTCGGCAACCCTGCGCCAGGTACAGTAACGGTGGTGCATCCAACTGCCGATGCAACCGGAGTGTCAACAAAAGCAATAATTCGTTGGACGCCTGCTTCGTTTGCAGCATGGGGAACTCACACTGCAATCTACGACGTAGAAGTAGCTCACGATGGAAACGTTGTATGCTCGGTACTTGGAATAAAGGATACAACTACAGAATGCAATCTGGATCCTCTTACCGAATACACAGTTCGCGTTCGTGCGCGGACAGAATATCCATCGGTAGGTTCATGGTCAGAACCAATTTCGTTCACCACGTACGGTACTCCCGGACCCACATCACTTCTGCAGCCTGAACATCAAGCCACCAATCAGCCGACACGTCCCAGATTCATCTGGCAAAAGATTCCTTGGGTCGATAAAGGATACGAAATTGAATACGATACTATTGAAACGTTTACTACCTCTACAATTCGGGAACGACCCGACACATTCTTAGTGGTTCTCTCAGCTCTGCGCCAACAACAAACGTACTATTGGCGTGTACGCGGCATTAACGAAGCCGGTAAAGGGGCTTGGTCAGACGTATGGAGTTTTTCCGTTGCCGGCGCTGTTTCCGTACAGGAACATCATAGTTCGCCTTTGCACCTGCGAAAGGAATTGTACGATGTGCTCGGCAGACGCATCATCAACGAATGGCTTACTCGTGGTCCGTTCATAGAGCTGCTTATCGACGAACGTGGATCGATAGTTCAACGCAGAGTTCGAACATCACCGGATTAACGATAGTAAACATTTAGTGTAATATGAATGGCGCCTGCCATCGTAGCGAACGATGGCAGGCTGTTTATACATTGAGCTGTGAGCCGAGTGGCCACTGTTGGTCTATTTTTGTTGTATGAAGCGGATACTGATCACAGGTGGCGCTGGATTCCTCGGTTCGCACCTTAGCGAATATCTCATTGCCGAAGGCTACCACGTTGTATGTCTGGATAATTTCGTCACCGGAACTGCAGAAAACATTCACCATTTGCTCGGCCACCCATGTTATCAACTCATTGAATACGACGTAACAAATTACCTGCACATAAGCGGCCAGGTGGATGCTGTTCTACACTTTGCCAGCCCGGCCAGTCCGATAGACTATTTAAAGTTGCCCATCCAAACACTGAAGGTTGGCTCTCTTGGTACGCACAAGGCGCTGGGTTTAGCAAAGGCAAAGAGTGCTCGTTTCTTACTTGCCTCCACCAGCGAAGTGTATGGCGACCCTTTGGTGCATCCGCAACCTGAGTCGTACTGGGGAAATGTGAATCCCGTTGGTCTGCGCGGTGTGTACGACGAGGCTAAACGTTTTGCCGAAGCACTAACAATGGCGTACCATAGGTATCACGGTGTGGATACTCGCATCGCTCGCATTTTCAACACGTATGGACCACGAATGCGGTTAGAGGACGGACGTGCCATTCCTACCTTCATGCGACAAGCCATTCAAGGAGAGCCCCTTACTGTTTTCGGCACCGGAAGTCAAACGCGCAGCGTTTGTTATGTGGACGACCTTATTGACGGAATCTACCGATTGTTGTGGAGTGACATACGGGAGCCGGTAAACCTAGGCAACCAGGATGAAGTCACCATTCTGGAACTTGCTCAGGAAATAATCACATTATCGGCATCCAGTAGCACAATAACTTTTTTGCCATTACCCGAAGATGATCCTAAAGTGAGGAAACCAGACATATCAGTTGCACGCAATAATCTTGGATGGAATCCGAAGGTATCACGCAGCGAAGGACTCTTGAAAACGCTGGAATATGTACAGTCCATCACGGCCAGTGCATAAGTTATGAGGCGCTCGCTACGTCAACTTGCAAATCATTATCTCCGACGCGACACGCCACTGTTTGCTTCGAGCATGTCGCTTGCGGCATGTGTCTTCCTTGCCATTGTTGGTGTTATTCTGGGCAGGTGGGAAGAGTCGCTGATGATTCAAACCAACGGTTACATTTCGTTGATAGACATTGGCAACTCTGTTCTCTTTCTTGCTGCCGTTGATCGCTCTACACGTAGGGCCGATCTCGTGTTCAATTACGGCTACGGCAAGTATGAGAGCCTGGCCATCCTTGTAAGCGCTAATCTGTTGATAGCACTTGCCATCGTTACAATGGTTCAGGCTGTAAACATTATTCAAAGTCCACCTCAAACAACAAATGCACCACTGCTTCTGGGGTGGAGCGCACTATCGTTCATCATAATGCGGCGTACAGCGCGCAGACTTGAAAAATATGCCAATCGCTTTCATCAGCCCATGCTTCGATACGACGCTGAACTGTGGCGCGTGGACTCGTATGTTGAGCTTGGTGTTGTAGGCTGCGTAGTTGTAGATGGTGTATTACAATCAACCGGATGGTACAGTACAGCAGCAGCCTTCGACTCGCTGGCTTCCATTGCATTAGTACTTCTCACTCTTAAGGTCCCGCTGAAACACGGTTCCGATGCATTCCGTCAGCTCACCGACCGAACGCTGCCGGAGAATATGCAACAGGAGATTCTCGATATTATTTCCGGTGCACAGGGAAGGATGTGTGAGTTCAGGAACCTTCATACACGGCAGAGCGGACGCGACATATTCGTTGAGATAGATCTTGTGATGCCCTCTGACTACCGCCTCGACGAGTTATATCCGTTGGAGCTGGAGTTGGTTGCCAAGATCCGTAAGCGTTTTCCCACAGCCATCCCACGCGTATATGTAATGCCATGCGATGGCTGGTGTAATCGTGCCGACGGAACTAGCGCATGTCCGGTGAAGAACCTGGCTTCAGAACTTCAATCTGAACGGTCCGGCTAAGAAAACGCTCTTCTGGCGTTGCATTCGACTCTATGCCGGGCGGATACCGGTCGGTAGTAATGTCGGTGCACTCGATGCTTACGCGTTTGGTAAGGTGTTTGCGAATCTCAGTGCATACCGATTCAGCGCGTCTCTGCGACAGCTTTCGGTTGAACTCCGCATTACCCAACAAGTCGGCAAAGCCCCGCACAATGACCTTTGATCCTGACGGCACATGTTCAACGAACCGTTTAATCTGTTCAACAGCTCGTGCCGATAGTTCATCGCTGGAAACCTCGAATAGCGTTAGGGTAAGCCGCTCTACTTCCGTGGCTAAGGTGTCGCGTACTATGGCTAGTTGGGTCGTGGCATCGGAAACAACATTTTGTACACCACGCACCTGCAGGTGTACCTTTAGTGGGCTGTCTGATCGCAACATCTCTGCCAACGGCAAGGTAAGCTGTTGCCGCTGCACTGTAGGTATGCCCGCACCACCTGTAGTAAACAGGGTATCGGTGTTGCTTACGCCTGCTAGCGTCCACGATGTAATGTATTCCTGACTCGTACCGGAAGGGTCGAGCACCAATCCAGGGGGGTCCACTGTACGCGGTTCGTTAAATCGACGTTTGGAGACGGGTGCGAGAAGAGAAATGTCGGCAGTCTCAATTTCAACTCTTCGATTTTCGCTGTACCCGGCTTCGCTTTGTTCCCGTGTTGCTCGTATCGGACCACATTTACCTGTTACCTCCGCAATCTGAATACGCTGTTCATCAATACCCCATACATTTACTAGGTAGTCCTTCACCGTCTTTGCCCGTGTTCTGGCCAAATCACAATCAGCATTCTCCGTTGACGGATCGGCCGAGCCTCGCAATGTGATGGTCGAAGAAGGTGCTGCCCGCATGCGCAGCCCGAGAATATTCAGCACTTCGCGATGCACTGCAGTGGTTCGTGCGGGAATTGCGTCCACAGAGAAATCTTCCGGTCGGGAAACCTTTTGGTACCGGAACGATAGTGAAACGGACTGAGCTTCGAAAAAAACTACAGGCAGTAAAGGCAGCGCCTCCGTAACAAACTGCGTTTGAACCCGAATGGTAAAACCGTCGTGCTCGCGGCCGCTGCTGTCTATTGCTCGCGCAGCAATGCGGGCAATAATATTCGGACGCTCCGGGATAAGTACGGTATCAATACGATGCACATGATCTGTGATCACCACCAGGGTTTGGCTTACGGAAGTGTCGGTACGAACAGTCTCGAGCCCCCTTAACCGTGTAGGTATTCCATCCGGTTTGATAACGACAACAGTGGAATCCACAACTTCTATTCTGCGATGCTCAATGGGTAGTGGCGGATTGGGCGGGTTCAGCGCAACGGCAACGGTAGCGCCAAGGCGAAGATGCTGCGCCCGAAGAGAGGTCCCCTGGACAAGTTCCGATAACCCTACAGTAAAGAGAGCTTCGGGAGTGAGAATAACGCTATGGTTCTGTGTTAGCGGAAGATCGTACCCCAAACCTCCCAGTAACCACACTGCCGGTTGCACACGTTGCTGCAGCTCTGCATCTACGGTCTGATTCCGAACGCGCATACCATTCTCGAATGTTCCCAATCCCGGCTGCACGAGCGTTTCTTTCTGACTGTACGATCCGTGTGTGTAGGTTCCTGCCGACCCTCCAAGCAATAGCCGGAACGGACTGAACAGCCGAATGTCTGCAAGAAGCTCCGCGCCGATGTGGGCGGT
>CAZGHI010000004.1:64179-67048 GCA_964525565.1 uncultured Hyphomicrobiales bacterium
CGGGCTGATTTCCTGAAACCAAAATTGCTTCGTCAGTTTGAAACGTCGCCATCATGGGAGTATAGGAAATCCGCAGGTGCATCCGTAAACTTTTTGATAGTTCTTGACGCAACTGTCCATTTACGCTAAACCCGAGGCTTGTGGTGCTCGCATACGAAGTGCAACATGTAGGAGCGTAGGGAAGCAAAAAGTCGTTGCCCATGCTTAGGAGCATACCGTGAATACCAACTGCTGCCTGTGTGAGAAGAACATCGTTTGGCGAGGTACCAAGCCACCATTGTGCTTGCACGTTTGACCACAGCAGGCACAGTGTTGCCGTTACAACAAATTGCTTCATCGTAAACTCACCACACGTGTTACAGTCGTGCTTGCGGTTTGGATCACAAACAACACTACGGGATCCTGGAGAAAGGGGCTAAGGTCTCGCACCAATGTTCGTTCGCTACTGCTATTCACCAATACATGCTCCTGCCATCTGCATTCTCCGGTTACCGAGTATGCCGTCATGGTTACCGGACCATTTTCGGCAAGTTGAATGTTAACAGTTGGCCTTGTTCTGTCTTGTACCCATACATTAAGTGCCGTACCAATGGGATTATACAGTCTCGCTTGGTCGGTTTCTCTGCATAGCCCCCTTATCAATGTTGGGTCCGATACTGTTTCTATACGGGCGCCTGCTCCGGTGCCAATTTGTGTGACGCGTGTAAACGCGAGGTGTGTTATGGTATCTGTTCCCAGCGTAGCCCGAAATGTGAGCGTTCCGAACAGCCCATTCGGGGGGGGGATGGCAACAGGCGCGAGGGTATAGATTGTGTACACGGAGCTGTCGCGGACGTCGGTCACCGGAATGGTGCTCTGAAGAAAGTGGAGTATTGAACCGTTGATCTTCACACGAAACTCTAAACTATCAACGTCGGCCAAGGCAAGGTTGACTTCGCCGGTAAGCCGAATCTGCAAACGCGCAGTATCTGCAATCGCCACGGTATCTCCGGTAGCATGCAGGTAGATAATGGCAGGAGGTGGATCTACGATAGAGAATCGCTGACTCTGTGCCTGCTGCAGCACTACATCGGCAACTCGCCAGACAACGGCTGTATTATCGACTGATGTTGTAAGGACATAAGCACCGTCCGGACTCCATCGTGCTGAAGAAACCCTCCCGGTATGCTGCATCCTTCTTGCATACACACCATCGCTCACACGGAACAAGTGCGCTGCAGTTTCGTTACCGCATGCAATCAGTGAATCACCATTGGGAGACCACTGTACCATGGACATTGAGCCACGCACCCCCTTTAGCGTTCGAAACAGTTCGCCAGTAGCCGCTTTCCACACAGTGATCGTAGAATCGCTCATTCCCACGGCTACTAATTCACCATTGGGCGAGATTGCCACCGAACGAGCACCTTCGCGGGGATCTTCAGCTTTCCACAATTCCGCACCTGTATTAGCATTCCACATGCGTATGGTTGCGTCGCTTCCTATGGTAATGATTCGCTGTCCGTCAGGGTGAATCTGGGCTGAGAGTACATCGCCGTTATGTCCGCTGCATACAACCGGCGCTCCACCGGAAAGTGCGTAAATGCGGACATCAGACGCACATGTGAATGCACGGCTCGCATCAGCGTCGAATCCTGCATCTGTCATTTCCGTTGTGCTTGAGAATGTACGCACTGCTGCTGATGCAGGAAGGTTATACAAGCGCGCTCTGTTGTCGGCACTAACAACCAGCAGCCGATTTCCACTACTTGCCAGAACAACTTTGCGTACTTCATCCTGTATGTTCATTGTTGTTTCCGTGGTGTTCGTTTGTGTTGCCACGGAGTATGCGCCGGCATCTTCGGTACCAAGAACTATGCGTTCGCCATTGGCACTCCACTGAACACAGGTATATCTCGAAGTGGGTGTAGGGAGTGTGTTTAATGGTTGGGAACCACCGATTGCTGGATTCCATATATGTGGCTGCGAAGCCACAGTTACTACTGCACGCCCATCAGGCGCCCAGGCTCCGTCGGTTAACGGTTCATTGTGACCTGTGTACAGCACATTATCGGTCGGCCGCGGCGCACGTACTTGCAGCACTCGAATCTGGTATGTTGCCGCAGGGGCAAGACCTGCGATGTCCCAATCGTACGATCTGCCCGCAACACTATCGGCTATTAGGTTCCATCTCAGGCCATCATCGGACCACTCGATACGTACGAGCGTGGAATCGGAAACCCCTGCCCATTGGATTGCAACGCTCGTGACGCGATTTGTGTAGAAAATCTCACCACCTAAGGGAGACACCAAATACAGAGAGTCATCCTGACCCCTTCCATGAGCTGTAGAGAACACCACAGCCACAGTCACAAGCAGCAATTCACGTACAAAGCGACCATGCATGGTCATGAACCTCCGTCTGTATTACATCACAGGAAGACTACACCCCACTGATGAACGGTATATCTGGTGGATTATCGAAATCAGGGTGCGAGTATATTGGATTGAGGAATGTTGCATTCTCTTTTCGATAAAAAAGTCGCACATCGCCGGTAGGGCCATTGCGTTGCTTACCCACGATGATCTCTGCCATGTTTTCGGTTGACGTTTTATCATCGAACTGCATGATCTTATAGTACTCAGGCCGATGAATAAACATCACAACGTCGGCATCTTGTTCAATGGAACCGGATTCACGAAGGTCAGAAAGCATCGGACGTTTGTCACCCCGACTCTCTACCGAACGATTAAGCTGGGAGAGTGCGATCACGGGAATATCCAGTTCCTTGGCTACAGCCTTTAGTGTATGGCTGATCATTGATATTTCGCGTTCGCGACTTTCGGCCTTGGGCACATGCATTAGTTGAAGGTAGTCCACAAGAACCAT
>CAZGHI010000004.1:67098-83752 GCA_964525565.1 uncultured Hyphomicrobiales bacterium
CGGTGTTAGTCCCGGGCTATCGTCAATATACACGCGTGAATCTTTGAGCTTATCGAGCCTGTTCACGAGTACTCTTCGTTGCTGGTCTGTAAGTTTACCGCTTCGAAGGGCATGCAAACCGATTTCTGTTTCGGCACTTATAAGTCGAAGGATTATCTGGTGCGAAGCCATTTCGAGCGAGAAAATGCCAACAGCTCTTCCTTCCTTAGCTGCATGCCGGGCCAGTGATAGCGCAAACGCCGTTTTCCCCATGGATGGTCGTGCGGCAAGAATGACAAGGTCGCTTTTCTGAAATCCCGAAAGAAGTTCATCCAATTTGGTAAAGCCGGTAGGAACACCGGTAATTCCATCGGAGTTCCCATCAGCCATGAGCAGAATGCGCTCAACAGCATGTTTTGTAAGCCGATGCATATCCGAATATGAGCGCCGTGTTCGACGCTCAGCCACTTCAAAAATCTTTTGTTCGGCCCGATCTACTTCGTCTAGTGCATCGGTTGTATCGTCGAAAGCATCTGTGAGGATTTTGCTTGCCACAGAGATCAGACGTCGCTTTAAAAATCGTTCCAGCACAATCCGCGCATGGTGCTCGACATTTGCCGCTGAAACGGTTTGCAGTGAAATCTCGGTCAACGTAAACGAACCACCGATAACTTCAAGCAGGCCGGAACGCTGAAGTTCGTTGGTTAGCGTGATCAGGTCTATGGTTATGCCACGCTCAAACATGGCTAGCATAGCTTTGAAGATCACAACATGACGTTCATGGTAAAAACACTCTGCATCCAGTATCTCTAACACACGCCCCACTGCTTCGCGATCAATCAACATTGCCCCTAAAACTGCTATCTCCGCTTCAGTACTATGCGGTGGAATCCGTCCGGAAGGCTGATCAAGAGGAAGAACGCGTACGCGTTGTGATGCGTCGGTTTGTGCCGCTGAACTCATTGTTACTGTGTGCTCACTCGAATGATGTGAATGTATGCCGGCTACTCCCTCCCCGGAGTTATAACGCACGGCCCACAATGCAACCTAGCGAAAATGTGACATTCGTGGTGCAGAAAGTAATCCAAATGTTATCCTACAATTACCCCCAAGTTATCAACGCTACTTGTGTGGTCCATGGAATTTGTTAAGGGATTACGATTTCCCGTTGTAGTTCTGCGCTTGCATACATCGCTTCGATGATTTTCATCCGCTCTACTGCATCATCTATCGGGCTTACCAACGGTACAATTCCCCGAACTGCAGATGTAAAGTGTCTAAGCTCTGTTTCATAAGCTTTCTTATACACATTTACCTGCGACTTGTTTTGGGGGGGGTGCGTGGTTTTAAAACCTGTGCCATCGCGCTTAACAAGCTTAAAGGGGTTAATGTAGGCACTGCCTTTCTTTCCAAACACATTGCAGTAGTACAAATCTTCTGCACGCATCAACGACCAGCTTGTTTCAATGGTTGCAACGCTGCCATTTTCAAACTGCAACATTGCAACAACGATGTCTTCAACAGCCTTCGTTTCCTGATGGAACGTGCTTGCCATAACACTGCGCACTCTGCCAAAGTCGAATACATGCAGTATCATATCCAGTACGCTCACGCCCAGGTCCATCATCACCCCCCCCCCGGACTTATCGGCATGAGCCATCCATCGCGCATCATTGCTACGCTGCTTCACCCATCCTGCTTTTACGTAGAAGATTTGTCCGATTTCACCACGGTCAATCGCATTTTTCATGTGCACGATGTCGGGACGGAAGCGGTGATTCATTCCGACCATCACCATCAAATCGGCTTCTGTTGCTGCCGTTTTTATCTGAACTGTTTCCTCCAGTGTACGTGCCGCCGGGCGTTCGATAAACACATGTTTTCCTGCAGCAATGCTTTCCAAGGCATTGTCACAGTGAGCATCCGTGCTGCTCGTGATCACCACACCATGGATATCCGGAATGCGCAGTGCCTCGGTCAGTGACCTCATTGCATACGGGACATTGTACTTTTCGGCAAGTATTCGCGCTTTGGCAATTTGCCGATCTACAATTGCCTGAACTCTTACTCCTTGCATGGAAGCAAGTACTGGAAGGTGGATGCTTTGCGCTATGTTGCCAGCTCCTACAAGCAGAAGATTCGTCATGGGTGCTCTTTTGTGGTTCGGGTGGGATTCATTCGAAACTAACCAATGCTGCTGCGAGATAACAACTTCAAGATGGCCTGTACGACGTGCTCAGGCTCTGTTTCCACCATACAACGAAAGTGCTTTTTCGGACACTCCGCGCGCCCGATATGCGAACATGGCCTGCACGCTACATCACGCTCAACAATAATGTGTGGTACGCCATAGGGTGTAAATCCAAGGTGCGTTACAGAACTGCCGAATATTGCAACAATCGGAATACGTCTGGCTGCACCAAGGTGCATCACACCACTATCGTTTGTTACCAACACATCAGCGCGATCCAAGACGCTGATCGTTGAATACAACGATGATGCGCCATCGTGCCGAACCATCGTCTCATTCGCTATGGACTCTATGGTAGTGCACAGCTCGGTATCGGCCTGGCCCCCTATCAGATGCACCGTAGCGCCTTGGCGAGCAAGCTCTGAGCACAGTTGGGCATATCGAATAGCAGGCCATCGCTTTGTACCGTGCTGCGATCCGGGCGCTATAGCTATCTGTAGAGACCGCTCTGTACGATGACCGTTATGTGCTCCATGTGTAAGCAGAGAACGGTGGCCGGGAGAATACACACCGGTTTGTTTCTCTTCAGGAAGCCACACCTCCGGTGCTTCGGTATCCATAACAAGTGGAAACGATGACAGTGCGTGGCGATAGCGCTCCACAACATGAGTTGTGATAGCCGGAAAGCGCTTCAACCACACCATTGCCAGCTTCTGCATTCTAAACTTCGGATAAACAACAGCCGTTCTGCCTAACCCATGCCGAATCGTTGCGCTGGAAACATTGCCCTGAAGATCAACAACCAGATCGTAATACCCATTCGGTACGGACTCCTTCATCTCTAGCTTCCACGCATCCATATCGCTATCCAGCGTTGTGCTGGGATTACCATGCCAAATACGCCGCACCCGTGGACTATTGGCATATACCTCTGCAAACTTCTCGTTCACAACAACATCTATAATGGCTTCTGGATACGTTCGCTGAAGTTGGCGCACTACCGGTGTTGTTAAAATCACATCGCCAAGTGAGCTAAGCCGAATTACAAGGATGGAGGTCGGAGGGGGCTGTGGCTTTGGAAGTTGGGTGTGCATATCGCGAAATTGCGATCTTTGTTACACACATCAACCATTAGAAATCAATATGCGCTTTTCAGTTGACCAAGATGATGAACTCGTGATCTTTACGATCAAGGAACCAGTATTGGATAGTAGCAACGCTCCGGAAGTCAAGAGCGAGTTGCTAATTATATGTCAGCCGGAAATAAAAGCGCTGGTCATTGATCTGAGCATGGTGCAATTATGTGATTCGCAGGGCCTGTCGTCGCTACTGTTGGCGCATCGCCAAATGAACGACAACCAAGGCTTCCTAATCTTGGTTGGAGTTCAGGATCAGGTGAAAAGCCTGTTCGACATCTCCCGACTCACGGAGCTATTCGAGTTTCAACCAACTGTTGAAGCCGCCATTGCCTGGCTATCTGAAGGATAACCGTAGTTCGTTCATTCGTCTTTAGGAGGCAACGGTAGGCTGCCCGGAATCCCAAAGAGCGGGAAGTCTTTCCGTAGCGGGTACAATTGCGTGCCGTTGGCATCCATGAAATCTTCCGGCATGTAGAACCGTCGAAGATCAGGGTGCCCGTCGAAAGTGATTCCGTACATATCGTACGTTTCTCGCTCGTACCAATTAGCACTCTCCCATAAATCCACCGCCGTAGGGAGGTGCATCCTGTCGTCGCGAACACCCACCTTTACTCTAACGCGAGTGTTGTGCACAAGTGAACACAAGAAATACACAACATCGTACCGGTCAGGTCCTTTGGCTTTGTCCACCGCCGTAATGTCCACCAGCATATTCATCTGCGTTTGCGGATTGTCGCGCAATTCGGCAAGCACATCCATGAGCGACGTCTGATCAACAATCAGGGTTAGGTCACCGTGGTGTTCTACTGGCTGTACACCCGGATAAACGGCTTGTGCGGCCGACGTAATAGTAGCAAAAGATGAATTCATGATTGCGGTGTAGTTTGTTTTCCGGACGAAGATACTTCTGTTGCTGCAGGCTGTACAACTCGGGCCGAGGATCGTTTTCTGCGATTACGCGCCCATTCCGGAACGGTGTTAAAAACATAGTCCCACAGTGGGTTGCTCACACCAAATGCAGTCTGATCGTCCACATAATGGTGTTTCATGTGATATTCTTTAATAAATCGACTCAGCTTATTCTTCATTGGCCAGTGATGTGTTGCATAGTGTATGCTGTCGTAGGCCACGTATCCTAACAGAAATCCGCCAAACACAGCAAAGTGGTAGGGGGCAAATGCTGCCTGAAAGGCAAAATAAAATGCAGTTCCAAGCGGCACAGATACCAGTAAGGGCATTACCAGGCGGGTAGAATCTCGTGGGTAGTCATGATGAATACCGTGCACAAGAAAGTGTAGTTTTTTGCCAAGGTCAGACGTAGGATGTACGTGAAATGCCCAACGATGAATTGTGTACTCCGTGAGCGTCCATGCTAACACGCCGGCAAATACCAGTGGTATCGTAAGCAAGGCACCCGATTGAAGTACTGCCAGCCATACCATCACAATGATTACCGGTCCGAAGACTACAATAGGTGTCACCGGATGGATATGCGAAAAGTATTCAAGAACGGGGTTCTTGAATAACGGTATCGTTTCATCTTTATTCGAAACAAACATTGCCATCGGCGCGCCTCTCTTTTTCGGAGTGCAAAATTACGGAGAATTACGAGCACGTGTGATTCCGGAGGATTGAGCCATCCTCTCTCTGGTAGCGCTTGTTGGTTACGAGCGTACGCCCTCAGATTCCCATGGCCCTGTGCATTTCATCACCATAATCGGTGAAAATTTCATCACCTTTCTTGATTTTCCGCGTAGCAACGATCCAAACTTCATCATTCTCATCGTCGGCAATGTATTCTGCGTTCGGCTTTTTCCGAGAGCCATGGTAGTCGCAAGCATAACGAGCAACTCCAGCATCTGTGCGCCTGGCATCAATTACTCTGGCATCATCCAGTTGTACGCCATACGCACCCATGGCATCAGCTTCATACCTGGCATTGTATTCCTCTGTCGTGAGAATCTCACCTCCGTAACGGGCAATATTTTCGCCTTTCTTAAACGTTCGCTCTGCAAAGAGACCCTTACCGGCGCCGGCAATGGTGCTTTTGCGAACGGACAGTCCAAGAATTTTGCGTGTATGTTTTGCGCAGTATGGATGTGTAATCGTTGTCAGTTTTTTGCATCGCCCCTTTTTTTTGTCTTGGTCACATTGTGCTGTTACCTTAACGGAGTGTTTGCTCATGGGGCGCGAAAATACAGCAACTACATGCTGTATTGCAGCAACACCCATACGTTACGAGTAGCCTGCATGAACACTGCCGATGTTGCACTCCCGCTGCTGTAGTCCACTGAACCATTCACGGCATAGGGGGTGTTGAACACATTGTTCATCCGGGCTGTAGCTTGCCATGGCCCGTGCACAAACTTCATCCCAATGTGAGCAATGGTTGCACTCGGCAGGGTAAGCAAGTCTTGGTTCGTAAGTTCAAGGAACTGGCTGCCAATGTGCTGCAACCCGGCGCTTACTTCAAACCACGGTGCTGCATTCCAACAAAGTTCTCCGGTACCAAGAATGTTGGGCGTGAGCACTCCTTCTACATCGTACACGGTGGTATCGAGATTGGCCAGGTACACAGAACGGATATTACTCCTCATCATGGTAACATGTGAACGCAGCGTTAACTGCGATGCGATTGTCCACGACAAGCTTAACTCGGCACCATAACGCGAGCTACGATCCACATTGATTCTCCGCTGAACAAAGTACTGTGGAATGAACTCTCCTACCGGTGCTATTTCATTTGTGAATAGCATGAGGAAGGTACCAAAGTCTATTTGAACATCCGGACGCGAGGCAGAGAATAGAAAGAGGTCCGTTCGAAATCCCAGTTCAAAGTCTGTAACCTGTTCCGATTTTACCACATCCTGTTGCAACAACACATCTACGTTTGCCTCGGTAATCTGAGTACCACCCAGCATGTCCCATCGCGTTGGCTCACGACTACACAGTCCTGCGGAGGCATAAACATGATTGTGTGGGTTCAGTGCATACAGTGCTCCAACACGAGGGTTCGCAAAAAACCAATTGTGGGTGGGAATGGTTGGCACAACGGGAAGTGATGTTTGTGTTGCAAGAAACTCCATTGCTACAGAACGCAATTGCAGATCTGCGTCGAAGCGAAGAGCTGGGTATGATGTGTGCATGTTTCCTGCTACCAGCCAACGCATTCGCACTGTTCCTGATAGTTCGCGCTTGCGAGTCTCATCCTGATAGTAAGGCGATTCATTCTCTGGCGATAGCGTTTCCCAGTTCTTGCGATGAAATAAATATGCATGAACGGATGTGGTTACTTCCAGCCCCTTACCCAGCCCCGCCGTGTACAGGGAGGTCAGCACTCCGTAATGCCTGTTCTGCAGGGGATAATTAATCTGCGTCAGGGTACCGATGGAGTCCCGAAAACCTGAAAAATAGTCGCCGCCAGCTCCACCTGCATACACCATGGCGGTTAGTGCTGTTTGCTCCGATAGCGTCCGCGTCCACTCTGCCTGAACGAGGTATTGGCCAAACCGATCGTGGTCGGTACTGTCGTTCACATTCGTTCGCGGATCAATATTGGCAAGGGGCTCTGATACAGGGATGTATCCAAGTTGATTTGCCGTCTGACCGCCAATGGCCGTAAAGCGAAGCATGTTGTTGGGTACCTGATAGCTGGCCTGAACAACTCCACTAAAACCGTTGGTTCCGGTGTTGTAACGGTACCCGTCTGTGGTAAAAGCACTTGCTTTTGCCGACACTGCCAATCCGTTCATACTGCCGCTGCTTACTTCTGCACTTCCACGTAACAACCCAAAAGAACCTGTTGTGAGTTGTAATCGTGCCGATGGATGCTGGGAAACGGGTAGCGGACTTTCAATGCTTACTGAACCTGCAAACGAGGCTGTACCATTGCTGGTAACACCAACACCACGTTGCACCTGTATGCTGTGCATTCCATTGAGTAAATCGGTGATGTTGGAGAAAAACACGCCCTGATCGATCATGTCGTTTAGTGGCGCTCCGTTTAGTGTAACGTTAACACGTGTTTGATCTATGCCGCGCAAACGGAAGGTACCGTAGTTGCTTAAACCGGTTCCGCTTTCGCTATACGCAAGCACCGAAGGCACGGACCGCTCCAGAACGTACTGCACGTCCTGCCCTACCATCCAGTTGGCAATGGTTACAGAATCTACGGTAGTATGGGCTACCGGCGACTCATCATCGGCTCGAGTCGAGCTTACGATTACTGCTTTTGAGAGAATTTTGAACGTACTATCGGACCCAGTACCGTTCGATTGTGCCTGTGCAACAGGCGAAATGAACAGCGCTCCACAGAAAAGAGCAACGAAGATGAGAATAGCGTTTACCATGGACGCTCCCTTTGTTATGTTGAACAAGAGTTACGTCCGCCAGGGTGATCGTACCGTTTCCCTACGCCGGTATTATCCGGGTCAGGTTCAAAGAGTCTGATCTCAGCCGCAGTCTTGTTAAAACCGGGCACCTCTAACGGAGAAGCACAAAGATAACTGATGAAGGAGTTGTTTATACGACACAACGATCTGTTGTGGAAAGCACCAGATGCGTTGAAAGGAACAGTGGCGACGAGGGTGATTTACCCGGAAAGCCATATAAACAGCGCTTACAGAGAGTTCGGCATAGGCAATGCATTCAACGGCAGCAGATGTTTGCCAGAGATAGTCAGATGCGTGGTTGCCTAGCGATGATCACTAGAAATACATCTTGTACTCTAGGTTTACAACCACGCTCCGTGTTAAACCGTCGGGGCGTGCGCTGCGAACGATAAACGGGAAGCCTGCATTTAGTTGCAGGATGCTATTTGTGCCGATTTCATAGTCCAGGAACATATTCCCGTTCAGTGTAAGACCCTTCGAGCCAGCAATTGCCTGAACTTCGTTCTGTTCATTGGTAAACACATCGTCAGCAATGTGATAAATCGGCAGGATTGCCGGTGTAAGCGCTATGCCTGGGGCCAGTGGGATAAGGTAGGATGCCCGCACAACGATATCTGCAGAACGCTCAAACAAACGTGTTGACTGGAAGGTGCTAAGCCTGGATGCCGGCGTGTAGGCAGAAGCAAGAAATTGGTTGCTGTTTTGAGTTAGCGGCTGTTGAACAGCAGCCGAGAACTGCACACGTTCATAACGATAACCTACGCCCAGAATCACATCGAACGTGCCTAAGCTTGATTGATAATCCATTGGTAGCGGCAGGCCATCCATGGTTGCACCTGCATCTGTTAATGGAATCTTTGTTCCAAGCACGAGAAATACATTATCGGTTGCAACATACGTGGCATTCACATACACATCCGAAAGTCCAAATGTTGACAGTCCATTGCCGCGCTGTGCAATCGTCGAGACCCGCGCATCCAGCGTTAGCAAGGCACTTACCTTCTGCCTGTACTCCACATAGGCACCATAAACCACAATGTCGTGGTCAGCTCTGCCGATATACGTGGCTATCGTTACTGCACGGTCGGGTACGTGTGTATGTTCTGCACTGCTGGGTTTAAAACCGCTTATTGAGCAAGCTCCTGCATCACTACAACCCTGTGCTTTCGACGACGTTGGTAATACAGTATGGCAGAGCGTAAGAGCAACACCAAGAATGAGCACATTCAACGTATATCGTGTATTCTGCATAGACTATTTGCAAAAGTGAGGCATCAGAAGTTGTACCATCGCATCGCAAACGGCTGCAACGTTCCTGCATGAGCAGTTATACGTTGCCGCATGATTGATGCCCTGTGATCAGAATGTTTTTAACTACCATCGAATTCATGGCAATGGCGTATAAACAGCTACTGTGTTACGCAGCACCCCGCTTTTTTTGGTAGCCGAGTCTTACAAAACAAGGAGACCGTTCTTAGAACAAGCCTGGTGGCTGTAGAATGCACGAGTAGCATGTGCATATCGGCACAACCGTTATGTGAAAAGTGTGATCTTTGTGAATATGGACAAATTTGTAGTTACAGGCCCGACGCGACTGCACGGCACCGTTCGAATATCTGGAGCCAAAAATGCATCACTGGCCATGATGCCTGCCTGTTTGCTTGCACCCGGTGTCTATCACCTGCATAACACACCCAACAACCGCGATGTGGCAACATTTAGCCAGCTCCTGGGTTCGCTGGGTGTTCGCGCAGAGCTCATTGGGAACACGCTTCTTCTGGACAGTACAACCATTACCAGTTTCGAGGCGCCGTACGAGCACGTTAAGAAGATGAGAGCGTCCATTTACGTTTTGGGTCCTCTTGTTGCTCGTTTCGGTAAGGCGCATGTTTCGTTACCGGGAGGCTGCAACTTTGGTCCACGTCCGGTTGATTTGCACCTTAAGGGACTTGAAGCGCTCGGTGCAACGATCTCTGTGGAAGGTGGTTACATTAACGCCAATGCCGGACGGCTGCAAGGCACGCATTTTCACTTCGATATATCGAGTGTTGGTGCATCGGTAAATGTGCTCATGGCAGCAACCCTTGCGGCCGGACATACCACACTCACGAACGTGGCTATCGAACCAGAGGTTACCTGCCTCGCCCACATGCTCAATAAAATGGGCGCCCGGATAGAAGGGATTGGCACAACAACACTTGAAATTGATGGCGTTGACGCATTACATGCCGTGTCGGAGGAAACAATACCCGACAGGATCGAAGCAGCTACGTACTTGATTGCTGCTGCTGCCACAAGGGGCGATGTTACGCTGCAGAACGTTGAATACCGTCACCTCTCTGCAGTAACTCATGCGCTGGAGCGTTCCGGAGCAACACTTGAGTATTCCGATACATCCATCAGGATTTCAATGGATGCTGCGCCCGTGCCTGTGGACGTAACAACAGCCCCCTACCCGGGATATCCTACCGATGCACAGGCACAATGGGCTGCATATATGCTTAGAGCCGATGGAAGTGCAACCATCACCGACACCATCTATCCTTCGCGCTTCGGATACATCCCTGAACTTCAACGATTAGGCGCTAACATTACTACGGCTGAAGCTTCCTGTATCATTCATGGTGGACATGTGCTATCGGGTGCCACTGTTATGAGCAGTGACTTACGCGCAAGTGCATCTCTGGTGATTGCTGCGCTTATTGCAAACGGACGATCAGATATTCTTCGCGTGTACCACATTGATCGGGGTTATGAAGCAATTGAGCAACGCCTCACCGCATTAGGCGCAAACATCATTCGCGAACGTACCGAGGAGTATTAACGCGTGTTCTGCAGGTTGGCGATTACTCTTCTGGCCATTGGATGTGCTGTAAGTTCAGCACAAACGTCGTTGGATGCAAAGAGGCGCGAACTGGAATCGCTGCGAAAATCAATTCAGATTACCCGAGACAAGCTGGATGCGCTTCACCGGAAGGAGTCAACAGCAAAACGATCACTATCAACGTATCAAAAACAACGTCACAATATTTCTAAACATATTCAGCGTCTTCAGGTAGAGCTCGAAGCCTTACAGGATAGTGCTCACGTACTCAGCGGAAACATCCGTGCAACGCAGCAGGCTCTGCGCGATGCAGAGGATTCATACAATCGTACTGCAACAAACCTGGCGGCCTGGAATGTCCGAAACCGAGGTAACGTTACAATGCAAAGCAGCGTACATCCGGTGTTCCGCTCGCTTACCGCCTCGCTAGCAACAT
Organism: uncultured Hyphomicrobiales bacterium; assembly: GCA_964525565.1. Classification (GTDB taxonomy): domain Bacteria; phylum Bacteroidota; class Ignavibacteria; order Kapaibacteriales; family Kapaibacteriaceae; genus OLB6. Next base: position 78,059 of record CAZGHI010000004.1, read on the forward strand.
ATCGAGCTACAATGATTACGTTGAAGGACTCATTGGAGAAACAGCAAGGACTACTTGAGTCATATGTTGAAACGCAGGAAACGGTGCTTCAGGCACGCGCTCGCGAACAGGCACGGCTGGCCCAGAATATTTCGAAAAGCTCAAGACAACTCGCCGCAATCCGATCTAACAAACAGCAGCTAACAAAGGAACTACAGCAAAAACAAGCAAGCGTTCATAAGCTTCGCGCTCTCATTAACCGTTTGGTTGCGGCAGATCAACAGAAGGCCGAGGCTCGCCGAAAAGCAGAACGCCAGAAGCAGGAAGCTGCACGCAGAAAGGCAGCAGCCTCAGGAAAATCTGCACCTTCCATAACACCTTCTCCATCCGAAACTGTTACAGGCTTTGCAGCAAAGTCGCTGCCATGGCCAACATCGAGCAAGAGAATCCTCCACGGCTACGGCAGTTACGTTAATCCACAAACAAAAACTACGCTCGACAATCCGGGCATTGACATTGCGACACCTGTTGGCAGTACAGTTTCCTGCGTAGCACCCGGACAGGTTTCTTCCGTAACCTGGCTCCCGGGGTTTGGTTCGCTGGTAATTGTCGATCACGGTAATGGCGTTCGTACTGTGTATGCAAATCTCGCTACCGTGCAGGTAGGGAAAGGGGCTACAGTTGCCGCCGGAACGGTTGTTGGCACGTCAGGCGAGAATATTGATGGTGCTCTTGTGCATTTTGAGCTATGGAATGGAAGAAACAGACAGAACCCATTGCACTATCTAAAGTAGATTCGGTGTCCATTGTAAAGTCCGCACACACCCTACCTCTCGCCATACAGTACTCGTTGCTCAGCCTTCTGCCCAACTACAACTTCCGACTGTGATACGCCGCGAGCATGGAGTGTGCCGGCCATGTGCCCACATTCGTATGCCGGTGTGTTTGCTATGTTCACCTGCAACGAATGGTGTGCATTCACAATGCAGCACATCTGCTTAGGGTTTCACTTCCTCCAGTTGCATCTCAAGCTCCATATACTCAAGGATAGCATCGGCCTTTTTAACGTTTTTTACAGTTCGATATGCCTTCTCCAGTGACCGACAGAGGTGCTCCCGATATTCACCCCTTTTTTTACGGTTTGTTACCTGCATCCAGGCGCGCTGTTCGAACGGACGTTGCAATAGGCGAATTACAGAAGCAGCAGAGTTCGCGGCATCAGCCTTTGCCAAAAGATTCTGAAGTTGGCGCTCATAGGTGTCGGTAGTTATGCGAGTGGAATCTTTAAGAAGACCGGACACCTTGGCATCTACGGCAGCATGTAATGCTTCGATGTTTGCCGAGTCAAAGTCGAATGCCTGAACGCGAAGCAATACAGGTGGTTCTAAACGAACCCAGCTTCGGTCTGCAGTGCCATTAAACCCATGTGACACTAACTCCTCGGCAATCTGTTGTGCCTTATCGAAGGGCAAATTTGTTTCTACCATGGACAGCGCACCACGAAGCAACAACCCTTTAACGAAACGATGTGCATCGGGGATTTCACGCAGTAGAATAGACCGGATAAATCGCCCTTGATTATACGACCGTTGAAAGTCTCCTGCACGATATGCCTGGCGCGAGCGCAGTACGCGTAGTGTACTGATTGCGTTGCTTTTGTAACCAATCAATTCAAGGAGACCAACTGCCTGAGAAAAGCCGAACTCTACATAGTAGTGTATTGGTGAAACGCCCGTAATCTCACTCACAGCGTTCAGGTAAGCCTTTCTACCCTTTGCAGAGCGAACATTCGTAAGTCTGTTCAGGTCTGTTGTATCCGGGAAGCCTGCGTCTGCTTCGGTATCGCGCGGTATGGAAAGTATTTCCACCATACCACTGTCCAAGAAACACCGAACGAGGTGATTAGCATCGGCGTGTGCACCATGATCCCCAAGACGGGAATCCACACCGATGACCATGATATTTACAACACGTCCACCCGGTGAGGGAAAATCTCTAGCCCGAAGTGCAACCGTGGTTGTTGTGATTTCGAACGTGTTGGTGTCAATTCCGCTAACATCGGCATCAGTACTATCAGATTCCTGACGCTCCGTATGTAACGGCTCTGGAGCTTCGTCGGGATTGGCTTTCTCAGGTGAGCAAGCTGTGCAGGCCAAGAGGGCCAGGCCAACTATAATCCTTGTTGTTTTGCTTCGTTCCAATATTCGTCCATTTCCGCAAGGTCCATGTGTCGCAGTTCCCTGTTGTTCTCGGCTGCACGCTGTTCAACGTGTTGGAATCGGGTCATAAATGTATTGATCGTGCGGTGCAACGATTCTTCGGCAATAACGCCTTCGTGTCGTGCGGCATTAATGAGAGCAAACAATACATCACCAAACTCGCGTTGCACACCGCTCTGGTTACCGGCATCTATCTCAGTACGAAGCTCTTGCAACTCTTCTTCAACTTTCGCCCACACGTCACGTCGGTCGTGCCAGTCAAAACCAACGTTTGCTGCTTTCTCCTGCACTCTCTGAGCACGTAGCGCTGCCGGCAGAGCACGAGGTACACCGTCAAGCACAGAAGATCGTCCTTCTTTCATCTTTAAACGCTCCCAATTCTGGAGCACGGCTTCTTCGGTTGTTGCTCTTTCGTCGGAGAAAATATGCGGATGTCGGTTCACCAGTTTCCCAAATTCCTGACGGACAACATCCATCAGAGTAAAAGCCCCCCTCTGTTCAGCCATTACAGCGTGCATAACAACATGCAGTAACAAGTCGCCCAACTCTTTTGCCAGCTCTGCATCATTGCCCGCTGCTATGGCGTCGAGGGTTTCATACGCTTCTTCGATAAGCAGGTGCGAGATGCTCTCGTGAGTTTGTTTCATATCCCACGGACACTGTTCGCGCAATATCCGGACGAGTCGAAGAAATGCTTCAACGTTCGACGCTGTGTCCGACGGATGTGCGGGGTATGGAACAGGAGTTGGCAACGGTATTGCGAACAGCTTATGCTAATGGAGTTACGTAGCGATGATCGGCTCGCCGAAGGGCTTCGCGTACCCACCGACCGCGTTCTTCTGCCATTCTCCGAACGGCCAAACGTTCTTTATTACAAGGTCCATCGCCATTAATTACTCGCTTAAACTCATCCCAATCGGGATCTCCGAACGACCATACGCCGGTTGCAGGATCTTTCTTGAGTTCAGGATCCGGTATCGTTAGCCCTAGCTCGTAAATCTTGGGAACGTACTGGTTAAAAAACTGCTGACGCATTTCATCGTTCGTAGCCATTTTTACTTTCCACTTAACAAGCTTCTCGGTGTGGATACTGGCTTTGTCGGGCGGACCAAAAAAGTGCATAATGGGACGCCACCAACGGTTCAACGCTGCCTGCACCATTTCGCGCTGCTGTGGGGTTCCGGTAGCCAGCGATACCACGGCATCGTAGCCGTATTTAAGGTGAAAACTCTCTTCCTGACAAATGCGTTCTAAGGCTCTGCAGTACGGAGCGTACGAGCCCTTGCTATTGGTTACCTGGTTAATGATAGCCGAAGCATCTATAAGCCATGCAATAATGGCTGTATCGGCCCACGTGAATGCCGGGTAGTTGAAGACATTGCTGTATTTGCTCTTTCCGCTTAACAAGTCGTCAATCATTTGCTCTCGGCTCTTGCCAAGCGTTTCAGCAGCACTGTACAACAACTGGGCATGACCAACCTCGTCTTGCACCTTGGCCATCAGAGCCATTTTACGCTTAAATCCCGGTGCTCTGGTTATCCACGTTCCCTCGGGTAAGGCCCCGATGATTTCGCTATGTGCATGTTGTTCGATCATGCGGATTAACTGCCGACGGTATTCCGAGGGCATCCAATCGTGGGGCTCAATTTTTTCACCTGCTTGAATTCGCGATTCAAACTCCTCAAGTTTTGCAGGATCTTCCTGACCATGCATTTCCGGTGAGTCCACGATAGAAAGGTTTCCGTACATAAAGTGCTCCGCCTGGTAATGGAACAAGCATAGGGTCAGGCCCCATGCCTATAGTTTTTTGTATCGAAAATGATAATAGCCCATTGGGGTGTTCAAGTTCGGGTTCCCGATTGCATCTTTATAAATGCTGGTAAACTGAAACTTGTATGTGTTGCCGTTTGCTGTTCGAATCAGTAAGCATCTGTCCGGACTGGGACTGATGGTATGGGTGGAGAGGTCGTACACAAACATTACGTTTGGACCAATCACTGCTACCGGTACAATGCGCCACGCAATAGCAGTATCGTCGTTCGTTAGTGTTACGCCAGAGGGAACGGCTGTAATGTCTTCAAACCTTCCTTGCACCATAGCCCCCTGCGTACTACCCGGGCCTGCAGTACCACTGTTCAGCAATACGTCTATTTGCTTCGTGTTACCGCAGCACCGAAGGTAGGCCATTCTTACGTCCCATGCCGACGTTTCTGATTGTGACGCTGGCACCACGCTATCGCCGTCAAGTGAGTAGTACAACCATCCTATAGCTGAGTCCGGACGCATATTCGATCGCTTTACGCCGTCAGCATCCGTTGGAGATGTAGAACTTGAGCTGCATCCGAATACCGTGGTTAAGACCACGGCAGTTGTTAGCAGTATAGAGAGTGAACGCTTCATCATAGACAAAAATACAGGATTGTGCGCTGGACTCTAACGTCGCAGACGAAAGAGCATAACAAGGCCGAAAACAAAGAACACGGCATTAGAGAACCAACCAACAATAACAGCGCTTACGGGTAGTGAAGTTCCAACGGCCTTCGCTATTTCGGAAAAGGCGATATACGAGAATGTAAATGCCAGAGCCATGGCAATGTTCACAGCAATTCCCGCCTTCCTGCGGACCGAGGCAAATGGCACAGCAATGAGCACCACAACAAGATTCGCAAATGGGAAAGCCCATGCAGCATAAAAGTCAATCTCTTGCCGTCGGGTATCCCGCCCGCCGGCACGTAGTGTAGCAATGTAGTCCCAAACCTCATCGAACGTTAATTCATCAATCGTGAGTTGCAGTTGGCTGATCTGGTCATGACGAATAGAAAACGGAACATTCACATTATACTCCCATGTTACATGCGCTCCGGATGCGGAAAACGTTCTTCGTCGGGCTGAGTCAGCCACCCACCCTCGACTGTCATCCCACGTCATCGAGGGTGCCTCAAGTTTCCACTGCAGTCTTGGTTGTTGAACACTACCAAACTCTTCCACCACAACAGTATATGCTGTTCGATGTTGTTCGCTATACGATGCGATTGACACATTCCGTGTTGCATGGTCACGAAAGCGCAGGTTGTTCAACTGCGAATCACGTCCGGCCTTCATGGCTTCACGTTCCAGTGCAAGCTTTGCCGAGTTTGCCCTTGGTACAACCCAACCGCTAAACCATACCTGACCAAGGCTGATCACCATTGTGAGCACAAGAAAAGGAACGATGAAAGCCACAGCACTCTGACCGGCAGCACGCATGGCGGTGATTTCGTTTGTACTGGCAAGCCTTCCGACGGTGAAGAGTGACGCCAACAGCGAGGCTACCGGAATCAACAGTTTGGTCATGTATGGCAAGAACACAACGTAGTACCACACCACAACGGTAAAGGGAACCCCACGATCCATGAATTTATCGAGGTGTTCAATAAGATCTATAATCACGAACAACAGGCATAACGACACTATAGTGAACACAAACGTGTTCAGGAATTTTCGGATGGGATACCAG
>CAZGHI010000004.1:83787-89336 GCA_964525565.1 uncultured Hyphomicrobiales bacterium
TACACTCTTTCCCTACACGACGCTCAGCAATCCCCCTGCAACGCACAGTACAGCAAACATGATCCATACATCGGCATCATACACAAATTGCAACCAGTCGAATTGATACCGTAGGTACTCACGGGCAACGTACACAATGCCAAGTCCGGTAGAAAGCCCGAGAATACCACAACAAGCACTCACGAACAGGTGGGACATTGCCAGCGATCCGGCACCTAGTCCGATGATTGCACCTGCATGCAAGTCGTTGGCAGATTGCTGCAGTTCTGCACGGAAAGCATAGGCCAGCGTAACAAGAAAAAGCGCTAAACTGAGCAAACCACAAATTGCTCCCATCACAACAACATCGGATCGCCGCCCATCGAGTGTGCGTACCAGCGCACGAGGCCATGCCACTTCGGTGCACCGGCCTGCAAAGTCCATCGCCAGTTGGGTTGCCAGAGTATTCATTGCAGAGGTGTTAATCACATGATCGTGCAGTGTTGCCCGAACAATGCGCGGTAGATGCACAACAGCCCTGAGATTGTCTGCTCCCCCAACTTCATTGCTAAACTCCTGCCACACCTGCTGTTCGTGAACAAGCCACGCCAGCCTAATCTCCTTGCGGTTATTTAACGCCCGCACGACAGAACGCGCCGACGTGTCGGCAAGATCATGCATCAAAAACAGCTCAATACGGACCTTTCTCTGCTCGGCCTGTATTGAACGCCACGTGCCTACAAACCACACGCCACTTGCAAGCATCCACACTGCTCCAACTGCCGATACAAGCACCATCCTAACGATGGCATTGCGGCGGAAGCGAACTATGGCACCTGCCGAGCGTACATGAAACCACATCTTCATGGTGTGCCCCCATTACTGTCCGACCTACCTCTTCTCTGCATAACGGAATAAACATCACGGAACATGCGCAACACAAGTCGCAATGGAAAGTGAATAGAACGCCGAACGTATGCTGTGCATAAGTATCCCACAACAAGTGCATTCACAACTAAACCCAGTCCAATTGCCCACTCTAACTGAGCAACACACACACCGAACAGCACCACCATGCCTGCTACCAGTCCATAAGCCGAATAACGCACAACAACGGTGCTATGCCCCATTGCAGCAATAATGGAACTCATCATTACAAATGGCATTCCAACTGCAGCAAGGATTAATACATTAAAGTGGCCCACCGAAGCAGCATACTGATCGCCTAAAATCCACACGATGGCATTGCTACCACCGGCTTCTAAGACAATAAGTGCTAGTATGGTTGGAATTAGGGTAAGACTAATGGCTTTGGTAACCAGGAGCTGCAAGTCCTCCGATCGCTGTTGGGCATACATACGAACGGCTGCCGGATAAAGAAGGGTTATTACGGCGTCGAAAGCCTGCTCGAAAAATCGAAAAAGGTTCTTTGCAGGGTTGTACACCCCAACAACACCTACACCAAAGAAAGCAGCAATCACCAAAACGTCAAGCTGCCGTGGTGTGCTGTTCAGCGCTGTTGCTAATGCCAATGGAATACCATACCGAAGGTATCCTTTTAGGGTGATGCTTCCTCGCCATCCGAACTGCATATCGCGCAACGTAAAGAGAATTGCAGCAAGCGAACTAGCTGCCATGCCGATAAGGTCTATCCGCACAATGTCTGCAAACGTGCGCAACTCCTGCGACTGAAGGGCCTGAATTGTTAATGCCGTGCGTACTCCAAACCACACTAAGTCAACCATAAACAGCTCTTTCATGCGCATTTCGCGGTAGATGAGCTTTAAGCAGAACATCCGCGGCAACGTGAGCAAACAGTATAGTGGGAGTGTGGTGGCTACATCAACAAATCGGGGTTCATTAAAGACCTGAGTAAGAGGTTGCCGCAACACGTACACAAAAAGAGCACACACGCCAACAATGAGAACATGAATACTTAAACCTAATGCATTTAAGCGCGGACGTTCCGACTCGGTTGTACCAAACTGAATGATGCCTGCCAATGCCGAACCATCACTAACAATCATGATCCACGTATTTAGCGCTACCAGCAATGCGAACACACCGTACACCTCGGCTGGTAATGCCTTTATCTGCAGTAGTTGCACCAGACCGTAGGCTACGTATAGACCTTTGTCTGCCAACGACCAACTGATTTTACCAAGGTGTGCCGTGACTCTCATTCATGCAAATGTATCGCCCATTGCAGTGTATCGCCCTGCAACGGAACTATCAGCCTATAAGCCGGAACCTGAACACCGTAAGCCGGCGCAATGCGGAAATCGGTAAGGGTTCCACCGCCCCCTTGCCACCTGACTGTTACGGTTCTGTGACCTGTATAAAGCGTGAGAACCGTTCCCTGCATCGTTGGTTGTTCTGCGCTACAAACGATAAGCACCATACTCCCAACTGTTGTGCCATCTCCAAACCTGTCGTTAACCCGAATCTCATTCTCTAGTATCGTTATGCTACGACGATGCTCATACCCTGAACGATTTTGATGCACAACCTGACCTTCCCATGTGGAGTTCGTGCGATGCAGAACTTGTGGATGTGGTTTGCTATCGAATAACCAAAACAATCCGTCGGTGCCGCTTGGCCACGATCGTTGTTCCCGATCCGATGCAACTGTTGAATGAGACCATGTACTGCGATCGGCATTACGTTGCTGTGGATCGGCAGTATAGACAAATGAGCCGGGATCTACGATAACCGGAACACCGTCCACACGAAGCGTGATACTATTCGCATCGTTGTGCGCATGACCTCCCTTGCCGTACTGTCCGGGTCCGCCACATCGAGCTGTACAGGTGAACGCTTCACGAAACCAAATGTCGAGGCCAAAGTCAGGAAACGCAACATGAGCAGGTGCGGTAGGGGGCTTGGGTACAGGCTCACCGAACACGTCGCTATACACTCGATACGTCTCGCTGCACGAGGGTGGATGCCCAGCCAGGGGGGGGGATTTAACCGCCATGCCATCGTCATTATCACCGATAAGTGGCATACCGGCGGCATCCAACACAGACAGAGCTGCAACCGCTTTTCGTACCCTCTGAGTGTATTCGGCAGTGAGCACTCCCATGTGGTTCATGCAACGATGTATCCACATTGTTGCAAAAACAAGGATATCGGTTACGTGACGGTGATATGCTGTGCTGGCTTCGAAGTTCATCCCGTCGGCAAGGAACTGCTTTGATGTTTCATCAACAATCATTCTTGCTGCCGTGATACCACGCTGATGCAGCAACTGGTTTCCGGATGTTGCTGCTGCAGCGATTACTCCGAGCAGCCCCCCCAGTAAGTGCGACGTTGCCATCCCGCCGGCAGTTTCAAGGTTACGCCAAATCCAGTGCACATGTTGCTCAACAATATGCACAAGCTCACGATCCAACATCCACGTTTCGGCGTCCGGACCACGCTCCAAGCCACAAATCATGTTGTGTAAACGCAATCCAACATCCATCGAAACGGCCCACATCGAGGTATCGGTTGTGGGATGGCGTTGCGCCCACTGCACAACATCCTGCACGGACAGTCCGCAATACCATTCGTGCATGCGCGACGCCTCCAAAACAATACGCGGGTCAAGCTCTGAAGAAGAGATCACAACAGACCGCTTTCCGCGCAGACGGTCAGCGATCTTCCCCACTACAAACGGACGTGCAGCTCCGCCAAGCAGTCGTATCAGTTCAAAAACTCGCATAGTATCAACCGCAAGGATAACCACGTTTTAGGGATAAGAGCACCATGGCTTGTGAATTCTTACAGATGTACAATACATCATTGTGCCGTAACGTTGCAGCTATACCGTTCCACAAATCACCGGAAACCTGTACAGCTTCATGTGTGGATTTAGCGCAATTGCAGACCGTACCATTACCAATGTTCAGGCTCGGGAGTACACCGAAGCGATGCTCAATGCAATGGCTCACAGGGGTCCCGACGCCCGGGGAATCGAGAACTACGGACCGGTAACCCTCGGACACAACCGTCTGAGTATCATAGACCTCTCGGAAGCTGCCAATCAGCCAATGGTTCGGGACCACCTGGCCATTGTGTTTAATGGTGAGGTGTACAACTACGTCGAACTCCGACGAGAACTGGAAGGAGACGGCGCAACCTTTACAACCGGCAGCGACACAGAAGTTGTTCTACAGGCATACCGCACCTGGGGAAGTGCTTGCGTGCAACGTTTTATTGGCATGTGGGCATTTGCTATATGGGACTCACGACAAAGTGTGCTGTTTTGCTCCCGCGATCGGTTTGGCATCAAGCCATTTCATTACGCTGTCAATCAGGGTCGTCTGTACATCGCCAGCGAGATCAAAGCACTGCGAAAAACACCCTTGGTAAGCAGTACTCTGAATTCCGATCAGATTGCTCGTGGCCTCTACGTAGGCTGGATGCACCATTGGAATGAAACATACTTTGCCGATGTACAAGCGTTGCCTGCCGGCCACAACCTCCTGTGGAAGAATAATGCAGTACACATCGAACAGTACAGTACGATCCTCACCGGCAGTCTCAGCCCCTTATCGTTTGCCGAGCATGCAGAACAGTTCCGCGAGCTATTCATTGATTCCATTAGGCTTACCTCCCGTCGTGACGTGCCAATGGGAGTGTGTCTAAGTGGAGGACTCGACAGCACCTCGATAGCATGTGCCCTTGCTGCGGCCACGAACGAACATCAAATAAAAACGTTTACGGCCTACTACACAGGCACTGGTGATGTTGACGAACGACCTTACATTGATCACGTTTTACGGACCTATCCACAGATACAGCCTTACTATATCTCTCCGACGGACGTGCAGGTTGCTGAGGCAATGGAGCGGATTGTTGCAATGATGGATGCGCCAATACCCTCGAGTAGTTATATCAGCCAGTACTTCGTGATGCAGCTTGCTGCGGAACATGGCGTGAAGGTCGTGCTGGATGGGCAAGGTTCGGACGAGATCATGGGCGGGTACATGCATTCCATGTACCGCGTGATTGCCGATTTGCTACGTGATGGGCACCCTATACGCGCTGTTACCGAGTGGCAGGCTCACACAAAACGTCAGCACTACTCGCTAACCAAGAGGGCTAGCGTGCTGGCGAAAAGTGTGCTAACTCTGCTGCGTGATGAGCACGACTTGTATAGCCTGGAGTTCAGGCATACGTATCCGTGGGTAATGAACTCTCATCCTTCAACCATATCGCTGCGGTTGGAAAACCCTCATGGATCGCGTTTGAACACCTTTTTATACAATTTGATGTATGTAACGTTGCTGCCAACGCTGCTCCATACCGAAGACCTGAACAGCATGGCCTTCAGTATTGAAAGTCGTGTACCATTTTTAGACCATCGCTTGGTGCAATTCTGTTTTTCGCTCCCGAATGAACACAAGGTACACAAAGGAGAAACAAAACGAATTCTTCGTGCAGCTATGCGTGGCCTTGTTCCAGATGCCGTGCTTGATAGAAAGGACAAAACGGGTTTTATCACCCCGGGTCACACGAAGTGGCTTCGTGGAGCACTCAGCCATAGGGTACATGAATCGTGGGATGTTGTGTACCCATACGTA
>CAZGHI010000005.1:0-2752 GCA_964525565.1 uncultured Hyphomicrobiales bacterium
TCGTCCAATACTAAATCAGCATGTGATAACGGACAACATAAAATATCCAATAATTCTTTACTTATCATTTTTTCTCCTACTTTCGTAGTTCGATTGTACGCAACAGTTATTCCCACGACGATAGTGTTTGCATTCCATGACTGCTGAAGAACAACTGTCCTACCTTAAGCGCCATACAGTAGATGTTCTCCCCGAAACCGACCTGCTGACCAAGCTCCAGAAGAGTGCCGCTACCGGTAAGCCGTTAAACGTAAAACTCGGACTTGACCCAAGCCGTCCGGACATCCACCTCGGACATGCCGTTGTTCTCAATAAACTGCGACAGTTTCAGGATCTCGGCCACAAGGTCATTCTTATCATCGGCGATTTCACGGCTACAATTGGTGACCCTACCGGTAAGAGCAAAACACGCAAACCGCTTTCCTTAGAAGAAACGCGGGAAAACGGTCGCACCTACGTGGATCAAGCTGCACACATCCTAGATGCAAACAAACTTGAAGTCCGCTATAACAGCGAGTGGCTTGATGCTCTTTCTTTCCGCGAAGTGATTGCATTAGCCGCCAAATACACCGTTGCACAGTTGTTGGAGCGCGACGATTTTACCAAACGGTATCGGAGTGGCGAACCTATTGGCGTACATGAGTTCCTTTATCCCCTTTCGCAAGCATACGATAGTGTAGCTGTCCAGGCCGATGTTGAGCTTGGCGGAACCGACCAAAAGTTTAATCTTCTTGTTGGCCGTGAAGTGATGCGTGCTTACGGACTCGAGCCGCAGTGCATCATTACCACTCCAATCCTGGAAGGTACCGATGGTGTGGAAAAAATGAGTAAATCGCTGGACAACTATATCGCACTCACCGATAGTCCGCGCGACATGTTCGGGAAAACAATGAGCATTCCTGACGCTCTTATACCGCGATATCTAGAATACGGTGCATTTGCTCATCCGGCAGAAGTTGAACAAGTAACAAAGGGGCTAAGTAACGGAAACATACACCCACGACAAGCAAAAGTAGATGTAGCACAACGTATTGTTGCCCGGTACCATGGCCAAACAGCAGCCGATGATGCCCTCGCTGAATTTGAACGCATTTTTGTGAAAAAAGATGTTCCGGATACAATGCCGGAGTTCACTGTTCAACCTGATGCTCAGGCAAATGATGTTGTTTCGCTGCTAATGGCGTCAGGCTTAGTATCCTCGAAGAGTGAAGCGCGACGGTTGATAACCCAGGGGGGGGTTCAGGTTGATGGAGAAAAGATTACAGACATTAATGCGGTTATCGAGATTGCTCAGCCCCGCGTCCTTCGGGCAGGAAAACTTAAATTCATCCGACTGATACCTGCTTCGCTCAACATCGAACAATGAAACGGTTCTTTGAGTTCCATGGCTCTGCCACTGGTTCTGAAAACATGGCAGCCGATCTCGCACTCATTGATAAACTGCGATCAAGCAATGAACCGGCAGTTGGAAGGACTTACATGTGGAAACCGTGGGCGGTCTCGTTGGGTAAACACCAGCCAGAATCGACCATAAACCTTGCTGAGGCCAGACGTAGAGGTTTCGATGTTGTGCACCGTCCAACGGGTGGCCGAGCTGTACTACATGCCGAGGAACTCACTTACTGTATCGCCGCTCGTGGAACTCCACAGCATGTGTATGCTGCTGTCCATGCGGCCATTCTGTCTTCGCTTCGCTACGTACTCGGCGAACAAGGCAATTCCATTGTTTTCAACCAGGTACCCACGGATTTGCGTACGCATTACGCTTCTGAATCTAATCTCGGGCAAGCATGCTTTTCGTCGAGTGCACGGTTCGAACTCATGGCCTCCGGAAGAAAGGTTGTTGGAAGCGCTCAACGTATTATCGACGGTATCGTGCTCCAACATGGATCTATTCTCTGCGGAGATGCTCATCTTATTCTCGCCGACGTAGTAGCGATCCCTGACGAAAGTCGCACTACACTACAGAGTGCTCTCCGTTCCTCAAGCATTAGTTTGTCTGAGATAGCCGGCAGAAACATTGAGCCGGAAAGCATCGCAATGGCTATGGAAGAGGCTGTGGTGTCGCTCTGATTATAGGGTGGCCAGAGGACGAACTACGGTAATTCCAGTATGACTCTTTACGGTGTTAAGGTAGGCGCTTATCGTGTCGTCGAGCACGACCTTCTTTTGGGTGGTTGACGCATGAAGAAATCGCGCCCTTCCGTTAATCACAGCAATGAGGCCAGTATGCGCATAGTCGAGGCCGGTTTTGTTTGTAGCAACGGCAATGATGTCTCCCGATTCCAGTAAAGACTCGATGTTCTTTACCTTTTCCTTAGGGATAACGAACATCGTTCGCTTATTGATCTCCTCTTCAATTCCGCGAATCACTGGAATAAGGTTTGGATTCCTCTGCAGCGGTCCGTAAAAGGCCGGGTTCTTGCTCATGAACGATACATTATGTCGAACGGGTTGTCCTCCGATCTTTTGTGTGATATCGCTTACAACAAACTTTTTAACGTTATCGTTAATCCAGTCGGCAGTGTAGTGAAGACGAGATGTATAGTCACCGAGAATGCCACCGCGATAGCGGGTATAGGTGATCTCGGCACGAAGTGCCTCGAGACTTGTATTGCCCCTTTCCATCATTCGCGCAATGCATAGCGACACCTCGAAGAATGTAACGCAATCAAGGCCCTCGAGTGTTACTCTGCACTCTTCCGGTTCACCTTCCAGAGTGCCACCAACATACGGCGTGTCAAGTAAAAGC
>CAZGHI010000005.1:2779-5104 GCA_964525565.1 uncultured Hyphomicrobiales bacterium
AATTGGCAACCTCCCCCATTCACCCATCTGCGCTGCATTCACAATCCTCGCCAGAGTGTTGCGGGTAGGTTGTTCATCGTTGACGGCAGTAGTTTGTTGCAGAACATGCGAAAGTGCTGTGGGCAATGTAGCCGGCACAGTTGCCCATGCAAAACTTGTTATGAAAACTCGCCTGTTCATTCGATTATACACAAGCCCAGTTCGTCAAGTTGTTTAGTGTCAACCTCGGACGGACAACCATCCATTAGCGACAAGCCGGATGTTGTTTTCGGAAATGCAATTACATCGCGAATATTATTGGTACCGGCCAGAAGCATTACCAGCCGATCAAATCCAAAGGCAATTCCACCATGCGGCGGGGCACCATACTGTAGAGCATTGAGGAGGAAACCGAACTTGTTTTCTGCTTCATGTTTCGAGATACCAATAAGCTCAAAGACTCGCTGTTGCACCGTACGATCGTGAATCCGCACTGAACCGCCTGCAGCTTCGTAGCCATTAATGACCAAATCATATGCCTGTGCCCGTACAGATTGGGGGGCAGACTCCAGAAGGTGAAGATCTTCAACCATGGGACTGGTGAAAGGGTGGTGTCTCGCCACCCATCGGTTTTCGTCTGGGTCGTGCTCCAGCAACGGGAACTCTGTGACCCATGTAATAGAGTACAAGCTGTCTGCTGCATCGGTAAGTGCTAACCGTTTTGCCATCTCTACTCGAAGTGCGCCAAGGATAACGCTGGCACGCTCCCATTCTCCCACCGAAAACAGGAGCAGGTCGTTATCGGCAGCTCCTATGGAACTAAGAAGGGTCTGTGATTCACCTTCCGTTAGCTGCTTTGCAAAGGAGCCGGAAACCTCTCCATTCATCATCTTGAGGTATGGCATTCCACCGGCACCGTGCTTCTTTGCATGTTCGGTAAGCTCGTCTAACTGCTTGCGACTATAACCGGCACACTGTGGAATGCGCAATACCTTAACAACTCCACCATTCGCTATGGCATCACGGAACAGAGCAAATCCGCTGTGCACGCACTGCTCGGTTACATCATATAAGGGCAAATCGTAGCGAAGATCGGGCTTATCGGATCCGTATGTGTCAATTGCATGCCGATACGTCATTCGTGGAAATGGCGTAGTCAATTGTTGACCCAGTACTTCCTTCCAGACCGCTGCAACAAAACGTTCCGTAAGGTCCATAACGTCGGACTGGTCAACAAAACTCATCTCAACATCTATTTGCGTGAATTCGGGTTGCCGGTCAGCACGGAGGTCTTCGTCGCGAAAGGCCTTTACAATCTGCATGTACTTATCGAAGCCTGCGACCATGAGTATTTGTTTAAACAATTGCGGACTCTGTGGCAGCGCATAGAAGCGTCCCTTGTTCACCCTACTCGGTACCAGGTAATCACGCGCCCCTTCAGGGGTGCTGCGTGTTAGCACCGGTGTTTCTACTTCAACAAATCCTTCGCGAGCAAAAAATGTATGTGTACTCTGGTACAATTGATTGCGAAGAAGAAATCGTTTCTGTATCAGTGGACGTCGAAGATCCAGATACCGATACTGTAAACGAAGCTCTTCGTTCGCCTGCACTTCGTCATCAACTTCAAATGGAGGAACATTGCTACGGTTTATAACATCTGCATCAGAAGCAATGACCTCGATGAGGCCTGTTGGAATATTCGGATTCGGGTTTTCGCGCATGCGAACCATCCCTTCTACCCACAGTACCCATTCCGACCGTACGTCTTTAAGCCGAGCAGCAAGGTCCGGCTTCGATGTTGCATCAATGACTACTTGAGTTAGACCTTCTCTGTCGCGTAGATCTATGAATACAATGCTGCCGTAGTCTCGTCTGGCATTTACCCAACCATTGAGCACAACATTGGTACCCTGGTTTTCAGGGCGTAGCTGACCGCACGTAACCGTACGTTTCCGAAACTTCATATTACTCCATTGGAAAACTGCAATATGCAAACAGTCGTTCCAAGGCCCGTACGATATCGTCCTTTGCAATAGCTGCAATCGACGGTGCAGTTGTATGCAATACTTCGTAGTGCGTGTGTACGGGATACCATGGCATTAAATCCGGGTTGTTAAATACATACAAAACGAGCACGGGTATCTTCCATGCAGAAGCCAGGTGAACAATGCTCGTGTCGGGTGTCCACATAACATCCATCACAGACCAGCAAACTGCTGCATCATGAAACGATGGTGTTGGTGGGACCACTAGCGCGGGGGCTGCCGACGAAACGCGTTGCGTCCAATCGCTGTTTTTTGGATCTGAAAACAGATAAAAATCTACCCGTGAATACTTTTGCTTCAG
>CAZGHI010000005.1:5126-9140 GCA_964525565.1 uncultured Hyphomicrobiales bacterium
TCAGCAACAACTTCCGGTGGATATCTGCGTCCCCTGTCGCTACCACTGGCATTTACGCCCACTCGAAAGCGCTGCATCCCCCTATCAATCCCTAATCGCCTGTATGCAGCATTTTTTTCTTCGGTGGTAACCGGATATGTAGGCTGAAGATTCTGACGATGAGGATCAATCCCAAACGGTAAAAGAAGCTGTGCAATTCGCTTGCTGATGTGAACGGACGCACGGTCGAGCAGGGGCACTACATGAGTGTACACACCGGCATTTTGTTTTTCGATTCCAATGCGATAAGGGGCGTTAGAAAAACTCACCAACAAGCTGGATGTGGTTGAAGGGTTATCCATGAGATCAACCACCACATCATACTTTCTTTGGCGAAGCTGCAGTACCAAACGTAGGAATCCGAGCAGTGATTTTCTGTACACATGCACGGTATTCACGATTTCACGGAGAGGTGTTGAAACTGCAATGTTATTTGTACTGAGAACAACACCGATATGTGCCTCGGGAAACCTCTTTCGCACAGCGTGCATTACAGGAGTTGATATGAGCACATCGCCAATTCTGTCCTGACGGAGAAAGAGAATGGCCCCTTGTGGTGGTAGGTGTAGTGCATCCTGTACCGTACGAACAACCTGTGGTTGTAGCGAACGGAGGTAAATCCGATTAAAAAATCTCCGAAGCCTACGTTCCAACCACTTCACGATACACCTGCGTTGTTTGTTCACCCATTTTACCGGGCGTGAAGTGACGAACACGTTCATAGCCACGTTGAATCAGCTCGTGCTGCAATGCAGAGTCAGTAAGCAGCTTCTCCATCTGTAAGGCAATGTTTTCAATGTTATGCGGATCTGCAAGCAGCGCAGCCGAACCAACCACCTCGGGCATACAGGTTGTAGTTGACGTTAACACAGGACATCCACATTGCATTGCCTCTAATGCCGGCAATCCGAAACCTTCGGCTGTACTAACAAACGTTAAGCCGGCTGCCGATCCATAGAGCCTCATGACCATCTCGTCCGATAAGCCGTACGCCACCCGAACACCCGGTAACTTTAATAGCGAGGAATGGGTCGCTTTAAACTCTGCAATATGTCGAGGGTCGCCGCTCAAGGCCAGCACATAGCGATGCGTAGAAGTCAATGACTTTGGTAGCGACGCCCATGCCTGCAACATTCGGGTGAGGTTCTTTCGCTTATCAACTCTTCCTACAAAGAAGAGAAACGACCTGCCTTCGGGAATATCCAGGGTGGCACGAACATCAGAATGAAGTTCCAAGGGTGCAAAGGATATGCGCGAACTATTATGCACAACATAGGTTTTGCTGCGGCTATCGGGAAATGCATCGTAAAGAGTATGCGCAGTCCATTCTGTAGGCACGATGATTGCCCGTGCATTCTTCACGTGCAATGATACCTGACGTTGAAATGTTCGTGCCTTGTATGGTTCATCCATTGTTTCAGGCAGCATGGGAAACAAGTCGTGTATCGTTACAACGTACGGCACTGTTGGCTTTCGCCAGAGTGCATTACCGATCAGATGGAGTACATTGGCTTCGATGGCAATGGAATCGAGTTGTTTAGTCTGAATAACTCTTGCCAGAGGTCGGAGCATGGGTCCACCAGCCAGTTCATGGATGATGGTGGCGTGTACGTTAACACCTGCACCGAATTCCGCACGTAAGTATTCCCTTCTTCCTCTTAGTCCCGCAAGCAACGGCTGTACATCTGTATGCTGTAGTAGAGAGTGCACTAAATTTCTTCCGTACACCTCAATGCCGCTATGTCCGAGTATGCTTGTAGCGTCGAATGCAACCTTCATCAACGAAGCCTTGCCTGTTGTAGCATAATCACTGTGTCGAATAGTTCCTGAACACTCTTCACCACAAGCTCCGGACGTAAGGAATCAAGTGGCTCACGATGATCGGTTATCACGGCTCGAAAGGGAACACCGTATGGCATCCACTCTTGAATAAACGTTGCCTTACGCGTGTACATTCCGACAATCGGTGCACCAACTGCAGATGCAATGTGCACGATGGAGGTGTCTGGTGTAATCACAAGTGAGCATAATCGCAATACCGATGCAATACGCAATAACGGTTCTGATTGAAGAGCAACCGTGTTTGGAGTATCTGCTGCCAGACGCTGAGCCATTGCAACACGATCGGCATAACCGAAGACGAGGAAGGTACACTGTGGAAACGTGGAGTGGAGTAAACGTAGGCATTCACGATAGTGTTCTTCTGACCACATCCGGTACCAGTTTCCTGCGCTAAGATTAACAGCAATAACAGGAGATATCCACGTTGCAAACAACGATTTTGCCCACTCAATGTTTACGTGATTGAGTTCTAATCTTAGTGGATAGGAATCATAATCAGGCTTCTCACCAAAAGTTGTCGCAGCAAGGGCAATCTGCATACGGACCATGACTTCTACGCCACGCTTTACGGCAATCATTTTGTTGAAGAAGACGCTGTAAAGGTCCCGACGCCCCGAGTGCTCGAAACACACCGTGATAGCAGAATTGCCCAAGGTGTTAGCCAACCATCCCAACAACGTTGTTTTGTTTGTTACGAGGCCAAAACACACGTCGTACTCCATCGTTCGTAGTGCACGCCATGTTGTTAGGTAACTCTTGATGGTTTTGGAAAAGACAACAATGCGTCGGACTCCGGCAACACCTTCCAGTATTACTTTGTTGGATGGTGAGCACACAACGTCTATCTGTGCCAGTGGACATATTGTGCGCAGGTAGTCAATCATCGGTATGGTCACCACCATGTCGCCGATAGCATCGTAGCGAAGAATCAAAATGTTTCGTACATGCAGAGGATTGATAGGCGACGAAACAGGATATCTTCGGAAGAGAATCCTAAATATGGTGTACAGCAGCCGCTTAACCACGGCACTCCTAACAGTTAGGCGATCTCTTTCGCAACGTGGTACACCACGTTGGTGGCCATGCCGTAAATAGCATCAAGAACGTCTGCCACCTCTTTTGTGTTTTCCGGATCGTCCGATGCCTCGTATGCTTCCGTTGTTGGGTAAACGTAAATTTCCTGGAAATGGTTGTGTTTTACAGTGTCCTCAAATACGGAATACTGAACGTCTTGTCCGGCATAGAACTCACGAAGCCGGCCAACAAGCGACAGATAATTTGTGCGTTTGCCGTCAGGGATGATGTAGGAAACTCGGAATAGTACTCGTGCCATGTGCTTGTTGGGGGGGTAGAATGATGTAACAGCAACAAATTTAATCATTTACCAAGGCCATTACCATATATGCCGTAACAAACACAAACCGTTCGATATTAATACGCCATAACATTACGCAGGGCCTTGGTAAGTGTTGCCGTGCTAGGTAACACGGCACGTTCGAGCGTGGGAGCAAACGGTGTTGGAGCATCAAACGCTGCAACGCGTTGAATAGGAGCATCCAGAAAGGCAAATGCTTTTTCGGCTATTCGTGCTGCTATCTCACCCCCGAAGCCACCGGTAAGTACAGCCTCGTGTACGATTACAACCCGCCCTGTCTTTCGAACAGAGGCAAGAACTGTTTCTTCATCAAACGGAACCAGCGTACGGATATCAACGATCTCAACTTGAACCCCTTCCGTGGACATAACTTCTGCGGTCTCTATGGCCATGTGAACCGTACTTCCGTACGTGATAACGCTAACATCGGCTCCCTCACGAACAATATTGGCCTTTCCAAGAGGAACGATATACTCGCCATCCGGTACATCTTCTTTGATCTTGCGGTATAGTCCTTTGTGCTCAAAGAATACAACTGGATTGTTGTCACGGATAGAGGCAGTCATCAATCCCTTTGCATCCGCTGCACTTGCCGGACACACAACTTTAAGGCCGGTTGCGTGAACGAACCATGCCTCGCTGTCACGACTGTGGAATGGGTTTGCGCCAACGCCACCGCCAGAAGGCCCACGTACAACCATTGGTACAGGAATACCCCAGCGATATGCTGTTGTTGCGGCTACGGTAACAAGCTGATT
>CAZGHI010000005.1:9220-19093 GCA_964525565.1 uncultured Hyphomicrobiales bacterium
AATGATGGCCGCTTCGCTTATGGGTGCATCAATAACTCGTTGTGGACCGAACTCCGCCAAAAAACCTTTCGTGAGTTTAAAGGCCCCACCATACGTACCAATATCCTCACCAATGAGAAAAACGCGATCGTCGTTTTGCATTTCCAGCCATATTGCGTCGGCGATGGCTTCCAGGTATGTTTTCTGCATGCTTATTTGGATGGATAGCGCACTAGAGAAATACGTTTTTTAGGCCTTCTTCGGCCTGCGGCCATGGAAGATCAAGAGTCCTGTCAATAGCTGCAATCATTTCGTCCAGCGTTTTATTACGCATCTGATGTACTTCGTCGCCAGTGATGACTCCATCTGCCACTAACTGAGCTGCGTAGTTGTTAACCGGATCTTTCAATGCCCATTCATCCAAGAGCTCTTTAGGTACATACGAAAAGTCGTCGTGCTCGGCATGTCCGCGCATGCGCATGGTTACCGTTTCGATGATACTTGGACCTTGGCCTTCACGAGCGCGCTCAACAGCCTGTTTGCATGTAGTTAACACAAGCTCTACGTTAGTCCCATCAATGGTTTCACCGTGTATTCCATACCCTATAGCCCGCTTGCTGAGCCGGTCAACGGCAAACTCGAGTGAATTTGGTGTTGAATAAGCATACTGATTATTCTCGATAATCAGAATGAGCGGGAGCTTGTGTACAGCGGCAAAATTTAGTGCCTCATGTACTTCGCCTACCTGCGCTCCGCCATCTCCAATGTACGTGAGTGCAACCGTGTTCTCTCCGCGCATACGTGCTGCCATAACAAAGCCATTGGCTACAGGTATCATTGCGCCCAGATGACTTACATTCCCGTAAATACGCAAAGCTGGGTCTGCATAATGTCCGGTTCCATCAGTACCCCGCATCTGACTACCCTGGCGTGCAAGTTGGTTTTGCATAAGCTGATCTACGTTTGCCCCAAAGACGAAATGGGCACCAATGTTGCGATGCATGGGGAACAGCACATCGGTAGTCCTGTCGAGAGCCATTGCACTTCCAACGCTTACCGCCTCGTTGCCAAGTTGCGAATACACCCCACCAAAAGCTTTGCCCTGACGATACAGCCGAAGCATTGCTGCATCGAATTCACGAGCCATCACCATATATCGAAGAAGCTCAAGACGATGTTCGGGCGGTATTACGCTCATTGAAGGATACTGTGGTAGTTAGCTGTACAATAGAACAGCGGATGAAGAAGCAGTTACCCGAACAACCTCATCCGCTGCACAAATCTATGGCGAATAGACTAGCGAGCTTTACTTTACTTTACCCTTCTTCTTGGCTGCTGCAACATCCTTTACGGTAACCTTCCCCTTGGAGTTGCCAAAGTTTGTAAATATGTAGGTCATCACATCAGCAATGTCTTTGTCTTTATACTTGCTCGGCAAGGGTGCCATCACACCGTTATACTCCTTGCCATTTACGGTTACCTTCCCACTCTTACCAAAAACAACTTCGCGAATGAGGATCTCTGTTGGGGTTTTCACGATATAGTCACTTTTTGCAATTGGCGGATACACCTTTGCCATACCTTCACCATTTGCCATGTGACAAGTTTTACAGTACTCCTCATACACCTTTTTGCCATTCTTTACATCCTGCGCATTCATCCCCGTAGCTGCCATGCAAACCACAACAACAACCGCACTTGCTACTACAAACCGGAACATCTCCGCTTCCCTTGTATTATTTCAGAAATTGTTTCTGCAAATATAAGACAATTTCATCCGAAATATATTGCAGAACTTCAATGGCAGCCGGCCTCCTGAACAATTACTGGTTTCGGTGATAGGAGTGGAATGCCTAATTCCATACCGCGTAGGAGTACAACACACCCAACCAAAAGCGCCAAAACAGGTAAAATCATGCGATACCTATTTCCTACCTTGTTTACAAACCATGTCCCACCGAAACTGATTGCTAGCGTGGCGGGTAGCGTACCTAATCCGAAGAGTCCCATAAAAGCCATCCCCTGTTGTACTGAACCTGTACTCACAGAACCAAGCCATGCACTTGCTACCAGACCACAAGGTAGAATTCCATTCATCATTCCGAGAATAAATCTGCCAATTGCTTTGTGTTTGGGAACTCTCTTGATCACAACGTTTCGTAGTGGTTGAGTGTACTTTGCAAAACCGGACAGTGAAATCACATTCCAATGCCAAAAAATCTGTAGCGATGCAGTAACAATCATTGCAACTCCGGCCACAACACTCACGGTACTGCCAATCTGCAGTAACGAGAGAGACGCTGCAGTTAGACCGAGGATTCCACCAGTAATACTGTACATGGCAATTCTGCCCAAATGGTAAACCATTCCTTTTCCAACCACCGTAATAATGGGTCCGCACATTCCTATGCAGTGAAAGCCCCCTGCCAGTCCTAACATGAATCCGGCTAGTGGTTCCATACCATTACCATTTGCGAATGCTCATAGTCTGCTCCTTCATGCTTCCACCGAACGGTTATTCTCCAGGCTCCGGGTGCAAGTACACCTGGAGCAAGTACCTGCACCAAGTTGTCATCCGGCTTCAGCGCAATAACAGAGTCCATTGCTGGATTGTTTGGTCGGTAGCAGTACACTTCTCCTGTTTCTACCGAATGTGGTAATCTAATCTCTATGGATCCGTTGGATTGTGTGATGATACTGTGGAATGCGGTGGCATTGCGAGACCGTTGTCGTGCTTGGGCTGTAGAGTCGTATAGTAGCGCATGCTCATAGTAGTCCTGGCGAACAAGGTCAACGCTCTGTGTTAGTGCAAATGCAACAAAGCTGAGCGTTGCAATTGCAAATGCACTATACACCACAGCAATACGCTTACCCCAGTGGAAGCCAGTTGCCGGGCGTTGAGATGTGTGAGGATGTGTCATCACTAGGGTCCAATAAACGAGGTTGTTACTTCTTGCACTGCAGTGCCATTACTCTCTATAACAAGTGTAACAGCTACCAAGCCATTCTGTACTGCATCGGGAGGTACACTAACAATAAATCGGCCCTTCATAATCTGCTGCGGTTGAACCGATGACGGCAATCCTAGTGGCGTAAGTACTGCCTGACGAGGTTCCTTAACGCGAATCGTAAACGGCAATGCTGTATTGCTTTTGTTGATAATTTGTAATCGGTACACGTTTCCGAGTCCACTACTTGTGGTCACCCAAGTAGAACCTTCCTGCCGAAGCACCTTTACGTCTAAGTTGTCGCGGAAAACCAAGAGCATCACCACCGTAGCGACAAGTATTCCCCACACCGCAGCATACGCACCAATTCTGCGTGTAAACCAGTGACTCCGTCCATCTTCCACAGCGCTTTGGCTGGAGTGCCGAATAAGTCCACGAGGTAGTCCCACCTTGTCCATCACCTCGTTGCAGGCGTCTATACAAGCGGTGCAGCTTACACATTCTAACTGGATACCATTACGGATATCTATTCCTGTTGGACAAACTGTTACGCACTGGTAGCAGTCAACGCAGTCCCCGCGCCCGTTTGGTCTGGAATGAGCAGTATGTAGCGTTTCTTTTTTTGCCACTCCATCTTCACGAGTCCACTTACTCCTTGGTTCACCTCGTTTGTAATCATACGTAACGGCTATCGTGTTGTTATCAACCAATGCACTCATGTAGCGGCCGTACGGACATGCTATTAAACATGCTTGCTCACGGAACCGATAGAACACCATGAAGAACACGAATGTGAAAAACAAGAGTCCAATGAACAAATCGGCATGCTTAAACGGTCCATTCTGAATGTACAAGACTAGAGTATCTGAACCAATCAGATAGGCGAGAAAGGTGTTGGCAATGACAAAGGAAATGGCTGCAAACACCGCAATTTTCAGTCCACGCCTCCATACCTTATCCCAATTCCATGGCCCTGCATCACGTCTGGCCTGAACCTTTGGCGGACCGTCTATAATCCATTCTATCTTTCTGAACACCATTTCCATAAACACCGTTTGCGGACATAACCAGCCACACCACAAACGTCCGAGCGTTGCCGTGAACAGGACTATTGTTACTACGCCGGTAAGAAAGAGTAAGGCAACTAAATAGAAGTCGTTCGGCCAGAAGGGAATGCCAAAGAAAACGAACTCACGATCAATGATGTTAAACAACAGAAACTGATGACCGTTAACTTTCACGAATGGTGCAACGAGTAAAAATGCCAGCAAGAACCAACTCAGCACTGTACGTATTGTATAGTACCGTCCGTTTGGTTTTCGCGCGTATATCCATTTGCGTTTACCATCCGGACGGATGCTAGCCAGTTCTGCTCGAAACCGTTCGTGATCGTCAACAACCTCTAATTCAATCACAGACATAGTTAGCTCGGCTGCTGTTCGCTGGTTCCACACTTAACCTCACGATCTGGTTCAATCGGTTTGGGATCGGGTGGATTTGTGCCTTTCATTGAAAGAATGTAACTGGCTACTTGCGACAATTCGATATCGCTGAGTTTGTTGTTGCTGCCGTAGGGTAGCATTCCTTTCTCGGGGAAGCCGTTGATAATACTATGCACGATGTCTTCAAGTGAACATCCGTGAATCCAGTAGTCGTCGGTGAGGTTTGGTCCTACCATTCCTCCTAGATCCTCGCGATGGCAGGTCATACATAAACTGTTTGTACTGTTAAATATCGCCTTGCCCTTCTCCAACGATTCTGAATCGGAGAGGAGAACGTAGGCTGCTTTCTTTTGCGGCATGTTCGCCAGCAGTGCTTTTGCATCAGCTAGTTCATTGGCATACTCTGCCTCTTGCGACTTCGCACCGTACCAGAGAACATTCCAGTCCGGTCCACCATAAACGTGGTAGTAGAACATATAGAGTACACTCATAACAATCGTAAAATAGAACCCATACAGCCACCACCGGGGAAGGCTGTTATCATACTCCTGGATGCCATCGGCATCGTGATCCAGCAGTTTATCCTGTTCTTGCGTAGCCATGGTGATTTCCGTAACGTTATTTGGTGGAGAATTGAGATGGAGCCGTTGATTCGTCTTCCAGCGGCATTCGCGACAGCACTTCCAGCCGGTGTTTATCGGCTCGTACATACCATATCAGCAAGCCGATAAAGAAACCAAAGAAAACAATCAGAGCTGCAATCGGGTACCATTCAATACCGGGTATCGAGCTTAGTACGTTTTTATACATTACTCGTCTCCTGAATTTTTGATGTCAGTACCCAACCGCTGCAGATACGCTATCATGGCTATAATTTCCGAGTTGGCATTCACTCCTTTAATCCCACTAGCAGAGAGCGTTTCGGCAATCTGCTGTGCTTGTGCCTTTGCATCAGCCACGGCCTGTGCAGAATACCCTTCGGGATATGGTACTCCAAGTTTTTGCATGGTTAAGATTTTTCCTTCAGTATGCGATAGATCCAGAGGCGTAGAGTACATCCACGGATAGCCGGGCATAATCGATTCGGGTGATGTACTTCGAGGTTCATTCATGTGTTTCCAATGCCATGCATCGGGATACTTTCCTCCAACACGGTGCAAGTCCGGACCAGTTCGTTTAGACCCCCACTGGAATGGCCTATCGTACACAAACTCGCCTGCCATGCTGTACTGTCCGTAACGCTCCGTTTCGCTACGGAAGGGACGAATCATCTGAGAGTGACAGGTATAGCACCCTTCTCGTACGTAAAGATCACGGCCTTCCAGTTCCAAGGGGGTATATGGCTTCACGGACGCAATAGTGGGAATATTGCTTTCAACCAAAAAGGTTGGTATAAATTCAACAACACCACCGATCAGCACGGCAACAACAACATAAAGGCTGAAGCGAATTGGTTTTGCTTCGAGGAATCGGTGCCAATGGTCGTGCGTATTCGATTCGTCTGCCTGATCACGGAGCATTCTATTCACAACCTGTACTTCTTCGTCTGCAACCAACCGGCCACTACGTGCCGTCTTGTACAGATTCCAGGCCCCAACACATGCACCTACAATGTACAACGTTCCGCCAATGGATCGCAATATGTACATTGGAATAATTTGTGTTACCGTTTCAAGGAAGTTTGGATACTGCAGTGTACCGTCAGGTAAGAACTGTTTCCACATAAGCGACTGTGTTATCCCACCCCAATACATAGGAACCACGTACACAAGTACACCAAGAGTCATCAGCCAAAAGTGCCAGTTGGCTAGTGAAAGACTGTACAGCTTCGTGCGATAGATGCGTGGGAAGATGTAGTACAACATTGCGAAGGCAAGGCCACCATTCCATAACAAAGCACCGAGATGGACATGTCCGATGATGTAGTCCGTATAGTGGGTTATTGCATTAATGTTCTTAAGGCTCATCATTGGCCCTTCGAAAGTGCTCATGCCGTAGGCAGTTATGCCAACAACCATGAATTTCAAAACGGGATCGGTTCGCACTTTATCCCATGCTCCGCGCAACGTAAGAAGTCCGTTCACCATCCCTCCCCATGAGGGAGCAATGAGCATGAAGCTGAAAACCACTCCTAACGACTGTGCCCAACCAGGCAGCGCTGTGTACAAGAGGTGATGCGGACCTGCCCAGATGTAGAGAAAGATCAACGCCCAAAAATGGATGATGGACAACCGATACGAAAACACCGGTCGTTCGGCAGCTTTCGGTACAAAGTAGTACATGATCCCAAGGAAGGGCGTTGTTAAAAAGAACGCTACTGCGTTATGTCCATACCACCATTGTACAAGAGCATCCTGAACGCCGGCATACATACTATAACTTTTGAGCAGGTGAACGGGAAGCTCAAAACTGTTTACAATGTGCAGCACGGCAACCGTTAGAAACGTTGCTATATAGAACCAGATCGCTACATAAATATGCTTGTCTTTTCGCCGCATGATGGTTGCCATCATGTTCCATCCGAAAACCACCCATACAAGGGCTATGGCAATATCAATGGGCCACTCAAGCTCTGCATACTCTTTGCTTGTTGTAATACCCAGTGGTAGTGTAATTGCTGCACTTACGATAATCAGTTGCCATCCCCAGAAGTGCAGCTTGCTCAGGAAGTCACTATACATCCGTGTTTTGCACAGACGTTGCAGCGAATAGTACACACCAAGGAAAATGGCGTTGCCCGCAAAGGCAAAAATCACCGCATTGGTGTGTAGTGGGCGAAGTCTACCAAACGAGAGGTAGTCTATGCCTCCTAAAAAGTCTGGCGAATAAAACTTTATGGCCACGATCAGTCCTACCAGGAACCCAATGATTCCCCACACCATGGTAGCCATTGCGAAGAGCCGTACGATTGCATTGTCGTACCGCACCGTTTCAATATGACCAGATGTACCTGCGTTACTCATGCTGTTGATGAAGATTTATGAATAAACAGTGTATTTTCTTACGATTCATTGTCGAACATCCGATACTTCGGCGTTTCCAAGTCGTCATACTGTCCCTTTCGCGTAGAGATAACGAAGGCTACCAGAAATCCTCCGGCTACAGCTACACTGCAGATAAAAAGGATTACGAACACTGCCATTGCAGTCTCCCAAAGTAGTATCGTGCTCCATAGACACTTATTCCAATAACGGCGAGTGAACTGAGCGGCATCATGATCGCCGTGAGCACTGGCGTTAATAAGCCCATCACAGCTAGCGTGATGCCTACAATGTTGTATGCTATCGTAAATACAAATGCTAAGCGCACCGTGCTCTGAATCTTTCGTGCATACTGTAAGAGGAGTGGTATCGCTCCAATGAATGTTGCAGGCATCACTACATCGCTTGCAGGAGCCATCGTGGACGACGTGTTTGTTACGGCTATGGATACATCTGCTTCCTGGAGTGCCATTGCATCATTTAATCCGTCGCCAATCATGAGTACTCTTCCGAACAGCTTACGAAACTCGCGAATGGCATTCACTTTGTCTGCTGGGCGTTGGTTAAACCTCATATTGTTGCCAAAGTGAGGCTTGAACACCAAGGCATCACTGTCAGAGTCACCACTCAGCAGAATGCGATGTGGTACGCTCTTCAGCGCTAACACGCCGTTTCTTAGTCGTGGTACCAATCTGTACATCCCTTTGTACACACTGTCTATAACCACATGTGTACCATGTGTTGAAACAGGAGCTCCGACAAACTCTGCCTTGCCAACCATTACTGGTACCCCATCAACGATGCCACGTATTCCCTGACCTGGAATCTCTTCAATGCAACTACATTCAGGCAGCACATGGATCTCTTGGAATTGTTCCACCAGATAGCTTGCCAATGCATCGGATGCAGGGTGGGTGCTCGAGCGTGCAAGTGCCAGAACGTATGCAGCATCGTTTGCGCTGAGCGAAAGCGTTCTTGCGTCGATATCAGTTGATGACTCGGTTAGGGTACCGGTTTTGTCGAATGCAACTACTCCAATATTCAGGAATTCGGCAATCGTTGCAGGCTGTCTCAGATAAATGCCCAATGTGCCTAACCTGGACATTGCTGCCCCCAATGCAATCGGAGCGGCGATTGTGAGTGCACATGGACAGGCAATAATGAACACTGCTGCCAAAACACTTAGTGCAGTAGGCAGGTCAGGTAACCATACTACAAATGCAATAACAGCAATTGCCGATGTTAACACCGTAAACCATTTTCCAAAGCGTTCGCTTATGTCATCATACCTGCTATGCCGCTGCTTTGTTGAACGGTGTCCCCATAAACCCGCTAAGTATTCGTGGTTTACGGATGCAGAAACAACTAACTCAACCGGTTTTCCAACAACTCTTCCTCCGGCGTGAATGGTCTGCCCTTGTACTGTCTCTACGGGCCTGCTTTCTCCGGTTACGAATGAATAATCGAAATAACCTATGGACGACAGTTGAACACAGTTGGCGGGTAGCACTTCGTGATTGCGTATATGTAACACGTCGCCTACAACAACATGCTCAATGGGCACAACTTCTTCACGGCCGTCACGCACACGACGAACACTAAGGGGAAAGAACGAGCGGTAGGTCCGGTCGAATGAAATCGTACTATAGGTTTTTTGAAGGACAAGTCTGCCAATCAGTAAAAAGAACACCAGGCCTGTAAAGGAATCAAAGAAACCTTCGCCACTTCCGGTTGCAATTTCCACGATGCTTCGTACAAAAAGCGCTGCCATGCCAATGGCTACCGGAACATCAAGATTAAGTGCATGTATTCCGCGCTGCGGAATGGAACGCAATGCAATCCAAGCCCCTTTAAGCCAAGGTAAAGCCGCATACAGTAATACAGGAACCGATAGTAGAAGAGAGGCAATTGGGAATGCAATGCGTAGTTCTTGCGGCAATTCGTCCAGGCCGCCGGCAAGGTAGGTTGCGAATGCTATCATCATAACATTGCCAAACGCAAATCCAGCTACGCCAAGGCGAACGTATAGGTCCCGTCGTGCTTTTTGATGAGCAGCCTGGTTCACTGTGGCTGCTTCATCTGCGGCAAGTATAGGAGCATATCCAAGCTTTGCCAGGAGCATAGCAATTTCCGAAGCAGAAACCTGCCCCATTTCATAGTCTATGGTGACCGTTTTCCGCAGAAAATGAACTTCCGAAGATGTGATTCCAGGCAGGAAACGGTTTAGTCTATCCAGTAACCACACGCAAGAAGAACAATGCATGCCAGGAATCGAGAACTCTATACGCCGCATTCCGTGATGTGACCACACAGTGAACCGTGAAAGTACTGTTTCATTGTCCAGTACAGAGTATTCGTGACCGGAATCCGCATTCAGAACTTTATTTCCAGGGTTGGACTCCAAACTATAGTACGCACAAAGATTGTTATCCCTGAGTAGCTCATAAACAGATTTACATCCAAAGCAACAAAACACCTTTTCCTCTTCAGGAAGCACAACCGGTTCCATGGTGATGTCTTCAC
>CAZGHI010000005.1:19113-45315 GCA_964525565.1 uncultured Hyphomicrobiales bacterium
TGACAGCGATGTGCTCATAGTGGTGTTGCTATGAAGTCCCTAACATTACCTTTTGCACTGAGGCGTACGTTTAGTTCATTGGCACGCATTGCCATGGTTTCCAACGTCAATGAACGTGCAATTGAAGTGAATTGCTGTCGCAATTGTGTCCATTGCTCATGTGCCGGGCACGGCGAAGCAACACCACAACCGGGTAGTCCCAACATACACTCGGTAAAGATTTCTGTTCCGTCAATGGCACTTACCATGTCGAAAAGCGTTATTGACTTTGCAGGACGCGCAAGAGCAACACCGCCACGCGGACCTCGATACGATGTTAACAGTCCGGCTTGCGTAAACTGCTGCAACACTTTCGTAAGAAAGTGGAACGAAATATCAAGCTTCTCCGCCAACTTGTTTATTGGAACAAAGTCATCCGTCTTCTCTGCCGCTACTGCGATTGCTGCTTGAATGCCGTAAATACAACTTTTACTCAATATCACAGTTCCCCCAATCATTAATTTGTGTTGCAATTTCGGTTATAGAACTCCGAAATCCAAATTTTGTTTTTTCTTTTCTCACTTTGAGTTTCTAATACAACAGCACTTTCCACTTCGGGGCACCCGCTGCAATGGTCTGGTGCATTGGCCGAATACCCATTTACACCGGTGATACGTTTTGTAGAAGTCCGTTACCGGTTGTGTTACTATTACCCGCGACTGCTCCACTAACGGCAGTTCGCAGAAGGTATATTTCGTAAGCACAACACCACACCATACCATTAGTCTGGTGGACTATTGGTTGTCATAGTACTGAATGGCGGACGACACTGCGCACATCGCCACGAAAGCTGGAAGCTTTCTTTTCCGGCGGCTTCAATAAAAAAAGCCTCCGCCTATGGTGTGTTGTGGCGGAGGCTACGATGTGAGGGGATTGGAGGGGGCTATGGTGTTACCGAACAATCGCAACAAGTGTGCTGCGAACGTGATTATTGGAGGTTACTCTCACGATGTACTGTCCGGGTACAAAATCTGAAACATCACAAACGATGGAGTTTTCATGTGTATCGTTTACTGTAAGGTTGCGTTGATACACCAGTTCTCCTGTGAGTGTACTTATGGTTACTGTGCCGGGTTGTACCTCGGTTTGTGCCGATATCTTTAGTGTTGTTGAAGCCGGATTCGGAGTCACCATGGCTGGGTCGAAGGCACCAACAACTTCTCCAACACTTGTGACAACTGGCGGTAATTCAATCAGGCTACCACCGCTTTGCGTTGCTGCCCACAAACCAAAAGCAGGTCCGTTTTTATTCACCGTAGGATTTAGGAATCCAGAGGCAAGAACAGCAACACTCTGTCCGGCAAGCTCGGTAAGAGGTGCAGAAAATTCTGCAATTATGTTACCACCAGCAGGGGCAACGCCAATGGTGTAGTTCCCTGCTGGTACACTAACATACTCAGCAACTTTGGAGTAGTATAAATCAGAAATAAGCTTTAATGTTCCGTTTGCATACACATCAACGGAAGGTGCGTCGGTTGCACCATGGAACACTAGAATGTTCACCATTCCATCGTCCGCCGACTCTTGAATGCCTCCTATCGGGTACACGGAAAAAGTGATTGCAGGGGAACGTGAATCCGGATTAGGTGCAAAATCCTGAGCAAACAGAACTCCGTTGGCAATGGCCAAATACCTTCCGGGTTCCACATTTAGCTCGAAGGTTGCAAGAATGTCTGCTGCGCTCTCACTGTTTGCCGGCGCTACGCCTACCTCGATAGTAACTCCGGAAGGAACTTCCAGGAATGGCGTCGCTGTGCGAAAAGCGAAATTGTCAATTGCCCTTTCCCCATTGATATACACATCAACACTTTCTGCAATGGGATCGGCAGCGTTGTGGATGATTTGCACATATGCCTTTGCATCTGCATCAGCCAGCGGGAGAGCAATAAATTCACCACCTTCCGACGACACTGCATATAGGCCAAACGCAGGGCCATTTTGATTGTCCTGAGTATTAAGAAAACCCGAGGCAACAATAGTAAGTGCGGCTCCGCCAAGCTCTCGTACATCGGCTATATACGATGCCAACACATCCCCCCCTACTGGAGCAACATCCAGAGTGTATGACAGTGGCGAAACGGATAGATAGTCTGTTCCTGCACCGTACGACAGAGATGGTACGATAATCACTCCCCCACTTGCAACCTGTACGGCTGGGGCATCGGTTGCTCCATGAAAGACACGTATATCCACCTCACCCTCTTCTTGAGCCTGACGCCTTGCATTGGATAACGGATACAGGTCAAAGGCAATTGGCGCTGCCGTCTCATCGCCTGCTGATGTGAACTGGTCTGGCTGCAGTACCCCATTTGCAACAACGATATATGTGTTGTTCGGCTCTAAAGTAAAATCTTTGGTGAAGATCGCTTCCTGAATACTACTGCTCGTGGGTGGCGCAAGGTGAACCGTTAAATTTATCGGTACCTCAATAAACGGCGTAGCCGTCCGGAAGGCAAAGTCGTTAAGTGCCAACTCACCGTTAACGTACACATCAACCACTGCTGCAGCGGGGTCTGCAGCGTTATGCAGAACCTGTATAAATGCTGTTTGCGAGATGAGCTGACTTTGCACTAAGAGTACAATTGCTCCGATCATCAATGCCTGTTTCATGCTATCTCCAACGTTATTGTGTGTTGTAACACGTGCATAAACCCCAGGTAAAAGCAAATAGTTCCCGAAAGAAGTAAAAAAACGTTTCTACATCGTACATTGGTTAATGAAGATTACCTCACACATCCTCACCGACGATGTATTAAATCGTGTTACCGAACTCCGCAGTCCTAACCATGGATCAACACTCCGTGCTCAGTACCTTGTTATTCACTTTACGGCCGGTGCATCCGCAATGTCGTCGGCCCGTTGGTTATGTTCTCCTTCTTCGAAGGCAAGCGCTCATATCATTATCGGACGCGATGGTCGGATAATTCAGCTCGTTCCATTCAATAAGGTTGCGTGGCATGCCGGAAGAAGTGCATGGGAGGGTAGGACGAATCTCAACTCATGCAGTATCGGCATTGAACTCGACAACGCAGGAAAGGTGATGCAACGAGCCGACGGCTCGTGGGCAAATGCTCTCGGTGTTGTTGTGCCGTCGGATCAGGTTGTAACTGCACGACATAAAAACAGTAGTGAAACTGCTCATTGGCATGCATACTCAACAGAACAGCTCGAAGCAGCCGTTGAGATTGGCGGACTGATTGTAGCCCGGTTTGGAATCGTGGATGTTGTTGGACATGACGATATATCTCCGGGCAGAAAACACGATCCCGGACCGGCTTTTCCCATGGAATCATACCGTAGTATGGTTATGGGTCGTGCCGAAGAAACACCAGAGCTTTTCGAAACAACAACGGTTGTAAACATCCGGTCGGGTGCCGGAGTTGGATTCTCGGTTGTAAGTGGATCACCGCTCGCCAAGGGAACTCGAGTGGTTCGTCACCGATCGCTAGCGGATTGGTTCTATGTAAGCCTGGTTAATGGTGCTGACACTGAAGGTTGGGTAAACGGCAAGTTTCTTAGCCGCGTACGCGCAGAACCTCTCTGATCACGTCTTCGGCTTCCGGTTTGCTCCAGTAACTACCATCTGTACCATATGCCGGTCTATGCTCTGCTGCAGTAATGGTTACGGGTGGAACATCTAGGTGCCACCAAAGACCATCCCGTTCCAGTAAGTTTTGCAAAAGAAATGCCGATGCTCCGCCCGGAACATCTTCGTCGAGTATAAACAATCGGTTCGAACGACGAACTCTTTCGGCAATCACCCCTTCTGTGTCGAACGGTAACAGCGTTTGAACATCTACAACCTCGACTTCTACTCCAAGGGCCGACAATCGTTCAGCGGCATCCAAGGCAACACGAATGCAGGCACCATACGTAACCAAGGTTGCCCAAGCCCCCTGCTCAACCGAGCGAACAACTTCGGGAACTCCCAATGGCACCATAAACTCGCCAACGTTATCCGGAAGACGTTCCTTGAGGCGGTAACCGTTCAGCACTTCGATAACAAGCGCCGGCTGTTCCTCACGGAGGAGTGTATTATACATACCTGCAGCCTGCGTCATGTTCCGTGGGACGCAAACCGTAATTCCTCGCACCACATTGATAATGCCGGCCATAGGAGAACCACTATGCCATACACCTTCTAACCGATGTCCGCGAGTTCGTATGATAGCAGGAGCCCGCTGTCCGCCACGTGTTCTCCATTCTACTGTAGCCAAATCATCGCTCATGATTTGCAGGGCGTACAAGAGATAGTCAAGATATTGAACTTCTGCAATAGGACGCAGTCCACGCATTGCCATTCCAATTGCCTGCCCAACAATGGTACACTCGCGGATTCCCGTATCACTAACGCGCAGTGCTCCGTACTTCGACTGCAGTCCTGCAAAGCCTTGGTTTACATCACCAAGCTGACCAACATCCTCTCCGAAGGCTATCAGGCGCGGTTCGCGCATCAGATTAGCATCGAAACATGCATTTAAGACTTCGCTACCGTTTACAACCTTACTCTCGGCACCATATACTGGTGCAACAATGTATGGAGAATGAACATACTGTGCGTTTGAACCATAGCGAAGAGGCGTTGTTAGCATATCCGCATAGAGCGGCTGGATGGTTCTGTAGTATTCATCGTACCACTGTTGCAGGCGTTCTCGTTCGGGTGTGCTTTGTCCGTACAGTTTTTCTAACGCCTTCGCTGCTGCAACCACAGCATCCTTACGAAATGGTTCGCGTATCGAAAGCAGGTCGGCTGCCACAGCGGGCTGTCCGGCAGCTTCTATCAACGCT
Source organism: uncultured Hyphomicrobiales bacterium (assembly GCA_964525565.1). GTDB lineage: Bacteria > Bacteroidota > Ignavibacteria > Kapaibacteriales > Kapaibacteriaceae > OLB6. Next base: position 23,941 of record CAZGHI010000005.1, read on the forward strand.
GCTACATGTTCAACATCCTTGCGAATAGGCAGGCTGTAAGCCTCCCATGCAGCCTGCTTTGCCTGCTGAACATGTTCAAGTGCTTCTGCATCCACCGCATCCATTTCACTCTCGGAGGCCCAGCCGTTCGCTACAATCCAACTGCGCATACGTGTAATACAGTCGAACTCAGCCTCCCATTCCAACCGTTCCTTGCTTTTGTACCGCTCATGCGAACCGCTCGTACTATGACCTTGCGGTTGGGTTACATCAACTACATGAATGATCTGGGGAATATGGTGTGTGCGTGCTTCTTCGGCCGCATGTTCGTATGCTTCACGAAGTGCAGCATAATCATAACCCTCCACCCGCTGGATATGGTAACCGCTCGAACCACCTTCCTCTCTCTGAAAGCCGGCCAGCAACTTCCCTACATCCGACTTGGTATGCTGAAAAGAGTTGGGAACGCTAATACCGTAGCCATCATCCCAAATGCTGATAATCACAGGAGCGTTCAGAACTCCAATAGCGTCAACCGCTTCCCAAAACATTCCTTCTGCAGCACTGGCGTTACCGATTGTCCCAAAAGCGACCTCGTTTCCACGATTCGAAAACTGCGAGAACGAATGCAGTTCTTCTAATTCACGATAAAGAACGCTGGCGTAACCCAGACCAACCAGACGTGGCATCTGCGATGCGGTTGGACTCACATCGGCACTAACATTATATCTGTTGGTCTGCGAAAGCCACTGTCCGTTGTCGTCAATAAATCTCGTTGCGAAATGTCCGTTCATGGACCGACCGGCAGAGGCCGGCTCCATTTCTATGCTCGTGTGCGCATACAACTGCGCGAAGAACTTTTGCACATCACTTTCACCAATGGCAAACATGAAGGTTTGATCTCGGTAATAGCCACTGCGCCAGTCGCCCAAGCGAAAAGCACGTGCCATTGCTACCTGCGCCACCTCCTTTCCGTCACCAAAAATTCCGAACTTAGCCTTACCCGTCAGCACCTCTCGTCGGTCCAGTAACGATGCCTGCCGAGAAATTGTGGCAACACGGTAGTCGTGTAGAATTTCTGAAACAGAGAATGTGCTTACTGTTTTCTTGCCATTGATACGTTGCACCTTACCTGTGGACTGTTTTGACATAGGCGACAAAAATACGGGAAGCGCCACTCATGCCCATTAAACCTACCACACCCATCCTGCGGAGCCGCCTAAACAAGGAAGGAGACCGCTATTCACGCCGGGAACCAGAAGGAACTGCATAAAAACGCGGTACTGTAGTCCCACAGACTCTTTTTCAAAGCGGTATCCAACAAGAACGGTAGGGTTCCAAACGCGACTGCCCCATGTGAGCGGCTGCTGAGCATTTGTTCCGTACACGGGATTCAGGGGAATGCTGCTTCCAACACCTATCTCGAGTAGGTGATAGCGGCCCCACAGTGATCGTAGTTGAAGGGGAAGGAAATGGGGTGTATAAACGCTGTACCCAATGCCTGTTGCAATTCCCAGGGCACGCACTGAACCACGTCCAAACGGATCTTCAAGGCGTAATTCTGCGTGAATGCCAATAATTTCCATCAGCGGTGCAGACTGAAGCATTACACTTCCCTTCACATGTAATAAAGGCGCCTCAACTTGCATGGGTACCGTATCTAGGGGGGGGCTGGATGGCTGGGGTTCTTGCGTTGTTATCTCGCTGGTCTGAGGGTATGTGGGGAGATACAGCGAAAGTATCAGCGCCACGGTGCCGAGCATTCTTAACATCATGAGCACCTACAGGGGAAGCAGTTGTTGTTCTCCTGCACCGGCAATATTCCTACGGACGATGTCTTCGGCCTCGGCAAGGGTATCATTCAGCACATTGTTTACGAGCACATAGTCAAATTCACCCCGATGCCCCATTTCCATCTCTGCACGCGCAAGCCGAAGAAGTATTTGCTCATTGGTTTCAGTATGACGCTGGCGTAGGCGTTGTGCTAGAGTTTCCAGGTCCGGTGGGGCAACAAAAATGAGAAGCGAATCTGCCGGGAAATGTTTTCGCAGACTTAACGCCCCCTTCACATCCACATCAAACAACAAGAACTCACCTCGAACGATTGCTTCCTGCACAACCGATTTGAGTGTGCCATAGTAATTACCGAATATCTCTTCATATTCTATTAAATCACCGTTTTCAATGCGTGAGCGGAATTCTTCCTTCGAAAGGAAAAAGTAGTCCCGGCCATGCACTTCGGTTGGACGTTGCTGTCGGGTAGTTGCACTAGTGCTGAACTTCAACAATGGGAACGTGCGCAATAAGTGTTTAGCCACGGTTGTTTTACCGGCACCGCTGGGTGCGCTCAAAACGATGAGTCTCTTGCTCATTCGATGTTCTGTACTTGTTCGCGAATTCGCTCCAGCTCTTCCTTCATGCCTACAACAAGCCTTGCAATCTCCGCGTCCGAGGCCTTACTACCTATCGTATTCACTTCTCGGTTCATCTCCTGCAAAAGAAAGTTCAGCTTTCTGCCCACGGCTCCGCCGCCCAAAAGATCTGATGCGTAGTGGTCAATATGACTACGTAGTCGAACGCATTCCTCGTTAACATCAAGTTTTTCGCTGAGGAGTATTATCTCCAGTTGTAGTCGTTGTTCATCAATACCTTCATCGTTGGTGAGCTGACGAACTCTTTCTCGGAGGCGCTCCCTCTCTGCCGGAATTCGTTGCGCGCTAATCTGTTCCACCATCGTTAAAGCAGCAGAGATGTTGGTAAGGCGCTGTTGCATATCGGTGACAAGTGCAGCGCCTTCTCGAATGCGCATTGTGTTTAAGTCTGAAATCGCAGTCGCTATCAATGGCTCGAGCTCAGCCCACACGTCAGCTTCGCCATCTGTTGTAGCATGAAAAGCAGGCGCATAATTCGCTATAGTATCAACCGAAACCTCCCCTGACAGTTGCAGTTCCTGTTGTAGCTTGCGGAGCGCTGCTACGTAAGCTCCTGCTGCGGTCACATTTACGGCAACATCGGCTTCACTGCTTGTTTCTTCGCGCCGGATATAAATATTAACGCTGCCTCGGACAATATGCTCACGAATACATTCGCGAACCTGATGCTCCGCATAGCTCCATTCTTTTGGTATTCGTACACCTAGCTCCAGATACCTGCCATTCACGCTCTTCACTTCAATACTTGTAGGAGCACCAAGCACTGTTCCATGGGCCCTTCCATAGCCCGTCATGCTTTTTATCATGAGCGAATTTATGAGACCTCTGCATTACTGGTGCAGAGAATACCCAATCTGTTCCATGTTTGTAGTATGAGAAACACTCCATTTATTGCCGTTATCACAGGTAGTGGAATACACATCGGCGATCCTCTCGAGCCTCCAAAGTCCTTTGCATCAATACCCGGAATGCCTGTGCCTAAAGTTGGCGGACATGATGGCACTGTAGGGTTATGTACCATTGGTAATGAGCAAGCGTTGGTTATGCGCGGTAGAGTTCATCAATACGAAGGATGGTCTTCATCCGACGTATGCCAGCCTATTGAATATCTACATCAACATGGTGTTACCCACGTTGTGTTTACGAATGCCGTGGGAGCACTTACACAGCGCGCCCACGTGGGTGCCATTGCTTGCATCACAGATATTATATCTCTTCCTTCTGAACATGGCGTGTTCCCGTCGAATGCTATTGATCATCCCTGGCGTTTGGCCACCATGCAACGCTGTCTGGATAAGGGGCTAGGCTTAATGGAGGGAACGTACGTCCAGGTGTTAGGTCCGCAATACGAAACCCGTGCCGAGGTTCGCATGCACCGGCACCTTGGAGCCGATTTTATTGGCATGAGCACGGGAACAGAGATTCGCTATGCAGCAAATAGGGGTATGAAATGCATTATACTATCCGTTGTAACAAACGTTCTTTCTGATGTGCTCGTGAGCAAGCTTGACCATAGCGATGTTGTATCATCTGCCTATCTGGCAAGCAAGCGTTTATACACTGTTGTTGAAGCCGCTATTTTTGCGGCATGAACTCATGCCGACGTTCTCCTCGTTTAATCGCCCTTGCATGTGTGCTTTGCGCACTGACTGCAGTGTCTTGCCTAAAAACCCAAAAAAGCGAGTTTGTGCGTTCTGGCAAGGCTCTGCGTGTTGATGAGCCAATCTACAAGCTGCGTGCAGTGAAGCTTACTGATGGAACGGTAAAGGTAAGTTTTGTAGGATCTCCGACACTGAGAACGACCGGGCGTTTCGTAAAGTATGTCGAGGCCGCATTCGGTCCGACCGAGGATTCCATGAACGACATCGTGACTTTTAGCCTTAGCACTGCAGGTGCACCCGGCGTTGACGAAACGATACACCTTATTGGTTCCGCTGCCTGGGACACAAAGGCCGCCATTGCAAGCACAAGCTGCTGGGCCGATGTTTCAGTTGTAACACCGGACGAACATCTCATTTTCAGAACTCATCTTGAGTATCAGCAGGTTGATCCAATGGAACTGGAACCATATTCGATAGCTGTAAACGATACCACACTCGAGATTGGGGTGATTGCCAAACGCATTTTTGTTCCCCCCGGCGAGTACCTTCCGTCGTCTGAAACATTTCGCGTGATCATCTCCGATAATAATGGTACCGTTGTGTACCGTTCTGATTACGAAAAAAATTTCCTCCAGTTCATTTCAACTGTAGAACCACAAGGTGCTAATCAGATGCATCGTTACGTGATGGCGTGGAACGGACAATCCATTCACGGAGATCATGTACCCTCAGGCACGTATCACGCAGAGTTAATGATTCCGGCGTTTCCGCGCCCGTATAAAGCAACAACAACCATTTCGTGGCCGCCACGATAGTGGCACATGCCGGATGATCTGATGCAGAATACCGACGATGCATTCCTTGCTCACGCAATAGCATTGGCAAAAAAAGGCACCGGTTTCGTAAGCCCGAATCCCCTCGTGGGTGCCGTGATTGTGGACAATAATCGCATTGTCGCTGAAGGGTGGCATGCTCGATACGGCGACCGTCATGCTGAAGTCATGGCACTGAACGCCTATCAGGGAACGCCAGATCAACATACAACCATGTATGTTACGCTGGAGCCATGCAACCACTACGGCAAGCAACCACCGTGCACCGACGCAATCATTCGTTCCGGAGTGAGGAATCTTGTTGTGGGTATGCGTGACCCAAATCCAAAGGTAAAAGGGGGGGGCATTGACCGACTTGTTGCAGCGGGTATTCATGTACGAGTCTATGAAGGTAGTCTCCTACGTGAACTCCGGTGGCTATATCGCATGTGGTCACATGCCGTTATCAACGGTACACCGTATTTGATTGTGAAAATTGCACAGAGCATCGACGGTGTGATGGCACCAAAGGAAAACCAAACAGAGCAGTTAACAGGAAATGGAGCACAAAAAATTGTCCACACCCTCCGCAGCGAAGTTGATGCCGTGCTTGTGGGCATGTCAACTGTCCGTACGGACAACCCAAGACTTAGCGTAAGGTTTGCATCCGGAAGAGATCCGGTTCGCATCGTGGTTACCCAACATGCCGAACTTCCACCGGAGAGCTACCTCGCAAAAACGCGCCACGAACTTCAAACGCACCTTGTAACGATTAACACAGATGTGCCTTCGGCGCACGACGATTTTGCGTCCACTATGCGCTCGCTATATACCAACTATGGAATCACAAGCGTCTTGAGCGAATCTGGTCCACACTTTACATCGTGGCTTTTGCGCAACCATATGGTCCAAGAACTGCATGTTCACGTTGCCCCAATCCTTTGCGGACGAGGACGGCGCGCCGTGTTTGGTCGTACACATTGGAAACTCTACGAAACGCAAACGGTTGGACCCGACGTTCTGATAACCTACCTCCCATTGTATAGCAGTTAACCTATGCGAGCACTTTTACTCTACTTAGTCACCGGATGTGCCGTGTATGGACAGAATCTTAATGATCTATCACGTGAAGCGCTGAGGCACCTGGGCATGAACATCCATGACCTATCCATGCCAGCCGACTGGTTGCCGTCAGACCCCCATCGTGTAAAGTTTCACGACACACTGTTTCTACAGCCACTGCAAGCGGTTTCCATAGCAGAGCGATTAGCTACAGAAGCCCGCGAACTAACAACCAGAGCTGATCAACGGCTGTTTTCTGACCTATTTCTCTTGCTTGAATTGGGCTATTCGGTAGCTCCACTTACCGCATTGGAAACGTCAGATGACCCAGTGCCACTTACAACTCCGACCGGAGAATCGGCAGACGTTACAGATCACGGCACACACATACTCGTACAGCGTATCCTTTCGCGCATGAAGGCTACGCAGACTGCAGTGTTGCGTTGTAGGGAGCGGTATCGGAACATGCCTATGATCGAGCAGATTGCCGACTCTGTTTGGATGACATCGAATGATGATCCTTCCACTTCGCTCTTTACTGCCTACCAACACGAACGGAAGGAAGCTGACCAAGTTGCTGCATTTGCCGATCTCGCTCAACCGGCATGGTTCGAGGATGGGTTCCGATCGGGTGCTGAACTATACTTGACTTTGTTCTCAATTGTTGGGTCAGCCATTGCCAATCCGGAGGCCATCGGATCTGCACCAGCCGTTCAGATTCTGGACACTCCAGTTGGCCGCATTGCAATCGGAACCCGCGGCCCCGATGTGTTCGAAGGAGACTTTGCTTTAATCTTCGATCCTGGTGGTAACGATATTTATCGCATTGGACCAACTGACCGAAGTGGCGTTCGTACTCATGCCGTTCGCTGTATCATTGATTTGGGTGGTAACGATATCTACCTGGGTGGCAACTACACCTTGGGATGTGGTTTCTTTGGCATTGGTATCGTCATCGATGCCCGCGGGAACGATTTCTACAATAGTGGCGACTTTAGTCAAGGATGCGGCATCTTCGGCGTTGGCATACTTCACGACGTTCAGGGAAACGACACCTATGTTGCCGGCCACAACGCACAGGCTGCAGGAATGTTTGGTGTTGGGTTGCTCCTGGACAACGAAGGTAACGACTCGTATTCATGTTATAGCCAAGCTCAGGCATTTGGTGGCACACGCGGAGCTGGCATCCTTCTTGACGCAGATGGCAACGACTCGTACATTGCTCGCAGTCCCGTTGTTGATAAACTTCGCTACGACGACCACTTTACAACCTTCTCTCAGGGTGCAGCACTTGGAATGCGCCCATATGCTTCAGGGGGCATCGCAATTCTCAATGATGTAGGCGGAAACGACTACTATGCGTGTGATATTTTCGGACAGGGAACGGCCTACTGGTACGGATTGGGCGCTCTTTTGGACAATGCCGGATCTGACCGATACTTAGCCCACCAATATGCACAAGGTAGCGGAGTGCATCTCGCAACCGGCATACTTGTTGACAGTAGCGGCAACGATGTGTACGTGTCGCATGGTGTTAGTCAGGGCTGCGGACATGATGTTGCAACTGGCTTACTCTACGACATATCGGGTAATGACAACTATGTAGTTGAAAGTCTGAGCCTCGGCGGCGGTAATGCCAATGCAGTATCTCTCTTTTTTGATCAAATTGGAAACGATTCCTATAGCATCGGGGACACAACCAACACTCTTGGCTACTCTGACTTTCGCAGATGGTCTGGCATGATTGGAGTGTTCCATGACGGTGGTGGGACTGACCGACACACAGACCTTCGGAAGAACAACAGTATTTCGGTTAAGTCAACATATGGCGTGTTTGTCGATACGGAATCGAAACAGACCAGCGCTCGTTCACCTCTGTCCACCACGGCACCGACCGAACCAGGCTCCGCTGTGGTGCTATCACAATCATTCGATAGTTTGTTCATTCAAGCCTCAGCTGCCCCGCTCCGCTATCAGCCTGCCGTAGAACCTGCCCGCAATGCACTGGTTGCTATGGGAACAGCAATCCTTGACAGTATGTGGAAGCATATGACTACCAAGATGCCAAGAGAGCGTCTCACACTTGAGTATGTACTACCGAAGATGCATGCTGCATTTCCGGAACAGGTTGATTCATTCCTCATTCGTTGCCTGAACGATTCCGATCCTACTCGGGTGAGCCATGCATGTACTATAGCAGCTCTTAGCAAGAGTAAAGGTTGTGTGCCATCTCTGCTTGCACTAACGTTTAGTGAAACGTGGCGTACTCGTCGGATGGCAGCCTTGGCCCTGGGGCAAATCGGAAGTAGTAGTGCCCTGCCACGTCTCCGCAGGCTGGCCAAAGACGCACACCCATACGTTCGTGCACGTGCAGGTTATGCTCTCGGCATTTCCGATTCAACCTCTCCACTTACAAGCTACTTTGAACTACTAACCGATGGAGAGCAGATTGTTCGCAATACAACTGTTGAGGGATTAGCTCGTGGCATTCGCAGACCAATGGCAGAGTTGATTGCGTTTTGGAAACGAGGCAAAACACATGCAGACAGGATGACGATGGCTCGACTACTCCCCTGTGCAGAAGCATCGCCACAAAACATAAAAGCATTCTCGTTATGGTTGAACTCTGCATCTACCGACTGGAAGAGTGCCTTTCGCCTTATCATCCCGTCGGTTGCACCTGAGTGGAACACGTTCGTTCGGTAATAATGATTAGGCATCAACTCACGCTTGAACTCATTGCGCGCGAACTACACAAGCAAATTGCCGGGTCGGTACTTACTCAGGCATGGATGCAAGAAAAAAATGCCTGTACACTTGAGTTCCAGACTACCGACAAATCACGAGTTTTTGTGCGCATAAATGTTGACCATGAATATGGTACGATTACGGCTTCTCATAACGAGACCAGGGCTAGGAAGAATTCGATTGATGTATTCAATATCCTCATTGGGTCAACAGTCCACTACATTGTTTGTCAAGCTACCGACCGGATTGTAACCTTTGTATTCGATGCTTATGTACTCCATTGTTGCATGTTTTCGGCCGGAGCAGGAAATGTTGTTGTCTGTAATGGTGACTCTGTTATAGATGCTCTCCATAAAAAGAAAGACACTATCGGCACAGAATTCCGCATTGCAGGCCAACCTCTGCAGCTCGGCCCTCATCTTTCTACCATAGGTGATACTGCGGAAAACATCATTTCTACTGTTTTGTCGGCTACAACCTTCTATATTCTCGAGAATAACAGCCGTATAGTTTTTAGTGCTGTTCAGCTACCGGGCTATAACGTTATCGAAGAAGGTACAGATCTCTTTACTATACTCCGGCGCGCTGTTGCCTTAAAGAAGAGCATCAACAGTGAGCAAAAAGCAATATCGTCTGCAACAAAGCTTGTACGATCGGAACTTCAGCGGCTGCGGCGTTCTCTCGCGGAAGTCGTCCGTGCCGAGGAGCAAGGAGAAACAGCGGAGCACCTCCGTTACATTGCCAATGCATTGATGAGTCTGCCAATGGCTAACGTGGCAGGCCGTCGCGAAGTGATGCTCACATTAGAAAACGGTACAACGCATTTGCAAGCGCTTGATCCCACACTGACGATTATCCAAAATGCCGAGAAATTCTTTAATAAGGCTCGCAAGGCACCGTTAGCGGCGCAGAATAGACTCCGTCGGAAGATGGATCTTGAGAAACGAATTCACGAACTGGAACAACAGATTGCACAACCGGTTGTTCATCGTAAAGAGAATACCATGAAACAGGATAAGGGATCCCCACAGTTTCGAACCTTTGTGCTGAATGAGGGATATACTGTATTTGTTGGTAGAAATAGCGCAAACAACGATATGCTCACAATGAAGTTTGCAAAACAGAATGACTACTGGTTTCATGTACGCGGTCAGAGCGGCTCGCATTGCGTACTACGTTCATCGGTAGGAAATGTAAAGCCCCCTAAACATATTATTGAGCAGACAGCAGCAATCGCAGCGTATTATTCATCTGCAAGGAATGCGGGTTGGGTTCCGGTTGTCTTTACCTTGCGCAAGTACGTGCGCAAACCAAAGGGAGCGAGTGTAGGTGCCGTAACGCTCGAGCGCGAGGAAGTAATCATGGTTAAACCAGGAATACCTTCCGGATTAAACAACGATCCTGATGTCTAATGCAGAATTGGAATTGTATATGCCCTGGAATTCACATAGAGTATGTACAATCCATCAGGAAGGTGGCTGGTTTGAATAATACTTTCCTTAGCTAACACCGGCTGCTGCCACACGGTGCGCCCTACCATATCAACAAGCTTGATAAATGAGTTCGTCGGCAGGTTTCGTATGCGAAGGTGCTCGTTGGCGGGTAATGGCGCTATCATCACTGCATCCGAAGTTTCACCAACCGTTACCGGACCTCCATCTACGGAGACACAAAACATGGAGCTTGTTGTCACGGACTCGGTATTCCTGAAAACCACCACTTGTGTACCTACATCAAAGTGGTGTGAAGCCCGCACAAGCTCCCAGTTTGAATTCGTCCTGAACAGATTCTTTCGCCACAAGCGGAAAACTCTGCGTGTAGCATCGTCCCAACCTATTAATCCCTTCGTATCAAAGGCAAGGTTTGTGACGGTGCGTTCCTCTGGTATCATCGTCTGAACAACATAGTACCGCCCCGAAAGTATCGTGGTTTCCGAGATGTTTGCAGGCGGTGAGGTGTTAATTCGTGAAACCAGAACAATAGAGTCTGCATCGGTTTCCTGACATTGAACAGAAATACCAAGATCACCAAAGATTCTGTCACCGGATAGCGGTGGTTGAAAGAGCTTGCTGAGGCCTGGACCGAAACAGATGTCCGAGATCGCTCGCATTGCACCACCACTCAGTTCGGCAGTGTTCTCTCGAGCAACATCGTATAGTTCGTTACCTCCTGTTTCGTTGCACTGATACCACGCTAGCAACCGTACATCGTCAGGATCTGCAGGATGGAACATCGTTTCGCGAATCTCACGATCAGAAAGGGTAGCGTTGTAAAAGCGCACTTCGTCAACGTCAGCATGAAGATTTCTTCCAGGCCAATGGTAGTATGTTCCGAGTGTAAAGTCCAGCGAACCCAGATCCTGTGCTTCCAGGCGGAGCACATCACGAGCTGCTGCACCATTAACCATCAGGGTAACACCATCCGGATCAACAGCCATTGCAACATGATTCCATTCATCGGGAATAAGGTGTAGCCCACTTCGCCACTGCCAACGACCGTTTTTCCATAAGTAACCAACTTCGTTGCTATCACCGGAAATTTGCAGGCCAATTTCACCCTGTTGTGGTCCAACAACAGTAGTGCAGAAAATCGCACTAAAAAGTGGTTGGATCCCATGGGGTTTAACCCATGCAGTAAAGGTGAAGGTGTTTGAGTAACCGGTAAACGAACCAATCGATACAAAGTCGTTTGTATCTGTCAAACGGACGCAATTGCCCGGGTAAGATGATGTCACGTCGCATTCAGATGGAAGGACAACGACAGTCCCACTCCGGACAACGGAATCACGATCACTTCCTCTTCCAACAACCAAGCGCACGGTATATACACCTGGATTGGGATACCGAACGTTGGGCTGTATATCGGTACTTGTGTACGGTACCCCTCCCTCGAAGGTCCAACGTCGCCAATAGTCTGCAACAAACTGGCCATTGGTTCTGTCAGTAAACACAATGGGAGTATTGTAGCATCGTAACGTATCTGTTGACTGAGAAAATCGTGCGATTAGCTTTGTTTGAACATCTAGCGGAACCTCCCAAATTCCTCGTGTGGTGCCGGCCCGTACAATGCCCGCTATATGATCGACATGAATGTAGTGAACGTGACATGTGGGCAGGTCATTCCCGTACACCTTCCATTCTGCATCTCCACTATCAAGAGAAAACACCCCCATTGCTGTACCAGCAAACAACATCTCGGAGCCTGCAACAGTAGCTAAGCAATACACAGGAGCGGAGAGAAGACCGTGACTAACATCCGTCCAAGATGAACCGCTATCTTCTGTTTTCAACACTTTTACATTCTGTTGTCCCCCCCCGAAGGCAAGCCATAAAACTGCTGAATTGCTCCAATCAAACGCTACATCTATTACTCTGGCCCCGAACGTAAGAGAATCGGGAGGGGTAATGTTCTTCCATGTTTTTCCATCATCATCGGACAACCACAGCGCTGCGTCGGCAAGTGCCGCCATGATGGTCGGATTTGATGGGGCATACCGCACATGTGTTATCGAGCCTGTAAATGTATGGAGCGTTTCCCAACTCTCTGCATTGTTATGCGTGCGAACTACAGAGGGACCGGCATGGTCCGCTGCAAGTATTGTGTACGTTTTCTCGGGATGAAAGGCTACATTGCTAAACGGTAAATACCCCAGATCAATACCAAGCTCGCGGGTAGTTGGAGAGCGCAATCTGTTGCTGCTGCGTTTGCCCCGTACGCTTGTCCACGGTTTAGCGTAGATCCATTGCGTGTCGTCGGGGTTTACGTCGGCCATCATAGCATCTGCACCAGACCATGGGTACCAGCCACCTGAGAATCCTCGATTGTCGTAAACGGCATCGTCACGGATAAAGATGGGTAGGTGATATGCACCGATCGTCATAACGTTTGTACCCGGAACCTGACCGAATCCCCAAACCTCAACAGCACAGATTCCTTCACTTCGGTCTGCAAATGTTCTGCCATTATCGGTTGTTAGCTGAAGACCGCCATCCGTTGCTATCCACGAACGTCCATTCACGATTAACGCATTTTGCACATCGTAATGAATCGGTGCTGTACCTTTCCAAGAACGGCCACCATCCGTTGAGAAATAAGGAAAGATGCCACCGGCAACCATGTGTGATGTATCCGTATTGGACACGGCAAAGGCCATATCCCATGTAACCTGCCCAAGACCCAAGCCTTGCGGATCGTAGTCAAAGAGATTCGGTGTGTCAGCCGTTGGCAATTGCGGTCCTTCTTCTCCGCAGCACACTCGTTGAAAAGTGTTTCCGGAGTCGGTGCTCTTGTACAGTCCCCATACTCCCCCAACCGAATCCCGTTTTCCGGCATATAATACCCATACGCACGAAGGTGCTGCAGGTGAAGTTGCAATCAGTGCCCGTGGCGTACTGCTTCCATTGTCTGGTACCGGCAAGCCAATTCCTGAACGAAGAGTATTATCATCGAAGACGAGGAACGAACTAACATCGGATGCATATCGAATGGCATACAGGCGCGAGCCTATGGGGCTAAAGTGAATGCTCCAGTACCGACCTTCAGATCCTGGAATCCGGTCCCAGTGAACACCACCATCCATGCTTCGCCACAGTGCACCCCGCGTTGCTGCAATAACATGGTTGGGGTTAACCGGCGATACTGCAACATGCTCAACAATCTCTGATGCCGGATACGAGCTGCGAGTATCAAGGGAGGTCATCAACCAGGTTTCCCCTGCATCCGTTGTACGCGCAAGGCCAACGTTAAGGGCAGCATAGCCAATATTTTTATCTGATGGGGCTAAACAAACGCAATCCGCTTGTTGTGCCATCAGGTGATCTGTAACAGCCTTCCACGTCTGACCATGGTCAGACGATCTCCAGACTCCTGCACTGATGGTACCAACAAGGACGATACTATCAGCATCAGGATGAACTGCAATGCTGCGAATAACACCGATACCCTCAGATTGGGTTTGTTTTGTTGCTTCCCTATCCCACGTAAATGGACCAAGGTTGCGCCATGTTATGTTCGCAAGTGTTGTTACATCTCTTTTTTTATAATCGCTCAGAGGGGGCAGCCATCGTGTTGAAGGTAAGGTCCCGGATGCGCTTGCATGGAATAGCGTGCTCCGTATCCACGATTCTGCTTCATACACTTCCAGGCTGCGATTCTGGCCACGGACAGACGAATCTCTCCTTAGCCACACCATTACGGAGTCAACGTTTGCACTACCGGACTTCATTGAGCGATACCAAGCGCTCTGCTGATGGTTGCTGTTCGATGTGAGCCCCTCGCGCTCCCACGCTGCAGCGAGCACCACGCTGCTCGTTAACACCACTAAGACTGTGGCCCAACGCATTACATGCTAACGATTTTAAATTCTACACGTCTGTTTTGTTGCCGTCCCTCTTCCGTATCGTTCGGAGCCACTGGTTTCGATTTACCGTATCCAACCGTACGCAGCCGTTTTTGTTCAATACCGTTTTGCACTAGGTACGCTTTCACTGCTTCCACACGTTCCTTCGATAGAGATTTGTTAGCCTCGTCCGATCCAACGTTATCGGTATGACCGTGTAATTCAATCACCATTGTGGGTTTGGCCCGCAAGAGAACAACTAACCGATCCAATTCAGGCAGCGATTCTTCACGAAGTGTGCTCTGTGCAAAGTCGAAAAACACGTTGGCCAGTTTTACAGTTTCATTGGCTCGCAACGGTACGAGGTATAAATCGCGCTCTATCTCTGTGTACTGCGATAGTGAGCGTGTGTCTAGCTGGTCACTCACAGGATAGTATCCTTCCGATTCTGCGCGGAACCCATACAAGTCGCCGGCCGGAAGAGCAATAGCGTAGGTTCCTTGTGGCAGTGCCGATCGTGCACTTCCAACGTTTTGACGACGGGTAAGACTCTCGTAGGCAACACTCGCTGCTATTGGCTGTTTGGTAGATGCATCAAGTACGCGGCCCTTTACAAGAAACACCGGTTTCGGTTTGACTCCCGGTGTAAGACGAATTCGAAATATATCCGCACTGCCATCTGTATCATTAGATGCACTGAGGTAAGCATAGTCGCCTACGGCAGGAACGGTAAAATACCCGTCCCACTTGTCGGTATTTACACAAGGACCAAGATTTTCCGGTTCTGACCAGTTCAACCACGTTTCGTCTAACCGACGTGCCATAAAGATATCCATCGAGCCGTACCCTCTTAGGCCGTCTGTAGCAAAGTACATTGTACTACCATCGGCCGCAACAAACGGACTCATCTCATTTCCCCACGTACTCAATCCCGCGATATGCTGTGGTTCAGTGAACGAACCATCGTCCCTGCGCATAGAAACGTAGAGATCTTTTTCGCCTTTGGAATCGTCGCGCTGAATAGCCATCACCAGTCTTGTTCCACTTGGATCCAGGCAATACTCGGCATACCTATTGCGATTGTAGTAGCGGTCTATCTGAACGGGGGTTGGAACAGTCCAGCCATTCTCAGTACGATATGCAATACTTACACCGCCACCTGCAGGCCTGCCATCCGGTCGGTATGTATTACCAACCAAAACGGTATTCCCATCCGGGGTGATTGAGATAAGGAAGTTACTGCCCTCGTTGTTCAGAGGACGCCCTACGTTTCGCATCAATCCCCATGTACCATCGGATTGCAAATCACTGACGTAGATATCTTCCATATTCGGATTACCAATATTGCCGGCAAACGGATAGCGTCCGATGTATAGTTGCCGTCCATCAGCAGTGATAACAGGAGAAAGGTCGCCACCAGTAGTGTTCACCTTTGGTCCGAGGTTTTCCCTAACAACATTCACAGGGTGATTTGGGGCAAGTCTGATTGGAGGTTGGTTCTGCCGAATCTCCACATAATCAACTTCTGCAATTACAGCTCCCCCGAGAGCAAGGCCAAAGATTCTTCCGTACAACCGTGGTTCTTCGATGTATGTCACCGTTTCGCCATTCACCACAAGTGCAACCGCAGAGCCGCGTTTACTAATGGTGAGAACATTCCATTCTTCGTTCTTTTGTATAGCACTCACGGGAGCCGCAGGCAGTACTTCCTGGAACATTCCGCCATGATACCGATATGCTAAAAGAGACCCATTGGCTGTTAATCCGACGATGTTTGCATTCTCGTTATTTGCAGAGAGGTAGGCAACACCAAAAGGCCTATCCTGTTGTCCGCCTCTCCACCGCATTCTCACTTCTACATCGAAGTCTGCCGTAGGATCAATATAGGCAGCAGGAGCTGGAAGAAACCACCAAACGTTTGCTATCGAACGTCGAACAAGGTACGAGCCATTGTCAAGTCGAGCAGCACCATAATCCCATTGACCTTGCGGCCATGCCGGCGACGGGACGGTGAAGTCTTCCCGATAGATAACATCCAGTCCGTCGGCGGTAAACAGTGGTACAGTAGTAACACATAACAAAACAATGCACCACGCGACACGAAATCCCAGCCCCTTGCAAGCCAGTTGTTCCATCATTCTTCCAAGTAGGTATATCCATACAAACCTGAACGGTAAATGTTCAGAAATTCTCGGCCTTCTTGCGAACTAATACGGCCTTCCTGAACGGACGAGTTCACCCATGTTTCTATGGTACGAACAAGCTTCTTTGCATCGAACTGAACGTAATCCAGGACGTCGGCAACAGTTTCGCCATCAATCACGGTTTGGATGTCATAGCCGCTATTGGTGATAACAACATGCACAGCATTGGTATCACCGAACAGGTTGTGCAGGTCGCCCAGGATTTCCTGATAGGCGCCCACAAGAAATACCGCTAAATAGTATGGCTCTCCATTAACAGCATGTACGGGCAGAGAATTGCGTACATCGCGACCGCCAATGAATCTATCCACCTTGCCATCGCTATCGCAGGTTATGTCTTGAAGCGTGGCTAATCGTGTCGGCTTTTCGTCCAACCTATGAATTGGCATGATGGGGAAGATTTGATCAATTGCCCAGCTATCGGGTAGCGACTGAAAGAGGCTGAAGTTGCAGAAGTATTTTTCTGCAAGAAGCTTTTGCAGACTCTTTAACTCTTCCGGAGTGTTCTTCAGGCCTGCCGCCAGGTCGTTTACTTTTCTGGCTACCGACCAGTATAATTTTTCAACTTTGGCCCGCGATACCAGGTCCACAAGCCCGAGTGAGAATCGGTCCAACGTTTCCTCGCGTACCTGCTGCGCATCATGCCAAGCCTCGAAGAGCGTACGCATTTCCACATTCTCTAGAATGTGGTGCATTTCTTGTACCAGCTCATGATCGGACTCAGTCACCTCATCGGATTCTGTCCACTCCGGCACGCCTGCTGTTTCAAGCACGTTAAACACCAGAATGGAATGGTGAGCAGTAAGTGCTCTTCCACTCTCAGTAATCAAGTGTGGATGAGGAAGATTGTTGCGTGTTGCAGCATCAACGATTGTTGCAACAGCATCGTTAGCATACTCTTGGATGGAATAGTTGATGCTCGAGGCATAGGAACTGCGCGATCCGTCGTAGTCAACCCCAAGCCCCCCCCCGATATCTACAAAGTCAATGTTGCACCCCAGGTTCATAAGTTGAACGTAATACTCAGAAACCTCGCGGAGGCCACTTTTGATTCTGCGAATATTCGTGATCTGGGATCCCAAATGGAAATGGATCAGACGTAAACAATCCAACAGATTTTCGGAACGGGCGTAATCCACAGCTTCAAGCAATTCCGCAGGATTCAAACCAAACTTGCTGTGATCACCGCCGCTTTCTTCCCACTTACCACTCCCTGCTGCAGCAAGCTTAATGCGGATTCCGATATTCGGTCGAACACCCAGACGCTTGCAGAGGGTGTTAATGAGCCGCAGTTCGTTGAGCTTCTCAACAACGAGATAAATCCGTTTTCCCATTTTCTGGGCCAACAGAGCCAACTCGATGTAGTCTTCGTCTTTGTATCCATTACAGATAATCAGAGCATGCGGATTATCCATGATGGCCAGTACAGCATGCAGCTCTGGCTTTGAGCCTGCCTCCAGACCGATGTTCACACGCTTGCCATGCCGCACCAGCTCCTCAACAACCGGTCTCTGCTGGTTCACTTTTATGGGATACACAGAGAAATACTTCCCTGAATACCCGTATTCTTCGGCTGCTTTGTCGAAACATCCGGCAATCTTCTCAATCCTGTCGTCCAGGATATCCGGAAATCGCAAGAGCACCGGCATGGATACATCACGAGATACAATCTCGTCCACAACAGCCTTAAGGTCAATATCCGGCCCCTTACCCTTGCGGGGGCTAACCAAAACGTGGCCTTCAGGGCTTACGCTGAAATAATTTATTCCCCATCCGGGGACGTTATAAAGTTCCGAGGAGTCCTCGACCCGCCATTTGCGCATGGGTGGGAGTAGGTGGTGAGAAAAAGGAGCTGCAAAACTACGAAGACTATATTTGCTACCTATGCCTTCGAATATTGATCTAGAAGAACTCAAATCACAGTTCTCGGAATACCTCCGGCGAAAGAAGTACCGCGCTACCCAGGAGCGGTCGCGTGTGCTGGACAGCATCGCGGAATTTGACCGTCACTTTTCGGCTGATGAGTTATATCTGAACATGAACAATAATGGCGAGCGTGTTTCCCGTGCAACGGTGTATTCAACCTTGGATCTCCTTACGCAATGTGGCATATTAATGAAGCATCGTTTTCAAGGTGAAAGCGCTCATTTTGAGCTTGCCTCCCGTATGCCGAATCACGATCACCTGATTTGCACCGAATGCGGTCGTGTTGTCGAGTTCCGAAACGAAGCAACTGATGCCATCCGCGACTCCGTTGCGGGGAGTCTTGGTTTTCGGCCACTTTCCCATTCACTACAGATTTTTGCTGTTTGTCACGACCCCACTCACTGCGAACACAACAAAGCATGAACCTCGTTATCGTAGAGTCACCCAGTAAGGCAAAAACCATTCAAAAGTTTCTTGGCAGCGATTACGTTGTTACGTCATCAATGGGTCACATACGCGACCTACCGGGGAATGACAAGGCTATTGACATTGAGAACAATTTTCAACCGGTGTATGAAATTGCCGACGACAAAAAGAAGATTGTTGCAGAACTAAAGAAACAGGCTCAGAAAGCCGATCTTGTGTGGCTCGCTACCGACGAAGACAGAGAGGGAGAAGCCATTGCCTGGCATTTGATGGAGGCTCTTGAACTTGATGAGCGTAAGGTTCGTCGAATTGTTTTCCATGAAATAACCAAAAACGCAATACTCAAGGCTATTGAAAACCCTCGTCCTGTGGATACCGCTTTGGTTGATGCGCAGCAAGCTCGGCGGGTGTTAGACAGATTGGTGGGCTACGGTCTTTCACCCGTATTGTGGCGTAAAGTACAGCGGAACCTCTCGGCAGGTAGGGTGCAGAGTGTAGCCGTCCGCCTCGTTGTCGAACGTGAACGGGAAATACAATCCTTTACCGCAAGCTCACAGTTCCGCGTTGTTGCCGAGTTTTCCAGCAATGGCAAGGCGTTTTCGGCTGAACTTTCTCAGCGGTTCGACACAGAAGACCAGGCACAACGATTTCTTGAGAACTGCAGAGGAGCAACCTTTACTGTAGAAAATCTTGAAACAAAGCCCGCCCGAAAGTCGCCTCCGGCACCATTCACAACATCCACATTACAACAAGAGGCATCTCGTAAACTTGGTTTCTCATTGGCACGCACCATGAAGCTGGCTCAGGATTTATACGAATCCGGCCACATTACATATATGCGTACCGACTCGGTAAACCTCTCCGAAATTGCCATTGGCGCAGCCGTTGATCATGTTACTACTGAATACGGTGCCGAATATTCCCAGCCCCGTAGATACACAACAAAGGTTGCAAGTGCACAGGAAGCTCACGAAGCCATTCGCCCAACGGATCTAGGAACTCGAAAAGCAGGATCCTCTGAAGCACATCAGAAACTCTATGAGCTAATATGGAAACGCACAGTCGCGTCGCAGATGGCAGATGCAAAACTTGAGAAAACTGTAGCAACAATTTCAATTAGTACGCTGCCCGATACATTAACGGCAACAGGCGAGGTTTTAGTATTCGACGGCTTCTTACATGTGTATATGGAGAGTACCGACGACGAAACCGAGCAGGATGATGCAAAGATGCTCCCCCCCCTTGAAGTAGCTCAGGTACTTCCCCTGGTACGCATAAAGGCACAGGAACGCTTTGCACGGCCACCAAGCAGATATACGGAAGCGTCGCTGGTAAAGAAATTGGAAGAGCTCGGTATTGGACGCCCTTCAACATACGCACCTACCATCAGTACGATTCAAGCACGGAACTACGTAGTTAAGGAGGACCGCGACGGACGTGAGCGCCAAGTGCGAGAGTTAATATTGGAAGGGGCTCAGGCAAACGCTGCAATTGAACGATTGATAAAAACTGAAACAACCGGCGCCGAGCGTAACAAGTTATTCCCTACTGACATAGGTGGTATCGTAACTGATTTCCTTCTCAAGCACTTTGACGAAATCATGGATTATCACTTTACGGCTAACGTGGAAAAACAGTTCGACGAAATTGCCCAAGGTCAGCGTAAATGGAATACCATGATTGCCGAGTTTTATGGTCCGTTTAAAGAAGACCTCGATAAAACAGCCGAACAAGCTGAACGGCAGAGTGGTGAACGGCATCTGGGAACCGACCCGAAAACAGGAAAGCCCGTCAGCGTTCGTTTGGCGCGCTACGGCCCTATTGCTCAAATTGGGGATGCAGACGATCCCGACAAGAAACAAAAAGGGTTGCCAAGCTCCGTAAGCATGGAAACAATTACCCTCGATGAAGCCCTGGAACTGTTTAAGTTTCCACGCATCCTTGCCGATTATAAAGGGAAGCCCATAGCCGTTCGGGTTGGCAGATTCGGTCCTTACATAGACCACGATGGTGTTTTTGCTTCCATACCAAAAGACGAAGACCCAGCACACATCACCGAAGCGCGCGCCATTGAGCTCATTGAAGCTCGTGTTAAAGCCATAGCCGAGAGAACATTAAAGGAGTTTCCGGAGAATCCCGAGGTGCAAATCTTAAAGGGACGCTGGGGACCTTTCCTGAAAGTTGGAAAAAAGAATATTCGAATTCCAAAGGATGTGGATATTCAGTCACTTACGCTCGAAGACTGCCTGAACATGGCTGCAGAAGGCAATCAGCAATCCGCCTCCAATGCAGAAACACAACAACAAACCTCAGGAACAGCTCCACGAACCTCGAAGACTTCCGCAAAGAAGCCGGCATCAAAGAAATCGTCAGGTTCAAAAACCCCGGCAAAGAAAGCTGCAGGCAAAAAGTCTGTTCGAAAGAACAGTACCGAATGAATAACGTAGCCATACAGTTGCTGTAGAGGGTGCCAACAAATACAACGCGGCATCGTATGCACAGGTGATCTCCGTGCTGAATTCGGCAATCCCCAACAGCCGCAGTACCATGTGGCAGAATTCTTGCTAGTTTGTTGTCTGTGGTTCACGCTATCCTACTTTTAGTACTGTTACTTGCACACAGCGGCCTATCCGCTCAAATCACAATTACCGGTCCATCCGTTGTGTGTGAGGGACAAGCCATAACTCTTTCAGCTCCTGCTGGTATGGTGAACTATCTGTGGAATACCGGCTCCACGGCACAGTCAATCACGGTATGGCAAGCAGGTCGGTACGTATGCAGAGTAACGCTGCCGAGCGGCCCAATAGACTCCGGTGGCGTTGATGTTACCGAAGCGGTCGATCTGCG
>CAZGHI010000005.1:45325-48312 GCA_964525565.1 uncultured Hyphomicrobiales bacterium
CCCAAAATTGGAAACCCGATAGAGTATTTGTGTGAAGGCGACGGAGCATACCTGGAGGCACCAAGAACGTTTCGAAGCTACCTGTGGAATACTGGTGAAACCACAAGTTCAATCAAGGTAACACAAGGTGGACGGTATTCGTTGACCGTAGTGGACACGAATGGATGCACAGGAACATCTGATGAAACCCTCGTAGTTGTTGTGCCGAAACCTGAGGTACGTGTACAAGGGCCAAATTCTGTCTGCCCAGGATCAGCCCAGACGTACTCTACGGTAATGATTCCTAATACAACGTATCAGTGGACACCCGACGGAGGAACAGTAGAAGCTGGACAAGGTTCACCAGCAGTGCAAGTACGGTGGAATCGCACCGGAAAACTATCCCTACGTGCCATAACTACGCGTCCGGACGGAGGCACTTGTGTCCGTGATACCACCGTGTTGGTTACAGTAAGCGCACGACTCAAACCGGTAATAACATACAACCGCCGTGACATCTGCGAGGGTGAGACATTGTTACTTGTAGCTCCAACCGGCTACACTAACTATCGGTGGAGTACAGGTGAACGTACTCAGTACATCACCGTGACTACTGCAGGCAAGTACTGGCTTGAAGTTCAAGACAATTCCGGCTGTACCGGAGAGAGCGATACCATTTCCGTACTTGTATTCACTAAACCTGTTGTTAGCATCACCGGACCCCGATATCTATGTGAAGGGGCTTCGGTAACGCTAATGGCACAGTCAGAACAGAACAACGTGGTTGCATGGCAATGGAATACCGGCGAACGCACGTCCACCATCCGGGTTCAGCAGCCCGGGACCTATTCCGTTGTCGGTACAACACTTGATGCATGTTCCGACACGGCCTACTTCAACGTTATGTCGCAGCCACCCATACGTATTACTATTCCTGACGTTGACGTAGGTAACATTCCGGTTGGATATCCGATAACCGCCAACATCAATGTCCGTAACGATGGGCTAACCGATGTAAGCGTTATGAATATCCAATCTTCGCTGCCGGCAACATTTGCACCTGCATTACCGCGGCTAGTTTCAGTTAATACTACACAGCCGTTCAACGTCTCGTTCACACGCTGGCAACCCGGACTATTTTCCATTGAATTACAATGGATTGTGATGGACTCAGAGTGTTGGGACACAATCACGTCTCGGATCACAGGTACAGCCTCGGGTGATGCCATCGTTGGTACTGTAAATATTTCAACACCCGACACAACAGTACCGGCAGGAAGCATGTTGGTCATGCCTGTACATGTTGAATGGAATATTGCTGGTCAGGGTACCTTTCCACTTACGTTCTCGATCAGCATACCTGAAAATGCTATGAGCATTACAGGCATTCAACAATGTGAGTTGGTGGAACATACAATTCAAAACGGCCAGCATCATCTTCGGATTCAGATACCTGATGTTTCCGCCGGCGCAGGATATGTGAACTGTGGAATCGCCGGGACTGTATTGCTTCGAAATCCAGACAGGTCGCCGGTGCTCCCCCATAGTGCATCGGTTACCGGTGGCACGGTAGCTGTAGTTTACAACCCGGGGTCTATCGCCATTACAGGCTGCTGGCTTCCCGGTCGGTTAATTCGTATTGGGACGCTCTCGGCAAAGGTTACCGTGTACACGATTGCTGCGCAAGAAGTGTATTCTGCATTTCATGAAGACATCACGGAGAACAGCATCCGCACCATCATCGAAGGTATCCGCCTGCCCGCGCAGCCTTTGTTAGTATCTCTCACATCGTCTAACGGTCAACTGCTGTGGAGTACGGTCCTGATTTCAGATTAGGATTAACGCTGCAACAACATCTCGCGGTAGCCAGGCATGGGCCATAGGTCATGGTCACATAACCGTTCCAATGTATCGGCTGCAGATCGCACAGCCCTCATTGCAGGCAGGACATTCTCTGACATGTGCTTGCACTTGCTATGCAGATCTTCGCCACCGAGCTCTTGATTCTGAGTGCGTAGTGCATTCAATGCACCAACGAGGTTGTCCATATGGTGGAGGAGTTGGTTTGCCGACGACTGCAATACTTCGGAAGCTGCGGCTATTTTTTGCAGGCGTATAGCGCTACGAACAACGGCCGGAAGGACCATTGTCTGAGCAATCCATTCCGTGGTTTCTGCTTCGATGTTTACAGATTTAAAGTACTGATCCAACAACACCTCGTGGCGTGCTTCTAATTCACGTTTCGATAAAATGTTCAACCCGCCAAACAGCTTGATGTTTTTCGTTGACAGGAAGATCTCGAATGCGTCCAGCGATGTGCGAAGGTTCAGCAGTCCTCTCTTCTTTGCTTCATCTTGCCATTGCGCACTATAACCGTCACCATTAAAAACAATGCGAGAGTGTTCACTATACGTTGTACGGAGAACATCACGAAGTGCCAACTCAAACGAATGACGTTTCTTCATGGCAGCTTCCACAGATCGTGTAAGCTCCAGCACGGACTCGGCAACGATTGCATTGAGAACTGTTATGGGGAAACTGATGCTCTGAGAGGAACCAACTGCTCGGAATTCAAATTTGTTACCGGTAAAAGCGAAGGGCGAGGTACGGTTTCTGTCTCCACTGTGCAATGGCAGGTGCGGCAAAACCGACGACCCCAGTCCCAACAGTCCGGCTCCCTTCTTCAGCGATTCCTTGCCACTCACCAAACGTTCAAAGATCTCCGTAAGCTCACTTCCTAAGTATATCGACATAATGGCTGGTGGCGCTTCGTTTGCACCGAGTCGATGATCATTACTAGCACTAGCAACACAAATCCTCAACAGATCTGCATGAACATCCACGGCGCGTATCATCGCAGCACAGAAAAACAGGAACACCATGTTTTCGTGCGGTGTATCTCCCGGCTCGAGGAGATTCATGCCGGTGTCGGTAACCAAACTATAGTTCACATGTTTACCGCTGCCGTTAATCCCGGTGAAGGGTTTTTCGTGCAGTAAACACACGAG
>CAZGHI010000005.1:48353-59304 GCA_964525565.1 uncultured Hyphomicrobiales bacterium
AAGCACCTGCATCACCAGTTGCTGGTGATCGGCAGCAATATTTGCTTGTTCAAAGATGGGAGCAAATTCATACTGTCCAGGTGCAACTTCGTTGTGACGTGTGCGCACCGGAACCCCAAGTGCAAACAGTTGGTGCTCAACATCCGTCATAAATGTTAGCACTCTGTTTGGAATGGAACCAAAGTAGTGATCTTCGAGTTCCTGGCCACGAGGTGGTTTTGCACCAAACAATGTTCTGCCTGTTAACAATATATCGGGTCTGCGCCGTGCAAACTCTTCGTCTATCAAAAAATATTCTTGCTCAGCTCCAACTGTGCTGGATACTTTGGCAACGCTTGTATCACCGAAGAGTGCCAATGCTTTTAGGGCTGCTGCATTGAGAGCATCGTTGCTTCGGAGCAGCGGAGTTTTGTGGTCAAGCGCTTCCCCTGTCCAACTGGCAAATGCCGTTGGAATACACAGTGTGGCTCCGTTGCTGTGTCGCATGATAAATGCAGGCGATGTTGGGTCCCATGCAGTGTACCCTCGCGCTTCGAATGTTGCCCGCAAACCACCACTCGGGAAACTCGACGCGTCCGGTTCACCTTGTATAAGTTCACGTCCACTAAACTGAGAAATCGCTGCACCATCGCTTGTAGGAACAACAAATGACTCATGCTTTTCTGCGGTCAAGCCGGTAAGGGGCTGAAACCAGTGTGTAAAATGCGTTGCCCCTTTTTCCATGGCCCACGTTTTCATTGCAAGTGCTACCGTATCGGCAATGGCACTGTCGATCGCTGTGCCTTTTTCCATTGTATCGCGGAGCGACTTCCAAACAGGTTTG
Source organism: uncultured Hyphomicrobiales bacterium (assembly GCA_964525565.1). GTDB lineage: Bacteria > Bacteroidota > Ignavibacteria > Kapaibacteriales > Kapaibacteriaceae > OLB6. Next base: position 49,177 of record CAZGHI010000005.1, read on the forward strand.
CTGAGTCGTTCGCGCAATTGGTCGGCTGTTAAGACATCCATAGCGAAGACGTTGTTTACTACGTCTGCTGCCGACATAGCCCTCTGCTGCATGCCAAGTGCTTCCCTCACCTTTCACCCTCTATAGTAATGGTCGATACTTCTTTGTGCGTACTGAGCACCACATTCGTTAATGTTCGAGTAACCCCCTTCCAACGCTGAACAGCACTCAGGAGTTCTTCAAGTTTTGTGGTATTGGATACTCGTACTTTTACGATATGCGAAGCTGTACCGGTAATGGCATGTACTTCGAGTACCTCTGCTCGATGCTTGCACTGTTTGCGAAAGTTGTCGTAATTGGTACTGGAATCGATATCAACGAAAATGAAGGCGGTTACATCCATGCCCACTGATGCTGGATTGATCTGCGCATGGTATCCTTGTATTACCCCTTCAGCCTCTAGACGCTTTACATGCTCACTAATCGTTGGAACAGATGAACCTACAAGATCGGCAACCTCGCTCAGGCTTAATCGGGCATTGTCCTGCAACAGTGCACAAATGGCTCGATCAAGGGGCTTTAGCATGTTCTAACATTACGTTTGTTAAGATTTTATTCCACAAACTTAACGTTCGTTAATATCAATGTCAACTGTGTGGAAAACTCTTGTGATGATGTTGTGGCGATCGGTTGTGATCGCTACAATTGGAGGCATAGGGTGTGTTATTGTTCTGCGGTGGATACCGCCGGCGGTTACACCTCTGATGGTGTGGCGTCTTGCCGAAGCCCCTTTCAGTAAATATGGCGGTGGTCTATCATATCGGTGGACTAACCTGGAGAACATTTCGCCATGGGTTCAGCGTGGGGTTATCAGCAGCGAAGACAGAGCATTTTGGACGCACAAGGGTGTGGATTGGCGTGCTGTTGATCATGCCAAACGAGTAAATCCGGGACGGATTCGCCGAGGTAGGCCTCCGCTTGGAGCAAGCACAATAACCATGCAAACGGCACGATCAGTATTTCTGGTACCCAGTAAAACCATGTTTCGAAAGGCGCTTGAGGTTGGCATCGCATACGTTATTGAGGTAGTCTGGGGAAAGCACCGTATTCTGGAGATGTACCTCAATGTGGCAGAATGGGGCGATGGCATTTACGGCATCGAAGCAGCCTCGCAACACTACTTTGGCAAAAGTGCTGCTACACTCACTCGCGACGAAGCGGCGCGACTTGTGGCTGTTTTGCCCAATCCTCGTCGTTTTCATGCAAACAAACCATCGCCGTATATCAACCGTAGAACTTCCACCATTAGCAAAGGCATGGGGGGAGTTCGCCTGCGTCAGGAGGCCGTACAGACTGCACCGCCTGCAAAACGTCGGAAGGAACGGGAGAGGTAAACCGAAGGTGTTCACCGGTGACGGGATGATCAAAGCCAAGCAGTCGGGCGTGAAGTGCTTGGCGTGATAGGGTTGCGAGGGTGTCTTGCGCCCTCCGACGAAAGATATGGTGAAGACCCTGCAAAGCTTTCTCTCTGCCACCATAGTCAGGGTCGCCAACCAAGGGGTGTTGCTTCCACTGAAGATGAACCCGAATCTGGTGTGTACGTCCAGTACGCAGTCTGCAGGTAATCAAGGTTGCATAATCATAGCGCTCTATTACGCGTACATCCGTTACAGCAAACTTTCCTGTTCGCTCGTGCACAGCAAAGAGTTTCCGGTCTCTGGTGCTCCGGTCAATATTACCCTCGATTGTTAACTCATCCGGTTGTATCACACCCCAGGCAAGGGCAACGTACTCTCGCTCAACGGTTCGTTGAGCAAACTGCGTTGATAACCCAAGCGTTGTCCGATAGTCCTTTGCCACAACCATTACCCCTGTTGTTTCTTTGTCAAGCCGATGAACAATGCCGGGACGCATGGTGGTGTTGCCGTTCAAAATTTCAGGGTCTGGCATCAGCGTCGTAGCGTGAAGCTCTTCATCGTCTGCCTCATCAAAGTCAGACTGTTCGTTGTTATCATCCATGTCAAGGTTCATCAACTTATCGGGACGTGTTTCGCGCCGTTGTAGCACATCAATTGGTTCACGCTGTCCGCAATGCCACAAGATGGCATTCACCAGGGTTCCTCCACGATTACCAAGTCCCGGATGGACAAGAATTCCCGCAGGTTTATTGAGCACCATCAGGTAGTCGTCTTCAAATAAGATGTCAAGAGGTATTGGCTGAGGGGTGAGAAGCATCGGGGGTTGCTTGTGAACAACAACAGCAATCACATCTCCGGGACGAATACTGTAATTAGCTTTTGTTGGCTTTTGATTAACCGTTACCGCACCGCGTTCTATTGCTTTCTGAACACGCGTTCGAGTAGCATGTTCGATGCTGTTTGTGATGAACGTATCCAGACGCTGTGGTTTTTGGCGCGCAGGTATGACAAACGTGTACACATGTTCAACGCGCTCAGGGTTGTAGTCGTTACTCATACATGCTATTACTGCTGCAACTCCTTAGCAGTAGCATGCTCTCCTTGTTCAGGGTGCAGCGAAGCGCCCTGCTCTGGTGTAGGTTCGTCCTGAGAGTTTTTACTGCCACCACCGGTGATAAGCAACAGCACAATGCCTATGGATACACAAGAATCAGCAACATTAAATACAGGAAAGTGAGTCCAGTATTGTCCGAAGATCTCAATATCCGGAATGTCAACTTGTATAAAATCAACAACACTACCCAGGAAGAGGTCGGCCTCGCCGTAGAATACGCCGTAGAATGCGCGGTCAATCAGATTCCCAACTGCACCTGCTAGGAGAAGCATCACCGCTATCCGAACGGCTGTTGGCTGATTTCCTATGCGAGCCAGATACCAAAACAGCACAGCGGAGATGACTACGGTTGCAAGCGTGAGCACAATTTTTGCCGATCCCCATTCAAGACCGAAAGCGCTACCAGCATTTTCAACAAAGGTTAGCCGTATGATATCTCCCACGATAGGTATGCTCTCACCTAAATGCATACCTTCGTGCGTGACTCCAAAAATGCTAAAGCCTTTGACCGCCAGTTTTGTAATCTGATCCAGGAGAACCAGAACACCGGCCAACAGATGAAACCGGTACTTCTGCATGGAGACTACCCTTTAGTTTCTGCAGCCTTTCCCAGAATACGGTCCACGCCATCTTCCGGGCAACGTTGGTGAATCTTATACGATGCAGAAAGAGTTGTGATTGGCACAGCTAGCAGGCGTTCTTTTGCAATGAGAATGCCGCACATTCTACAAATGCCATACGTTTTCTCTTCGATGCGTTGAAGAGCTTCGTCTAGCTTTCGGATATAGTCCTGGATTCGCTGAATCTGAGCATACGTTTTTTCTTTTTCAATTGCCTCCGATCCTTGTTCAGCCATGTGCATCGAATAAATCGCGCTCTCATCGGCCGACTCACTGCTGGTGAGATCTTCGAGTCGTTCGCGGAGCATGCGCAATTCTTCGAGAGCATCAGCTTTCGAGCGTTCGATGTTGGCACGAAAGGTGGCAAGATCTTTATCGCTATAACGTAATCCTGGTTTGGGAGCCTTTGGGAGCATGGGCCCTTTTGATGATGATTGTGGACTAGAAATAGAAGCTGCTCCGGCGCTTGACGCCGGAGCAGCTTTTTTTGCAGTCCCGGTAGGTTTCTCAGACTTCTTCGTCACTTCCTTCTTTCTTGCTGACTGTTCCTGAACGTACTTCTCTTCCGGACGATTTTTTGACGTTGCCGACTGCTGCTTGCTGATGGCAGAAGTCGCTAGTGAAGACTGACTACCTTTCGGGCTCAATGAGCTTGGACGAACCGTTAGCTCATTTTTTTTTTTGCTGCTGCTTTTTTAGCAGCAGGCTTCTTAGCAGCAGCCTTTTTAGCGGCTGGCTTCTTAGCAGCAGCCTTCTTGGCAGCTGGTTTCTTTGCAGCGGCCTTCTTGGCGGCTGGCTTCTTTGCAGCGGCCTTCTTGGCGGCTGGCTTCTTGGCGGCTTTCTTGGCTACGGCCATAGAAATGCACCTCCAGGAGAGTTAGTGAATGAAAACGCGTGCGTCAATGGACGCACAGCTTCAGACGCGCATAATGCGCACGTTGACGAAGCGCCCGTTAATCTCGAGATCAACCCCTTGAGGTTGTTCCCCCCGCTCGAGCGATATCGCCAGCGTTTCCATTGCAATGTACGCCCGCATGGCCAGGAGTGCTTCAACCGTTTCGTTGTCTGCTATCAGCTCAATCGAAATACGATCTGTAACACTGAACCCTGCTTCCTTGCGGATTCTTTGAATTCGGCTGACAAATTCACGCGCAAGTCCTTCTCTTTCCAGTTCGGCATTAATCTCTGTGTCAAGAGCAACCGTTATGCCACCTTCCGACGCTACCAGCCAACCTTCTATGTCTTGACTTCCAATCTCTACATCTTCGAATTCTACCTGCACGGTTTCGTTTTGCACGGTTAATGCAATTACGGAAGACTGCTCTAACTTCCTTACGTGTTCACTTGTCATGGTACGGATTGCCTGCGCCACGAGCTGCGTTCGTTCGCCATACTTTTTGCCGATGATCTTGAAGTTTGGTTTCGCACTTCTTTGAACAATGTTTGTATCGTCCGAAACGTACTCGATCTCTTTAACATTGATCTCTTCTTTGATCACATCTTCTACCTGCTGTATGTGCCGTCGCATTGTCGGACTATCAACCGGTATAAGAATTCTTCGCAGTGGCTGACGCGTTTTAATCCGTCTCTCTCAAAGAACGAGCAAGCGAAACAATTGTTTGTGCTTGCTTCATCCGATGTTCAAGCTCATGATCAACATGTGCTTCATCGAACTGTGGCAATATACAACAATGTATGCTCATCTCGTATGCATTTGGTGCAAGTCGTAAGAACAAAAATTCACTGAGCATTGGAGCAACTGGAGCCATCAGTTCACATACGCCAATGAGCACTTCGTGCAACGTATGATATGCAGCACGTTTATCGCTGTCCATCTCTCCTTTCCAAAACCGTCTGCGATTTCTTCGTACATACCAGTTGCTTACTTCTTCGATGCTAAAATTTTGAACAACTCTGCATGCAGTGGTAAGGTCGTAATCATCGTATGCATCCATCACAGTCTTACGCACTGTTTGCATGCGCGACAGTATCCATCTGTCTATCTCCGGCCTCTCCGACACCGATGGTTTCGCAGATGCAGGATCGAAACCATCGATGTTGGCATACATCGCAAAGAACTCGTAGGTGTTAGTTAACGATCGGAAAAAATCTGCAACAACTGTGCGTGCAATATCTTCCTCGTTAAACAATTTTGGTTTCCATACCGGCGACGAAACCAACAGATACCACCGGATAGCATCAGCGCCGTACGTGTTAAAAATCTCAAATGGGTCAACGGTGTTGCCTCTGGACTTCGACATTTTCTGACCGTTCTTGTCCAGAATCATATCGTTGACCACAACATTCTTATAGGCAATACTTCCAAACAACGCAGTAGAAATATTGTGTAGAGTATAAAACCACCCACGCGTTTGATCTATTCCTTCGGCGATGAAATCGGCAGGAAACTCTCTCTCAAACTGGTCCTTGTTTTCAAAAGGATAGTGGAATTGCGCAAATGGCATACTGCCACTATCGAACCACACATCTACAACCTCTTTTGTCCTCCGATATTGCTTGCCATTTTTTGTGAACACTATCCTGTCCACAAATGGCCTGTGAAGGTCAATCTCTACACCACACTCCTGTACCGGAACCAAAGCCCCTTGCTCGGTTTCATACATTCCTTGGTATAACTCCTGTACCGACCCAATTGCGAACATGTCGGTACCATCCTCACTAATCCATATTGGCAGTGGAGTACCCCAGTAGCGATCACGCGACAGACTCCAATCCTTCACTTCTTCTAGCCAGTTTCCAAATCGTCCGCTTCCGATTTCAGGTGGATGCCATTGAATGGTTGCATTGTTAGCAACGAGCGCATCACGGTAGGTCGGCGATGTAATGAACCAGGAGTCTCGCGCATAATAAATCACGGGATTTTCTGTGCGCCAACAGTGCGGGTAACTATGAAGGTAGTCGAAAGTGGCGCGGTATATTTTACCTGCAGACTTCAGCATGCGCACAATGTCGCGGTCTGCCCCTTCTTCGGTGTGGTCAGAGTATGTAAAGGTCTTTACCGTTCTGCCTTCGAGTTCACGAATTTCACTCGTAAATCTCCCGGTTGGGCTTACCGGCTGCGGCATGGGTAAATTGTGCTGTTTCGACAACTCATAGTCGTCCTGACCAAATGCCGGAGCAATGTGTACAACGCCACTGCCATCGTCGGTTGTCACGAAGTCGGCAGACAGTATGGTAAAGGCATTGGGGTACTCGCCAACATCTATCTGCACGTCGGTGAAAATGCGCTCGTACGTAGAGCCCACAATATCAGAGCCACGATACCGACCCAGCTCTTCATAGGGACCTTCCAGCACACCGAGTCTGGCTGCGGCAAGCAGATAGGTTCCCTCTTCAGGCTCTGTTCCTTTAATCGTTCTGGTGTGGCGAACGTGAACATATTCGATATCAGGTCCGACCGCTAATGCAACGTTTGCAAACAATGTCCACGGAGTTGTTGTCCACACAAGCACCTGACTTCCAATCAACTCCGGGATGGGTGAGCTGGTGAGTCGAACGCGCAGGAAAACGTTTGGATCACGCACTTCCTTATAGTTCTGCGAAAGCTCGTGGCTGCTTAATGGTGTACCAAGCGTTGGACTCTGCGGAACTACTTTAAATCCTTTTGTGATGAGACCACGATTAAAGAACTGCTGCAGCGCCCACCAAACGGATTCTACATAGTTGTTGCTGCAGGTTATATACGCTGCATCAAGATCCAGCCACTGTCCCATACGCCGTGTAAGAGCACGCCACCCTTCTTGCATTCCGATGTTCTCTTCCACAATGGCACGACATTCACGATTGAACCGATCTACACCGATGGTTTCGATCTGCGACTTTTCCGTAATCCCAAGTCTCTTTTCAGCCGCGATTTCAACGGGAAGTCCATGAGTGTCCCAGCCTGCCTGACGCCGAACGGAATATCCGCGCATGGTTTTATAACGGCACAGTGCATCCTTTACGGTGCGCGCTATAATGTGATGCAGACCCGGACGCCCATTTACCGTTGGGGGACCTTCATAAAAACTGAACACAGGTCCGTTCTTTCGATGTTCCTGGGTTCGTGCAAAAATTTGGTTGCGCTCCCAGTATTCCAGGACGTGCTCTTCGATGGCTGGATAGGAGAAATTGTCCGCTAACGGCTCGAACATAAAGACAACTACAAGAGAGTGAAGCTGCAAACTTACGTTACGTTGCCCGCGGGAGCGTGATCGTAAAGTTTGTTCCTTCACCGGGTGTACTCTGCACTGTTATCGTGCCACCGTGCGTTTCCACAATCCACTTTACTATGCTTAGTCCCAGTCCGGTTCCCTGGATTTCCTGCGAGCGTGAATGGTCCACTCGATAGAATCTGTCGAAGATCTTCGAGATCTGATCCTGGGGTATCCCCACCCCTGTATCGGCAACCTTCAACACAACATGCTGAAACTCGGCCGTTAGCGTTATTACTACCAACCCACCATTCAACGTGTACTTAACAGCATTCTCCAAAACGTTCAGAAATGCTTGATGTAGTCGAACAGCATCTCCGGTGACAACGAGATTAGGTTGAATGTTAGCTTCTACACGGATGTTCTTCTTTTCGGCAAGAATCTCGATAACATCGGCAAGGTCGGCAATCATAACAGAAACCTCCACCGGTCTCTTTTCGATGGATAGTTGTCCACTTTCTGCTTTCGACAAATCCAGCAGTCCTTGCACAACATGGGTGAGCCGCACAACTTCTTCCAGACAACTCTCAAGTGTTTGCCGAGCGCCTTCCGATAAATCAGGAGCACGGAGTGCAACCTCCACTTCTCCCATCATGATTGCTAATGGCGTCTTTAGTTCATGAGATGCATCTGCCGTAAACTGTCTAACCTGTTCGAATGAACGCTCCAACCGCGCAATCATTTCATTGAGGGTTTCGATTAGTCTCCCAATTTCGTCTTTACTATCAGTAACCGGCAACCGCTCGGCAAGGCGTTCAGCGGTGATACGGCGGGCTGCCCGTACAATCGAGTCCACCGGTTTCAGCGCTCTGCGCGCCATAAACCACCCCATGAACATACTGATCACAATAAGAGTTGGTATGGCATACAACAGCAAACTGAACAATCGCCGCAAGGTTGCGTCAACTTCATCAACGGGATATGCTGCAGCAACTTCGGCCACAGAGTCCTGCACCGCAGCTACTCGGTATCGAACACCTCTAATGTCCATCCACATGGCAACACGGTCCGATGTTCGTTCTCCAAGTGGAAGCATAGCCGACAATTGTGGGAGTGTGTCAGCCAAAAGATTTTCCGAACGCCACACGACGTTGCCGTCCGCCGACCGCACCTGTAACAAGTAGGTGCTACTATTCAACAGCACATGTTCATACACCGCCGTCCACACGGGATCTTCTTTCTCCGTGAGCACGGAATCGGGAACCGGCACAGGACCAACAAAATCACGGAGTGATGAACGCTGTAAAAAAGCAAATAGGCTCCGTTCCGCTTCATCACCCCTGCGTTGCCGGACCGGCTCTAAGGGTCTCTGCAGTTCGTCATGCTCGCGCTGAACTACGGCGAGCAAGCCGGTGCAAGCACGTAGCAACGATGTGTCGAGGTTATGGTACAGCTCGTTCGATACCGTATAGTAAGCAACTACACCAAACACGGCCGTCGTAAGCGCAACCAAAGCCCCATACAACAGGGCAAGACGGGTTCTGAGTGTGAACTTCACGATGGAAATCTACGGAAGCCGGTGATTGGTCATGCTTATCTTCGATGTTATGACTGCTGACGGTAAACCTGCACTTTCATCGAAACCTATCGGCGTATTCGACTCCGGCATTGGTGGCCTGACTGTTCTCCGGCAACTGATGCAGTATCTGCCCGGAGAGTCATTTGTGTACCTTGGTGATACTGCACGTGTCCCGTATGGGAATAAAAGTGAAGACACGGTTCAACGGTATTCTCTTGAGTGCACAGACTTTTTACTTCAGCACGACGTGCGGCTTATTGTAGTGGCATGTAATACTGCATCCGCTATTGCATTGGATGTTCTCTCCAGTCATGCACAAGTTCCTGTGGTTGGGGTCATTGAACCGGCCGCCCGTGATGCAGTTGACAGGAGTAAAACCGGCGTTATTGGTGTTATTGGAACACGCGCAACCATTGCCAGCGATGCGTATGCACGATGCATTGCAGCAATTCAGAAAAGTGCACTGGTTTATAGTCGCCCATGCCCCCTGTTTGTTCCATTGGTAGAAGAAGGCTGGCTAGATACACCCGCAACACAATACATTGCAGAAACATACCTTCAGCCACTGCTGGCACAGAACGTTGATACGCTTGTTCTTGGTTGTACGCATTACCCGCTGCTTGCACCTCTTATACAACGCATTGCTCCGGGTGTTCACCTTGTGGATTGCGGAACATCTGCAGCCGCGACGGCTGCAGCGCTGTTGGGTATTCGTACTGCCGATTCTCAACACAGAGAACGTGCACAAACAGGGACTGTGCACATTTACCTCACCGATAGAACACCAACATTTCAATACATTGCGCGCGAACTTCTTGGTATGAATGTAGAAGAACCTGTGATCACGACTTTGAGGGATCTGCGGTGAGAATTGCAATCATCCTAAAGAACGTCTTTTCTTTACGCAGACTTTTCTACACGCTTTTTGTTTTGATCGGCGTGGTTATCGTAACGTTCTTTATTCGTCCTCCCGGCGATCCTGTTCGTGTAGCACTTGGTCAGCACGCTGATTCTGCAAGTGTTGCAAGCCTTCGTAAACAGCTAGGATTAGACAAGCCAATCTTTGTACAACTTGGAATGTACATGGCTAACCTTGTCCGTGGCGACATGGGACGAAGCATCGTTACCAAGCGACCGGTTAGTGAAACTATTCTGAGCAGGTTGCCAGCAACGGCTCTCCTGGCAACAAGCTCAATGGCCATTGCAACAATCCTTGGCATCTGTCTGGGCGTGTTTGCAGCCTGGAAAGCAAATACGTGGTTAG
>CAZGHI010000005.1:59314-81699 GCA_964525565.1 uncultured Hyphomicrobiales bacterium
TCCTCTCTCATGGGAGTATCATTACTGGGCATCAGCGTACCGGCATTTGTAGTTGGGTTGTTGTTTGTTCTCGCTTTTTCTGTTGCACTGGAGTGGTTTCCAATTAGCGGCTACGTTGATCGAGGTCCAGAGTACCTTGTTCTGCCGATGATAACCTTGGCTATCCGGCCTTTAAGTGTGATAGCACGCATAACGCGTTCAAGCATGCTGGACGTGCTGGGGATGGATTACGTGCGAACGGCACGAGCAAAGGGGCTTGGATACACAACGGTGTTTTTTTGGTATGCGCTGCGACATGCCCTCAATCCTGTTGTTTCTACAGTTAGTGCTTGGTTTGCCGGTTTGTTAGCTGGTACCTATTTCATCGAAATGGTTTTTAACTGGCCGGGAATTGGATTGGCTGCCTTCAGCGCCATTGAAAAACTAGACTTCCCGGTCATTCAGGGAACTGTTCTCACTACAGCCGTAATCTTCGTTGTTATGAATATGGTGGCCGACGTGTTGTATGCTCTTATTGACCCAAAGGTTCGCGCACAATGAGCACTCCACTACAACAGTCGTGGTGGCGACTGCGTAAGAATAAGGGGGCTGTTGCCGGATTGGTAGTCTTAGTACTTATGGTTGCAATGGCTATCCTTGCTCCGTATATCACCCCTTTTGAACCTACAACACAAATACTCGAATACAGTGTGATGCCTGCCGGCTTCACAGGGAATGTTCTGCTCAAGAAAAACCCATCCAATCCTGAACGTCCTACAGTAATTGCAATCCGGGAATACTCCATCAGCAACGACACCGTTCGATACACCGACCCTGCTGGCGAACCCTACACGATTGCTCTTCGGAACCTTGCAGGCACCTCAGAATCAGAATGGCATCGTACGCCAACGTTTTGGATGGGAACGGATAGGTTTGGTCGCGATGTGTGGACGCGACTGGTGTATGGCATGAGGGTTTCGCTTACAGTTGGATTGATTGCACAAGGCATTGCTCTATGCATTGGTATCCTGCTCGGAGCAGTTGCAGGATATTTCCGTGGATGGATAGATGATGTTGTGATGTGGGTTGTAAATGTTGTGTGGTCGTTTCCAACCTTGCTCCTTGTGATTGCCCTAAGTGTAATTCTGGGAAAAGGATACTGGCAAACATTTGTTGCAATCGGTATCAGTTCGTGGGTGGATATAGCACGCGTTGTTCGTGGACAGTTTTTCTCGATTCGTGAAGCGGAGTACATCGAAGCAACGCGAGCACTTGGCTATGGTCCTGTTCGAACAATTGTCCGACACATGCTTCCCAATGCCGCCGGACCAGTGATCGTTTTGGCAACAGCAGGGTTTGCAACAGCCATCATCGCCGAAGCTTCGCTGTCGTTTATTGGCCTTGGTGTTCAACCCCCGATGGCGTCGTGGGGACAGATGATCAAAGATGGCTATGGTTACATAGCGCTTGGATCCAACTGGGGGTTAACCTTATTCCCCGCCACTGCCATGGCTCTTGCCGTTGTTGCATTAAACTTACTTGGCGATGGTTTGCGCGACGCACTTGACCCACGTACATCACAACGCTAATACCGCTCCCACATGGCACAGCCCCCTTCATTTGCAGATTCAATTATTAGCAATGGAAACTTTCCTCCAGTGCTCATGCTGTTTGGAGAAGAGACGATGCTGGTAAACGAAGCAGCACGCACATTGTATGCAGCGGCGCAGGCATCTGATGAAGGCGGAATGAGTACCGAGATTATTGATGGCGATACCATTTCTCTTGAAGCAGTATTGTCGTTGGCACGATCGTATCCGATGATGGCTGAACGGCGAACGATTTGGATACGAAGATTTGAAAAAGTGGCGGCCAACAAGTCAAAGGTTGGGGATGCGCTCGCTGAGTATTTGTCGAATCCCATGCCCACTACATTTCTGTTGCTCACTGCATCTATCCCCTTTGCCGATGGTATTGGTGCAGCCATGCAAAAGAATGCGAAGCAGGCGCAGAAGAAGATTGCAACGATGAAGTTCCCATATAACCTTCTTCTAGCTCAGGCTCCATGGGCAGAATATCAGGCTCTCACTGCCCGCGAGCTTACCTCGTGGATACGCACTCGGGCACTCGATAAGGGGCTTGAACTAACACCACACGTAGTCGAGTATTTATTGGTTCGTTACGGACATTCGTTGTATGCTCTCGATCAGGAAATAAACAAACTCGTGTCCTATTGCCATGGCAGAGGTTCTGTTTCCGAAGTGGAAATGATGCGTATTGCCGGTGGGTCGCGTACGTACAGTGTTTTTGACCTGCAAAAAGCGATCGGCGCCGGGAACATACAACGTGCTATGACCATTTTGCAGAGTTTGTTGGACGAAAGTCGGCAAGAGCTTGTGATTGTTGCGATGCTTGTAAAGTACTTTCTCACGCTGTTCAAACTGTCGGATGCTATTACCCTTGGTGATCGTAACGCAATAGGTTCTGCAGTGGGAATTCCTCCCTTTGCTGTTGCAGACCATATTGATGCTCTACAACGATTGGGTGTTCGAAGGGTTGAACAGGCACTCATGGAGTTACGGACAACCGAGCGTTTACTGAAAAGCACATCCGCCGATCCCGGCATGCTGCTTGAAACAGTACTACTTACCATCATGTCTGATCACAGCTCCGAAACCGCAGGCATACCCGGGGTAAATATCTTTGCGTCGTGACTACGTATTACGCTGAACTTCACTGCCATACAACATGCAGTGATGGCCTGTGCACACCTGAAGAGTTGGTAGAAAAAGCTATTGCCACAGGATTCCGGGCGCTGGCTATAACAGACCATGACAACATGGCTGCATACCGATCGCTATATGCTGACGGATATAACAACCCATCACTACAACTGATCCCCGGGATTGAATTCAGTTGTGAAGAAAATGGACGTGAAGTGCATTGCTTGGGTTTTTACCTGCGTGCTGATCATCCAGACGTGCTTGCATATGAAGACCATAGTAGAAGCGATCGGGAACGACGAGCACAGGAGATGGTATCGAAGCTGAATGCTGCCGGCATTCGAATTTCGTATGCTGAAGTTGAAGACGAAGCTGCCGGTGCTCACATTACACGTCCGCATCTCGCTTCGATTCTTGTGCGAAGAGGCTATGCACAAACGTTAAGCGATGCTTTCAGTAAATGGTTAGAGCGTGGTAGGGTTGGCTATGCAGCGCGATCTAGGTACAGCATTCGTGATGCTGTAATGCTCACTCGTGCCGCCGGTGGAGTATTGATTGTTGCACACCCGGGAAGAACGTATCAAGATCCTCGGTTATTCCTTTCCCTGATCACATTGGGTATTGACGGCATTGAAGTTAATCACCCTTCGCATTGGACTGCAACAAAGGAATACTACCGACTGTTAGCAGACCGACATGCATTGTTGATTACCGGAGGCAGTGACTACCATGGCAGTCGCGAATACGATGAACAGAACTTTGGAGAATACGGTGCCACTCAGGAAATGGTTGAAGCATTGCGCCTGCGTTCACTGCAGCGACAGATTCATGGAGAAAAGTAAAGGATACCACAATGTCGGCATTTGGCTACACCCCTTCAGACTCACAGGTACCGGACGGCAGCTTGTTTCGTATTGCCATAATTGCAACGGAATGGCATCGAGCTGTTGTAGATAAACTACTAGATGCGGCATTACAAACATTACAATCGGCCGGTGTTCAGCCGCATAATATCGTTGAATACAGAGTACCGGGTGCCTTTGAAATTCCCGTCCTGGCTGCTTCGCTGGCGCGCTCGAAGAAATTTCAGGCTGTGATAACGCTAGGTTGTGTTATTCGCGGCGACACCCCGCATTTCGACTATGTAGCAGGACCTGTGTCGTATGCATTACAATCAATACAGCTGGAAACCGAGGTACCTGTATTGTTTGGTGTTCTCACTACCGATACACTACAACAAGCAGAGGCTCGTTCAGGCGGTACTCATGGTAATAAAGGCAAAGATGCAGCCGTTGCGGCACTTGTCATGGCTGCTCTTCTTAAATCGGTGCAGAGTAACAACTACTAACAATCCCTTCTCTTTGCTAACAACGAACTATATGATTGTAGCCTTTGCTCTTGCCATTGCATTTACCATTATAAATGCTCCGGAGTCCCCAGCTCAGCGCCTGGTGATGAGTGAGTGGGAAACAATTAGTTCGTTGCGCACTGCACGTGATTCAGATGTTGATGCCGAAGGAAACCTGTGGGTTGCAACAAGCGGCGGACTGTACAAACTGAATGTTGAGACAAACGCTATTGAGGAGTATAGAAACATCAATGCTCTGCAGTCACTTGACGTGCGAAGTGTGCTATGCATCCCTGACAGAAACCTGGTAGTTGTTGGGGCAAGTGATGGCAGCATCGATATCCGCGACACCGATGGTACGTGGCTAGCCATCGCCGATATCAAACGTGCAACACAATATCAACGGCGTGGCATTACTGACCTGGTTCACCACAACAATGTGCTATACATTGCATCTGAGTTCGGTGTGCTTGTATTTGACCTTGCAACAAGACTGTTTGTGGAAACCATTGACCGCATTGGCACGCTGCAGGAAAAAACACGCGTAAATGGCATTGTAGTACACAATGATTCTCTGTGGATTGCCACAGACTCAGGTGTTGCACGAGCGTGGATTGCAGAACCTACGCTACGTCCTCCCGGAGTGTGGACGGTGCTCAGCACGGGTATAGGTCTGCCTGCAGGTTCAATTTCGTTGATTACCTCTGATGGGATTGCCGTTTATGCGTCGGCCGGACAAGATGTTTTCTCTATTGTACAAGGTGTTGCGGAAAAGCGTGCTTCAGCCCCTTACCCTATTCGATCGCTTACAACTCAGCTTGGTGCAGTGTACTTCTCTTCGTTTAATGGATTGGAATCACTGTCCGGACGGCTTCCAATCTCCTGGTCACGAGGTACATTCATTGGTCATAATTCAGTACTTCTTAATGGCGAACCTGTTCAGATTGGATATATCGAGGGACATGGCATTGATGTATTCAGAGCAAATACCGTTTATCCATTCCCTGTAGGTGGACCCAATTCCAATCAGTTCGCACGTATGGCATTTGACCGCAATGGCGCACTTTGGATAGCTACGGATATCGAGCCTCCACAGTCGGGGTCCGGTGTGAATGTATATGATGGTGAGCAGTGGTATAGTTTAACACCAAACACCAACCCTGAATTACAAACGGCAGCATGTTATCGTGTGAGTGCACTGCGCGATGGCTCCGTGTTGGTTGGGACCTGGGGGCGTGGTGGAGTGCGAATATTCAAAGAAGGCGAAACGTTCACGATTCAAACGCTGACTCCTGAAAACAGCGCCGTGCAAGGAATAGCGTCGGATGCCTCGTATAGTCTTGTTGCGGATGCACAAACCGACCGGATTGGGAACGTATGGATGGTGAACGAGCAAGCGACAAATCAGATTCTCGTCTTACAAAACTCGTCGCTTTCAACCGAAGCAATATCCAATTGTACAGATCCTCGAAGTAATCATTACAGAACGTTGGCCATTGACAATGCGTCGAATAAGTGGCTTGGTAGTACTACCGGACTAGGGTTGCTTGTTTGGAATGACAAAGCAACCAGCGACCGATCGGACGACATCTGCAATGTGGTTCGAACAAGTAACTCTCAATTACAAGACAACGTTATCACTGCTCTGGCACTCGATAAATCTGGAGCTTTGTGGATTGGTACACCGCGTGGCGTAGCGGTAATATCAACACCAAGCAGCGTGAGTAATTCCGTAATACCCTTTGTTCGCAGAATCAGCGTTATCTCTTCTGTTGTTGTAAACGACATCTTCGTTGACGCATTAAACTACAAGTGGATAGCCACGACTGTTGGCGTGTTCGTACTGAGTGAAGATGGCACAACGGTGTTGGCAGAGATTACCAAATCCAATTCGCCATTAATTGACGAAAACATCAGGTGCGTTGCTGTTAATCCTCGAAATGGTCGAGCATATTTTGGAACAAGCTTGGGGTGCATGGTTGCCCAGTCAACCTCGATTGAACCATCGCCGGAGTACCAACTGCGTGTATGGCCTCAGCCTTTCGAACAAGGCAAACACTCTCAAATAGTTATTGATGGACTGGCTGCCGACAGTGATGTACGCATCCTCACTGTTGGCGGATTTCTTGTTCAAGCGCTTCAAACAAGAGGCCGGCAAGTAACGTGGGATGGGAAAGACGTTCAAGGTAGGGATGTACCACCGGGTGTGTACGTAGTACAGGTAACGAGTGCCAGCACAAAACAGAGTGCTGTGGCCAAGATTGCCATTCGCCGGTAACACAGCGTGGCCTTCCTATATTTGCGCACTGCGGAAGTGGCGAAATTGGCAGACGCACCATCTTGAGGGGGTGGCGCTCGCAAGGGCGTAGGGGTTCAAGTCCCCTCTTCCGCACAAGGAGAAACCGATGGCTTCCCATCGGTTTTTTTCTTTGACAGCAACCTTGCAGTTACGTCCATACGTTCTCATACGCTCTTGCTGCAACCACTACAGCTTACGAAGTAGTTGACTAGGCAATCTGAAGCGAACTCCCAATATCAAGGCACGTTAGCTGAACACCCTGTTGCTTGGCTACGGCCTTACGCAGGCGAGACAACGGCTCGTGACGCGGTTCCTCGCTCTGACAAAATGTGTTATAGTGAATTGGCATCATTCTTTCGGCCTTCATCATTTGTACCATGCCGAGACTTTCTTCGGGAGTGCAGTGATGGTCTCGATACCCACGATAAGCGCCGATGGGCATGATGGCTAAATGCACCGGACCGGGAACATTCTTAAAATGAGTGGTGTAGGCTGTGTCGCCACCAAAAACCACACCGACATTATTGCAGCGCAAGTAGTAACCGTTATACGATCTGCCACGCATGTATCCTTCTGCGCGACACGCTTCTCCGGGCCATCGCCATCCGTTATGGCGAACACGAAGTGCCGTTAACTCAAAACTTCCCAGGTCTATGCGATCACCCCAATCCATTTCGTTCAGGGATTTCCAATCAAGATCACTAATTACGTCGGATGTGTAAGAGGCTGTGTACACATCAATTTGTTTAGGATATAGCTCCGACAGGTGGACTAACGTTTTCCTATCCATGTGGTCCATATGTGCATGTGATAATATTATCACATCGGGTTTTGGAATTTCCTTTATGGATAGAGCCGGTTTAATGTACCGTCGTGGTCCAAGTGTAATCCCAAGAAACTGGGCACCATACGAACCAAAGAGCACAGGGTCAGTGAGTACCCACGAGCCACAGATTCGAAGCAGAACTGTTGAATGACCTATCCAACACGCCCATACATCTGCTGATGAAGCATTGTGTATGTTCGGTGTGAGGGATACGGTTTCGTTGGCAGGTGCACCAACCGATACCGATGGTAAACAAGTAGCAGCTACCGCCCCAAGTGATAACGTCCGTAGAACGTGTCTTCGATGCATGGTTCCCCCCGGATGCCGATGATCGTTGCGTTGCACGGACTGCAAGATGTGCGATAGTTCTGACCAAAACGAGTTAACTGTGCGTAATGAAGGAATGGTAACATGCAAGATGCTATTAACACAACAGGGTGAACGCAAAACGCTCACCCTGTTAACATTGACAACCTTCGTCAGAGCGAATTAACTAACACTAAGGTCTTCTCTTAACTGAGAAGCCGCTTTCCAGCAGTGTGCTGAGAACGCGTCTGTCTTTATCGTCGAAAGGATTAAGAACACCGGAGAGGGACCTAAATACCTTTGCTGCGTCGAATCTCAGTGCAACTTCTACGGTCCCATTTGCAGCGACCTGCAGCGGCGGAGTAAACCACAGCCAAACATTCTCGGTAGCATCCGACGTAAATTCAAAGGAACGTTCCCCTTCAGTACTGGTGTACACCCATCCACTTACAATCATTGTTACCCGCTCAGGCTGACAGAACGGTGCAAACGTTGGATTCGACACATAGGTTGCAGCTTCTGAAGGGGTGAACTTATGTTTTTCTAATTTCACCCGACTGTAGGAACCTGATGGAATCGGCGTGGCCAATGCAATTGCGGAACTATCTCGGCTGAATGTTACCACCAGCGGTCCGGATTTTACAGCACGACCCCGATTGTCATCGTTTGCTACGCTATCATCTGACTCTTTTGTTGATAGCATCAACAATCGTGATATCAACACCTTTACACTTACAATTCGGATGCTATCCACTGTGGAGCCACCCTGTACGGCATCGCTGCTCGCTTTCATTTCCGAGGTAACGAGTTCATTGTCAATGGATGCCGTGAATCGAATTTCTCCTTCATCCGAAGGGTCGGTTGTGCTACAACCAATCACGAAGGATACACAAACAACAACCGCGAGCGAAGCGCATACGCGCTTGTAAAGTGTTATCATATTCATCCCATGTATTGTGTTCAACAACTCACTCGTTATACTTTGCCCGGACGACCTGGTTCCTGAAAACACCAGAATTCATCATCAATGCTCACGTAGTCTGACTGTTTTGAAGAATGAGGTTTGCCACATGTGCACCGCTGTCAGCAGCATTCTCAATTGCCGGGGCGGCATCGTTATCAGCACCGGCAAAATAGATGTTACCTACCGGCCGACGCGCCATTTGGGCAATTCCACTATGCGATCCCGGCGTTGGAACTACAAGGCCGTGACCCCATCCCCAGCAATGAATTTCACGAACAGAATCTTGTTGTTCACGAGTCCGTGTTGTTAAAAAACGATCGGCAACGTCAGCAGCTCTACGCGCAAACAAATCCGGGTCCTGTAGCTGTCCACGTGCAAATCTGTCCATAGGAAGGAACAACGAACATACATTCTTTTCGAACGTTGTCCCCTGTACGCTTGCCGGGTTGACGACATCAGTTTCGAATTCGCTGGTCAGATTCCACGTGTCGTAAACCGACTCTTGCACAAGGGGCACATCAGATATGATGTGAAGAGTCATATACGGTGCATACGATAGCTCCGAGCATGCCTCTTTCTGGACTTCAGGCATTTCAGGGATCAGGTATCGTGCCTGGTATTTCGGTGCTGCAACAATAGCATGATTAGCCACATAACGAATAACGCGCCCTGAGCTTTCGATACAGTCCACTAACACTTCTCTTCCACTGTTTTGGATGCGCACTGCAATGTGGTCGGGTTGCACATTCGGTAGCGAGGCGGCAATCTCCTTGGTAAGGACTCCCGGACCACCCGGAATTGTATAACGTCCCCCCCCGAAAGACTCTCCAAACTCGCCGCTATAAAAGTTCAGCAGACAGTACACATTCGTGCGTGACAACAAGGCCCCCATTGATGAGCGGCTGTAGGCATTCAACACCGTGAGCAAGGTTTGCGACCGGAATGATTTAACCCAATCCTCCGCTGAAACATCCAGGTGTTGTTGTTCAGTTGGTAGTACCTCGGATAGCGGATACGACGGTAATTCGCCATCAAGGTTCAAGACGAAGTCACGAAACTTCTTCATTCCATCGCGTTCGCCATCGTTAGCAATAACGCGATCGAGTGTGGCATCTGACCATAGATCGAGGACAACCTCGCCGTTACCGAAGTCGTATCCATCCGGCGGACATGCAACGGGCTGGATGGCGGAGCGCCGTAGCAACCGCTGAAGTGCGGGCGTTTGTTCAACAAAGTACACGCTGCCAAGTGGTGCAAAGCCCCCTGCCATCATTTTACTGCGTGCAGTTCCACCACAAACAGGTTCACTCTCAACCACAACAACACTGCGACCGCTTTCCTCGAGAGTAACTGCAGCGCTGAGTCCGGAGAACCCACCTCCAACAACGATCACGTCGGTACGATGTATGTAGTCGGGAGAAGGGATAAGGCCGCCATCACGCAGATACGTATGAGCAATGTTGAAATGCGGCGAAGCGATTGTTCGTATTGGCTGATGGAGCAATCGTAGTTCAGACGGCTTACGGCAACCTCCAAGGGAAACGCTATACGTTGCCCCGGTTGCCATCATAACCAATCGGATAAACTCCCTTCTAGACGCCACGCACTCCCCTTATTCGGGCGTGCTTCATTTCAACGCAGCACGCTGATCGGAACCTGATGTGGTACTCCATTTACAACCACATTGCAAATGTAACTACCACTGGCCGACGGCTGAACAGGGACTCGTACAATGCCTGCGTCAATGCGGGAACGATAGACTGTCTCGATATAGCGTCCTTCCGTACTATAGAGTTCTACTCGAACGGATGCCGGAACGCTTTGCTGCCACTCGAGCGTTGTTACCGACGTTACCGGATTTGGAAATGCCTGAATACGCACAGTAGTCCTACCAGCGTAGGCATCGCTTACGCTGGTGGCGCGTTGCAGAACTCCCAGTGGTAAAATGCGCTCTTCGAGAACAGCTTCGGTATCTTCAGCCGTGCCCCCAAACCATGTCTCCATCACATCAGCATAAATCCTACGGAAGTCCCATTGGTAGCGCAAATCGCCGTTCGAGGTGAGGTCCGATAAGCTTGGGTTGTTGCCGTACATACCAGCTCGAACGCCATTCCCCCAAACAAACTGAACAGAAGCAGCACCATGGTCAGTCCCCCGGGAGCCATTTTCAAACGGTCTTCTTCCGAACTCACTTACAGTCATGCCTACAACTCTATCTGCAAAACCCTGCGCAAGGGCATCCTGCATGAACTGGCCAATACCTGTACTTAACGATTCCAGGAGGAATGGATGCAAACCGGAGAGGTCGTCCTTTTGTTGATTAACGTGCGTGTCAAAGCCACCGAGATACACTAAAAACACTTTCGATCGAAGTCCACCAGAAATGAGGCGTGCCACCAACTGCATCTGGCGTACAAAACCATTATCAGCATATTGTAGCGTGTTTTTTCCTTTGTCGAAGGCATTTTTTACAACGGATGAATAACGATCGCACTGCTCGGCAACGAGGCGTACGAAGTTGAATTCACGTCCATACCGTGTGTCTTCTGACATTGGCTGCAGGTCGGGAGACAGGCCCTGGCCGAGTTCAAAGAATGCTTGTGGATCGGTGAGAGCAATGCCAACATCGCCCTTTTGGCTTTGTAAGAGCATGCTCAGCGTACCGCCGATCTGAACGGCTGTTGGGTGATCTGGCAATACTTCCGGAAAGCCCGAGATGCGTTTAGCCCAATACCTACCAAGCCATCCTTCAATCATTCGTTTATTCGGATCGCTTGAATTAAATCCGCTAAGCCAAATGTCAGTACTTCTAAAATGTGATAGATCCGGATTTTCATAGCCAACACCTTGTACTACTGCTAGCCGACCATCTTCCATCATGGCGCGCAGATTATACGTGCCGGCAGGGTCAAGCGAAGGATGCATATACAGGCGCGACAGAACCTTCACCGCCTTATTCGCAGGTACGCCAATATTGGGACGAATGGAATAGTATTCCGGGTCTTCGGCTGGAATGATCGTGTTCAGTCCGTCGTTGCCTCCAAACATTTGGATCACGATCAAAATTCTGTCGTCGTCTCCGGCAAACGTGTCCATTAACCGAAGAGGGTTGTAGGCCTTGAGCGGTATGCCCCCTATCATCTGCGCTCCGACCGAGGCTGCAGCAGTTGTAGCGATAAACGATCGTCTTCTCATAGTTTCCTCTTAACAGAGTTGAAAATCGGGGGCTTGTGAGATAGTAGTAAGCAGGTTCCTGACGCGAGATCCTGTTGCCGATGGGTTGTTAACAATGGTAGGCCAGTCGTAGTCTGGCGCACCCTGTAGCAGCGCATTAAGATAGTACGTGGTGCGCTCAGAAGAAACTGGAACGGGCAGCATATATGCTACGATTGCATTAACCAGTTTCCTGGCATCACTGTAATCGTCGAACATCCGAATAAAGGCACCTGCCTGCTGATCTGTAAGCGTTTTTATCAAATCACGTGCAAAGCTTCTTCGAACCGGATATGTGTTGGTGCTAATCCAGGTGCGATATCCCGGCCAGCCGGCCACAGTTGGAGGGTCCATGACCGGTTGGTCCATCCGATCTACCCATGTCTGAGGATTTCCGATGTCCAGGCCAAGCTGACGTTGTAATCCAGCAACAAGTTCGATCGGTGTTTTAATCTGAGCACCACGAAGAGCGGGGTCGAAGAAATGGGCAGAGGAGAACATCGCCTTAAACAGAGCACGCAGATTAAAGTCGGCATCGCGGAATACCTTGGCCACATCTTCTATGAAGGCCTGCGGTAAATCACCAGGAGAACTGTACACGTAGTATCGGTACACTTTACTCGTGATAAATCTACTTACTGCTTCTGCACGTGCCGTATGAAGAATGTCGATAATTCGTAGCACTTCTTCTTCTCGCACCTGAAAAGCTGTGTTGTTGTCTTCGGTTCTAGCCGGTATGGTGATACCGAGAAATTGCTTTGCACCGGTATCGTGTGCCGCTGCATCGAACCAGGCTTGATACTTTCCATTCGGGGCCGGTGCATCCGAAAACTGCTGCGCACGCCAACCTGTGAGCACTCGAGCAGCTTCCTTTACATCGCCTTCTGTGTACCATCCTAGTCCCGTGAGAAAGAGCTCCATGAGCTCACGTGCATAGTTTTCGTTCGGCTTGCCAACACTGTTAAATGTGCCGCCGAGGTAATACAGCATTGCAGAGTCCAGAGTTGCCTCAAGAGCAAGCTGTCGAAGATTGCCGATTCTGTGTTTTCGTAACATCAGGTACTGCCGCCACAGCAGTTGGGGTACACTGTTCGTGTTGTCGAAATCGTATTCACTCACCCAATGACTCGTCCAGAAGAGTGTGGTTTTTTCTACTGCACTCCCCTCAGTGCTCATACGCGTAATCCACCACTTGGCAAAGGCAGCCATGCTGTTGTCCCATTGCCTCCAAATTGCAAAACGCGTCTGAAGGTCGGCACCGTCGGGGTCCTCCGTCCAAGTTTCCGTCCACGAACCCGGCGATGGTGGCGGATCTTCGTTGTCTGACCCTAACAGCTCATCTACAACATCGGCAGCCATGCGTCCAACCAAAGATGCCGCCTGCGTGTGGCTGGGTCCGAAACCCACTCTGCGCAGGAGATGATACGCATCGGCCAATGACAGTGGAGAGGTATAGGCCTCGGCTCCCGCCTCTAATATCATCGGCGATGCGTCGGGCAGGCCGTCTCTCTTCATCCCGCGAACGAAACCGGTTAACAATGATCTTCTGTTCATCACTACCTCAGCGGCGTTGTTATCGTTAGTGATACCGTTCTGCAATAGAATCTGCCTTCTGGCAACGAATTGTCGTATGGAAGCACCGAGGGTCCGATACCTTCCACTTTTTCAATAGAAAGCGAAGGGGCTATGGCACGAGCCATTTTCTCCACACTTCGGGCACGGTCGGCAGAAAGCCGTTCGTTATGTTCAAGTTCTCCTAGTCGGTCCGTAGAACCAACGATGCTTGCAGTACTTCCTGACCGCACGGAAGCTGAGATTACCCTTCGCATCATGTCGGCATTGGTTCTGCTAATATCAGCACGATCGTAATCAAATACAATCAGCGACAATCGGCTCACTTCGTAGTTACTTAACGTTTTCACAATGGGTACATGCGTTTGTGCCATTGCCGGGTCCGACGAGGTCTTGAGGATGATTGTAGCCTGCAACGAGTCTGCTGAGCCAACAATCGGACCAAGCTTATTTGTTAATTCCTGATCAAGATGAAAACTCATCACCGATGGCGGAGGGCCGTTCCCTGACCGTTCAGCCACCTGGCGTTCGTGGTGCTCAACTGTTAGCGCATGTTGTGCCACTCCTTCAGGGTGGAGAACGGTAACAGCAAAGTCTTGTCGCGACTGTACGGGAACGTATTCCATAAACCGAGAATGAACAATGGGTGCCAGCAGCAAAGGGTCGGTAGCGTCAAGTTCAACCCGACGGTTCTCTACTATACCATCAGCATACCGTTCGTTACTCGTTAGGGAAGGCTTTTCTGCAATACGTATATCAAACCGTTCTGAATCAAGGTTCCAGCGATCTCGAATGTACGCCACAACAGCTTCGGCACGCGAGCGCGCTAAGCTTCGTCGTATTGACGGTGATGCCACTTCCTTTCCATCTGTAACGCCGGTTACGATGAGCCGCGTAGCATTTGTTGTGGAAAGACGGTGCCCAAGGATGTCAAGAATGCGATAATAGATTGGCAACGTTTCCCGCGGTAGGGCTGCTTCGGAAAAACTGCTCGTGCTTTGAGCGGAAGCGTACTTCGCAGGTAGTTGCGCCGACGCTGAATCGAAGAATATGTACGGAAGTAGCGGGAATGTTTGCGTTACAACTGTCTCCCGAATATGGAGAGGTTCCGTCGAGATTGCAACAATGGTAGCAGGAGGAAGATCCGGTTGTGTTTCCACAACAGGCGGCGGTGGTGGCGGTGGTGGCGGTGGCGGCGGCGGTGGTGGTGGCGCCGATTGCGTAAACCGATACCGAACATGTACTCCGCCCGACGCCCAGCTTTGCTTCCATTCTGCCGACGAAGTCACGGAGTTCAGACCGTACCTGTATGTAAATTCCGGACAGATTTGCAGATTCGTTGCAACATTCAGAACGGCGCCGAGGCCCCCTGACACACCGTAGCTAGTTCCCAATCCCGGAAACGGTCCGCTGCCGTTAGTTCTCTCAGCTCGCCCATTCGGGTAAAGAACACCATCCGGAGCGGTGATGCGCTCAGTTTGAACGTAGGTAGCATCAACAATGGGATTGCCGGCATCAACACATGCACGCACATAAATGGGGACGGCAATCAGCGGCTGAGATCGTAAACCAGCCTCAACAGCTACATACCCAAGCGTAGAGGTAAAGGAATGGGTTCTGTCTAAATGCACATAGTTGCGGCTTGTAGGATCGAGAACTTCGAAGTTGTCGGTGGCCGTGGTGGATAGTACGGCAGGACGTCTGCTGTATGTGGCGCCTAAAACGCATTCAAGCTGCGGACCGGCAAGTGCATAATTCACTTCCACTCCGCCGAACAATCCTAGCGCTTCCCCGTTTGAAAAAGAACCACAATCTGTACTGCCCATGATTACCGGAATCGAACTCCTGGTGAATACATAGGTTGCCCCCCCCCGAATACCTAACGACAATCCAGTTGGTTCGGCTGTCTGCGATCTACCCGCTTGAATTGAACACAGCAGCGTCGTGAACAAGACTATGAACCGTACGTCGCAACAACGAACAATCACGCTACATTTCATGTGAGGTCAGAGAAACCAGAGGGTGAACAATCTACTGAAAACCCTCGTCAGCAGCTTAGTTACAAAGGGTGTGCAACGGAGGTCAGGCCGCAAACACAAGCCGGAGCAGTTCCGGCCACTTTGTTAGCAAGATAATGCGCAATCCATAAAATGTGCCAAAACCAATGAGAGTTACCCCGCTCACCTGTTGTATTCGAAGGATAAAGGTTGGCGTCATTCGATGTCGAAATGCAAGAACTAGCCGCACGAGTGTAAACAACCACAGGAAGTTTCCGAGACCAAAGCCAACGCTGAATGCGACACTGCTGCCAAAGGAATTCGGGAACCAGCCGAGTTTTTGAATGAACGTTGTCATCCCTGCCAATGCAGGTACAAACGTTGGGTTAGCAAGATTGGCCAGGGCAAATCCGACCCCTACAAAAAATGGTCCATGTCCCTTAACCCACTCCACAAATGTTGAAGGTTTGCGAGCCTTCTGCAGTTGATCCGGAGTGGAGGGGCGTTCCCGCATCTGTATGACTCCAAAAACAATCATCAGAGCAACGATGCTTAGCTGGATAATAACCGGAGCCAATGGAGACGACTGCTCGAGACTTTCCAGACCATCCACAACAACGGATGTTGCCACCATCGCCAACAGACAGTACACAACATCGAATAATCCAGCCCCAAGGGCTAGCTTCATAGCGGCAAGCCATCCTTCGCGCAATCCAGTACGAATGGAGGCCATACCAACAGGCCCAGGCGGCACTGCCAGTACGTAACCTACAATGATTCCTAAAAAAAGTGCCCCGACCATTATCCGAAACCTACGAAGGACGGCGTAACTTGAAAAATGTCTTTCAAATTTTCATTTACATGAGCACAACCAATTCTTCTGACCAGAAACCACAATTAACCCGTGCATTAGGACTGTTTACGACCACGATGCTCGTTATTGGCAGCGTTGTTGGAAGTGGCATTTTCAAGAATCCGTCAAGCATGGCAGCGATGGTGCAATCACCTGAAATGCTGATGCTAGTGTGGGTAGTGGCGGGCATCGTTACCTGTTTTGGCGCACTCACGATTGCTGAGGTCGCTGGACTGATCCCTGCAACCGGTGGTCAATACGAATACTTTCGCGTTATCTACGGTGATGCCACTGCATTCATCTACGGCTGGTGCTTGTTTTTCGTCATTCAAACGGGTTCTATTGCAAGTATAACCTACGTCTTTAGCTATTACTTCCACTCAATGTTTCCGCTGTGGGAGTTGCCCGAACAGGTGTGGAAGTCGTTTGCCATTGGTTTGCCGTTCGGTACCATTTACCCCCTGCAGGAAATTGGTATTAAGCTAATTACCTCGGCTGCTATTGTTTTGCTTACATGCATCAACATTGCCGGAGTTCGTGAAGGCGGCAGAGTGCAAAACCTTTTAACCGTTTCGAAGGTTGCTGCCATTTTGCTTTTGGTTGTTGCTGCCTTTGTTTTCGGACAAGGGGCCGTTGCACACTTCACGCAAAGTGGATCGGCTGGAGTTCCAACAGGTATGGCATTACTAACTACCCTGGTGTTAACACTGAACAAGGCCTTGTGGGCATACGACGGATGGAATACCGTTACTGCAGTTGCCGGCGAAACACGCAACCCGCAGAAAACCATTCCACGTGCTTTGCTTCTTGGCTCGGTGAGCATTCTTACAATCTACTTACTCATCAATCTCGCGTATTTATACATTCTGAACATTGACCAGCTTGCCGCTTCCACTAGCGTAGCCGCTGATGTGGCAAGGATTGCAATGGGACCATGGGGACTCACCTTTGTTGCCATTGCAGTGATGATTTCAACGCTCGGAACCAGCAATGGCACCATCCTTCAAAGTGCACGCATCTTCTTTGCCATGGCCACCGATGGGCTCTTCTTTAAACGGATGGGTACTGTTCATAAGAGGTTTCACAGTCCGTCAGCAGCCCTCGTATGGCAATGTGTATGGAGTTGTTTCCTGGTGTTCACCGGAACATTCGATATGCTCACCGAGATGCTCATCTTTGTTAGCTGGGGATTTTACGGGCTTGCAGCCGTTGGAGTTATCATACTCCGCAAGAGAATGCCAAACGCCGTTCGGCCGTACAAAACATGGGGCTATCCATTCGTCCCCATCGTATTTATCGTGTTTGCTGTCGGATTCTTGGCCTTTTCACTCGTGTCCGACTACCAACAGTGGAGAGCAGGACAGGCCAACGGCTCCGATCCGATATTAAACAGCGTATATGGTTTGCTCATTCTCGTGTCTGCCTTCCCAGCTTACATGTTCTTCAAAGCACGTAAGAAGGCCGTTTCTTAGAATACAATTCCAATACCGATTGTAAGATAGTTTTTATCCAGTTCGCCGGGTTCTTTACCCAGAATATTGGTAAACGAATACGTAACGTCGAGCTGTGGACGTATTCCAAGGTCCAGTTCCAAGCTGAAACCCACCTGAGCTCCAAATCGAACAACTTCCGGCTCAACAGTCATTCCCGGCGAAAGAAGGTCGGCCACAATGTCACCGTCGCTAACAATGCTCTTCCGGTAGTTCACCATTGCTTCAGCATGAATGATGGGCACGATGGCTTCGCGCATCATTAGCCATGAAAAGCCTGCACTTATGGGCACAAAGATTGTGCTGGTAGTGAGATGATAAGTTTTTTGATTTGTAACGTCGGTAAGGATAAGATCCTGCCCGGGAAACTGAACAAAGCCAATCCCTCCCGACAAACTCACGTTCGAAGAGACACCGATTCGTGCATGTGCAGCAAGGTTCCACCCCAGGCTGGCTGCAGTTTCGTATGCAGCTCCCAATCCGGAGGTATCAAGTTGATTATAGACGTCGGCAATGGACTCGCTGGGGATTGCAGGACCAAGTCTTGCTCCAATCTTGAGTTTCTCTTTTTCGTCGTTAGCGGCCTGCCCTACTCCGAAAACCACAAAAAAGGTTATCGTAGTCAGCAGTATCCGACGTGCGAGTGGTTTCTTGATCGCCATGTTCACCTCCGTAAATTTGTTGTTTCATAAATAATGGAAGCCTACTCACATGAACAAACTGTTGATTGCAGTTGCTCTTACTGTACTTACCCTTGAGACATTTTCGCAGACGTCCACGCAATTACCAGTTGTTCCCGGAGCAAGAATCGGACCGTATGTATCGGGGTTGCTGAATTTTTCGAGTCCAGATGTTAACATTTGGCAGTCGTACCCTACAACTTCAGCATTTGAACAGTATAGGAACGATACTGTGGCTTTCACTGCAGGGAGCACAAAACTGGCATTAGGTGGTGGTGTCGTAGCCATGTTTCCACTAAATCGCATGTGGCGCATTGGTGGTCGGGTAGGTGTGAATTGGCTCAACGGCAGTTCTACATTCAATCAATCCGTTGGACAAGACAGTGCACTAAACCATGCAACCTCGAGTTCACAGATTCTCATCGAAGTTTCACCGTCGCTTGAAATTCACGACTTGTTTTCCATACCTCTGTATGTACTTGCCGGACTCGAATTTGGTTTCCCAATAAGCAGCACCTACGACCAGAGTTCAGATGTACAGTTTCAGGGACAAACAGCGATTTCGGGCCCTAGCACACCCTCAACCGATATACCTTCTACAAGTGTGCGCAGTGCAGTTATGGTGGGCGCAGGATACACGATTGAGCTAAGCAAGAACGTATGGCTTCAGCCGGAAGTGTCGTACCGTTTGCCCCTTACGAACGTCACGTCGGCCGAAGGATTTTCCCCATGGAAGGTTAGCCAACTCCGTTTTGGCGTTAACCTCACCTTTGGACTTGGGGCCGATGAAACACAACCTGAGCCTGACCAAAGGCGTGCTAGTGCACGATTCGATCCCGTAACAGCACTGGACAATAACGGTAGAGAATATGAAGTTCAAAGTCTGATGATAGAAGATGTTACGTACACCGAGATGTTCCCATTGGTTCCATACGTATTCTTCCCAGCCGGTGGTAGCACTCCGGACGAATCAGCTCAGAACACCCAGTATGGAAGTGAAAAAGGTGAGTTCATTCCGGAAAAGCTAGAACTCGATGCAATGGAGGTGAACAGGAACCTGTTGAATATTGTTGGCTCACGGATGAAGAAAATTCCACACAGCACGCTAACGATCACCGGTACAATCGATGGAATGAAAGAAGATGCAAAAGGATCAACTGCTGCGAAACGAGCGGAATGGGCAAAGCAGTACCTGATTAGTGCCTTTGGTATTGAACCTGATCGAATCTCTGCACGTGGGGTTGGTACGCCATCGAAACCCTCATCAACAACAGACCCGGAAGGTATAGAAGAGAACCGTCGGGCAGAGCTTACAAGTAATGTTCCCGACATCCTGGAGCCGTTGGTTATCACTGCTGACAATCAGCGAATTGCCTCACCGAGCGTTGTTATGTTCCATCCCGTGGTTGAGAATGCAGACTCGGTTAAGAAGTGGATCGTGAGCATTACTCAGGCAGGACGCCCCCTCCGAGAGTTAAGCGGTAGCGGCACACCGAAATCTGTAACATGGTCCATTAAACCGAATGAACTATCGACCACACAGGTACCCGTTGACTTTGTGTTCACAGCAACAACGTCCGATGGTCAGCAGGTGGAAGCCAACGGCTCGATGCCCGTTGATTATTTGAGCAGCGTTCGTAAAAAAACAGAGAATCTGCCCGATCGCACCATCGATAAGTACTCTCTTATCCTTTTTGATTTCGATAAAGCAACACTGAACGAAGACAACAAGCGTGTTCTTGAACGTATGGTACTTCCGGCCATTAAGGCAAATAGCAAGGTAAGCATCATTGGTTATACCGATAGAATAGGCTCTGAGGATCATAACAAAAAGCTATCGAAAGATCGAGCAGAAACCGTAAAGTCATTCCTGCAGAGTCGAGCTACGGATGCCAAATACACTGCAATGGGTGTGGGCGAGAGTTCCGAGATCTACCCGAACGGGTCCCCAGCCGGACGACAGTTAAGCAGAACTGTGCAGGTTATCATCGAAACAAAGAAGTAAACCAACTCCAAAACTTACATATACGGAACCGAGTGAAGTATTTACCATCCATCAACAGTCCGGCTGACCTTCGTTCACTGGAAGTTGCGCAGCTTCGCGAGGTAGCGGATGAAGTGCGGGAGTTCCTTATTGCTACCATCACGCAGGTTGGCGGGCACTTCGGTGCCGGTTTAGGTACGGTAGAGCTCACCGTTGCTTTACACTACGTTTTTAACACGCCTGTTGACAAAATTGTCTGGGATACAGGTCACCAAGCCTATCCTCACAAGATTCTCACGGGTCGGCGGGATTTACTACACACGATTCGTCAGAAGAACGGACTGAGTGGATTTCTCAAGCGCTCTGAAAGTGAATACGACGAGTTCGGAGCAGGCCATGCGACAACCAGCATTAGTGCAGCGTTGGGTATGGCCGTTGCCCGCGACATTCTTAAGGAACGATACAAAGTGGTTGCCGTTATCGGTGACGGCGCCATGACTGGTGGAATGGCCTACGAAGCAATGAATAATTGCGGAGTTCTGAAGAGCGATATCCTTGTTGTTCTAAACGACAATCAAATGTCGATTGCACCAAATGTGTGGGCCCTGAGCAACTACTTCAGTGAACTCTTCTCTAGTCCAACGGCACAAAATCTGCGCAATCGCATTTACCGTATGACGCAGAGCATGGACAGTCTGGGAGATCGCATCCGGCAAGCTGCTCACCGTCTGGAGGGTGGTGTAAAAGCTGTTCTTACTCCGGGTATGTTGTTCGAGGCGCTAGGATTCCGCTATTTCGGTCCGATAAACGGCCACAACGTTGACCAGCTTGTGAAGATGCTTTCCCACATACGGGAAATTGGTGGACCGGTGTTGTTGCATACCATAACGCAGAAAGGAAAGGGCTATGCGCCGGCCGAGAAAGACAAGCAGTTTCTTCACGCAATAGGGAAGTTACCACAGCGTGCCTCTGAGATAACGGTATCAAAGCCCCCTACCCCCCCCCCGCCATCATACCCGAAGGGATTTGGCGACACCATGGTAGAGCTAATGAGCACCAATCCACGGATTATTGGGATAACGGCGGCAATGCCCGACGGTACGGGGCTTGACATCGTTCAAAAAAGTTTCCCAGAGCGCGTGTACGATGTGGGCATTGCCGAGGAACATGCAGTAACGTTTGCGGCGGGACTGGCAACACAAGGTGTGGTTCCAGTGTGTGCTATTTACAGTACCTTTCTTCAGCGTGCATTCGACCAAATTGTGCACGACGTTGCCATGCAACACCTGCATGTGGTTTTTGCACTCGATCGCTCGGGAGTTGTGGGTGCCGATGGGCCAACCCACCACGGCGTTCTCGATCTTGGTTACCTGCGCATCATCCAGGGGATGGTGGTCATGGCACCAAAAGACGAACAAGAACTTCGTGATATGCTCTATACAGCAGTACACAGCTACACCGGCGGACCGGTTGCAATACGGTATCCACGTGGAGAAGGTATTGGCGTTCCCCGAACGCCTTTCCGAACCCTACCTATCGGCCGCAGTGAAACGTTGCGTATTGGATCTGATGTTGCAATCCTGGCTATTGGTAATAGGGTCGCACCTTCTGTTGATGCTGCCCGGCAACTAGAGTCTGAGGGAATCGAATGCGAAGTTGTTAATGCCCGGTTTGTAAAGCCGCTGGATACGGCAATGATTGATGATGTTGCAATTCGCATCGGGAAGATCATTACCGTTGAAGACGGGCAGAAACAAGGTGGATTTGGTAGTGCCGTAGCCGAATACCTCGCACAATACCATCCTAGTTGCAAGCTGCACATTCATGGCATTGACGACGAATTTGTTGACCATGGAACACAACAAGAACAGTGGTCAGCACTACACCTCGATGCTCCCGGCATTGTTGCCACCGTGCACACCTTTCTCAGGGAGCACAAGGTAAGCGCTTTGCATTAACAAACAACCCATTGGCACTTTTTACGATTCATTGGGTTTACAGAACAAGTTGTTCACACCAAGCAGTAATGGTATTATCGGTGCTTAATTAAATCAAACAACGTGGTATCTTTGTTGTTCTGATCCCGTAGCTCAGCCGGCTAGAGCATTTGACTTTTAATCAAAGGGTCCTGGGTTCGAGTCCCAGCGGGAT
>CAZGHI010000006.1:0-15738 GCA_964525565.1 uncultured Hyphomicrobiales bacterium
TGGCCGCTCGATCTCTGTAACACAAACTGATACCATCTACGTTGAAGTTGTTGATGCAAACGGTTGCGCAGGTGTATCCGACACTGTTATCATAACGGTAAGTCCGGTTGCTCCTCCGATTATCACCCCGAACGGCCCAACCACATTCTGTGATGGTGGTGCAGTTGTTCTGAGTGCCCCAACCGGATATGCATCGTACTACTGGTCAAACGGTGCAACAACACGTGAAATCACGGTAACAACAGGTGGTTCATACTCCGTAATTGTTCAGAATGCCGCAAATTGTTCTGCAGCTTCGATTGGAACAGACGTGGTTGTGAACCCAACACCAAGCCGTCCGGAAATCACACGTAGCGGCGACACGCTCATCGCTCAGTCCGGTGCAGCCCAGGCTTATCAATGGTACCTCGATGGTATCATCATCCCTGGTGCCACCGAACAACGCCTGGCAGTTCGCCTCACCGGTGACTACCGTGTTGAAATTGCAGACGACAACAGCTGTAAGTCTATCTCGGATGCGTATCCGGTACGTCTCACAGATGTTAACGAAGACGACGTTGTTGCAGGCCATCGCAGTGATGTTGTTCTGTTCCCGAACCCAACAAGTGGTGCCTTCACCATTGAATCGCAACACATGGAAGCAGGCAACATTCACATCGAGATTGTTAACAACATCGGAGAGGTTGTCCTTACACTCAACGAAGTCTCGATGGGTGGTCATTTCTCAGCCAGAGTTAACATGGGCACGCTTGCTAATGGTGTTTACAACGTTGTTGTAACCTCAGGAAGCCAGCGCTGGACGGTTCGCCTGGTACGTCAGTAAACCAACTGACATTCTAAGAATTCAAAAGGGCGTTTCCTGTAGGAAACGCCCTTTTCTTTTCGCCGGTGTATAATAACCAGTCATCCTGAGCAAGTACTGTAACTCACGGGAAGGTTTACCATCTTTGTGTGCACTCTATTTCCAACATTCTCTGTTACTAAGCAGTATGATACTTCAGCTTCGCTATGCAGCCATTGTTGCAGCATTGATTTTTTCTTCAACCAGTGTTATTGCGTCGTCAAGCGGACAAATAGGCAGGAGCACGACCACTTCAGGCGGGTGTGATATTTCTTGCCATGGCTCAGCCAGTTCGTTAACAACGGTTACAATCCTTGAAGCCATCGACGGAAAAATTCTTGTTGCACCAAACGCCAGTATTGACCTAACGCTTCGTGTTGCCAATAGTACTGCCACTGCGGCTGGATGCAACATTTCTGTTCGGGCAACGCTTAATGGGGCCGTTCGTTCAGGTACGTTGTCAGCAATTACTGGCCAGGGCTTGTTTGTTGCACAAAACGAACTCACACACACATCGCCAAAAACAATGACTGCTGGTTCGGCTGATTTCACTTTTAAATGGTCTGCACCTTCGTTAACAGGTACCTATTACTTGCATGCGGCGGGTAATGCTGTGAACCGAAATGGCGCTAGTACCGGGGACCGATGGGCATTTCTAACACCTGTTCAGTTGGTTGTGTCGCAAGTAGATAAAGTGTACGAAGAAACAAAGCCCCTTTCATCACTTCGGCCACTTCCGGCCCATGACCAGGTAACGTTTTCATCGCCAACGGTACCGGGTACCGAAGTGTTTGTGAGCATTTTTGATGTTCAGGGAACCATCGTACGAAGTGAAACACGTTTCGCTGAGTCCGACACCTTTGAATTTGTCTGGAATACAAAGGATAATTACGGAATTAATGTGTTGCCGGGCTCCTACGTCGTGGCAATTCTAAACAATCGTAAAGTGTTTACAGGAACTGCCCTTGTAATACGTTAAGTGGTGCATGAATACCCGGTTCTACCATATACTCATTCATGTGATGGTATCTGCAGTGGCATTGTGCAGCGGTTCTGCTGCCGCAACTGCACAATGGGTGAAGGCTACTTTGCCACAACCCTTTGCTCAGGGGTATTATCTCGATGTGTTTTTTCTGGAATCCGACACACGCTACGGCTGGGCATGTAGCATAGAAGGATATGTGGTTCGCACAACCGATGGTGGCATTTCGTGGCAAGGAACGGCAACGTCTAGAAGCTTTCTTGAATACATCCAATTCTTAACTCCTCTAGTCGGTTATACTTCCGGACCTGCCGGTATATATAAAAGCACTGACGGTGGTGCTACGTGGCAGGATATCACCCCTCCAAATCCCAACCAAGAACAAGGCTGGGGTAGCTACTTTCTTACAGAGCAGGAAGGAGTGTTTTTATTAGGGGGCTGTGGCACGAGTATTCAAACATTTTATCGGACAACGGACGGTGGGCGGACGTTTTCCGCAACGTACCAAACAGAACCAAACAGCGGATTATCCGACGCACTCCTGTATCGTGATGGCTCCGGATTCGCTCTCAGCAGCGGCGTGATTTGGCGTACTACGGACTATGGGGTTACCTGGAGAAAGTACTCAACTACCGGCAGTAAAGTCTGGCACGAGGAATTGGCTATCTATGGCACTACGTTTTTGATACCGTATTCGGGTACCGATTGCAGTGGAACAGGTAGAGGTGTGGGGGGGGTACGCATTTCACATGACAACGGTATTACGTGGACGCAGTTCGACACAAGAAGCAACATGTTTGGTACGTTCTTGATTGATAACAACCGTGGATGGGCCGTTGGTGACGGACGTTCGGCCTATTATACTGACGATGGAGGTAAAACCTGGACAAATAGGAACTGTGGAATAGATGGCGATCTCGACGATGTGTTCTTTATTGGTGATACTCTAGGTTGGATTGCCGGTAACGGACTCTACAAGTACCAGCCAAGAAACATGATTCCGGAGGTCACGATTTATCCGCCGGAGCCCCTTATCGAGCTTTGTGAGGGCGACAGTGTGCTGCTTGTTGGCTCGATTGGTTACACATCATACACATGGGACGATGGCGTTCAGGCACAGGGTAGGTATGCCAAAAAGGACGGACGATATACACTCACAGCATACGATTCTGTAACCTGCAAGGAGTCGAAAGCAGTTGTCACACTCCGCTACTACCCTGCTCCAACTGCGCGTATTGCCGATGGCGTGCGAGAAGTTTGCGATGGAGACAGCGCAAGACTTGAACTAATCAGCGTAGGTGTTTCGCATGTGTGGAGTACCGGCGACACAACCAATGTTATTCATGTAAAACAGTCCGGTTCGTATTCAGTTACCATTACAGACCAATATGGCTGCTCACGAATCCTCGGACCCATTACGATCCTTGTTCGACCACTTCCTCAACCCACGATTACAGCAAACCGGCGCACAACGATTTGTATAGGCGAGAGTATTACTTTATCGGCAAACGATGGTTATGCAGAGTATCAGTGGAGCAATGGGGAGACCACGCAGCATATAACCACAGCAGAAGCCGGTGATTATCAAGTTACCGTTACCGATGCCTGGGGCTGCAAGAATACCTCTGACGTTACAACAATTACTGTGCTTGATGCAGCGAATAAAATACAGATACAATCCACACTTAGTGATGGATGGTTTACCCTTCCCGAATCGATTGTTGGAGACATTCAATGTCGTGAACTGGCAATTTT
Organism: uncultured Hyphomicrobiales bacterium; assembly: GCA_964525565.1. Lineage (GTDB taxonomy): Bacteria > Bacteroidota > Ignavibacteria > Kapaibacteriales > Kapaibacteriaceae > OLB6. The sequence continues at coordinate 3,579 of CAZGHI010000006.1, forward strand.
TAACAGGTCGGCAACAGAGCCGCTGATTATACCTGATCCTACATTTGTTGGCAATGTCTTGTTTAGTATTCCGCAGGCGCAATTGCCGTTGCGTATAGAACCATTGCAGGTGGGCTATCTTAATATCTGTGTTTCTGCAATTGATACCGGCCACGTAAGCGATACCCTGCTACTTCCAGATACGTGCTCGGCAACGTTAATACCAGTTTCAGGGTATGGAAAAGGAATAGAGTATAACGGTACATCCCGTTGTAGCGTTGCCGTAAAGATACTCGTAACCAGAGCAGGGGTTGCTCATCACTTGTCATCACCCTATCCGTTACCAGCAAATGATAGATTCACGTTGGAGATTGTTCCACCCATTCAGGATGTAACTGCCGTTGTCTTCGACGGCCTCGGTACCGAGCGAGCATGGCCAGAAGTGGTTCAAACACCGTACTCGTCAGTTCTGCGCTTTTCAACGGCATCGCTGCCGTCAGGAAGTTACTATGTTGCTGTTAGTGCGGCCGGTGCATCACCTGCTCTTCAGCCCATTATGGTAGTACATTAGTACGCTAACCAAACTGCTAAAATCGGATGTTCATGTCCGAAACAATTGATAGATTTGTACTCATGGCAACAATTGTATCGCTCGACCCCAGAATAACTCGACTTGGCATCCCTGAGGACAATGCCAACAGTGCAGCACAGAAACCGGAATTGGATCAGCATCCGACATTCGAGGTTTTTCATCAGTCAAAGAGTGGAGCACATCACGTTCATGTTGGGTGTGTTCATGCGCCGAATGCCGAGCTGGCACTCTTACTTGCGAAAGAACAGTATGCAAGGCGCGGGCAAACGGTTAATTTGTGGGTTGTTGAAACAAGCAATGTTATTGCGATGAGCAGTGATGATGCTGACGTATTTGCAACGACACCTGAAAAGAAGTATCGTGATGTTGCTGCATACATGGTTCGCAATAAGGTAGAAGCATTCAAGAAGACGCAACAAGCTACTCCAATGCCAAACACAGATAATCAAAAAGCTGAACAATGAATAATCAAGCATTAAGTAATCTGTTGTTGCGAGTTGCAGACGACGAACTGATTCTTGCACATCGTCATAGTGAATGGACGGGATTGGGTCCACTCCTTGAAGAAGATATTGCGTTTTCGTCTATTGCACAGGATAAACTTGGCCACGCTCAGGCTCTATACACTATCAATCGAGATTTGTGCGGCGGTCCCGAGCCAGACGTTATTGCATTTCAACGAAGTGAGAGCGACTTTGCATGTTCACATTTTGTTGAGTTGCCAAATGGCGAGTACGACTTTAGTTTGGTACGCCACTTTCTCTTTGACGCAGCCGAGTATATTCGGTTTGAAATGCTTTCAGCAAGTAATGTTGAGCCCCTTGCCAAACTTTCGCGTAAGATTCATGGTGAACTAAAGTACCATCTGTATCATGCCAAAACATGGGTAGAGCAACTTGGTGCACATGGGTCTGAAGAGAGTCGTGCACGAATGCAGTCGGCGCTGACGTTAGCTTGGCCATTTGCCTTGGGAATGTTCGAGCCGGGACCATACGAAGATGAACTGATCTCCGAAGGAATCTTTAGTGGCGAAGCATTGTTGCAGTCGCAATGGATGGACTTTGTTGTTCCTATTTGTCGTTCAGCAACGCTACATATTCCCGACCATTCAGAGCCGGTATATGGTGGCCGCAGGGGATATCATACCGAATATCTGGGTCCACTCTTGGAAGAAATGACGGAGGTTGTTCGCCTGGACCCGTCTGCGGAGTGGTAATATGAATGCCAACCAAGTGCTTCAGGCGCTCGAGGCCGTAAAAGATCCGGAGATTCCAACCATCAGTGTTGTTGACATGGGCATCATTCGGGATGTTCAAGTGAACGAAGATTCTGTACACGTTGTTATGACCCCAACATTTGTTGGCTGTCCGGCAATAGCTGTGATGAAGGCAGACGTTGAAGAGGTATGCAAGGGGCTTGGGTTTCGTAACACAATAGTGGATGTGAACTACGATACCCCTTGGTCTTCCAATCTGATTTCCGAGCGTGGCAGGGCAGCTCTGTTGCAACATGGGTTGGCCCCCCCCGAACCATACGAAGAAACGCTCACGCTACGGCTGGATGTGTTAAGTAACGTGCAGTGTCCGGTATGTGGTAGTCGGGATTCGACGCTTAAGTCACCGTTCGGCCCAACACTGTGCCGAAGTATTCACTTTTGCAATACATGCAAAGAAACCTTCGAAGCGTTTAAACCTTTATAATGCAAGACAGGGCTTAGAACCGATAACCCAGTTGAAGGTACAACTGGCGTCCTACTAACCCTGGTATTAAAGTGGGGTTAAGCACATCGAGCATGTTGTTTACGCCGGCTCCGACGAGTACGGATTGATTAGCCCATTCAAAGCTGCGTGTAACGGCAGCGTTTATCACGGTATAGCCATCCACATATTCATCTGGTCGGTCGAGGACTTTACGCGGAGGATTGCTCAGTACAATGCCATTCTTGTCCAACGACTCATCACCGTAACGCCCGATAAACTGAAAGCGAACATTTGCACTCCATAGTTTGTTCTCCGAATCAAATTGGAGTCGAAGTGTTCCGCTGTGCCGAGACCGATTCCATAGTCCACCGTAGGCTTTGCGCGTTAGTGGTTCGTTGATGGTTCCGGCAGTGCCATTAGAAATGGCATCAACCACCTGATCGTCGTACGTGTCCAGAAACTGATATCCGCCTCCCAGCGAAAAGGCGCCAAGGTTTGTAAGGGCCAGGGATACCGTCATACTTACCTCCATTCCTTGCGTTGTTACTCTGGAGAGATTGCGGTATGAATACACATTTCGATTGTCAACAACACCATACAGATAGAACTCGATGAGGTTGTTCAGATCATTGCGAAACATGCGGAGGTCGGCACTATACAGTATTGCCGACGTTGCCGATAGCTCACGCAATCCGTCGTCAAACCTGACACCAATATCGTACGATACACTGCGCTCGGGCTCAAGCACCTGTCCTAATCGAGCAGCACCAATCAGATCGTATCCCGCGCCAGGAAGTCTGTTAGAAAATGAAACAAAGAGTTGCCGGAAGTCCGGTGCTTTAAAACCGGTGCCGATGGATCCGGTGAATCGCCAGTGACTGTGCGGTTTCCACAAAACAGAGAAGCGCGGACTGATTGCCGATCCGAAGACGCTGTTGCCATCATACCGTGCGCTTACAACGTACGAAATCCAATCTGTTGGTAATCCTTCCCACTGTGCAAAGGCAACATAGGTACGATAAAATTCTCGTGCATCAGGGTTCGATGTGTCGGCGTATCGGGTACCGCCAATGTCGTCGTAAATGAACTCACCACCTGCAGTAACTCGATTGCTTTCTCCTACAACATAGTCATACTGCGTGTAGATTCGGGCAATTCTGCGCTCTAAATCATCAACAGTTCCGGCTGCACCCTGGTCAACGTCAAAATTGTATTGCTCGGTGTACGACGAACCGTAAGCCGTAATCTGCAGGCGTGATCGGGCTTTGATCCACTCAGTTCCCAAAGTTGCAGAAAAGTCGCGCTGTGTAACACTTCCGCTATTCTTTGCAATCTGGCCGAAAACACTTTCAATAAAATCGCCCCGCGATTCTGTGTCAAAATACCGCAACCAACTTCGCACCTTCCAATGTTTATCGAGCCTGACCTGTCCCTTAAGCTGCGCCGTTACATCGCGATAACCGGCAAAAGGAATCTGAAGTGTATCAACAGGTAGTGAAAACGATGCTGAGTTTCGGTAGTTTAAGAAGCCTGAGAGTTCAAGCGAGTCGGTGCCGACACCGGATTCCAAACGAAGTTCCGCCGGGCCATGCGTAACATACTGCGCCAGTGCAGATCCACTAAATCCATCCGGAGGACTCTTGCTAACGATGTTTACTACACCGGCAAGCGCCTCTGATCCGTACATACTGGAGAGTGGACCCTTGACTACCTCTACTCTTTCGATATTTCCAACAGAAATTCTTGAGAGATCAATAACACCGGCAACTCTTCCAATAACGGGTTGTCCGTCTATCAAAATCAGTGTGTAATCGGGTCCAAGACCATTCATCTGCACTCCGGTGCGTACCGTTCCTTGCATGAGTAAGCCAGACTGCTCCCGAAGTAGATCGGCCAGGGTTACCATTGCAGTGGTTTGTATCCTTTCTTCGCCAATAACTTCAACACGAACCGGAGAATCCTGAAGTCTGACGGTGTTTCTCGTGCCTGTGACAACAACTCGTTTCGACAAAACCGATTGAATACTATCGGCTATTGCACGTGCATTTGTGGAGTCGGGACGTTCAGCAAAACAATGTGTAGCAAGTAACAACAGAAGAAGTACAGCAAAGGGAGTGCGTTCAGCCAAGTGCATCAAGCAAAATTACGGATACCGGGCAAAGGCTAGGGTAACCACACGATGTGCTGTACGTGCGCATACTGGGGTGTATGCACAACAACAAAATATGTCCCTGCACTAAGGCCGTTCGCATTCAGTGATACATGCAGGTCATGCTCTGTACCAATAGGCCGATGATACTGCTGCTCAGTAATGACGTTGCCATTCACTGATACAAGTTGCACCGTGAACGTTCCTGGTTCGGTACCAAGTATGTGAACATCCAAAACATCGGATGTAGTACGTGGTACAACGTTTACAGTTGTAGGGCTGAAGAAACGCAGCGATCTTCCTTGCAAATTACATCCGGTTACGAGGAGCCTTCCTGATGTGGAAGAGCCGGATGGGCATTCAACACCCTGCCATTGAATATCTTCCCAATGGAGCTTGGCATCTGTAATGGTGCCAGCCAATACAGTTCCGTATAGTGTGTTGATCCGTTGCTGAGGGTTTACAATCTGAACGTTGTACTGAATCAGACGAACAATTCGTTCATGGCCTCGAATGGCGAAGAATGATGGTCCAATATCCCATTTTGAAGGGTAATAAACATCGGCAGGGAATACCAAGCTGGCTCTGAGTGTATCGGCGAAAACAGGAAGAATCTCAGGGTCTGCATCTACAATGATTGGCAAAGGAAGATCTGATGTCCCTGCGGCTGCGGTTACCGTAGCAGCACGCAGTTTGATGCTGGCTGTGTCAATAACATACACTGTGCAGTAAGCAACATCTTCGCATCCTGAAGCATCTGTTCCAACAATGCGATATGTTGTTGTGGTTTTTGGGGAGGCAATCGGATTTGGTATTGACGGATCCGACAGTCCGGTGGTCGGACTCCAAGCATACATCGCAGCACCGGAAGCAAAGAGTGGAGTTGCCGAACCTTGGCAGATTCTGGTATCTGTTGGTACTTGAAGGTTAATGTCCGAGACATACACGGTTGTTGAGTCGGTAGATATGCAGCCATCCTTTTCGGCGGTAATCACATACGTGGTAGTTACCAGGGGACTGGCCAGAGGTGTAAGGCTGTTTGGGTCGTCGAGTCCATCACTCGGAAACCATGTGTAGCTACTCGCAGACCCGCTCGCCGATAAGCGAATTGCCGAACCTTTGCAGATCCTTCGTACCGGACCTGCATCCACAGCGGGTAATGGTGTAACGATTACCACCACGGAATCTGTACCGATGCAGCCATTGTCGGCAATGGCCTTTACGTAAAACACAGTCGTCTCTGTTGGAAAGGCTGTTACAACGGAGCCTGTGTCTGTTTCAAGAAATTCCCGCGGAGACCATACAAAGGTTGTTGCTGAACTGTGTGCCCGTAAGGTTACCGGCTTCATCGAACATGAAAGAATGTTATCACCGGCATCAACACTAGGACCATCGCTAGCAGCAAGGTAAAACGAATCGCGTGCCACACACGAACCGCTGGTGGTAGTAACATAAATCCAGGTAGAGCCGGTAACGGCCACGATCGTTTCATTCGTTGCTGACGGCTGAACGCCTATTCCGGACCACGTAAAATTCGAGCCGCCGCCAATGGCACGGACCTGGATGGATGCTCCTATACAGGCTTGGCGGGGTGCATCTATGGAAACCTTCAGTTCGTTGCTAACAAATACATGAACCTGTTCTTCAACTACACAGTTTCCTGATGTCATCCTTACCGTGTACGTCGTTGTTTCGGAAACCGTTGCTTTCGGAGTTGCTGAAAATGGATCGTCTAATCCCGTTGACGGCGTCCACTCGTAGTGATCTGCGCCACGAGCCTGTAACTGTGCTGTTGCACCCGAGCAAACCGTAACATCGGGTCCGCTTTCCATTGTCTTCATCACAATGTTTACAATTGCAGTGTCAGAACATCCCCAGCTATCTGTGCCTACAACGGTATATGTTGTATTCGCTGTTACCGTAGCTACCGGATTAGGTTTCGTAGGATCATTTAATCCGGTTGCTGGCGTCCAGCGATACGTACTGGCTCCGGTTGCAGAGAGCTGGACAGGAACTCCGGAGCATGCCGTGACAGTCTGTTCTGCTACAACAGTAGGTTTAGGATGTACCGTAATGGAAATAGTATCCGTATCGTCGCCATATTGATTTGAAACAGTGAGATATGCTGTGTACACTCCAGGAGAAGAAAAACAAACAACGGGTGATGGTAGTCGCGATGAAGAAGGGGTTCCTTCAGGAATACTCCAGCTCCATGAATTAATCATCCCTTCGCTAGCATCTACGAGTTGAATGCATTGATCCTCACAAACTGAGCGGTCTGCCGATATTGCAATTGGCATTACGCACCTCGATGGTTCGGGTTTTCGATCTGCAAGGTACCAGTTCACCACATTCGGCAGTCCTGACCGACACTCGCCAAATAGTACAACTGCGGTGTCACGCAACGTAGGTGTGGCCGCCGACGGGTTAGGTATAGAGCTCAAGAACCGCTCACCATATCGCCCCACATAGATAATTCCATCAGGACCAAGCTGAAGTGGTGTGAAATTGGCATTACCCGGGAGAACAGCAACTACCATCCTTGATGCCATAACGTCGGCTTCGTTTTCGGATGAAATGTCGAAGCGTGAAATTTCAACTGACGGTTGTGGTGTGAGTTTCGATGATGCTACGTAGAGAAACCGGCTATCGCGTGAGAACGTGACGCCGTAGTGAATACCTGTATTGTCAGGTCCGAAGACATTAATACCACGAAACACTCTTCCTGTGGCACGATGAAAGCGGAAGAGCTGTGTTGTTCCGGAAGGTGATGTAATAACCAGGAACCGTCCATCGGGTGAGCCGAACATCTGTCCTGCATCTCTGATTTCCGGCAGGCCAACAATATTGGACACAACCGGACGGGGGTTGATTCCATCTTGGGTTACATGAAAAGCAACGAATGAAGATGTGCTGCGTTTACGCGCAACAATCCACCAGTTTGGTTCGCTACAGTCGGGAATTGCTGTTACATGTTCGGTTACATCCTGTTCAAGTAATTCGTCCCTAAGGACAACATCGCCAAAGCCGGCGTCGCGCCGCATATCAACAATGGAGTACTTTAAGCAAAGGCAGCGACCGCCGGGATCTGCTGAAGTGATTGGTGCTGGTGTAAAAATTGCATACAATTCACTTGATATAGGTAACTGAACAATAAGGGCACTCTGACTTGTTGACGGATCTCCATGCATGCCGAAACCATTTGGCATCATCTGATGAAATCTGTTCCACACCGTTCTTCCATCGGTATAGAACAACAGGGAGCCTGTCGCCGGATCTGAAATGGATGCGCAGCCCTCTTCGGTGCGCATGCGCGAGTCTGTGAGTGGTATGGGAATACCGGTTGCAAAGCTAATGGCTGCTTCATTGCCAAAGTACCAATTCCACGCTCTTCGCTGACCATACGCAGAGGTGCCTAGCAACTGCAAGCACATACAGAGTACAAGACACTGCACGTATTTGCGGTTACCAACCCATCCCCCCGGTAGGTATGGAGGCCACTTTACCATGCTCAGACCACAAATTACGTGTTTGCACAAAGGATAGAAACATCATATAATGTTTTTTTTACAAGGTCTCTACCTTTTTGTTGCGGTAGCTTTGTCCTATGGAAAAACGCATACTTGTGGTTGACGACGAGCAAGACATCGTAGACCTGATTTCTTACAACCTGGGTAAAGAAGGATATAAGGTTGCGTCGGCCTCGAATGGCAATCAGGCTGTGGAGGTAGCGGGGGCGTTTAAGCCGGATCTGGTGATCCTGGACATCATGATGCCCGGCATGGATGGCTTTGAAGTCTGTAGAACACTACGTCAGAATCCTGCAACAGCCGGATCTGCTATTATGTTTCTCACAGCCAAATCAGGAGAAATTGACCAGATACTTGGATTGGAACTGGGAGCAGACGATTACATTCAAAAGCCGATTAGTCCCAGGGTTCTCATTGCCAGAGTCAAGTCAATCCTCCGTCGGGGAACAGAAACGATTCGTACTGAAACAATTGCTGCCCCGGAAGTGCTTAGAATCGGCGCCCTGGAAATAAACCGTCAGAACTACACCATTCGCATTGATGGTCGTGAAACATTCTTCCCAAAGAAAGAGTTTGAACTGCTTGCTTTCCTTGCGGTGAACAGCGGTAAGGTCTTTACCCGGGATGCTTTGCTGCGGAGGATATGGGGAGAGTCTGTATATGTTATTGACAGGACTGTTGATGTACATGTGTCCAAAATCCGCGAGAAACTAGGTCCGTATTCAACCTGGGTTGAAACCGTGAAAGGTGTAGGATACCGATTCCGCGAACAACTCTCGTAATATGCGTACATGGCACAGGCCCACCATGAACGGTCTCGTTACCGAAGTACGCTCTTTTGGTTAGTTATCAGTACAGCATGCAGTGTTGTTGGCGCACTGCTTGTTTATATAGCTACACCGCCAATGGAACGAGAAACGCTTGGCATTGTGTTTACTCTGGCTGTTGTGCTCTTTCCTGTTGGTGTTCTCCTAGTGGGCTATCGGATGGTTGTACGCTCTATTGATGTAGAGCTTATCCATCCGCTTCAACAAGTGGCAGAAATCACGCAGGCCATAGCTGAAGGAGCCGTTAGCGGGTCTGTTGAGGTTCCTTCTACTGCAGCTCCCGAGGTGCGGCGTGTAGCACGCGAGGTGAATCGGCTGGCTCAGAAGGCAACACGCGATATCATGGAGATGAAGCGCTTGGAACGGGTTCGCAGTGAGTTTGTTGGCAACGTATCTCACGAACTGCGTACACCGATTTTTAGCGTTCAGGGATATTTGGAAACATTGCTGGATGGGGCAATTGATGATCCTGACGTTTCACGGCAGTTCCTTGAGAAAGCATATCAAAATGCTCTCCGATTAAATACATTGCTCAGCGACCTAATAGAGATCTCTCGTATTGAAAGCGGCGAACTTCGGATGAGTTTCCGCTACTTTAACCTATGCGATCTTCTCCGCGATGTTGTGCATACCCTAGAACTTCGTGGAGCACACAGAGGTGTAAGTCTGAAATTGGAGATTCTCAATGATCAGGATATACATGTGTACGGCGATAAGGAGAGGCTTTCGCAAGTTCTTACCAACCTCATTGATAACGCGATAAAGTATAATGTAGATGGTGGGTCGGTAGTTGTTCGGGCTAGCTACGCAAACGAACGTGCATATGTGAGTGTGTCCGATACTGGAATCGGAGTGCCGGCAGAACACATCCCGCGGATTTTTGAGCGGTTTTATCGTGTTGATAAAGATCGGTCGCGGGCCGTCGGAGGTACGGGGCTCGGACTGGCGATTGTTAAGCATATTCTCGAAGCCCATAATTCCCCGATCAGCGTAGAAAGCGAACCAGGAAAAGGAACAACGATTTCCTTCGAACTGAAAAGTCACTAACGGGCTACAATGAATGGCACGTAGGTGGTGTGCAGTCCATTAAAAACGGCGGCTGCATACATGCCAGCAGCTAGACTTCGTACATCAAGTCGGATACGGTTACCAACGTGCTCATACGCAGCCGGCCACTGACTGCCATCGGCAGAGACGATGCTGATGCTGATATTTTCTGATGCTGATTCGAAGGGAAACTGAACGAACTCAGATGCCGGCGATGGATATGTCGCAGGTGGAATTGTTGAAGTCTCCAGTACGGCAGTTGTGGTTGACCACAAGATATCGTCAATATAAAAACCATCAGCATGACGGGTGAGATTCGAACGGAATCGCAACCTTACGGTTAGGGTGTCTGTTGTAGATGGTATAATGTAGGTTTCGTTTCTCCATGCACTTGGCAGTTTTTCTGCAGATTCCCATCGTGCATCTAGCGATGAATTCCACCATGCAATCTGCTTCCAGTCATGTGGTTGATCGGTACCTTGACGAAGCAAATCCATGAACATCGTATCACTTGGATCTATGAATGCCGCTACTGCATAAGAAAGGACAATTGCATTATGCTCGGGAATCCATTCCCGAAAAATGCGCGGATACAACACTACTGTATCGCGGTGGCTTCTGTTGTAGTCACCGTATGGTGTTTCAGTAAACGAGGCCGGTGAACTAAAAGAGAATGTTGTGTCTATGCCCCACGAGCCACCTAGAACAAGTAGATTTGGCATTGTATCGAAACGTTCGCTGTGCCATAACATATTTCCGGCGAATGCAATCAATGTATCCGTCCACGGGCTTTGATTTCCATCGGTATCAACGCACGCAAGCGATACACGATACCAACCATCGGCCTTCGTAGGCACAACAAACAAGCGGGTAGTACCGGTGTCGGCAGAATTGAGCGGAACTTCTGTTAATGTAGCGTTAAGCGAAACAGCTAACGCGGCAAGGTTCGATAGCGGTGTTGTACCATCTAGCCGGGTTGTCGGCAGTGTTGCCGTTAAAGCGATATATGGCATGTTTAGGGAGTCTAATCCACGAATTGCATGCAGTAGTGGACGGTTGGGTTGTTTGGCTCCTCCTGCAAAACCTGCTGTTCTGCGTTCAACTGAGCTGTCAGAATTTGCAACCACGTACAATGAGTAATGGTACTCTCGGTAGGCTTCTAAACCGGTGTCAAGGTATTCGAGCGTTGTGTAAGGTAGAGTAGTAATTGGTGTTCCGTCGCGAGAGAGATGAATCGTTGCCGACGGAGGGAGTGGCTGTCCGAATACACGTTGTGAAACTTCCGACCAACGTAGCATAAGTGCATTTGGATTGCCGGCAACAATATCCGCCGAAAAGGTACGTGGGGCTTCCGGCGAATTGGCTTTTACAATTGCTGTATAGACATCGCTGTTGACGCTATTCTGGGGAGTGGCCTTACGCATGTCCACCCACGAAGGATAGATAATGCCATTGTAAAAATCGCAACCACTATAATCACCGGCAAACGTCCTTCCCTGGAAGGGATTGTTGCGTAAATCATGATCTACATCTCCTGCCCTTCGATCGATAAATGTGGTACCTCCGTCGTTGCTATAGCTTACATAACAGGTTACGGTTAGGTTCTCCCGATCATCACGCGAGTCGAAGTACATGATGGCAAGGTCTCCGTTCGTAGGGTCGAGAGCAATCCACGGCCAGAACTGATCGTTGGTAGTGTCGGAGTGAACGAGCTTGGCAGCCGACCAAGTGTTTCCGTTATCGGTAGATCGTGAAAAGTACACGTTGGGATAGTTATCCGCAGCCCATGCTAGATAGAGCCAACCTCGGCGAGGTCCGTTGGTATTGTCGATGGTAAGAGTGGGGTAAGCTTCGGCGCGGACCACTTTCTTCACTCTGCTGTTAGTAGTACCTGCAACTTCCAGTTTTTCCCCAAATGGCTTGTAGGTATGAACAATCCTTGGCTCTGAGAATGTAGAGCCACCATCGGTGCTTTGTGCATATCGTACTGCATTTTCGGTACCGCTGTTCCATACAACATGCACGGTGCCATCCGGCGACGTGCGAGCTAACGGAAAACTCTGTCCAAAAGTGGGATGTTCACTTGTAGAAGGAAATCGGTTTCCAACAGGCACAGGAGCAGACCATGTAAGCCCCCTATCTGTACTTTTCGATAGAACGATTTGTGTTGACGAGTCGGCATTGATTACACGCTTCCACGGGATATACAGTGATCCTCGATAGGCAGACGTAGCGCTCGTATCTGCATGGATGTAGTATTTATCTTCAAAAGCGCTGTCGGCTGTTTGTGTTCCACGATGTTCAATAACCGCAATGTGCGTTTTACTCCAGGTTAG
>CAZGHI010000006.1:15751-40811 GCA_964525565.1 uncultured Hyphomicrobiales bacterium
TCGTCGGTAATGGAAACATACACGCCATTCTCACCGAACTGAGGCGTGTTGGTAACATTAAATCCTCCATAACACAGATATCCTCTGCCCTGATGGTCGAAGCACACGGATGGGTCGTTTGTAGATCTCCAGCCTGGATGTGGAACTCCAAGCGATACGTTTTTCCACGTTAGTCCGGCATCGGTTGAGTAATATGCCCACGTTTGGCTACCCAATCTATAGTCAACTGCCGATCCGATCAGGTTTCGAGGATTTGTTGGGTTTACGGCAATGGAACTCTCATTTTGCATTGGGGAGGGATCAGCTTCATCTGCTATCATCGAAACATTGCCAAACTGCGAAAGGTACGTTTCTGTGGCCTGAATGAATGGTATCTTCAGCGTTCGGTATTTGGCAAGCTTTTGTATATCTGGAGTGGGGTGTGCCCGTTCAACATTCCCTGCATGAATTGGATTTGTTGTTGTTTGCCCCGTTAGGCTTTCGGCGCCTACAAACAGCAGTAGGGCAAGTGTTAACCCAATGTCTGCCGCCAACGACTTCCAACTGGACTGTACGAGTTTTTTTCGCAGCCCACTGATAAAGGACGATGGCAAGGGGCTTTTGTTCACGACAACAGCATTGCATAGAGTTAATACTTGTGCAGCCGGATGGGCATCGTTAGAAGCCTTAGCAGCATCCTGAATGTACGTTAGGGCAAGGTCTGTGTTGTTCTGAGCCAATGCCAGATTTGCATGCATGTTCAAGACAAATGCTCTCAGGCGTGCGTCGCCATTCGTGTCTTGCAGCAGGAGTGTGATGGTTCTGTTGGCTTCGTCGAATTGGTGAAGTTGTATCAGGGCTTGCGACCGTAAGCATTGCAGCATGATGTACTCGGAGGGATTGTCGAAGTTTTGGATGTAGCGATCTACCATCTCCAGAGCAAGGTTGGCAGTCCCTTCAATGAGGGCGTCCGAGGCAGTACGTATGATAGACTGAAACGAAGGCTCTGCCGTGAGCGTTGAAACTGATGAATCATGGTGCAGTAGTTGTCCATCTTCAGTTTCTCCTACGGTGTTTCCTGTTCGCTTTTCGATTTCAGAAAGGATAAGTGCAGCGCTTTGGATGGAGCCGGTTTCCATGGTTGCCCGGTGACTCTCTATCAGCATTTCGTTAACAACAGCCTCGTTATCGGTTTGCATTCCGTATGCAGCAATCAAAATTGCCAGTTGGTCTCGAATTGCTTGTACATCTGAGTTGTTACGCTCTGCAGAAAGTATCTCAACAATTCGTTGGTGAATCATCCTGCGCTCTTCGTACGAAAGGTAATGCAGGAAGAAACTATAAGGAAGGTCGGCTGTAAAGCGAAATGTTGTACTCTTAACTCCGTAACGCGTTCGAACGCCAATATTTTTAATAAGACCTGTGCTTCTCTCTAGTGAACGTAGTTTGCGAATGGTGCTGATCACATCGGTATTTGTAAGTGAAGCAACCAGATACGCTGTAAACTCACGGCCTTCAGCAGCGCACAGCGCAAGGTAGGCAGCATTTTCTTCTGGAACTTCATGCAGCACGTTATTTGTTGCGGGATGGTCGCCGAGGTGCGTTGCTACATCTGTGATTGCGTCTTCGGAAAGGCTACCGTCTGGTAGGATGTGATTATTCTGTTGCCAGTATCGTATGTATTCGTGGACAATTGCCGGGAGGCCTGCCGATCGTTCGTGCAGGATTTGCAGTTGTTTTTGTGTTAGTCGAAGAGTGGGCGCCATGTGGTGCACCAGCTCAGTTATTGCCTGTTCGCTCACGTTGTTTATACGTAGTCGCGCACCAGGAATCTTCGTGTCGTTCACCAACGACAGAAGATTCATATTATGTTCACGGGCAGCATGTGCATTATAGGCCCAAACCACAAGTATCTTATTGTCAGGGTCCGACATCATGCTACGCAGAACTTCGATACTCTGCGGATCGGACCACTGGCCATCGTCAACCAATAGCACAAATGGTGTTTGACTACCTATTGTCGCCAGGGTTATCAGGCATTCTTCAACAGCAGCGCGCTTTTTTTGTGCCAGCGCGGCTGTTTCCCTTTTGAACTCTGATACGTCCTGACGAACAGATTTGATTGCGTAGAATATATCGCCTGCGATGGGTAGCGAGGCAAGAAGACTCATGCCTATGTTCATTGCAAGGCGTTTTTTTGCTGCTGCCTCTCCATTTTGGTAAAGCCTCTCTATGGCCAATCCAAAGGGTTGCAGCGGCTGGATTCCTGCAACATTAAAGGTTCCAATTGGAGGCCTACAGTCAACCCGAATAGCGGCAGCACCGAGTGTTGATTCAAGTGTGTCCAAAACAAAGCTTTTTCCGCTTCCGGTCTCGCCTTCAACGAATAGTACAGCTCCTTTGCCAGCCTTCCAGTTGCTTACCGCATCAGTTAGATTGGCTGATATACTTTGCTGTCCGGGAATGTGAACTGTCATCTCTCCTCCGAGCGATTCCGCGGCAAGGCCAGAAGTGCTCGTACTAATTGCTCCATGTTGGCATCCATCTCGCCAATGTTGGTATGTGTGGACTGCTGATTACTGAGCAATGCGGACGATTCTTCGGTTCTTCCGTACATAAGGATAGCGGCATATGTAACGAGGAGAATAAACTCCAGTCCGAGTGCACCCAGGACAACGCTGGGGTCGGTAGCAGGAAGGAACTTCAGACCTCGAACACCGATCACAATGATCAGCACGGCTGCGCCCATGTACACAAGGCCCAGCACAGTATTGCTATATCTGTCCGTAAAATACTCACGCATATAAAACTTAATCGCATCGTGAGTGCGGAGCAGTTGTGATACACCCCGGGATTCCCTCCACTGAATTGCTTTTCGCAACAGGTCAGCATCGGAGTATGTTAATCCATAGGAATCGGCAAGGTCATGAAGTTTTCGTGGATCGGCGGTAACAATTTCGCGCGTTAGGCGAGCTACTTCTTCGGTGGTGTGTTCGCCGTATAGGCGCATGGAGAGCTTATCAAGAGCAACAAGAATTTCCCGTTGAATCTTTTGTCGGAGCAATCCTCCCGGGATGATAACCGTGAGAAGTGCAGCAAGTACAGTTCCACCGACTACTACCAACGGAGCTAAGGCAAGTACCGGCTTAAAGATGTATTCGGCTCGCAATCGTGTAGATGATGAGTGTAACGGGTCCACGAGGGCCCAAGTAGTAAACTGACCGGTTTCTACTAACTCGTCGGCACGATTATCAGCAACACGATACACCACAACAGTGCCATCGCGTACAACGGTGCTTCGGAGAAAGCTCGCAAAGAATGCGTCCAGTACAGGAGCGGCTACGGTTATGAAGAGAACAACCGTGCACATGATTCCGAGAAAGAAAAAGCCAACAATCTGTGACGGACTGTGTTCACTAAGCTCTACAAGGCGCGTTCGCGAAGTTGCACTCATACTTAAAGTTACCAATTGGCAGTGAGCCACAACAGGTATTCTCTAAACAATGTGTGCAAACGATTCCGTTGTGCGTTAAAGCCAGGTGTTTAACGGTGCTGTGAGTGGGCTGTTTACATCGCCGGTGTTCACAACGCCACGGGGCTCTATAATCAGAACGTGACACTCTTTGTTGGCTCGGGTGACATGTGCCACGCCCTTGGGAACAACAAACAGCTCACCTTCGTTCAGAGAAACAACACGATCGTGGAATTCGATTTCCATAGCCCCTTTTACAACAATAAACGCTTCGTCGGTATCATCATGAGCATGCCAAACAAACTCGCCATGCAGTTTGGCTAGTTTAAATTGAATGGTGTTCAGTTCAGCAACAACTTTTGGCGACCATGTTTCGGTGAATCTCGAAAAAAACTGGGCTAGGTTTATAATGCGATTATTTGGTTGATGCATACAACAGTCTATTCCGGGTTACTGATTTTGGAGTCCGGCCATGAGCGTGTTCGAATAACGCGTGCAGTAATTGAAGTAAATCCCTTATACCATTTTTTCACTGCCATACTCTTGGCTCTTTGGTGTTCTGCATACATCTTCCACCGTTGAACGTGTTCTTCATCGGGCCAGAGGGAGTAAGTGATCTCTTCGCCATTGTGTTCAACACTTTTGAATTCTATGCACCCAAACTGTTCAAAGGCTGCAGCACGTAGGTGAGCGGATGTTTGTGCATAGTCTTGGTCCAGGTCGCCCAAGACAGCGGTAAATACAACGATAATCATGGAGTGAAAATAAAAAAGGGTTGGTTTCATCAACCAACCCTTTCATTTCTCCTAACCGTTTAGTCCTTCTTGTCGTCCACCACCGTATAGTCTGCATCCTCTACCTTCCCTTCCGTTCCATTATCTGTTTGATTGGCGTTTTCAGGTGCACCGGTTGTGCCGGCATCAGCAGTGGATTGATACATTTTACTGGAGGCTTCACTCCACACCTCGTTCAGGGCATCCATAGCAGCGCGAATATCGGCAGGGTTGTTCTTTACAGCATCTGCCAAGCGTTCTTTAGCCTTTGTGATGCGATCCTTCATGTCGAGGTCGAGCTTTTCGTCGAAGTCCTTGAGTTGTTTTTCTGTGCTGTACACGAGTGCATCGGCCTGGTTCTTAAGTTCAATTTCTTCCTTGCGTTTCTTGTCTTCAGCAGCATGTTCTTGCGCTTCGCGTTTCATGCGTTCTACTTCGTTCTTGTCGAGGCCACTTGAACCAGTGATGCGGATATTTTGTTCTTTGTTGGTTGCTTTGTCTTTTGCTGTAACGCTTAGAATGCCATTGGCATCAATATCGAACGTTACTTCGATTTGAGGAATACCGCGTGGTGCCGGAGGAATACCATCGAGATGGAATTTGCCCAACGTTTTATTATCGTTGGCCATTGGACGTTCACCCTGGAGGATGTGTATTTCAACGCTAGGTTGATTATCGGAGGCCGTGGAGAACGTTTCTGTTTTTCGATGAGGTATTGTAGTGTTTGCTGGAATCATTGGCGTCATCACACCACCCATGGTTTCGATGCCAAGGGAGAGTGGCGTAACATCGAGCAACAAGACGTCCTTTACATCGCCAGCCAGAACACCTCCCTGAATAGCTGCACCTACGGCCACAACCTCGTCGGGGTTAACTCCACGCGATGCTTCTTTGCCAAAGAAGTTCTTAACGATTTCCTGAATTTTGGGAATGCGTGTAGAGCCCCCTACCAGTATTACTTCGTTAATCTGCGACGGGGTAAGATTGGCATCTTTAAGGGCCAGCTCAAGGGGCTTAAGCGAACGTTCAAAAAGGTCTGAGCATAGCTTCTCGAATGTTGCGCGTGTGATATTCACGTTCAGGTGTTTTGGACCCTCTTGCGTAGCAGTAATGAATGGCAGATTCACATCAGTTTGCAGCATCTGACTTAGTTCGATTTTCGCTTTTTCGGCAGCTTCGCGCAAACGCTGTAGTGCCATTGGGTCTTTGCGCAGGTCAATGCCTTCTTGTTTTTGGAATTCTGTGGCAAGATGGTCAATCAACCGCTGGTCGAAGTTGTCACCGCCAAGGTGTGTATCGCCATTTGTACTCTTTACTTCGAAGACACCATCGCCAATTTCCAGAATGGAAATGTCAAACGTACCCCCGCCCAGGTCATATACAGCAACAATCTGGTTATGCCCTTTTTTGTCGAGTCCGTAAGCGAGAGCAGCAGCCGTTGGCTCGTTAATAATTCGGCGAACGTTTAGACCAGCGATTTCGCCGGCATCTTTAGTAGCCTGACGCTGAGCATCGTTGAAGTATGCTGGAACGGTAATAACCGCTTCGGTAATCTTTTCGCCAAGGTATTCTTCGGCAGTTTGCTTCATTTTCTGCAGAATCATGGCGCTGATCTCCGGCGGGGAGTAGAGACGTCCGTCAATGTCAACCCGAGCAGTGTTGTTATCTCCGGCAACCACCTTATACGGAACAGCCTTTGCTTCATCCGTTACCTCGTTCATCTGGCGTCCCATAAATCTCTTTATGGAATAGATGGTATTGTGCGGATTCGTAACCGCCTGCCGTTTTGCAGCCTGGCCAACGAGGCGTTCGCCGCTTTTTGTAAATCCTACAATGGAGGGTGTTGTGCGCATTCCTTCGCTGTTAGCAATAACAACAGGTTGCGATCCTTCCATTACGGCAACCACGGAGTTTGTGGTGCCAAGGTCTATTCCGATGATTTTACCCATGGTAGTATGTTTTCATGAAAGTGATTATTCAGGAAAGGGAACAGAGGCACGTATTTATGTGCCTCTGTTCCACGAATTGTTATTGTATGGTGATTTCAGTTTCTTTTGGTTTTGTAGGCTCGATTTTTGGTATTGCCACACTGAGCACGCCGTTTTCGAACGAAGCCGAAATCTGATCGGTGTTCAGGTTTTCTGGCAATGAGAAAGAGCGGGCAAAACTACCATAGCTGCGTTCAACACGCATGTAATTCTTGCCTTCTTGTTTGTCTTCGCGTTTCTTTTCGCCGCGGATGGTAAGTGTACGTCCATCAGAAACTGTGATTTTTACATTTTCCTTTGGAATTCCCGGTAGTTCCGCGTGAAATGTGATCGTCTTCTCGTCGTCGGTGACATCTACGCGAGGTGTAAAGTCACCCATCTCGAAGCTAAAGCCATTGCGCTGTACTTCGTCGAACATATCGTTTACTCGCCGTGCCAGTACGTCGAAACCGCGAAAAGGATCAACTTTGATGATTCCCATGGCTGGTCTCCTTGAAATTGTTCTGAACATAACAGTTGTTGTGAAAGTGGATTAAATTGTTCGAAGGAGCACCTTGGAAAATCGTGCCAAAGGGATAATTCGGTCATTATGGCACATTTCGCAACGGCTAGCAGACATGATGACACGAGAGGGCTGTCGAAATGACACCTCCTGTATTCATGCTGACAATTCGGCGTTGGGAGTGGTGGTGTTAAGGTGAAGAGGGTTTCTGCAGCAGCGAGAAGCAAGGGAGTAACGACGTGTGTTGATTTGCAGAACAGAATTGGGTGAAGTGGGAGTGGGGTTGAGTGATATGCTGCGAGACGACCCACCTGGCGGCTTCGTTAATGGGTCCCTCCCCCGCCTCCACCACCGGCCATCAGCTCCATCCTCGCATTCCTCCTCCCCGACGCGTCGGCAGAGCGTCGCAGGTCACAACGTCAACAAATCCACAGTGATCACCAAACCATTGTGCAACCATACAAGCAAAGTGTGACGTGGGGCTCTATTAACTCCGCAACTTTGGTGCGCATGTTGCAGCTTAGGAATGTTCGTATGCTCCTGACTTCCGGACGGGATGCATTGCTCAAACCGAATGCACTTTACCGAACCCTCCGCGCACCTACTAGTCGAGGTTGCCAGTAAGTGTCCGAAAGGCTCGACAGTATAACGCCACTACTGGAAGAGCTGTGAATAAATGTATTGTTGCCTACAAAAAAGCCAACGTGACTAATGGATTTTGATGTTGTTGTAAAAAAGACCAAGTCACCTTCTTCTAGCTGGTTCAACGCAATGGGTTCGCCATAGGCAAACTGATCAGATGCCCTTCTCGGTATCGTTACTCCTGCAGCCTTCAAACAATACCACACAAATCCACTACAGTCAAAACAGTCAGGCGTGATGCCAGCACCACAGTATGGTGTACCACGCAAGTCAAATGCGGTTCGCAACGCTACATCAACAACAGCACTTCCTGTTTTTTTTATTGTGGCAGAAGAGCATGCGCCTACAAAGAGCGCAATGGCAAACACAACTAGGAAATGGTAAGCATTTTTGCAGCCGTTGAGTTCTTCCATCACGGATAATACCATGCAACCAACATACCAACGTTTGCGCAGGTCGGTTTTTCTAGCACTCTCAGCAAACCCCGCACATCGTGCTTCGAGATACGTGACGGCATCGCTTATTATTCTTATCGTTGTCGGTATCGTTTCCGTTATCATTTCGTCTGTGAAAGAAGTCTGGGATGTCTATAGAAACCTGATTGTGAACATTGATCAAGGAATACTGGCTGCCTTCTCTCTAGAGTATGTACTCAGACTTTGGTGTTGTGTAGAAAATCCTAAGTATGCACATCCTTTCTTCGGACGCCTCCGATACATCCTTTCACCCTTAGCATTGATAGACTTGGCAGCTATTACTCCTGCACTGCTGGTTGGTATCGGTGTTGACCTGCGGACGTTACGTATTGCCCGATTAATACGACTCGTACGCGCCTTCAAAGTTGTCCGCTACATTCACGCACTCCAGGTAATCGGCGAAGTTGTACACGAAAAGCGAAGCCAACTGATTACATCACTATCCTTTGTTCTCTTCATTTTGGTTGGTGTTTCAACGATTATGTACGAAATCGAGAATCCAGTGCAACCCGATGCCTTTAGTAGCATTCCTACAACGATGTGGTGGGCTGTTGCCTCGCTTACAACGGTTGGATATGGCGACGTATATCCAATCACCACTGCGGGAAAGGTGCTTGCAGCAATTTCAGCTGTGCTTGGAATCGGACTTTTTGCCATCCCCACAGGTATCCTGGCGTCCGGGTTTGCTGAACATGCACTTACAAAGAGTGAACAGCGAAGCAGTGAGCAGACGGAGGAATCCACCTGTCCGCACTGCGGTAAGGCTCTCTATTGAACCTTACTCAATCTGCGTAGCTTTCTTTTCCGGAAAGACTACCGAAGCCAATATACTTAGAGCTAAGATGACGGCGATTGCAGTGAGTGCGATTTCTACTGGCATGTGAATCCACTGCTGGATGAACATCTTTACACCAATAAAGGTTAGGATCAGGCTAAGTCCATACTTAAGGTAATGGAAAAGTCGCATTACACCTGCTACGGCAAAGAACAGACTCCTTAGCCCCATCACAGCAAAAATGTTGCTGGTGAACACGATGAATGGATCGTTGGTTACTGCAAAAATTGCCGGTATGCTGTCCACAGCAAAAACTAGATCTGTTGCTTCTATGGTAAGCAATACCAAAAAAAGAGGGGTAAAGTGCCACTGTCTGTTCTTAAGAACCCGAAATCGCTCCTGATGATATTCATCTGTGATGCGCAAAAAACGTCGGGCATTCTTTACAACAAAGTTGTCCTCAAGGTTGCGCGCTTCCTCAGTACTAAATGCCATTCGTATTCCTGTGAATACGAGAAAGGCACCGAACACGAAATACATCCAAGCGAAGTTGGCAATCAGTGCACTTCCTAGTGCGATCATCGTGCCACGCATCACAACAGCACCAACAATTCCCCAAAACAAAACCTTGTGGTGGTACTGTGGAGGGACCTTGAAGAATCGAAGTACAAGGATGATAACAAAAATGTTGTCAACCGATAACGATTGCTCCAGGAGGTAGCCCGCGAAAAACTCCTTTGCTGCTTGCGGACCCTTCATGTAATACACGAGACCGTTAAAGCTGAGAGCGAGAGATATCCAAAATGCCGTCCACCCAAGTGCAGATCCAATTGATACCACACGGGGCGTCTTGTTAAATACACCGAGATCCAGTGCCAGCAGTATGCTAACAAGAAATAAAAATCCGGCGTAGAGCCAAAACTCGGGAATGATCATGTTGGTGATAAATGTTCGACAAATCTACATGCTCCATAACTTGGTGCATGACAAAGCCCTTGATTTTAGTTGACGGATTCTCGCTCGTCTTTCGAGCCTATCACGCACTCTCCCGCACAGGAATGCAGTCACCGGCAGGTGAACCCACCTTTGCAGTCTTCGCTTTCGCCAACATTTTGGCCGGATTACTGGATAAGCATAAGCCTGAAGCAATGGCTGTGGTGTTCGACACAGCAACACCAACGTTTCGCCATGAACTGTACAACCAGTACAAAGCCAACCGTGATGCCTTTCCCGATGATCTGGTGCCTCAGTTGGCTAGGATCAAAACACTGATTGATCTCATGGGACTGCCTCGAATTGAGTTACCCGGTTTTGAGGCCGATGATCTGATTGGCACCATTGCCATGCGTGAATCTGCCGATGGCCACGACGTGTTGTGCGTTACCAGTGATAAAGACTACTTTCAGCTCGTTACCAACAAGGTTAAAGTGTTACGTCCCGGAAAAGATGCCGGTACGTATGAGAAGTACGATGCGGCAAAGGTGCAAGAAAAGTTCGGTGTCGCACCGGAACATGTGATAGACGTGCTGGCCTTGATGGGCGATTCATCCGACAATGTTCCCGGAGTGAAAGGGATTGGTGAAAAAACCGCTATACCACTGATTCAAGAGTTCGGTTCACTCGAAAATCTCTACAACAACCTTGAGAAGATCGAAAAAGCCTCTGTTCGGAAAAAACTCGAAGAATCACGAGAAATGGCATTTCTGTCCAAGCAACTTGTTACCATACATACCGATGTGCCCTTCGAGGCAAAACGCGATGTGTTGATTCGTAAGACAATGAATTATGATGCAATTGCTGCTCTATGCGAAGAATTAGGGTTCAATACCCTCCAACATCGCTTTAAGCAATACGCCGCTGCAGAGGGTGTTGTTCTTCAGGAAAGTCCAAGCCGTAGTACGCCGGATACCGATATCGCTTCTGGCAATGCCGACCCTGAAGCTACAGAACACGAAAATGCTTATCGCCGCCTGAACACCGTTCGCGATGTACCCCACGAATACATCCTTGTTGATACTGTGGAGAAACTGGATGATGCGCTCTCCGAGATCGGAACGCCGCCTTGGCTGAGCATCGATCTCGAAACCACAGGGTTAGATGCTATGTCGTGTTCCATTGTTGGTATCGCACTGTGCGCTCGCGAAGGACGGGCTTTTTACATAGATGTAGATGATACCAAAAGCGACGGACAGGCCGACATGTTTTCTTCACAACAAACAAATCATGGCATACCGGTGGCCGATGTTCTCTCCAAGCTTACGCCTGTCTTGCTCAATCGCACGATTGGAAAGGTCGGGCAAAATCTTAAGTACGATGCTCTGGTATTACGGCGATACGACATTGTCCTTGAACCTATTGTTTTCGATACCATGCTCGCCAGCTACCTACTGAATCCCGACCAACAGCACAATCTCGATGCTCTGGCAGAACGGTGGCTATCATACAAACCCATATCCATAACAGAACTGATTGGAGAGAAGAAGTCAACGCAGCGAAGTATGCGAGATGTAGAACCATCACTCGTAGCAGAATATGCGGGTGAAGATGCCGACATAGCGCTGAAGTTGGCAAATATTCTGCACCGCGAACTCGATCGTGAAGGTCTCACATCATTGGCAGAATCTATAGAATTCCCTGTCGAAGAAGTCATCGTTCAGGTAGAGTACAATGGAGTGTACATTGATCAAGGGGCTCTGGCAAACCTCGGAGAGTATATGCGTTCCGAGGCTGCTCGACTTGAACAGGCGATTTTTCAGGAAGCCGGCGAAACGTTCACCATAAACTCGCCCAAACAACTAGGCGAAGTGTTGTTTGAACGAATGAAGCTGCCTCAAAAGAAGAAGACAAAAACCGGCTATTCCACGGATGCTAGCGTACTATCCGAATTAGCGGATTCATTTCCTATTGCACGCCTTGTGCTTGAATACAGGCAGGTGGAGAAACTTCGCAACACATACGTCGACGCTTTGCCAAGGTTGATTAACAAAACAACCGGACGCGTTCATACATCGCTCAATCAAACCATTGCAGCAACCGGAAGACTAAGCTCTACAGAGCCCAATCTGCAGAATATTCCGATACGAACAGAACTCGGACAGCAAATACGAAAAGCCTTCGTTCCACAACAGCCCGATCATGTAATTCTTTCTGCTGATTATTCTCAAATAGAATTGCGCATTATGGCTGCTGCGTCGCAAGACCCCAATCTCATCGAGGCATTTCACAAGGGCACTGACATTCATAAGGCAACAGCCTCAGTCTTATTCGATGTTCCAATCAACGAGGTCACCAATGAGCAACGAAGAATCGCCAAAACAGTGAACTTTGGTATTATGTACGGACAAGGCGCGTTTGGGCTATCACAGCAACTAGGCCTAAGCCGACAGGAGAGCCAGATGATCATTGCCAACTATTTCGAGAAATACCAGGGTATCAAAAAATTTATAGACGAAACAGTAGCAACAACGCGCGACCGCGGGTACACCCTTACCCTTCGTGGCCGCCGTCGGTTCTTTCCACAAATCAATAGCTCCAACAAGACGCTGCAGGCTGCCGCAGAAAGGGCATGTATCAATACACCCATCCAAGGCAGCGCAGCCGATATGATGAAATTGGCAATGATTAACGTACATCGTCGCATGCAAGCCGAAAAGCTGCAAGCGCGAATGATGTTGCAGGTTCACGACGAATTGCTCTTTGAGGTGCACGAAAATGAACTTGTTCGCCTTCGTGCCCTAGTTGTTGAAGAAATGGAGAACGCAATGCCACTAAACAATGTGCCTGTGGTTGTTGATACAGGTTACGGCGCTTCTTGGTACGAGGCACATTAGCTATCATTTACGTCCAGCGACATCATTGTAAATATCACTGATGCCAGCGTTCCATCCGTATTTTTGCCTATGTCCTTGTTCATTGCAATAGTCCTGGGCTTAATACAGGGTCTTACAGAATTTATACCAATAAGTAGCACGGCGCATTTGACTATTGCAGCTTCGTTGTTTGGAGTGATCGATCCCTCGCATCCGGAGAAGTGGACGGCCTTTATGGCTACCATCCAGATGGGTACACTTGCTGCCGTTTTTGTTTACTTCTGGAGGGATGTTGCACAACTTTCAACTGCAACCTTTACTGAGGTGCTGCAACCATGGCGAGTACGGCCATCCGCATGGTCGGTACATGCACGTCAGGCTGTTATGGTTGTTGTTGGAACAATTCCAATTGTGGTTGTAGGATTGGCTGCAAAAAATATTATCGAAGGGGGCTTTACCAAGGACTTGGGTGTTATTGCCCTTGGGCTGATCGTGATTGGATTACTGCTGTGGTGGTCAGACAAACGAGCCACATTTCATAGAAACCTGAACGATATTAAGCTACGCGATGCTCTTACTATTGGATGCGCACAGACGCTGGCCCTTATTCCCGGAGCATCACGGAGTGGGACAACAATCATGGCAGGATTATTTCGCGGTCTAAACCGAGAAGATGCAGCACGATTTTCCTTTCTGCTTTCAATACCGTCCATCTTTGGCGCTGGTGTGCTGGAGTTTATCGGAGAGCTGAAACATATCTCGTGGTCCGACGGTGGATTACAACTCCTTTTAGCAACTCTTGCCGCTTTGGTAAGTGGATATTATTCCATTGCCTTCCTGATGAGGTTTCTTCGAACGCGCAGCGTTACGCTGTTTGTTGTGTACAGATTGATCCTTGGAGGGGTAGTTCTGGTTACCGCATGTAGTGATCCTTTACCCAAAACAGGCTACGAGAACCTTGATTCACACGGGACTTCTGTACCATTTCACAGAAGTGCTGTTGGCGGTGATGAACGAGCAGATACCATTTCCGAAGTCACTGATATTGTAGTGGTGAATACAACGATGGGGCGATTTCAGATTGGCTTGTATGGCAACGAGGCACCGCGCACAGTTGAGAATTTT
Organism: uncultured Hyphomicrobiales bacterium; assembly: GCA_964525565.1. GTDB lineage: Bacteria > Bacteroidota > Ignavibacteria > Kapaibacteriales > Kapaibacteriaceae > OLB6. The sequence goes on from CAZGHI010000006.1 coordinate 29,293, forward strand.
CTTCAACTGGTAAACAAGAAGGTGTACAACAGAACGTTAATACACCGCGTTGTGCCGGGATTCGTGATTCAAATGGGCGACCCGACAACGCGCGACCCTAAAGCGCGAAGTGAATGGGGGCGTGGAGGTTTTACGGCAACCGGAAGCCCCCTAATCGAAGAACTCGATACGCTATTGCCTTCGGCAAAGCGTGGTTATGTGGTAGGTGTCGTAGCAATGGCTCGCACACCCGAGCCAGGTTCGGGTACGAGTCAATTTTTCATCTGTTTGGAAAAAGCTGCTACACTTCCGTATCAATACACGATTTTTGGACGAATTACAGAAGGCATGGATGTTGTTCGGAAGATTTCGGAAGTCGAAACGGAGCCCGGTACATTTGGCGAAGTCAATCCAATGCCACGAAAACCCATCATTATCCATTCGATAAAAACTAAAAACATCAGGAAGTAGGAGAACCCATGATTCGAGCACTCTTAATTGCAACCCTAATAACAGGATTTATTATGTCGGCAGACGCCAACGCACAACAATCGGATGCACCAAAACCCAAGTCGCCTCCACAAGGGAACACCCCAACCGATACCTTTCAAATAACAGTGCGACAAGGCAACACAGAGCTTGGAACCATTGAGTTTGTACTATGGCCTGGTGTAGCTCCGAAACATGTTGAATTTGTTGCGAAGAGAATTGCAGAAGGCTGGTATAATGGATCTGCCTTTCACCGGGTAATTCCCGGATTTATGATCCAAGGGGGCGATCCAAACTCAAAATCACAGCCACGCGAAACATGGGGTGGCGGCGGCTTCCCGGAAAAAGTAGTGGCTGAGTTTAACGATCGCAAACACGAGCGAGGCGTGATGAGTGCAGCACGCACGCAAGACCCCAATAGTTTTAGCGGACAGTTCTTTATTTGTGTTGCCGACGCGCCTTGGCTGGATGGCCAATACACAGCTTTTGGTAAAGTAACGAAGGGCATGGAGGTTGTGGACCAAATTGTGGCATCTCCGCGCGATTCCCGCAATAACCCGATTGAGAAAATCGAAATGACGGTGGTTAAGAAGGGTTCATGATAGCGATCATTACAGTAGTAGCCCTGGCAGTAACCCTCCAGGGCAAGGTGTTTGCACAAACCGATACATCGGATAGGCCAACCAACCTTGGCCCGATGGTGAATGGTCCGTACGATGATATCCTACCTGTGATATCTCCCGATGGGCAAACATTATACTTTTGCCGCAGCCACGATCCGGAAAACATTGGAGGAGCACGACAAGATATCTGGTACAGCGAGTTGCAACCGGATGGTTCCTGGGGGCAAGCCAAGAATATTGGTGTACCTCTCAATAATCGGGATAACAACTACCTCTGTTCCATCACTCCCGATGGGAACACGGCTCTTGTTGGCGATGGATACTCCGATGCTCGTAGTAAACATCGCTCCGTGGCTATCAGTTATCGCACTGCTCATGGCTGGTCTGCTCCAAGAAGTTTGCAGATCGAGAACTACTACAACAACAATCGCTTTGGTGAGTTCTCGCTTGCAAATGATGGTAAAACGTTGATCATGGCCATTGAGCGACAAGATTCAAAGGGAGGCAAGGATCTTTACGTATCGTTTCGTAACCCGGACAGTACATGGACGGAACCTCGAAATCTTGGCGACGTTGTAAACTCGTTGGGCCATGAAGCAACACCGTTTATTGCTTCTGATAACTCCTCGCTCTATTTCGCCAGCGACGGTCTGGGCGGCTTTGGTGCATTTGATGTTTTTGTAACCAGACGTCTTGATAGCACATGGACGCAGTGGAGTACGCCGGAGAATCTGGGAAGTTCAATTAATTCTTCCGGTTGGGACCTCTACTATACCATTCCTGCCTCCGGCGACTTTGCATATTACGTGTCGTACACAAACACGTATGGTGCCGGCGATATTTTCAAGATTCGTCTGCCTGAAAATATGCGTCCGAAACCGGTGGTGCTGGTTCGTGGACGTGTATTGAACAAGAATACCAACGAGCCAATCGAAGCAGACATTGCCTACGAAGATTTGAGAACAGGCAAAGAGTTGGGTATTGCCCGCTCAACGCCGGGAAGCGGTACGTATAAAATTGTGCTACCAGCAGGTGCACGATATGGCTTCAGAGCTTCGGCCGATGGGTATATCTCAGTAAATGAGAACGTTGATCTTACCGACATTAAAGTCTATACCGAAATCCAACGGGACCTGTACTTAGTTCCTATCGAAGCCGGTAGCGTTGCACAGTTGAATAATATCTTTTTTGACTACGACAAGTGGGACCTTCGCCCGGAAAGTCGTTATGAGTTGAATCGGTTTGTGGAGGTGCTGAACAAGAATCCTACCTTGCGTATCGAGATTGCCGGGCATACCGATAGTGTCGGATCGGACAGTTACAACGATAAACTTTCGGACAGAAGAGCAAAGTCCGTATATGACTATCTCGTGACGGAAGGTGGCATCAGCCCAACCCGCATGAAATCCAAAGGCTACGGCGAGAAGCAACCCGTTGCCAGTAATTCCACACCCGAAGGCCGCCAACTCAACAGGCGGGTTGAGATTGTTATCCTCGAAAAGTAAAACCTATGATCATCACTTTGCCAAATGGAGACCGAAGAGAATATCCTTCGGGAACAACCGGTGCCGAAATTGCATTGAGCATATCGGAAGGTCTGTCGCGCATTGCTGTTGGAATACTTGTTAATGGTACACCATACGATCTGTCCAGACCGATACAGAACGATGCTACCGTTCGTATTCTCACATTCGATGATCCGGAGGGCAAGGAAATATTCTGGCACAGCACAGCCCACCTGATGGCCGAAGCCCTAGAGGCTCTGTATCCCGGAATACAGTTTGGGATCGGCCCACCAATCGAAAACGGCTTTTACTATGATGTGGAGCCACCGGAGGGCGTTACCATAAGCATAGATGCGTTGCCAACGATCGAAAATAAGATGCGCGAACTTGCAAAACTCGATAACCGATACGAACGCATCGAAGTGAGTTGGGATAGTGCTGTTGCCTACTTTACAGATAAAGGAGACCGGTACAAGCTGGAACTTCTTGAAGGACTGAAAGACAGCGAGATTACCTTCTACCGTCAAGGGGGGTTTACCGATCTGTGCCGCGGTACACATATTCCATCAACGGGGATGATCAAGTTCCCGAAACTGCTTAGCGTTGCCGGCGCCTATTGGAAAGGTGATGTCACACGCAAGATGCTCACGCGCATTTACGGCATCAGCTTTCCGAAAAAATCCCAGCTTGACGAGTTTATTACTCTGCGGGAAGAAGCCGAACGAAGAGACCACAGAAAGCTTGGTAAAGAACTCGAAATTTATACCATCACCCCACTCATAGGGGGGGGGCTTCCGGTGTGGCTTCCAAATGGCACCATCGTTCGGAGAAGACTGGAAGCTTTTCTACGCACTGAACAACTGAAAAGGGGCTATCAAGAAGTGATCACGCCTCACATTGGCAACCTGGAGATGTACAAAATCTCCGGGCACTATCCATACTACGCCGATTCACAGTTCGACCCCATCACGGTGGAAGAAGAGCAGTACCTTCTCAAACCCATGAACTGTCCGCACCACCATCAGATCTATGCCTCGAAACCGCGTTCGTATCGGGATCTCCCGGTGCGCATTGCCGAGTTTGGAACAGTATATCGGTACGAACAAAGCGGCGAACTCAATGGTTTAAGTCGCGTGCGTGGCTTTACTCAGGATGATGCTCATATTTACTGCACACATGACCAGCTCAAGAACGAGATCAAGAACGTTGTAGAATTAACCCAACTCGTATTCTCAACCTTTGGCATGGACGTGTCAACCCGACTTAGCTTTCGTGATGATAACGAAAGTAAGTACGGTGGAGACATTAGCCTGTGGGAGCGTTCTCAGCAAGAGATCAAAGAGGTAGCCGACGAGATGAACCTCGACTACTTTATTGGCTTGGGTGAAGCAGCCTTTTATGGGCCCAAAATTGATTTCATCGTGCGGGATGCAATTGGCAGAAAGTGGCAACTGGGAACGGTTCAGGTTGATTATGTAATGCCGGAACGATTTGCTCTGGAGTATGCCGGATCCGATAATGCAAAACACCGCCCTGTGATCATTCACAGAGCGCCGTTTGGCTCTATGGAGCGATTCATCTCAATCCTCATTGAGCACTACGCCGGTAACTTCCCTTTCTGGCTTGCCCCAGTACAGATGAGCATATTACCAATTGCTGATGCCCATCACAGTTTCGCTACAGATTTGGCAGCAGAGTTCGAGGCTATGGGTTTCCGGGTGTACACGGACCTCCGTAACGAGAAGATCAGTCGCAAGATTGCAGAAAGCGAACAGAAGAAAATACCCTTTGCACTCGTCATTGGGTCGAAAGAGATCGAACAAGACAGTGTTTCACTTCGTAAACATGGCGAGGGTGACAAAGGCCTGATGAAAGTGGCTGCCGTTACAGAGTTGTTTCGTGAACTGAACATTCCCGGAGCACAGTAGGTGACTGCAGCTCGCCGAAGGATACTCTCTCGGAAATTGTTGCTGTTGGTACTAATCGTAACGATTACCGTTGTTATTGTACCCTTGGCGATTTCGCTTATGGTGGACACAAAAACGAACTCCTTCGTTTACACTGTTGCATCAGCCCCTTACCGTAAAGTGGGTATAGTACTTGGCACAAGTCGAAGAGCGCGTGGAGGTGGTGTAAACCAGTACTACCGAGAGAGAATGATTACGGCAGCAGAGTTGTATGCTGCCGGAAAAATTCAGGTGCTGCTGGTAAGCGGAGACAATGGAACTGTAGAATACAATGAGCCGGATTTAGTTTCCCTTGGCGTGCCTGCCGATAGAATTGCCCTCGACTTTGCCGGATTTGATACATACGATTCGATGGTCCGGGCTAAGAAGGTGTGGGGAATAGATTCTACCCTTGTTATTTCACAGGAGTTTCATGTGAGAAGGGCAATCTACATTGCTCAACATCGCGATATCAACGCACTAGGTGTTGTTGCACGAGAGCCGTCAGGCACCGTTTCGTTTACCTCGTTTCGCGAGTTTATCGCCCGACTCAAGATGGTGCTCGATGTGCACATCCTGCAGAGCGAACCAAAGTACCTGGGACCTCCGGAATCACTTCCACTTGATACGCACGGGTAATGTTAGTGCATCGAACATCGAATCTGCTGGCCGCAGCGGCCATTCTTACGAGTACTGCAGGTTTTGCTCTTAGCAATGAAGTTGCCTCACTACCTGGTTCCGTTTATGGTATTGGTGTTATTGGTATCGGTTTTATACCACGTGAAAATCTCCGACGCATTTTGTGGCTAACACTTAGTTCCATCAGCATGGTTCTTTCGGCCTCGGCTGTGCCCCGCATGATTCGCATTGCTTTGGGTCAACAGCAGCCAAATCCTGTTGCAACAGCAGTGGTAGCTATTCTCTCAATACTTAGTTTGTTTCACTTAACACTCATCATCCGATGGACAATCGCACAGAGGCGATCCGCAAGAAGCTAGATGACAAAGTATCAACACTTGGCATTGGCACCCACGAACGACACATATTCTTATGCTCTGACCAAACAACGCCAAAGTGTTGTTCAAAGGAAGCAGGTCTTGAGTCGTGGAATTATTTGAAGACCCGACTAGACGAGTTAGGCCTTGCAACACCTGGCAAAGTGTATCGAACAAAGGCAAATTGTTTACGCGTGTGTCTAATGGGTCCGATTGCTGTCGTTTATCCAGATGCAATATGGTATCACAGTTGCACACCAGAGAATCTGGAGACCATCATTCAGCAACATCTTATTGGTGGTAAACCTGTTCAAGAACTCACCATCCAACACAGTCAGGAAGCATCGAGCACCGATACGATGTAGAGATGTAGTGCAATGTATGCAAGACCAACAGTTGCAACTACTCCTAGGAAAGATATAACTGAACGAATCCGAGTAACATAGCGGGCAGGCACCCACCGGAAGGAAAAAAAAGCGCTGCGTATTCCGTGATGTAAGTGCATGGCCAACGCAGCCATGCATACGAGGTAAAAGAGCACGTACCAGACGCTGCTGAACACTATACGTGCTTCGGTGTACATATCTGGTTGGTGTGCTGAATCTAAACGACCCGGCACAAAGAACTGTGCAAGATGAACAACCAGAAACAAAAGAATAATCAAGCCTGTCCGGCCGACGAATTGCGTTGAAGGCTTCGATGAACGAGACGTACGCTGCATTTTCTTTTTCAGTCTTTGCTGGTACAGCTTCAGCAACACCCCGTTACCGATGTGAACAGCAAACACGGCAAGCAGGCTATACTCAAGAAAACGCACTCCATAGAGTGAGGTAATCCACTGTTCATAAGACTGATAGTATATTGGATTGGAACAAAGCAGAAGCACGTTGGCAAGGAAGTGCTCAACAAGGAATAACACCAGAAGGAGTCCGGTTACTGCCTCGATGTATTTTCGGTTGGTAGTTCTGGAGAACCACAACTTTATGGTAGTGCCGGTTTTTTCCATTGCATATCAGCGCTACACATACACGATCAGAACACAAAAACTGCAATCAGATTCGTCCGATCTAACGCGTATGGAATGCAATCTCCCTTAGAATGCTACGACGAATAGTGATATCGTTGCCAAATCGTTGCATACCGTCTGCACGGAGTTGTGGCGCAAAATGCTGTTCGTAACGCTCCATATCCGCAACACCGTGAAATGAATAGCGAATCACAAACTCTTGAGTTTGCGGAGCCGACTCCACACTCTCTTCAATACGAGCAGCGAAAAAACATCCGGTGTTGAGTATGGCGTCTACGTGAGGCTCAATCCACTCACGCCACTCATGAGCACGCGATGCAACGACAGTAACGCGAACTTCGTATATCATTGTTTTGCCTTTGCAGAGCGACTTCCCGGCAGCCATGCACGTAAGGCCACGGCCCCTGCAATAGCCGAAATCGCAGACCCGATGAGTACACTTAGCTTAGCCGTATCGAGCTCTTGGCCGGGGTCAAATGCCAGGTGTGCAACAAATAACGCCATGGTAAAACCAATGCCGCATAGCAGCGAAACGCCGTAGATGTGTTTCATCGAGACATTCTGTGGAAGCTCTGCAATGCGTAGGCGCACACTAAACCAAACACCGGCTGTTATCCCAATTTGCTTACCAACGAATAAGCCCAAGATGATACCCACGCCAACTGGACTGAGCACTTGCTGAATAACACTAGGCTGGAATACGACACCGGCATTAACCAAAGCAAAAACCGGCATAATCAGGAAGGTTACCCATGGTTGTAGTCCATGCTCTATGCGGTGCAGTGGACTTTGAACATCTTCGCACATTGTTTCAAGCGAGTGGATTGAATCGAACTGAGACCCGATATCTTCATTGTCTTCGATGTTCTTACCTATTCTGTTCACCAGCATCCGTGCCCGAGTCAAAAATGAGCTAGTATCTATTCTTGGCCTTGCAGGAATGGTAAGAGCCAACAGGACTCCGGCCACAGTAGCATGAATCCCGGAGAATAGTACCGCTATCCATAAACACGTACCCAGTAATCCGTACAGCAGTAGATTATTGTTCCCTAAACGGTTCAATCCATAGAGCAATACCACAAAGATTGCCGCCGCAGCAATAGCCGTAAGGTTCAATGCGCTGGTATAGAAAATTGCAATTACAAGAACGGCCAACAAATCGTCAACAATGGCAAGAGCTGCGAGAAATACTTTGAGACCAAGCGGCACCCTGTTGCCTAACAGTGCAAGTATTCCGAGTGCAAAGGCAATGTCGGTAGCTACCGGAACTCCCCAGCCATTTACGTGTGGTGTTCCTGATGTACTCGCAATGTAGATGAGACCGGGAAAAATCATTCCGGCTAATGCAGCGAGCATCGGTAGAGCCGCTTTTCGAGCTGACGAGAGTTCACCAATGAGAATTTCGCGCTTTATCTCAAGGCCTACGACCAAGAAGAACAGCACCATTAAGCCGTCGTTTACAAAGTGCTCAAACGTAAACTCCAGGTGGAGAGCAAACAACGTAATCTCTATATGCTGATGTAGGAGTGCTTCGTAGGAGTCATGAAACGCGGAATTGGTCCACAGCATTGCCAATCCCGTAAATGCCATGATAACAATACCTGCACTGGACGAGCGCTGAAAGAACTCCTGAAAGGAACTCTGAATCTGTGTTGTAAAGCGTGTAAGACTGATCATGGATGATTTGTGTGCAAAATGCTCTCGCAATACGTACGATATGGTGATGGCGGAAGTACTGCTAACCACTGTTCAAGGTCGCTGCTGCTGATGAAGCCCATTCTCCAGGCAACTTCTTCCGGACAGCCGATTTTCATTCCTTGGCGCCGCTCAACGGCATGGATGTACGTGGCTGCTTCCATGAGCGCGTCGGGTGTGCCCGTGTCTAACCACATCACTCCCCGTTCGAGTACGTGAACACGAAGTTCTTCTCTGTTTAAATACGAGGTGTGAACATCTGTGATTTCGATTTCTCCACGAGCGCTGGGAGTAAGCGTTCTTGCTATTGCTGCAGCGTTTGCATCGTAAATGTAAAGCCCCGGAATTGCCAGATTACTTCGAGGTTGCGCAGGCTTCTCTTGTATTGATGCTACCTTCCCCGATTCGTTTATCTCAACCACACCATAACGATGCGGGTCGTTCACACGGTAGGCAAAAATGGTGGCATGAACGTTGGATTCAATGGCGTTTCGAACGATGTGGCCTTCGCCATGAAACAGATTATCACCAAGAATCAAGACAACGTCTGATGGACCCGTAACATCGTCTGCAATGATCAATGCTTCTGCAATGCCTCTGGGGTGCTGCTGAGCGGCATACTGAATATTTATTCCGAACTGTGAACCGCTGGCGAACAACTTCTGGTACATTGGCAGATGCTCGGTAGCTGCAATCAATAAGATGTTTCGTATGCCCGCTTGCATCAACGTGCAAAGAGGGTAGTACACCATTGGCTTGTCGTAAACGGATTGCAGTTGTTTGGACGTAACGGCAGTCATCGGGTAGAGACGTGTGCCGCTTCCACCAGCCAAGAGTATTCCCAGTGTTTGTTTCACGAACAAAAATACGGCTATCGCTTACCCCTCTTCGGCATCACCGCTGATACCGCGATGGCGAACCAGCTTTGCACGCACAAGGAAGATTACGTTCTCTGCAATATTGGTGGCATGGTCGGCAATGTTCTCCATGTCTTGCAATACGAGCAGCAAGCGCGAACCGGCAGCAACAACACTTGGATCCTTCTCCATGATGTCAATCAGCATGTTCCGTTTTACCAGGTACATGCTGTCAACCGTTGAATCGCTTGGCAGTATATGACTTGCCAGATCAGGATCATTATTGATGAAGGCATCCATACTTGACTTAAACATAGTAAACACAGCATCCGTGAGCGTCTTGCAGTCGAGTGCATTTGCTAGTTGTACTGTGCTCGGAGTCTCGGCAACCGTGGAAGCAACGGCCGTTGCAATGTCGCCAATAACCTCTAATTCGTTGTTGATTTTAATAGCAGCCAATAACAAGCGAAGGTCGCTTGCCACTGGCTGGGTAAGAGCAAAGATGCGCTGACATTGCTTGTCTATCTTCAAGTCAAGCTTGTCCACCTTATCGTCACGATCCACAACCAGGCGGGCCAACTCTACATTCCCCTCGAGTAAGGCGCGAAAGGCAAACTCTACTTGTTCTTCTACTAACGACCCCATGCGGATAAGTCGCGTACGAAGTTTATCAAGGTCTTCTTCGAATGATCGTATCATTATTCAACAGATGGTAAGGGGCTAACCAAATCGCCCGGTGATATAATCTTCTGTTTCCTTTTGTGATGGGCTTGTAAAGATATTGCGGGTCCGGTCGAATTCAATGAGTCTCCCCATAAGGTAGAACCCTGTGTAGTCGCTTACCCGGGCTGCCTGCTGCATGTTGTGAGTTACTAGTACAATCGTAAAACTATCTTTTAACTCTGTAATCAGGTCTTCAACCTTCGAAGTGCTAATGGGGTCAAGAGCAGAACAGGGCTCGTCCATAAGCAGAATGTCAGGATTAACGGCGATGGCGCGAGCGATGCACAAACGTTGCTGCTGCCCACCCGACAAACCCAAAGCCGAGTAGTGCAAACGGTCTTTAACCTCGTCCCACAATGCCGACTTCTGCAAACTCGTTTCTACGATTTCGTCTAGTTCAGATCTCGACTTCTTTTCGAACAGGGTTAGACCGTAGGTGATATTCTCGTAGATAGACTTCGGGAAGGGAATTGACTTCTGGAACACCATGCCGATTTTTCTGCGCAGCGTTGCAACATCAACGGCTTTATCGTACACGTTTATACCTTCAATCACCATAGCCCCTTCTGTTCGAACACCTTCGATGAGGTCGTTCATTCTATTCATGGACCGCAGGAACGTGCTTTTTCCGCACCCTGAGGGACCAATAAGTGCAGTAACCTTTTTGTCGGGGATGTCGATAGTGATATTGTGCAGTGCCTGCTTGCTTCCGTAAAAAAACGAGAAGTTCTGGGCCTGGATTTTTGGGGTGGATTCTTTAGCCATAGATATATGGTGTTATCTCTTCCGCAGCCGAGACCGGATGTAGATGGCGGTAAAGTTGAGCAGAAATGTTAGTCCGAGCAAAACCAAGGTTGTAGCGTATTGAAGAGGCAATGTAGCCTCTACATCCGGAGATTGTGTAGCGAGCACGTATAGGTGATATCCTAAGTGCATAAACTTTTCGGTAACGGCATCAGGCAATACTTCAGCAGAATACGTAACACCAACAAACAGTATTGCTGCTACTTCACCGGCACCTCTGCCAACGGCAAGAATACTTCCTGTTAGGATACCGGAAATTGCATTAGGGATGACAACTTTCACGATGGTTTGCCATTGCGTTGCACCAAGAGCTAACGAGGCTTCCCGTAGCTCTCGTGGTACAGATCGTAGTGCTTCTTCTACGGAAACAATCACAACAGGCAAGGTTAAGATGGCAAGTGTAGCAGAACTCCACAATAGGGAACCATCACTAAATGCCGTTAACCCTGTTACGCTGTCCAGCCCCTTACCAACAAATTGAATAAAGAAGCCTACGCCAAATAATCCAAATACAATCGAAGGCACACCAGCCAGGGTATTAACAGCAAAACGAACAGAGCGGGCAAGCCATGCATCCTGACGGGCATATTCGTTGAGGTAAATGGCTGTGGCGGTGCCTACCGGTACGCCCAAAATCGTCATAAGCAGTACGAGAAGTGTAGTGCCTGCAAGAGCCGGGAAAATTCCACCTTCCATGTTGCTGTTCCGCGGGAACTCTGTGAGAAAGCCCCAGGTAACATGCGGTCCTCCTCTCACGATAAAGTCTGAGAGCATTCCAATGAGAACTCCAAGCACGGCTACTGATGCCGTAAGGGCAATGCCAATGGCAAATGCACCCAGTAAGCGTTTCGAAATGGGATATGATGCAACAAATCG
>CAZGHI010000006.1:40821-45413 GCA_964525565.1 uncultured Hyphomicrobiales bacterium
CCACTGTCACATCCCTTGAAACATCTTAATGAGACGTTTTTTTACATACAGCTCTGTAATTGAATTCAAGGTGAAGCTTACAACAAACAGAAAGCTTCCGAGCAAAAACAACACACCATAGTGTTCTGAACCCCAGACCACCTCCCCCATTTCCGAGCCGATTGTTGCCGCCAACGTTCTTGCTGGAGTGAGTGGATCCCACGACACCATTGGCGCATTTCCTGTTGCCATAATGGCAATCATTGTTTCGCCAAAGGCTCGGCCAACACCAAGAATAACGGCAGCAATCACTCCTGGTGCCGCAGCCGGTAACATCACACGATATGCAGTTTGCCATTCCGTTGATCCAAGTGCAAGCGAGGCTTCGCGTAAGCTATTGGGAACGGAACTGAGAGCATCTTCTGCAATAGAGTACACAATGGGTATTACTGCTAACGACAGTCCGATACCTCCTACGAGTGCGTTGAGTCTGAATTCTACACCAAAGGTGTTTTGGACGAACGAGGCAACAGTAGAAAGGCAGAAGAATCCAATAACGACCGATGGGAATCCGGCAAGCAGCTCAATAGCCGGTTTAACAAGGTTGCGTAGTCGGGCATGGGCAAAAAAGGCTGTATAAAGGGCTGCCAGTATTCCAAGGGGTGCACCGATGAGTATTGCGATAAACGTTGTTTTTGCCGTGCCAATCAGTAGTGGCACCATTCCAAACTTGGGTTCTTCGCTTACCGGCTGCCACACGTTGCTGAGCAGATTGCCTGCTAAACTATTCTCGGCTCTGTCAGAGCTAGGAGTCGTAACCGGACTCTCATCGGGGATGACATCGATATCATCAGGTATGGCTCCTGTTTCGGCGTTGTATATCTCCGGATAGTTCGGGTTTTTAGGAACATAGAGCACCGGACCCGAATTGGCAGAAGCTGGTTTGGAAAATCGAACAGATGCAGGAACGGTGTCGGCAGGACCGGCCGCCATGTCGGGTTCTTCGCCGGTGCGACCACTATGGTGCAGCGATCCGGCACCCCCGGTATCTTCACGGTAGAAGAGTGTGGATGCTTCGCGAAAAACGAAAATAAAAATCAAGAAAATCAGGATTATTGACAGAGAGGCAACGATCCGTATTGCCCATTCGGCAACCGGCTCAAAAGGATGTCGCTTGAGTTGCTTGAAGGGGTTCACGGGTGTTGCGGTTTTATCGGGTAATAACCAACGTTTTTAACAACCTTCTGTCCGTCCGGTGAAATTACCCAGTCAATGAATTCCTTATACCGACCGTTGGGACGCTGGTTCATATAAAAGTACAGAAAGCGAGAAATTGGGTATGCGCCGCTTAGTATGTTATCCTCGTTTGGGTTTACATACTCGCTGGATGCATCTTTTGCTATGGCAAGAGGCCGCACGTTTCTCATATAGGCTGCACCTCCAAACCCAATACTATTCTTGTCCTTGCCCACGGCATTGATGAGTGCGGCAGTACCTGCCATGTGCTGGGCCTGAGGTGCGAAATCTTCCTTATTCAAAACATGGTCCTTGAAGAACTCATAGGTGCCACTGTTGTTCTCGCGGGAATACAGGATAATCGTTGCATCGTTACCGCCTACTTCTTTCCAGTTGGTGATCTTTCCTGTAAAGATGAGCCTAACCTGCTCTATCGTAAGTTTTTTCACGGGATTGGAACTATGCACGTACACGCTGAGTCCGTCACGTGCTACGCGTACTTCCATTCCACGGTAGCCGTTTTTTGTTCTCAGCTTTGCAATTTCCGACGATTTCATGGGCCGTGAAGAGGCGCAAATGTCTGTTGTTCCGTTGATAAGGGCAGCTATGCCCGTACCGGATCCACCACCTGTAACTTGGAATTCCAAATTCCCCTTGCCCGGGAACAACTCTGTCCACTGCTGAACAAGAATTACCATGGTATCCGAACCCTTTATGGTGATTCGCTGCTTGTCGGCCGCTCCAATGACAACGGCATTAACAGCAGAAATGGCAAGCGAGAGAGCCAGAAATCGAACAAAGCGCATAACAGTATCTGTTGGAATACAAAACTATCCAATAGCGCCGATGTGGCTGGGGCGCTGAGTCAAGGTTACCAAACGGTAACATTGCCTTTCCATGCACATGACTAGATGCCAAACTCCATATTAAACCTGCTGTACAGTGTGTATGATTCTTGCAGGTCGTTCAGATTCGTAACGGTGTTCTGGCCGAACTCCAGGTTAACCTTTATCCGGTGCCTGTTGATATAGTATCCAACATTAGCCGCAATATTCTGATTCTCAGTAAACTCAGGAAGTCCTTTAAGTTGATCGGTTGCTTTTGTAACGGCATACCTGCCCGCAATACTGAGCAAGAATGGGAACACATACGAAGGCTGAATAAGGTATCCAGATCCAGTAAAAACGGCCCTCCTAAGGTCGCCCTGTTGTGTAACAGGATCGTTGCACGCCCGCTGAGCATATTCACAGTACAGCGCAAATCCGGAATATTTGAACAAACCATCGGCGTAGAGAACTTGTGCCGATCGGCGCTGGTATAGCTGTGTTCCCAGAGTACCTCGTGTTTTAAGCATATCCTCGTTGTGCTGGAAAGACAGGCCAACGCTTACTTTGGGGCTACTCTCACCGGCAAGGTCACCTTCGAAGTAATCTCCGCCATTTGTAAATGCACCCAGGGGAAGCCACTCTAATCTTCCAGTATAGGCAAGACCCCCGCCGCTGATGCTTGGCTGATTTCTACCATCACCGGATGAAACGGCTGCACGAAGATTCACAATCTGAGCTCCATCAAGCGGGCGCCAGAATCCTTGAAATCCGAAATCGCGATCCAGGTTAAAAGCACCGTTAACTATGGATCGGTCGGCAATCTCGATGTCGCCGGATGATATCACACGCTGCCGATTTCCCGGAAGCTTGGTCTGACCGAACCCAACCTGGAGCGATGGCGAGAAGTTCCAAAAGAGCATAGCATCCCGGATGATATTTGGGAACTGCGTATCGGACCAATCCATATCATTTCTTGAAAAGGAAAGCTGCAGGTTGAAGGTAAGCCTCGGGTCAACCAACGACCCTCCAAACCGCAGTCGCAGTCTTCGTACGGTCAGCTCTATGCTCCCTGCCGACAGGTTGAGATCATCGTCAGGCGAAATCCTCTCCGTTGTGTAAATGGCCCAGTTCTGCATTCGGAACCTCATCAGAACTCGAGTGTTACTGTCTGAAGATTGGAACACAACGCCGTCGGTGTTAAAGTCGAAACTGCCGTGCGACATAGTTGTTGCCTGTGCAGCCAGTTGAACAACACCAACGGCTCCAAAGGTTAGCACAAGGAGTATCGCTTTTTTCGGAAAGAGTATCATGTACGTGAAATCCGAGTGAAAAAAAGGTGCGCATTATAACAGGAGTGAACCAATTTGCAGCACTTGTCTGATAACAATTCTTGTCACCCCTATCTTCGCACTCCATGAAGAGAATTGCCGTTTTCACCAGTGGTGGTGATGCCCCCGGAATGAACGCCCACGTTCGTGCAATAGAACGTGTTGGAGAGAAAAGGGGGCTTGAAGTTGTGGGGATTATCGGCGGATATACGGGTATGATGCAGGGTCACTTTGAAGTGCTGGACCGAATTCGTACTGCCAATATCCTCGACCGCGGGGGGACGGTTCTTAAAACGAGCCGGTGTCCGGAGTTTATGGAAGCATCAGGCAGGGCACGGGCTGCTGAGAAATTGGCATACCATGGTATAGATGGAGTGGTGGCTTGTGGCGGCGATGGTACATTTCATGGAGCGCACCTTCTCCATGTAGAGCATGGGATTCAAATCGTTGGTACTCCGGGTACTATTGACAATGACTTGTATGGAACAGACTTCACCATCGGCTACGATACTGCGATCAACACCGCTGCAGAGGCAATAGATAAAATTCGCGATACTGCTGATAGTCACGGCCGCATCTTTTTCGTTGAAGTGATGGGGCGACATGCAGGATTCATCGCCATGGATGTTGGTGTTGCTTGCGGTGCCGAGTTTATAGCCGTGCCGGAGACTATGACTGATGTTGATGTGTTGTACCAACGTGTGGTTGCTCAAGGCTTAGATAAGCGAACAATTGTTATTGTTGGCGAAGGTGATGAGCTGGGTGGCGCCATGAAGCTCGCTCAGCTTATGGAGCATCGGTTTGGCATATCGAGTAAGGTGTCAATCTTAGGGCATTTACAGCGCGGAGGCTCACCAACAGTCCGAGACAGGGTGTTGGCGGCACACCTTGGTGCTGCGGCAGTAGATGCCCTGCTCGAAGGAATGTCGGATGTTATGGTAGGCGAGCAAAAGGGG
This sequence comes from uncultured Hyphomicrobiales bacterium, assembly GCA_964525565.1. Taxonomy (GTDB): domain Bacteria; phylum Bacteroidota; class Ignavibacteria; order Kapaibacteriales; family Kapaibacteriaceae; genus OLB6. The sequence continues at coordinate 45,148 of CAZGHI010000006.1, forward strand.
GCTGTTGCATTTGTTCCCCTTGAAGAAACCTGGCAGAATAGGAAACCGGTGCCACAGTATTTAAACGATCTGGCAACACTACTTGTATAATCAATGTTTCCTTTTTCATCGGCAAACAGGACGATATGAAACCCACCTTCATGACGATTATCCAGATGTACCAACTCGAAGGCATGGTTGCCTTGGGAAAGATGCTGAATCCGGGTACAAATCAGATAACTAAAAATTTGGAACATGCTCGTTTTCGAGTTGCACGCCGAGCATCC
>CAZGHI010000006.1:45423-57728 GCA_964525565.1 uncultured Hyphomicrobiales bacterium
AGTACTGCACGAAAAAACTGTGAACAACCTTGAGTCGGACGAGCGAACTTTCCTCGATCAAACGCTCTCCACGCTTCGCCTGAACTACGTAGAAGAGTCAGACAAGAATGTTGGCTCAGCGTCAGGAGAGAACTTGTAATGCATCGCATTGCTATTCTGGCATTCCCGGAGCGGGCCGATGCAATGCACTGGGTTCAGTACACAGTGCAACGACTTCTCGAAGAAGGTGCCGAGGTGTATTTGGAATCTGCTCTTGCCGAAGCGCTGCCATCCGAATTGTCGGGTAAATGTGAGGTATGTAGTGCGCCAGAGTTCGAGCGATATGCCGACGTTGTTATTACGTTTGGTGGCGATGGTACCCTGCTGGCTGCTTCACATGTTCTCATCGGCTCCGATATTCCAATCATGGGCGTGAATGTAGGTAAGCTGGGCTTTCTTGCAGAGTTCTCCGTGTCGGCCATCGAAGAAGGCATCATGTCGGTACTCAAGGGCGATTACCGGATTGTTGACCGCACCACGCTGGAAGTCACATGGAATACACTCACTGCCCATGCGCTCAACGAGGTTGTTGTGGAGCGGACGGAAAGTGCAAAAATGATCACGGTTCGCGCCTATGTTAGTGATCATCATGTTGCTGATTTCCGGTCGGACGGGGTTCTAGTAGCAACACCAACGGGATCAACGGCATACTCACTGGCAGCAGGTGGGCCGATTATTGCACCCTCGGCATCAGTATTCTGTTTAACGGCAATATCTCCCCATACGCTCACGGTGCGTCCGCTTATCTTTAGCGACACACAAGAAGTACGGCTTGTTCTTCTCACGGAAGGTGGTAGCGCTAATCTCATTGCCGACGGACGATTACTTGGGACAATCAATGAAGGCAGTCAGATTGTTGTTAAAAAAAGTGAGCACATGGTAAAACTGGTAAAACGGGCCGATACAACGTACTACGATCTGTTGCGGGAAAAGCTGCTCTGGTCTGCAGATGCAGTAAAGAAGTTGCTGTGAGAGAGAAGTAGAGTTGACAGCATTGTAAGCGTTCGCTTCCGTGCTATTGTTAAATGAAGAGGTGAAAGGTAACGTGATCGCATCTGAACATACAGGTTGGATTGTTGATCTTTTCGCACGAACAACATTTCGTGGGCGAGTCCGAGTTCAGGATGGTAAGATTGAATCTATTGTTCACGACGAATCCGTAGAGGGAACGGCATATATACTACCGGGATTCGTGGACGCGCATGTGCACATCGAGAGTAGCCTCCTTGTGCCTTCGGAGTTTGCTCGCATGGCCGTTTTACATGGCACAGTGGCTACTGTCAGCGATCCGCATGAAATCGCCAATGTTTGTGGTATGGACGGTGTGCAGTACATGTTGAATAACGCAGCATCCGTTCCGTTTACTTTCGCCTTTGGAGCGCCAAGCTGCGTTCCTGCAACAACGTTCGAAACGGCAGGTGCCGAAATATCTGTGGCAGACGTGGAAGCGTTGTTGCGAATGGACCAGATATATTACCTCAGTGAGATGATGAACTGGCCCGGTGTACTGCATGATGATACCGTTGTCCTCGAGAAATTACGGCTTGCCCGCCACTATCAAAAACCTGCAGATGGGCATGCACCCGGATTGCGCGGAGACGCTGCAAAGAAGTATGCCGGACACGGTATTACCACAGATCATGAATGTTTCACGTTGGAAGAGGCAACTGATAAGCTTGCTGCAGGAATGAAGATTATTATCCGCGAAGGATCTGCCGCAAAGAACTTCGAGGCACTGCATCCAATCATTGGTACCCACCCCGATAAGGTGCTGTTCTGCTGCGACGATGCCCACCCAGACATGCTGAAGGAAGGCCACATTAATAAACATGTTCAACGAGCGATAGCTCTAGGGTACAACGTTTACGATGTGTTGCGTGCAGCCAGTGTACACCCCGTTGAGCACTACCGACTTCCAGTAGGTTTACTTCGTGTGAATGATTCCGCAGACTTTATTGTTGTGGACAACCTTACGGAGATGAACGTGCGTGAAACGTGGATTCGCGGAATCAAGGTAGCAGACAATGGTACAACGTTGCTCCCTTCCGTACAGGCACCACTCATCAACAAGTTTACTTGCGCACCATTATCGGTTAACGATGTCTATGCTCCCACACAGTGCTTAGTACGCGTTATTGTAGCACATGACGGGCAACTGATTACCACAGAGGAACATGCACAAACCTCAGATCCGGATGTGCTCAAGCTGTGTGTAGTGAATCGGTACCGGAAGGCTCCCGTTGCCGTTGGGTGGATAAAAGGTTTTGGACTGGGCACGGGGGCTTTGGCTTCGTCAGTAGCGCACGACTCGCATAATATTGTTGCAGTAGGTGCAACCGACGAAGAACTCGTTGCTGCTATCAATGCAGTGATTGAGCATCGTGGCGGTCTTAGCGTTGCCATGGGTGCCGAGGTCCGGGTGTTACCTCTTCCGGTAGCGGGTTTGATGAGCAACGGTGATGCATGGTCAGTAGCGGAAGAGTACACCCGTCTTGATGCGGCTGCCAAGCAGCTCGGTTCAAGGCTGAAGGCTCCGTTTATGACTCTTTCGTTCATGGCATTGCTTGTGATTCCCGAATTAAAACTCAGCGACAAGGGATTGTTTGATGGGAGGACCTTTTCCTTTGTTCCTGTATCTCTTTCGTAGTACGTAGTTGTATGCGCAACACTCCAACCAAACAGAGTACATTCCCGGTAAGTAGTGAGGTTCTTCGCCTGATTCAGTTCGCAATCCACGAAGACGTTGGCTCGGGTGACATAACAACAGAGCTTACGATTCCTAGAAGCGCATGGTCGGCAGCCCGATTTATCATGAAGAGTGATGGACTGATTTGTGGACTACCGGTACTTGAACTGGTGTTCAGAGAATTCAGTACAGAATTCAATTTGGACATTTTGGTGGAAGAAGGCAGTAGGCTTACAGCAGGAACCACAATAGCAACTATCGAAGGTCCAGCCCACACGTTATTGGCAGGAGAGCGTACAGCGTTAAACTTTATACAGCGACTGAGTGGTGTTGCAACCTTAACGCGTAAGTATGCGGACAGACTAGAGGGAACAAAGACGCGGATTCTTGATACCAGGAAAACCATCCCGGGATGGCGATTACTGGATAAGTATGCTACAGCCGTCGGCGGAGCACTAAACCATCGGATGGGGTTGTTTGATATGGTGATGATTAAAGACAACCACATCACAGCCATGGGGGGCATAGAAGCCGCAGTGCAACAGTGCGTTTCTGAAATTCAGGGACGCTCACACCTGAAAATCGAAGTCGAAGCCCGGAATCTTGACGACGTGCACACTATTCTCCGCTGTTCGGGTATTCACCGCATCATGTTCGATAATTTCAGCCCACAGCAAGTGGCAGAGGGTGTTCGATTGGTGCAAGGTGCACTGGAAACAGAAGCCAGCGGTGGTATTACATACGACAACATTCGCGAGTATGCAGAAGCCGGTGTTGATTTTGTTAGTGTGGGCGCCATTACTCACAGTGCAACAGCCAAGGATATTAGCATGAAGTTGTTCGTGCCAAAGCAGTAGCTGGCTACATCCGTCAAAGGTTACCATTAGTTCAAAGGCTGGTGCTGAGTGATCAGACTCAGCGCCAAATGGTAGATGCGATCGCGAAGAAACTGCGGAGAGAGCACTCGAATTCTACCACCGTAACTCATTACCCATTGCACAAGTGCATCGTTCGCATGTACGGTTAGGTGAAGACGAACGTCGCCAGATGGTGTACTTTCGAGTCTCTGACTCGGATGCAGTGAAACAGAAGAAAAGTGAGCAACAAGGTCGTGATCTAGGCCAAGAACTACCTGTGTCTCTGGTGTATCCTGAGAAGAAGCCCCTTCGGTTACATTGCTATGAGGTGCAAAGAGTACAGGGATAGGTCCGTTAAGGACGTAGGTGTGCTTGTGGGTGTCGTAGAACAGCGGCACGTGAAGAGTGTTAATCAGATAATCAATGTCTCGTGCAATGGTACGCGGACTTACCTCTAGCCGTGCAGACATAGTACGTGTTGTAACGGTCTCGCCATTCAACAGTGCAGCAAGAATGTATTGAATCCTGTACAGAGCGGGTCTAGACAAGGCACGGAACCACGATTGGTATCGCAAATCGCGAAGGGTGTGCGATGCTACGTTGCACCCCATGCCATATACTGTCATAGGCTCAGGCTCACTGCAAATAAATATTGTAGTGAGTATGAGTGCACTGTTCGTCATATGGGAATATGACGCCTCAATGTCAGACTGTGACAGATCACGGAGGCTGTGATTCCTTCAGCCGGGATAGAATAGAAACCCGGCTTCAACAGGTAACAAATCTGCAGGTTCTGTGCAGCGTTAAAAAAGCTTACAATTCGCGTCGTAAGCGTGCTACCGGAATACGAAGTTGTTCGCGGTATTTTGCAACCGTTCTTCTGGCCACGTTATAACCAAATCGCTTCAGGTCCTTTGCCAGCTTATCGTCGCTCAGGGGCTTGGCTTTGTTTTCTGACTCGATGAGTTCTTTAATCTTTTGTTTGATGATGCGCGTGCTTACTTCTTCGCCGCTCTCCGTTACCAGCGATTCACTGAAGAAATACTTCAGTTCATAGGTCCCAAACTGCGTTTGAACGTACTTGCCATTTACAATGCGGCAAACTGTGCTAATATCCAGCCCTGTAATCTCGCTCACATCACGATATATCAATGGTCGTAACCCTTCAGGGCCGCGTACAAAAAAATCGCGCTGGAGTCCGGCAATGGCCGACATTACTCTGAGCATTGTGCTTTTTCGCTGGCGAATGGCCTGCATAAGGAATTTGGCGTCTTCGTACTTCCGACGAAGAAATTCGCGTGTTTCCTTATTGAATTTGTGGAACCGGGCTTCACGCTTTAAACGCTCGTAAGCGTCACTTACACGAAGTGCCGGTAATCGGCTGTCGTTTACCGTAATAATGAAGTCCGTTCCATCGGCTGTTGGTTCAACTGTAAAGTCCGGGGCAATCGTATTTGATTCCGGACCAAACGTTCCACCACCTGGTCGTGGATTTAGGTTTCGAATCACCTCAATAGCCTCGCGCAAATAGGCTTCCGTTACATCAAGCTGGCGTTCGATTACGGTAAAGTGCTTCATTGCAAACGCTTCGTACGCTTCGGTAAGCACCAGCAGAGCCAGCTTCTGTGCAGCATTAGGTTTCTGAATGGAGCGAAGCTGGGCAACAAGGCACTCCTGCACTGTTCGGGACGCGAAACCCGGAGGGTCCAGACTTTGTATGCGCTTAAGAACGGACTCGGCACTCTTTCCCGATAGTGGTTCCAGCACCTCTGTTATGCCGGGAAGTAGATCGCGCTCAAATCCAGTTGTTCGGGTTCCCAATAACGCAGGTGCTTGAACAGCAAGATTGTGTTCGGCAATCAAACCATTAACCTCTGCCAGTAACTCGTCAAGGTCTCTTCGCAGGTAACCATCTGCATCAACATTGCCAATCACGTACTCGCCAAACAATCGTTCCTCGGTGCTGAGGGGAAGGTAGCGCAATTGCTCCCTCATGTCGTCTTCTAAACTTGGCGTTTCCCGAAAGGCAAAACCACCGTCTTCTTCGTCATCTTCAGCAGGGTTATAGTCGCTGGATCTCGTGGCTGATGGTTCTTCTCCCCAAAGGAGCTTGTAAAAGTCAAAACCATCTGAACCATCCTGAAACTCTGTTGCTGTTGACGGCAGAGAGCCAGCAGTTTGCTGTAATACAGATACTGGAGCATCCGCCACCCGATGTTCATCGTCAGATGACGTTGGTCGTTCCGTTACCTCGTCAACCTCAGCACCTTCACGTTGCTCTTCTAACATCGGATTGTTTTCAATTTCCGATCGAACGTGCTGCTCAAATTGCAGTGCAGATAGCTGCAACAGTTTCAAATACTGAATCTGCTGCGGCGTAAGGGTTTGTTGCAGCGATGTTTGTAGGTTTAACCCAAGCTTCATGGATTTCCCCCGTTAGAGATCTGGCCGGTAAGCTCTACAAGCTTGTTAGCAAGTTCATGGCCGTAAGCACGTTCAACTGCGTCACGAACGGTTACGACAAGTGGCGTGCCACTTTGTTCACCGGAACGCCTACCCGGTTCACACTCGTCGAAGCGCTCATACCTTAAGTACGGTCCGCCAAAGTTCGAAACCCGAATGGGGAAGAGGTGACATGAAAGGGGCTTTCGAAAGCTCGTTGCACCGCTGTGAAATGCCTTTTCAATTGAGCAACGTGCTATATCGCCTTCCCAATACACAAAAACACAAGCCCCGTCATCTATACATGTTGTTTCCCAATGCCCAGGAGAACCAATAACTACTCCGGTTGCGTCAATTTCCTCCAAACTTCTGGGATCAAGAAACTCGCGGACGACTGCAACCACAGACTCAAGTTCGCTGACTTCTTCATCCAGCACCGGTGCTCCTCCACCCCCCTTTATGGTGCAACATGCACCCTTGCATGCTTGTAAGTCACAAGCAAACATAGATGTTACAACATCTGATTCGATAAGGAGATGATCAAGAGAATACATGCGTGCTGAAAAATAGCACGATTATTGCTAGAAGATTACCGTAGCAAAAAATTTATTTGTGTAATGGAAGCGACTGTAGGCGTAGGGAGTTTGCCATTACAGTCAGGGAACTGAGGGCCATTGTTGCTGCGGCCAGCATGGGCGAAAGAGTCCAGCCTGTCAGCGGAAAGAGAGCGCCGGCGGCAATTGGGATGCTGAGTACATTGTACAGGAATGCCAGATAAAGATTCTGACGCACCGTTTTCATGGTGGCTCGGGATGCTCGAAGTGCAAGGATCAGGTTTGACAGTCCGTTGCCAATCAGCGTTAAATCAGCAACGGCGTGAGCAAACTCAGAGGCACTGTTTAACGTTATGGCAACGTGTGCTTGTGCCATAGCCGGCGCGTCATTGATTCCGTCTCCAATCATCGCTGTAGGTCCGTAGAGGTGCTGTAAGCGCTGCACTTCTTGTGCTTTCTGCTCGGGAATCACGCCCCATCGAACATCTGTGATGCCCGTCTTCCGCGCAACGGCAGCCGCTGTGAACTCACTGTCTCCGGTGATCATGGATACATGAATGCCATCTTTCTGTAAAGCTTCAACAGTGAGCGGGGCTTCATCGCGCATCGGATCGGCACAACTGAGCATAGCACACACATGCCCATTTATGGAGACGTACACAACCGTCTCAGCTTCTTTTTCGGCAAGTTCGGCTGCGGTCTCCAGATCACCGGGGATCAATGCCAGTGCTTCGCTAAGGAGTCTTTTGTTACCGATTCGCACGTGGTCGTTGCCAACCATACCAACAATGCCCTTGCCTGCATGGGTTGTAATGGCAACCTGTTCACTGCCTTCCGGCGTAGGAAAAGCAGCCACAATAGCACTAGCCAAGGGATGCTCGCTATGTGCTTCTGCGCGTGCCACTATGCTCCAAACCTCGCTTGCCGGACGTTTACACGAGGTGGAAATTACCTTCGTGCGAACGACAGGCGTCCCATACGTGAGCGTTCCGGTTTTGTCGAATGCAACGGCACGCACCGATCCTAATACCTCGAGTGCTTCTGCCGAACGGAAGATGATGTTATATCGGGTAGCAAGCCCCCCCCCGACAACAAGCGCAGCGGGTGTAGCCAATCCCAGTGCGCAAGGACACGCAATAACAAGCACTGCTATTGCACAGTTGATGGCTCTCGCTACTGCCATCGGAGAGTCGTCAGCAATCAACCAAAGAGCGAACGTTAGTGCTGCAATTGCTAAAACAACAGGAACAAAAACAGCGCTGATACTATCGGCCAAACGCTGTATTGGTGCTTTACTTTGCTGCGCTTCTTCAACGGCACGAATGATCGCAGCAAGCCGTGTAGCAGATCCGGTTGCAGTTGTTCGAACGGTCAAGGATCCGCTCTGGTTATGTGTGCCGGCAATTACGCGCTGACCTTCGCCGCGTTCTACAGGCATACTCTCTCCAGTGAGAATGCTTTCGTCAACGCTCGATGTACCGGAAAGGATTTCGCCATCTGCAGGGATGATCTCACCCGGCCTTACCACGAACAACGACCCGATTGGTAGAGTGTCGGGGTCAACGTCGCGAAGAGCCCCCTCTTCTAATTGATGTGCTACCGGCGCCCTTTGGCGTACTAGTACTGCGAGGTCTGACATTAACGACGTTCGAGCCCGCGATTCTAGCCACTTACCGAGAAGCACGAGGGCGATGATTGTAGTGGTTGTGTCGAAGTACAGTTCGCTTTTATTGGCCAGAACGCCATCGAGAAGAGGTGTGAATGCGATAAGTACGCTGTACGCCAGAGCCGACCCTGCTCCCAATGTAATGAGCGTATCCATGGTAACACGACGGGCGCGTAGTCCTGACAGTGCCCGAAGCATAAACGCTCTGCCTGACCACACCACAGGAATCGTTAGTGTAAGGAGGATGGCGGGTTGTACATGAACATGCAAAACCATCGTAAGAACAAAAATTGCAAGAGCAAACGGGGCAGCTATGAGCAGATTCACAAGCCAGTACCGAGTAGTTCGCTGCTGGTTGACCATCGGATCTCCTGAAGTGCGTTCAGCATCCGAAGAGATTGTTGAAACCCGATATCCCGCCTCCTCTACTGCCCGAATAAGATCCGATGGTTTCGTACCCTCTGATGTTACGGCAGCACGATTCGTAACCAGATTCACACTCACATGCTTGACGCCGGAAACGCGTTTGAGTGCCGACTCGACGGAATGAGTGCATGCAGCACAGTGCATGCCTTCGATGTCAAGAATTGTTACCATCGTTTACTTAGCGATACTGCGGCTTACTTCGATTTCGAAACGTCTTGAGAAACTTCTCTACCTTTGGACGAACAACAAAGGCACAGTAAGGCTGTGAGGAATTAAGGTTGAAATAGTTCTGGTGATAGTCTTCGGCCGGATAAAATGCTGAGTATGGTTGAACTTCGGTAACGATGGGATCCTGCCATATTCCTGCTGCATTCAGTTGTTCAATGTAGGCTTCGGCAATTTCTTTTTGTTCTTTGGTGTGATAGAAGATAGCGCTTCGATACTGCCGTCCGACATCGTTGCCTTGCCTGTTTAGAGTTGTGGGATCGTGCACCTCAAAGAACACCTGTAGAAGATCTTCGTATGATAATACCGAGGGGTCGAACACGATCTGACAGGCCTCGGCATGGTTGGTGCTGCCGGAACTAACGGCTTTATAGTTGGCATCGTTGGCCGAGCCGCCGCAGTAGCCGCTTACAACGGTATCAACGCCCTCCAAGCGCTGAAACACTGCCTCGATGCACCAAAAACAGCCACCGGCGAGGGTAGCTGTTTCGCGGTCGTTTTTTTTCATTGTATGTGATGTTGCTGGTGAAGAAGCGGAGTTACTGTTCAACGAACATGCCGTGATCATCAAGTAGCATAGTGATGCTAAAACTCTCATTGAGGCTGAGACGAACGTTAAAGCGGTGCGTTGTTTCGGAATGCATAGCGGAATTCCGGAGCAGGTAAACTGGCCTCTTCGGCAACGGTCCGGATTGCATCATTCGTGGCTGCCATAACTGTCCAGTAATCCGCTGGCTTGCAGTACGGTCGTACGGCTAAAACAGCGCCAGCCATGGTAAACTCCACTACCCATACCTCCGGAGCAGGGGATTCTAGTACCCCGGGGATGTTCTTCAGTGACGTAAGAAGCCGATGAATTGTATCGTCAATATTTACTCCATGTGCAAGCTGCATACGCAGATCAACTCGGCGATGAGGCACGTCAGTCAGATTCTGAATGTTATCGGAGAACACCTTGTTGTTTCCGATAAAGGTGCGCACCCCGTCAGGTGTGGTTAATGTTGTTGCAAACAGCCCTATCTCATCAACCTTTCCGAGTGTTCCTGCTACACTTATTACATCACCAACCTTGAACGGACGCAGTACAAGGAGAAATGCACCTGCCGCAAAGTTTGCTAACAGTCCACCCCAAGCAGTACCAATAGCAAAACCGGCAGCAGCAATGAATGCAGCAAACGATGTGGTTTCAACGCCGAACTGAGCAAGAATGGCAATCACCAGCAAGATATTGAGGCCAACGCCGATGATACTGCACAGATAAACCTGTAGTGTTGCATCAAAATGTCGCGCTGTAAGGGCTTTGCGTACGAACCGCACAATTAAACCAATCATCCAGCGACCAACTATCCACAGTGCAATTGCCCCAACAACTTGTATCCCGTACGATACGGCAGCGCTCTGGATGCTTTGGAGAATCTTTTCGAAATCCATGGACGGAACTCCCATTTGATGAAAGGACAAGCGTTTAGATTGTAACGGCGTTTATGATGCTATCCATCGGGCTACAAATACGCCGGCGTATGCCGAAAGTACACTACCGGTGATTGTAAGAATGATATAGATCCCTGCCAAAGTACCGTTCCCTGTATCAATCATGTTCACGGTTTCCATGGAAAAGGTACTCATTGTTGTAAATCCTCCACATAAACCAGTTCCAAGAAATAAATACACATCGCGTGAGCCCCCTCCAACCAGCACTGAGAGCGCCGATAGTGTACCAAGAACAAATGAGCCGACCAGGTTAACAATGATTGTGCCCACTGGTAATGAATCCGTAGAAACGGGGAAAGCCGAACTCAGCAGATATCGAAGTACACTTCCAATTGCTCCCCCAGCCAGCACGTGTAGAATCGGCATCATAGTATCAGTGCATGAGATTGTACAAAGTGATCCCAGAGCAAATGTAGGAACGATAACTTTGTTCTTTCCCATATCGTTCAATTCGAGTTGTTCATGAAACTTGTACTGTTCGTCTTTTTCGTTGTTGCGGCGGCTTGTGTGGTGTGTCAGGAGCCGTATTTGCATACGACTACGTTTTTACAATATCCCGGCAGTGAGCCACGCGAGCATGCTGTTGATATGATCCACATGAAAGTTGATGTGGAGTTCGACACTGTGAAGACCATGGTGAAAGGGAAGGTACTTCATTCCTTCCGCGTGCTCCAGCAGAATGTGGATTCGCTGGTTTTTGATGGTGTGAAGATTACAGTCCTGCAAGCAATGCTGAATGGCAAACCTGCCCGCTATGTGGTTACGGACACAACCGTAGTAGTGTATTGCGAGCCGTCGCTCCGTTGGGATACCGAAGGAACAGTGCAGTTCACCTACGAGGCAACACCACGTAGGGGGCTCTTTTTTATCGGTTGGAACGATAGTACAGGCACCATGCGTAGGCAGATTTGGACGCAGGGGCAGGCTGTTGACAACAGACACTGGATTCCTATGTACGATGAAATGAACGATAAAATGTTGACCGAAACCATCATCACATTTGATTCATCGTACACAGTGATTTCTAATGGTATCCGTAAAAGTGTGCGCTCGAATAGCAATGGAACAAAAACGTGGCATTACGCAATGTCTAAGCCCCATGCGTCGTACTTACTAATGGTGGCAATTGGTAGATATGCCGTTGCCACCGACACTACGAGTAGTGGCGTAGCTCTTGAGCAGTATTACTACCCAGACCGTCCGCAAGACCTGGAACCAACCTATCGGCTGAGCAAAGAATCCATGGATTTTTTGGAGAAGGAGACGGGGTATCCATATCCCTGGGGTGTGTATCGTCAGGTGCCCGCTGCAGATTACGTATATGGTGCAATGGAGAACACTACGGCCACAATCTTTGGAGACTTCTTCCTAACAGACTCCCGAGGCTGGTTAGACCGCTCATATGTAACAGTTAATGTGCACGAGCTAACACACCAGTGGTTTGGCGACCTCGTTACTGCGCGCAGTTTAAAGTCGCTATGGTTACAGGAAAGTTTTGCAACCTTTTACCCACTGCTCTTTACGCGTACCGTGTACGGAGAAGATGAGTATCAATGGAGTCGCCGCGGAATGCAAAACGCGGCGCTTTCGGCTGGAGAAAAGGATCGGTTCCCAATCGTACATGTTAAGGCAGGTGGTTCCAGAGTTTATCCAAAAGGGGCAGTAGTGCTGGATATGATGAGAACGGTTTTTGGTGCAGACGAACAGCGAAGAGTTATTCTGAAGTATCTAAAGCAGCATGCATTTGGAAATGTGGAAACCAACGACCTGTATTTGGCATTTCAGGACACGCTTGGGCTGAGTCCGGATTGGTTTTTCAACCAGTGGTTATACAAAGGTGGTGAACCCGAATATCATGTTTCCTACTACCAGTCGAGCCGAGACGATCTTAAGGGAGCAGAATCGGTAACCACAATGGT
>CAZGHI010000006.1:57738-73332 GCA_964525565.1 uncultured Hyphomicrobiales bacterium
AACCAAGTTCACTTTACCGATGCGCTTACCGGGCTGTTTAAAATGCCCGTTGTTTGTGAGGTACACTATACGGACGGAACCAAGGATTCCGTTCGAGCCTGGATAGAAGAGAAGACTACACTTGTTGACATACCCAACCCGCTTGGCAAACCGATTGCTTTCCTGCTTTTCGATCCGGGTTCTACGATACTAAAAAAAATTACTTTTAAAAAATCGTGGGACATGCTTGCAGCACAAGCGCGGAAGGCACCCGCAATGATAGACCGATACGATGCTCTAACGCAGCTCGATTCCGACAGTACACGTAACATGCAATTGCTAGCCATTATTAGGGACGTCTATAGTTCCGAAAAACACCATGCTCTGCGTTCAGAGGCAGTTTCCATGGCTGCTCGCTTAGCCGAAAAGGAGGTTGCCGAAGCATGGGAGGTTGTTCGTAATGGTCTTGCCGATAAACACCCGGATGTACGCAAACGGGCACTTGCTGCTCTTACCATCATTCCGGAACAGCTACGTGGCGGAGTGGAAGCTTGCCTTGCCGACTCGTCGTATGCTGTTATGGAATCTGCGTTGCGCAGACTTTGTCGATCGTTCCCAGCGAGAGCAGATTCGTACATCTCTATCGTTCAGGGAGTTCGAAGTCCGGGAGCGGCTGTAGAAATTGCCGTTGCCGAATATCAGGCCTCACAGGGGAATACAGAGGCTGCGGCAGTGCTTGCCGAGTTCTGTGGTCCAAAGTATGATTTTGTTACCCGCCGAAATGCCTTTCAGGCAGTAGTTCGCTTGGGAACTGCCACATCTGCCATGATTTCGAATATTGCTGACGCTCTTCGTCATCAAAATTGGAGGCTTACAGAGTCTGCACGCGATACATTGGCCAAATTGACTGGCATTTCCCAGAATCGTGACCTTATCTGGGCCGAAAGTTCAAATGTTAGGCTTACGAAGGCGCAGCAAAAGATTCTGCAAGACCTTGCGCGATAGGTTGGTGGGGATAAGTTCATGCAACCATAGCATTCCTCTGTAACGATTTCTGCGGAATTTTGGTGTGGTTCTTGCTATTCGCAGGTGGCAAGTAACCAATATGCGTGCTATGGTACTTGGTCCGAAACGCAACGTTGCTCTTAACAGACCAGCATAGGCGAACAGACCAGGGCACATTCTAACAGCGCAGCCCTGACTCATGAGCCGTTATGCTGTTAGCATTTCAATCATGAAACCATTATGCAGGAACTCAGTCACGTTTAACCGGTAAAAGCATACAACGAAAACTCATTGACCTGTGGAGGATATCATGACCAGAATTGCCGTTTACTTATACGCTGTAATGATCGGACTCATTTGTGTCCATCCATTGCGTGCTGGTGCAAGCAGCCAGCCGATGGGATACAACGTTACAACATCCACCTACACCGAGATTACCGGCGGTACGGTTCGTGCGTCGGGTAGCGCAATCGAAGGCTATTCTGACGCCATATCGCTGCCGTTTAGTTTTAACTGGGTTGGTACGGCGTATTCGGAGGTAATGATACATGGAGATGGGTATGTAAGTTTTGGCGACGGTGGTGATATGCCGTCAGCACTGCCCGCAGGAGGCGCACTGATTTCTGCGTGGTACAACTCGCTCTCCGGTACATCAAACGGTGAAATCCGCACTCAAACGCTGGGCGATAGTCCCAACCGGGTATTCGTTATACAATGGAAGGGCGCTACACGTGCACCACAGGGGTCATCTAATGACGTCTATAATTTTCAGATCAGGTTGCGGGAAACCGACGGTAGAGCGGAGATCGTGTACGGCACAATGACCATTACTGCGGCGGTAGGAGCATTTATTGGTGCTCGCTCAAGTTCCGGAGAATCACTGTGCCTTACTGCCAATTACCACCATTCAACCTGGACAGCCCCTTCGTCAACCATGAACGATGAATCGGTAGCCTTGCAAGGATGGGGACCGCCGTCGGGGACCACCTACATTGTGGGTGCTGCCACATCAGCCGATGCTGCTGTTATTTCGCTGTCGAGTCCAACCACCAAGTTTAATGCAAACACAACACAAACAATTCGTGTTATCGTGCGAAACCACGGTGTAAACCCAATGGATTCCGTAGAAATTCATTGGAGGTTAAATGGTGTTACTCGAACAACGGTACGGTACTTTGCTTCTCCACGTATCGAGCCTGGAGAGACCTTCGAAGTAACTCTCGGTACAGCAACATTTAATGCCGGATCGTTCAACACACTCGAGGCATGGACGCGGTACCCCAATGGAGTGAATGATCAGTATCCGGGTAACGACATGCTGGTAGCATACATGGCTCCACGTGCCAGCGGTACACTAAATATTGCACTGGCACCGAACCCGAATATTTTTCCTTCGTTTCGCGATTGCATTCGATACCTGGTAACAGCAGGTATTTCAGGAAATGTAACCGTGAATGTTTTTAGCGGTAACTACAACGAACAGATCCTGGTACATCCCGTAAACAATTCGCTTGCGGGTGGGACGGTAACCTTTAAAAATGCAGCTAACAATGCGCCAACAATCACGTGGAGTCCGTCAAAGTATCCATCCGGCTTATATGGGCTATATGAGTCAGACTACAGTCAGGTGACCCTGCTTGAGGGGGCTTCGGCTGTTTTTAACGGTTTACGGTTTACTCTGGCCAATGGACTTGACCACGGTGGGCATTTTTACGGTTATAATCTCGGACCGGTAACCATACAAAACTGCAGGTTCACGGGACCCAATAACTACCTTACCATGGCCGAACCTACGTATGCAATCAACCTTTCTGGTGGTGCATTTGAAGTGTCGGACAATACAATTTCCAATATGCCAATGGGTATATATCTGAATGGGAATTCGGGTAACCAGGATAAAATTTCGGGCAACACAATAACAAATTGTTACGAAGCTGGAATTTTTACCTACTCAAACAACGTGCAGATCCATAAGAACACAATCACCGGAGCCAGCGGGGCAAGTATCTTTTATGGTATTGGTGTTTCCGGCGCCGGATCCGTTACTGCAAACACGATTACCGGTAATGTATCGGCACAGGCCACTAGCTTTGGGTTAGGTATCGAAGCTGTATCGGTGTATGGCGGTAGCAGTACGCCACATGGTTTGCTTATAGCAAATAACATGATCCTCGTAGGAGCATCTGGAACATCACTAGGTTTGGTATGTCAGTCTGATGCCCAAACTGCAACTACAAGTGTTCTCCATAATACAGTAAACATTGTTGGCACTTCCGGTACCAATGGCACAGCAGCGTACCTGCTCGGTATAACACCCATGCAGATTGTGAATAACATCTTCCATAACTATGGTACGGGGAACGATGGTGGGTACGCAACCTTCATTGAAGATTATAGTTCCGAAGGCTTTATTTCCAGCATGGACTTTAACAATCACATGACAACAGGAACCCTGGTTGGCTACTATGCTGGTGATATCACTCGGAATACTTCGGGTCACCCCCTCACCAACTGGCGAACTGCTACAGGTCGTGATCAGAATTCTTCGTCTGTTGCTGTTGTCTTTATGGGAGAAACCGATCTGCATTTGAAAGAAATTCAATCGCAACTGTTCGGTTCTTCTTCAACAATCTCGACAGTGAGCGTTGACATTGATGACGAAAACCGGCTGAAACCGTACATGGGTGCTGATGAGCTTAAGCCGCGTGTGGTAATTCTGGAGTCGCCGCAAAGCAGATATGCATGCCTGGGAGAATCGGTAACACTCATTTGTGTTGCGAGTGTAACACCCGGCGCAACCGTGGTGTATCAATGGTATAAAGATGGAGTGAAGCTGAACGGACAGACCAGCAATTCGCTAACCATTGGCAGCATCGGTTATCCGGCGTCAGGCGTTTATACATGCAGAGTTGAGGCCACCGACGGTACGTCCACAACAATTGTTGAAACCGAAGCTGCCAGCATACTTGTTGTACGCCCAACCAGCATGGTCTTGCATCCCGAAAGCCAACCTGTGGGTATCGGTGGATCAGTAACCCTTGAAGTTGAAGCTGAAGCCATCGGTGCACCGAGTGATTTCGTGCCAAAGTATCAGTGGAAAAAACGCGTTTGGAACTCTTCGATTTCCGCCTATGTAGATACGAATGTTGTGGATAATGGACGGATCACGGGTTCAAAATCCAACCGATTGGTCATTAATCCAATAATTGCAGCCGATACCATGGATATGTATGTGTGCGAAGTAGTCGGCTATTGCGGCACCGTTGTATCACGTCCTGCACGATTGTTTATCCCGATGATCGCAGCCAGCACAAGCACACCGATTGCATGTGAAGGCGGGCCGGTGAACATCGAGTGTAACGTAATTCCTGAATCTGTTCCTGGTTCTACTGTTTCATATCGGTGGTACAAAGGGCTAACGCCACTTACCGACAAGCCAGGAGTAACGGGGTCCGGAACAAAAGCACTGCGCATTACGAATGCAACGCCGGCTGATGCAGGAACATATACATGCGTCGTTACCTACGATGCAATTGATGTTACCCTAACATCGAATCCTGTTGATGTTGAATTTGGTACACAGCCAGTGGTTACAACGCAACCACTTGGCGATACTTTGTGCGAAGGACAAACACTCACTCTTGGCGCATCTGCTACGGGTGGAGGTTTGCGGTATCAATGGCGCAAGGGCACAACAACCATTCCCGGAGCAACTGGAGCTCAGTACACGATTGACGCTGTTACACCTGCATCTTCAGGTTCCTATACTCTTGTTATAACCAACGATTGTGGTAGTGTAACAACGGAAATAGCAGAAATTTTGGTAATTGAGACTGCACGAGTAACTGAGCATCCGCGTGATGTTGCACGATATGATGGCGACAGCTTCTCGATGAGCGTAACCGCTACGGGCACTCCTGAACTTACATATCAGTGGTACCGGAACGACACTGCCATTGCAGGAGCCGACCAAAGCACGTACACTGTTGATTCAGCAACGGCTGAAGACCACGGCACATACTACTGCATTGTTACAAACCACTGCGGCTCTGACACGTCGTTTACGGCGCGCGCATCTATCACTGTAGGTGTTAGCGGCGACGTTGTGCTCAATGGATACAAGTTTGGTACTGCCATTCCTAATCCTGCAGAGGCAGCGATACGGTGTGAGTACACCATTCCTTCGTACGGTGTTGTTCGCTTTACCCTTACGAACGCCGTCGGTCAGGAAGTTGCAGTATTGATGAACGAAGCTCTTGACGCCGGCACGTATCTTCTACAGTTCAATGCCTCGGAATTACAGCTTAGCCCCGGGGTGTATAACATCACCATGACTGCCGGTAACGTTGTTGCTGTACAGCAAGTGGTTATCGTAAGATAACGAAAGCAAAAACGCTGTTTCCAAAGGGGCTCAGATTCTGCGCCCCTTTTTTATTTGGTAAGATCAACTACAGTCCATCCGGGTGGTGGCGTGTATGTAAAGAGCGTTGGCGAAAGAGATGGGTTCCTCTTTAACGATCGTACTTTCCATGTTGTGGTGATATCGCCTTCCGTAACAACAATGGATGTTATTACCCCCTTTTTGTTCATAATCACATCCAGCTGTGTTACGCCAGCTACCATAGTTGTGGGGTGTGGGGGCGTGAGGCGCACGGCCATGGAACCGGGTGCAGAAGAACGTTCGGATGGAGTGTACACATTCATCAGCACAAAGAACACCCGATCAAGAGAGGCACCGGCATCGTGTTTGTCTATCGCATTGATAACAACAGTTCGTGTTTGCGATTGCACGTGCCATACCAAGGTACCGTTGCTAACGTAACGCCGCCCTGGTAGAGTGATCACATAACCTTGATTGCGCTTTGCTTGGAGTGTGCCCTGTGTGCTGCCATTGGAGTACGATAGCGATACCGAGGAGATGTTGGAGTATAATGACTGGAAAGTTCGTACTGCCTTTGACGTGTGCGTAGCATTGGTTTTCTGTGCCGAAGCACCATAAATGATTGCACCTGCAAGCAGAATAATTGTGGTAATCTTCATACTGTAAAGATAGTGCCCTTCTCTGCAGGAGCAATGTGTTGTTTCACAATGCGGGAAACTGAGTTTACCGCACCTTCGCAGCAATCGGACCTCGCGTTCCCTGATAATGCTTTAGCTCTGCGTCAATCGAACCTATGGGAATCTTAGTGCTTACTTTGATGGGAATCTTCCGCTCATCATCCGATAACCACATGACCAATTTACCTTGGAATGAAAACGGGCTCCCTTCGGCTATCCGTGGTTCCACAACAATGCAGTCAAACACTCCGGCTGTTACTTCGATACGCTCGCGACCAAGGATGTGAACGTCGAGAGGGTGACTCTTACCGTCAACAAAATTTTGGAGTTTGATAACATGCCCTCTCTTTGCCTGGCTAAGATCGGTTGCACGAACGAAATAGAAGGCTGATACCATATCGTGAACAAATTCTGGGGTATCAAACGTTCCTTCAGTTGTTATGGCCTTTTTGTTAATCTGGTCGAACTCGGCCGAATAATCTTTACTATAGTTGCGTTCGCGAATCTGCTGCGTGAAGCGCCAGGGAAAGATGCCATCAACGTCAACATATGAGCGATAGGTGTCTCGTACTTTATAGATGAAATCCAGACTCTTGTGTGAAACCGTGAGAAAGGTGATCTTGTAACACGGACGTCCGTTTATATACTCATGTTCTTTTGCGATATCAAAAACAGCAGTACCAGCAGAGATAAACTTGTAGCCAACATCGTAGGTAAGCCGTTCGCCACGTCCAAAAGCGGTGTTGGTTGTGTAGCGTAGTGCAGGAGTTGTTTCGTTCGAAACAACAAACGGTAACGCCAAAACAAGTATCAGTTGGGACAGGATGTTCACGGTAGATCCAGACGATTGGAATCTGTTTCGCTTGTTTCTCCCAGTTCCATTGAGGGCAGGTCTGCAACATCGGCTCCAGCAATGCCCTTTATGCTACCGTATAATCCCGAGGTAGAGAGCAACACACGCTCCAATTGTTTTTCGCGCTGTTTCCACATGCGATTCATGGCACGCTGCTCTTTGTCGAGGTCAGACTTCATACTCACAAACGTTTCTACAATTGCCTCGATATTGTGGCGGAACTCAGCGCTGGTAAGGTAATCGTACAGCATGGACATTTTGTCGCCGCGATGTTCCTGGCTAACACCCATCATGCCAATGCGGAGCACCATTTCACGTACAATAAAGCAGAGTGCTTTAAACTCTTGAAATCCGCATATAAACACACCGTGAGTAAGAGTAAATCCGTGCACGTCCTTGGGAAGTGCTTTGGTTACCAGTACTCCAACCTCAGCCCCCTGACTACGAACGTCACCTTTGAACTTTTCTATCCACGAAGGCTCGAAAGACTTTGTACGCTTACTCTCGTACACGATGGTACCAACAGTCCGCCCGTTCACCATGATGCGGTGAAGGCAATCCGCACCGGCAGTACCCTTACGAATTTCAACGATCTCGTCGGTTGGGAAGGAATTCCGGAGGTACTCCTCAATGGCCAGTTCCTGCACTTCGCCCGTTAGTTGCTGAGAGCTCTGTTCAGCCTTTCTTCGTAGCTCCTCGGCCTCCTTCTTTACGGCCTCGAGCTTTTGCAGTATTTCGCGTTCACGCAATTCGAACTGCTCATTGGCCGACTTGCGAATCTTCTCTTCGAGGATAGCCTGCTCCTGCACCAGACGCTTCCGAATGAGTGTTTCCACTTCTTCGTCTTTTTCACGGAGCTTTCTCTGGAGTTCAAGGACCTCTACCTCTGCGTTTTTTGCCATCTTTAAGGCCGCAGTCTTTTCTGCATTTTCTCTCTCGAGCTGCGCTAGGCGAATCTCGGTGCGCTCGCGTTCTTGAGCAGCAGCAGTTTTGGTTGCCTTCTCAATCTCTTCTTGCAATTTGGCATCGAACGATGCCGAAAGGCGTTGCTCAACATCTTTAAGTAAGGCTTCTTCGATATTGATGGAAGTCTTACACGTTGGACAGATGATATGGTGTTGAGCCATAGGATGTGGGCCCGGCAGGACTTGAACCTGCAACCAACGGATTATGAGTCCGTTGCTCTAACCGATTGAGCTACGAGCCCGACGCTTAATTAAACAAACCTACAAAGAGTCCAAGCTGTGCACTAAATGCACTCAGATTTATTCCATCAGGTACTCCCGTTACCGTGGCCGTGCGGTTTCCCATCCAGTCGTCTGCCGCTACCTGCAATGTGTAAGCTGCCTGACCACGTAGAGCAACAAATGGTGTAACGGCATACTCTATGCTCAGTCGCACAGGTACCGTAAACGAACTCCTACTAAGTTCAGAGAACATATCCGGGAATGTTGAAATCGAGCGGTAATCATCCCACGTTCTGGAATTTGCGCTTTGATATGTAGAGATAATCTGATTACTAAATCCAATCCCGGTGCCGGGAACAATGGCCAATCCTTTTGCAATGGCAATTGCATATTCAGCATGAAAAGTACTATGGCTAGCAAGATATTCCATCGTTCGTTTCATGCTTTGATCACCAACCGGTACGTCGGTGCTCTGCGTGTTCAAACCGCCCATCCACGAGAATCCCAAGCGTACATTCGGGATAACGCCAATCGCGGCAAAGACTTCACCGCCCCATAGGATCATCGGTGTGGACATGGCACCTAGTTCCGATTCTTGGGCTCGGACGTTTACGTCGTCCATTGGCAGCCAACTTACTGTTGCGCCAAAGCCAACACCAACAGCAAAGTAAGGCACAGCCTCGTCCCGAATCGGCGCTTCGTCGAAGTCCAGTTCATCGAGTCTGTCATCCTGTGCATTCGCCAATACCGATCCCACTGCCAGAACCACTACCATGAAAGAGCGTGCAAGCATGAAGTCTCCAAAAAGCAGATAACGTATGTTAAGACTAGAGCAAAGATACTAATCGAGGTCGGTAGGGGGCTTCGGTTCTGCGTAGTTTGCATTTCTATGAAGGTTGTAACAGTTATCCTAGCCGGTGGACTTGGTTCTCGACTATGGCCCCGAGGCACAGAAAAGCGTCCGAAACAGTTTACGCATCTCCTCGGCGAAGGTACGATGATCCAAAATACAGTGATGCGCCTGTTGCCTATGGTTGCGACTGACGACATCTGGGTGGTCACAACGGCCGATCTTGCGCACCACGTGAGCGACCAGCTTCCGGTTGTGCGAAAGGAGCACATCATCGAGGAACCATTCGGACGCAACACGGGTCCGAGCATCGCGTTGGCAGCAACGCTTCTCCGACATGCTTACGGCGGTGATACCGTGCTCATGGTTTTGCCAAGCGACCACGTAATAACAAATGTTCGTGAGTTTCAGGGAACACTTGATCTAGCCTGTGCTGCTGCACATAGCACAGAGGCCATCGTCACCATTGGCGTACGCCCAACCCGAGCAGAAACCGGATATGGATACATTCAGGTGGGTGATGTAGTTCCACTGGCCGGCGATCAGTTGCAAGGCGTTGTTCACCGTGTGAAAACGTTTGCCGAGAAACCCGATCTGGCAACAGCACAGCGCTTTGTAGATGCCGGCGATTTTGTGTGGAATGCAGGAATTTTTGTTGGGAAAGTTGACGTAGTTCTGCGTGCGATTTCGGAACATCTACCTGACCATGCACCCATGTTCGCCGATCTTTCTCGGCATGTGTCACGCGATACATTTAGTGCAGCTCTGGAGAGCACCTTCCGTCAGCTCCGCAGCGTAAGCTTTGACGTTGGCGTAATGGAGCGAGCACAAAATGTGCTCGTTGTTGATGGTGCATTTGGGTGGAGCGATGTAGGAACCTGGGATGAACTGTACAGATTGTCCATGAAAGATGGTAGGAACAATGTAATCGAAGGTAATGTTGTAACACTATATACCAACAATACGCTGGTTTCTGGAACGAGTGGACGGTTGGTAGGTGTTGTAGGAGTGGACAACTTGATTGTTGTGGACACCGAGCACGCCCTAATGATCTGCAAGCGCGGGAAGACGGAAGATGTTCGGGACTTGGTAGATCTTATTCGCAGAAGACATATCGGGAATCAGCACTAGGGGGGGGCATGACACGGTTTGCATACCTTACGTGTTTGTTCATCGCTCTAACACTAGCATCAAACGCGCAGAACGATTCTGCTGCAATCCAGGCAGCGGCTCAACGGCTGCGGAAGGAATGGGCAGATGAGTGGAGGCGCAGTGATAGCCTTCGCATTGCATCCATACACAAGCGAATAAAGGCCGACAGTTTGTTGCGGAGTTTGCGAATGGCGAAGCCCACAGCTCCGGTAGAAACCGAACCACGAGAAGACACCGACACGATTCTTGCCACGCTCCGATTGCAGGCTGCGGCAAGAACGGCCGCACATCGGTTTGAACAGGAGAAACCAAGGCCCGGACAAACCTTTAGCGACAGTCTTACACTGGAAGCGCTCAGGATGTTGGCTGATACCGGGGAAGCATCGTTCTATGCCGAAGAGTTTCACGGTAAAAAAACATCAAGCGGGTCAGTTTACAACATGAATCATCGAACATGCGCTCACCGTTGGCTACCTTTTGGGACTCAGCTTCACGTAACTAACCTAGCCAACAACAAAGAGGTTGTTGTAACAGTAACAGATCGTGGTCCGTTTAAACATGGAAGACTACTTGACCTTTCCAAAGGCGCTGCACGTGAATTGGACATGATTCGAACAGGCACGGCACGTGTTGCAATTCGGGTTGTAGAAGTCCCCGAAGGCACCGAGACTGACGCAGCTACAGAAACGGAACCGTGACCACGGATGCAGGAAAAGTTGTGCCTCGCGCAGAGATGAGGATGTTGGTTCCTGGGGCACTATGTTCCATGGCTACGTATCCCAAACCAATTCCGGTATTCAAACCAACAGACTTTCCACCACTGGTAACATGTCCAACAACCGTGTCTTCCACCTGGATGGGATACCCTGTTCGAGGGAGCAATTTTTCGGTTTGCATCACAAAGCCAACAAGTTTACGACGTATGCCCTGCTCCTTAATGGCGCTGATAGCATCACGCCCATTAAAATGGCCTTTCTTGAGTTTTGTGATCCAGCCCAGGCCTGCTTCCAGCGGATTTGTGGTTTCGTCAATATCGTTGCCATACAGGCAATAACCTTTTTCAAGGCGGAGAGTATCACGAGCACCGAGTCCAACCCACCCTATAGAAAAAGGGGCGCCTTCCTGCATAATGGCAGCGATTACCGAACGGCAGACAGTAGCATCACCCTCAAAGTATAGTTCAAAACCGACTTCACCGGTATATCCCGTGCGTGAAATCGTCATCGGAATGCCGGCCAGTTCACCGCGAACAAAATGGTAGTATGCAATGCTGTCGAGAGCTACCGGTGTAAGGGGTTGCAGGGTATTAACAGATTGCGGACCTTGCACGGCAATCAAGTTAATCTTATCCGAATCGTTTCGAACGGTAACATTTGAGAATTGTGTGGCATTCTCCTCTACCCATGCCAAATCCTTCTCGATATTGGCACCGTTTACCACTAGCATATAGTGGTCGGGTTCCAAACAGTACACCAAGAGGTCGTCAACAATTCCACCATTTTCTCTGCACATTGCAGAGTACTGAGCCTTGCCTGGTTCCAGTTTTGCAGCATCGTTTGTAGTTAGCTGCTGAATGAGCGCCAATGCATCCGGACCGGCAACATCAAACTCACCCATGTGCGACACATCGAACACACCCACACTAGAGCGAACCATGCGATGTTCTTCCAGAATTCCGGTCGGATACTGGATAGGCATGTGAAAACCAGCAAACTCTACCATCTTTGCATTCGCCTCTAGGTGGAGTTGATGAAAATTCGTGTGTTTCATGGTAGTTCGGCCTGTGGTAAATGTTGGGGGGCAAATATACCCACGTGTATCAAAGCAAATAGGAGAGCATAGTGTTGAAACAAGCAGTTTGGAGCGCTGCGTGTGGCGCGCTTGGCCTGTTGTGGTTCATGATAGAATCATTAACGGGAAGATTGTACGACGGAACATCGAACGAACTTCACGTTCTATGGCTGATTGTATGACCGATTTGTGTTGTTGGTTCGATGGTGCATACGCGACGAGAACTGTTGAATGCAACCTATAGCACGTTATTGGTTAGCGGTCTGAAAGTTGCAGCGCTCAGTGCTATTGCATTGCTTGTCGTATGGGTTGCCTTTACACAATTTCTCATGCCGGATTACACAGCAGTGGTATTGCAGGCAACGGCATATCATTCGCAGAAGTCCGGCATGTCGGAATTTGCAACGCAGGCCATGATAGCCTCGAAAGCCATTATTCTTAAACCCCCAATGGTGTTTGTTCTTGGATCAGGAATACCATTTGTTGCCGGTGCATTAACGGCAGCCATAGCAGCGATTGGACTGAAGTCAAAGAAGGACAACGCAGAGCGCTTGCATCGGTGATCAAATTTCGTACGTTTGCCTTGGCGCTGCACTTGGGTGGGGTACTCCGTGCAGCGCAACCAGATACACTCTGGTGGGACGTGAAATAGCGGGGGGGTACCGCTATGACTGGCCTGGTGCAATACCGGGCCATTTTATTAAGAACCTAGACATGAACAGAGTGAGCCTCCCGTACTTGCTTGACAGGAACTATTGCTAGTGCAGCGTTTGATGTTCGGTTGGCTGTACATCTGCATCCAGAGCATCGTCTAGTAGCATGCTGGGCAGGAATACATTCCGTAGTTCATCCTGAACGGAATTCTTTCTGTGGTAGTTATCCTGATCACGCACAAAAGCAGCAACAACATCCAGGTGCCAAGGTGGGAGAAGAGTTATATGTACTTCGTCGCTGACATGAGCTTTTGGATCGAATTTTCGCAGGATGCGCTGAACCTGATCCACTACTTCCGGTACGATAACAGCAGCACTTTGCTCAGAGTGTGCTTCGATTAACACATGCACATGGTCCTTCTGCACATGCATTGCATGTAAGGTGCAATGATTACGCAAACACTCACGCTCCAGCACTCCCTGCATTTTTACACTGGAACGCGTCGGTAGCGGATGCATCTTTTTATTGGACAATATCAAAAGGTGAATACCAACTGAATGCAACATACCAGCTCCGCCTTTTCGTTGTTAAACTTGGGTGTGCTGGTATGGAGAGGGAATCATGCAAAGTGTGACACGGGTTACTGAACGAAGTTCATTGATCGAATACTGAAGGATGCACACATGAACTTAGGGCTCTGGCCGAAGTGGCAACGATGGATAGCGCTATGCGTTGTGCTGATCCTTATGACCATTGCCAGTACCTATGTAGCATTCCACACACGAATCTCAGAGGCAGTTCATCATGCAATTGTTGACTTTATTGAGAAAAAGGTAAACGAACAGATACACGCCATTTCGGAAGGAAAACTCAACATCAGTATTGAAGGATTTCGTTATGGATTCTTTAGCGGAGAAGTAATCGCAGATACGATACACGTAGTGCATCAGAATGCAACGCATGCTAGTGCACCCACGTTTGTAGCCACAATAGTAGGGTTTTCGGCTACTGGTGTGTATCCGTGGGACGTGCTCTTTGGCGAAGGCCTTCGGCTTGGCACAATTACAGTACACCAATCACAACTGCTGCTGAATCGCTCAGATCAAAGCGATTCATCGTTGTCGCAACGGAACAAGCTTGATCAGTTTCAACTGCCCCGTATTCCCAACGTTGACTCGCTGATTGAAAACCTTGCAGCAGCAATGCTGCCTCGGAATATCTCTCCTCTTCGAATACAAAACATTCATATCGGGAATAGTTCGATTGTTCTTGTGACTAGCCGTTCACGCACTGACACTATTGCTGATACAACCAGCATGCATGGTATTCGTGTAGCAATTGGCAATGTTAACCTTGGAAAACGTGAACATACATCTCGCACGTTCTCCAGAGTATCCATAGACGTTGACTCTTTATATCAGACTCGTGAACACCATGCTACCGTTCATGTGCGCGGGTTTGGCGTAGTTGTCAGCGACGCCGATAGTGCCATGTCCATTGACACCGTTCGGTACGTTCCAAGCTCAGAGTACTTAATGCACCTTAGTGGACTGCACTTCTCGTTTTGGGATCAGCGGGTTTCCATTGCAAAGCTCGAGGCTAATCCCAAAACATCAAAAGATCTTGTCTTTCTGAGGACGTTGAACGTCGATAAGTTCAGCGTATCGCTTTCTAACGTGAAGCTGTTTTCGATGAATCTTACAGAATTAGCGAAAGGAACGGCACTTCGCGCACGAAGCGCTCACATAGACTCTGTTTACTTTAACATCCGTAGTATCAAAACAGGTTTTCATAGTCGCAGTAGATCAAAACCCATTGTACTGCATGAGCTTGTACAGTCAGCTCCATTTTGTGTAAAAGTAGATAGTGTTGTTGTTCATAACGGAGCAATTGTGTATGGTGAGCGCCACCGTTACAGCAGTGCGCTTGCCACACTCCGTTGGAATTCGCTAAATGGATCGTTGGTCCATGTTTATACTTCTCCCCATGACCAGCGTGGAAAGCCCCTTACTGCTAACGTAAGAGGTATGTTTATGGACCAGGCTCCAATGTCTGCCACAGTTGTTATTCCTTTGGATTCGCTTCCCTATACGTTGAAAGCGTCCGGTACTATGGGCGTGCTGGATCTAACATGATTAAACAGCTTCTTGCCAATTGCAGAGAATATTCGCATTACAGATGGCAAGGCTGCTCATGCATCGTTTTCCTTCGTAGTACGGGGCAGGAGAGCAACCGGCATTGTTGATGCTACTTACTCAGATTTGAAGGTTCAACTACTTAATGAGCAAACAAAAGAGACGGGATTCTTCAATACTATCGCCTCGTTTATAGCTAACTGGATTGTTATTCGTACCAGCAATCAGCCTGGGAAACGCCATAAGGTGGGAGCAATTCGGTACGTTCTGCCAAAGGACGCAAACGTTATGCAGACGTTATGGTTTCCGATTCGTGACGGGTTAGGAGACCTTTCTGGCTTTTAAGGAAGCAACAGGGGGCTCAAAATCAACCGCAATCTGTTCATCGTAAACCAGAAGCTGCCAGCATCGAGTAAACAGAAACTCGGAAAGCTGATTCTGCCAGAATTGCCTTACAGAGAATTTACATTCTTGTAATACATTTGTATTTGGATTGAGTCCAAATAAGAGTTAATATTGGACTAAAATAGTCCTTATTCACATTGAGTACTGTTTGGTATGCGTCATCTACTTGTTTTTGCACTAGCGGCATTCAGCATCATCGTATTGGCATCATGTTCAGACAGTCCTACAGGACCATCGCCCCTTACCATACCTACAACCTATGATAGCACAGGTTGGACGGCGAATACTGTTACACCCTATATAATCCGTGGGCACTTTGCAAGAATGGTAACATTCATTCAATCTGCAAGAACTCCAGGTGTAACATTCACTGAGGCGGAAGCATTGGCGGCCTTTGAACCGCTGCGACCGTACGTGCCTGCTTCGGAACATGGCAGGATTGAAGATCTGCTGCGACATGCTGCACGGGCATCCGGGAACATGCATGACTGGAGTAAACATCCAGACGAAGCGGAAAATGGTGGT
>CAZGHI010000006.1:73342-78809 GCA_964525565.1 uncultured Hyphomicrobiales bacterium
GGAGGCTACCTCTTCGATCAGTATGGTAGAGATGTTGATGAATTCATTCAGAAAAGCCTGTTCAGCGCCTTGTTCTACAATTACATCGTTCAGAAAATGCAGGGAAGCATAACACCTGCAACAGTTGACGAAATGGTAGCCGCATTCGGTGCCAATCCGACATTTCCGAATGGATCCACAAATGCTGCACAGCGCGATGTGTATTGTGCACAGTATGCTGCTCGGCGTGATAAGAATGATGGCAATGGATTCTATACAAAAATTCAGAAGGCATTCTTAAAAGCACGTGCAGCAGCAGCCAACACTACCGACTACAAGAAAGAACTCAACGAAGCCTTCTCTGATATTAAAAAGAACATCGAACGGGCATTGGCTGCTACAGCCATTAACTACTGTTACGCAGTGCTAACCCGACTGAGCGCGACAACGGTGGACGATGCAAGCAGGGGATCTGCAATGCATGCCTACGGCGAGTGCGTCGGATTCCTTCGTGGATGGAAGGCAGTTCCCGCTTCCGAGCGTATCATCACCGATGCACAACTATCACAACTGATGCAACTGCTTTTGGTAGCCAACGATGCACAACCGGAATGCTACAAAATCTGGCAGCAACCGGTAACCTACCTACCAAACGTGCAGAATGTTGTGTCTCAGCTCCAAACCATATACGGCTTTTCGTCAGCAGAGATGGAAGACTTCAAGTCGAACTGGGTGGCCGTACAAGGCAGGTAACCAATACCAGATATGTAAAAGACGGAGGCCTAATGCGAATAGGTAGTAGTTCATTGTTCACCGCCTACAGCACTGCCATTATCGTAGTGCTGTTCGTTTTTCTTACAGGATGTGATGAGACAACAACATCCTCCGATGGCTTTGATCGCAAAGCAATGCTGGAGGGATTTGCAGATAAAATTATAATCCCATCGTACGACGAGTTGGTTGCTAAAGCGAGTGTGCTACACGATCTGGTACACCTTCTTGACTCAGAAATTCAATACGTTGAATTACAGATGATTCAACAGGCATTGCATCATACACAGGTTGCCTGGCAAGATGCCGTAACGTTTGACTTCGGTCCGGCCGAAGGTTTACTCGGAAACCTGTCTGTAAACATTGGTACATTTCCAGCCAGTCCAGCAAAAATTGAAGATGCGATTATGCGTGCCGACACGTCGCTGTCTGGCTTTGACCGCGATGCTCGTGGGCTGAATGCATTGGACTACCTGCTTCACCATGCCGAGCCGGCAGTGATTATTGGTGAACTGTCTGGCCAGGCCGGCAGTATGCGCCGGGCATACCTGCGTAGCATCGTCCGCAAACTTCTGTCAGAGACTCAAGTTGTGCTCACAGCATGGAGGTCAGGCTACCGCGAACAGTTTATCTCTCGGAACGGCACCGATGCTGGCAGCGGTACCAGCGCCATCTTCAACGCCATGAATGTAAGCTTCGAGATGATAAAGAACTACAAGCTTGGAGTACCCCTAGGGCTACGCGCAGGGCAAACACAACCCGAACCAACACGAGTTGAAGCCTATTACAGTGGTGCCAGTCTGGAGCTGATTAAAAAACACATAACATCTGTAATGAACCTGTGGACGGGACGCGACGCAGTAGGCACGAACATCGTTGGTTTTGAAGAATACCTGGAATCGTTACCCGGCGGACAACGATTAATTGAAGAAACAAAGCAGCAATACAACAAGGTTATTGCAGCATTAGAAAAGATACCCACTAGTGTTCAGCTTAGCACGCAAATACGAGAATCACCGCAGCCGGTTGTAGAACTTCATATGGAGTTGCAAAAACTCACCCGATACCTGAAAAGTGAGCTGTCTTCACTAACGGGCATCTCTATTACCTACTCCAGCGGCGACGGAGATTAGCAGCGAAATGAAGGCAAACGCTCACGTACTGCAACGCTACATAAACATGTCTGCGCCGGCATGGACGTTGGCTGCTGCACGGATCGTGTTCGGGGTAGTGATGATCATAAGCTGCGTACGCTTCATTGCACTCGGCTGGATTGATGAGCAGTATGTGCTTCCACGCTGGCACTTCCCATACCAGGGATTCGAGTGGGTTCAAACGCTTGGTGCACCCGGAATGTACATCGTGTTTGCAGCGATGTTGGTTGCGGCGGTTGGTATTACCATAGGCGCCTGGTACCGCTGGTCGAGCATCCTCTTCTTTCTAACCTTTACTTACGTTGAACTGATCGACAAAACCTACTACCTCAACCACTACTACTTTGTATCAGTTCTTTCGTTTGTACTATGCTTTCTTCCTGCACATCTATCGTGGTCCGTTGATGTCTGGCGCAAACCAAAACTGAAGGCAGAAGCCATTCCGCGATGGACCGTTGACATCGTGAAGCTTCACATAGCGATGGTGTACGTGTATGCGGGACTTGCCAAGATCAATCAAGCTTGGCTTTTCGATGCCATGCCCCTACGTATTTGGATGCCCGCCAACGATACGCTACCAATTGTAGGTCCTCTGTTAACTCTTTGGTGGATGCCATGGGTGTTTTCGTGGGTTGGAATGCTATACGACCTTACAATACCGTTCTGGTTAATGAATAAACGTACCCGTATTCCCGCCTATCTATGTGTGGTGGTATTCCATACCCTTACCGGGATGATGTTTCAGATTGGAGTATTCCCGTGGGGGGTGACGGGTTTGAGGCTGGTGTTCTGTTTCCCGACATCGTGTGGTGTAGTTGTGAAAACAGAGCCGTTGCCAAAGATGCAGCTCCGCATTACATCGGTGCCACGGATCATTACCGGAATTCTTGCTGTACATGTTGTGATACAACTACTTGTACCGTGGCGTTTTCTGTTCTACACAAATGATCTTTTTTGGGACGAAGAGGGCTATCGGTTTGGGTGGCGCGTAATGCTCATGGAGAAGGCTGGAACAGCTGCGTTTCCTGTTACCGATAGAGTTTCCGGGCGCACCGGTTACGTTGACAATCGGGAGTTTTTGAATGCGCACCAAGAGAAACAAATGGCCATGCAGCCTGACATGATTGTGCAGTACGCCAAGATGCTTCATGACCATTACCAGCAACTAGGTATGAATGACCCTATTGTACGTGCTGAAGTATGGGTAACATTGAATGGGGCTTCAAGTTTGCTTTTGGTTGACCCAACCACCGACCTTGCGCGGAAGAACCTAAGTATGAAACGCAATGATTGGGTACTTGCCAGGGCATCCGTACAATGACAATCCTGCTGCAGCATAGAGTGAAAGTTGCATTCGTGCAGCTAATTGCGCTACAAGCATGGCTGTTGTTTTGTTCAGTCACTAGTCAGTCAGCCACACCGACCTCTGCCTTGCATAGCGCCACGGACAGGGTCGATACCGTGACGCTGCGAACAGTAAGCGTGTCCGACGATAGAATGGGCAGGTTCCTGATCTCTGCTATGGATGACGTGGGTAATGGTTTGATTATGGCTGCGAAAAAAACTGAGCTTGTGCGCATGCAGGAGATTGATGCAAATACCAGCACGAACAATGCACGTCAGGTATTTGCAACAGTTGTTGGATTGAATGTTTGGGAGAGCGATGCACTGGGTTTGCAATTGGGTATTGGCGGTAGGGGGCTTTCACCGGACCGCACAAGCAACTTTACTACACGTCAGAACGGTTACGATATCGCAGCCGACCCGCTTGGCTACCCGGAGAGCTACTATACGCCACCGATGGATGCCGTTGAAAGAATTGAAATTGTTCGGGGGGGGGGGAGCGCTTCGGTATGGAACACAGTTTGGTGGCGTTATTAACTTTTTGCTTCGGGAACCATGCAAACACACCCCGCTCGCGGCACATGCATCCATAGGCTCAGGCAGTTATGGTCTGTTTACAGCAAATGCAGGGATGAGTGGAAGAACGGGCAACGTAGCATACTCTACATGGTATCAATACAGAACGTCGGAAGGATGGCGTCCGAACAGTGATGCAAACCAGCACACCGCAAATGCAACAGTATTCTTCGCCATTACCGACAAACTGAAAATTCGTGGTGAGTACACCTTTATGAACTACCTGGCTCATCAGCCGGGAGGGTTGTCGGATAGAATGTTTGCAGACAACCCTGCACAGAGCGTTCGTGCACGAAATTGGTTTACAGTAAACTGGAACATTGCCTCAGTTCAACTCGATGCTATACTAGACACAGCAACATCGCTACGGAGCACCTTTTCGGGTATGGTGAGTTCGAGGACTGCACTCGGAAACCTTAATCGGATAACAATGGCAGACCTCGGAGAGCCTCGGACAATGATAAACGGTTCTTTTGTGAATTTTACCAACGAGACTACCATTACACACGATTTTCCATTGTTTGGAAACTCTTCCAGCATTGTTACCGGCATACGTCTCTTTCGCGGAACAACGCATCAGCAACAAGGCAATGCTTCTGCCGGATCAGATGCCGATTTTACCTTTGCCAACCCCGATCGTTTAGAGGGCAGCGATTACACCTTCCCAAACATGAATGCGGCTGTGTTTGCCGAAGGCATGATTCGTTTGGGAAATGGCTTCTCAGTTGTGCCTGGTGTACGGGCGGAGTACATTTCCACAACCGCCAACGGATGGTATAGAATTGGAGTACATGACCTTGCCGGGAATGCTATCGTAGATAGCATGGTATGGGAAACCCGCCAACGAAGCAGGAACATCATACTTTTTGGTATAGGCGGATCCTGGAAGTCACCCTCCGGGTTAGAAGTGTTTGCCAATGCAGTTCAAAACTATCGTGCAATAACGTTTACCGACTTGCGCGTAGTAAACCCGAACATTGTGGTAGATCAGAATATTAAGGACGAGAGAGGATATACTCTGGATATAGGTGTTCGCGGCTCAGTTCGTACAACGATTGCCTTCGACGTTAGCGTATTCTACCTCCGATACAACAACAAAATCGGCGAAATGGTACGAAGCGATCAAGCCCCTTTATATCTGCCCTACCGGTATCGAACAAATGTTGCCGATGCATACACAACAGGAATAGAATCTGTTGTTGACGTGGATCTTACACAGGTACTTCGTGGCAGAGATGTGGAGCACGAAGATGTTTCCGGTGCCCTATCGGTTCATGGTATCTTGAACGCGAGTATAATGACGTCGCAGTACCTTGCCAGTAAGGACGGTATGGCTGACGGAAAGAGTGTTGAGTTTGTACCAGCACATGTTATTCGAGCAGGACTGCGCATGCAATGGAAAGAGTGGTCACTTACGGTCATGAATTCGTGGGTAGGAGAACAGTATAGCGATGCCACCAATGCCACATTCACTGCATCGGCCGTATCAGGACTGATACCTTCTTATACCGTTCTCGACGTTTCAGCAGGATACAAACAACAACTGTGGAACATACGTGGCAGCGTCAACAATCTTCTGAATGCATCATATTTCACCAGACGAGCCGTCAGCTATCCCGGACCCGGAATTATTCCCGCTGAAC
>CAZGHI010000006.1:78823-81091 GCA_964525565.1 uncultured Hyphomicrobiales bacterium
CCATTGCAGCGAGCGTGTCTTTTGATGTGCTTTCGCAGTAAATCTTCATTCTGAGTTCAGACCGAAAAATTATTGTAGTGCAACTGTCACAAAGCGATGTGTCTGTTGTATGTAGGTTGCATTCCTGATATTCATTTTCAACTAATACAGGCGTTAACAATGTCTTTCTTTAGCCGTTTGTTCGGTGCGGATAACACACCATCTTTGAGTGAAGTACTATCGTCCAACGCAATTGTTGTTGACGTTCGAACCCCGTCAGAATATAGAGGTGGACATGTAGCAGGAAGCAAAAACATCCCACTCGATACCCTTGAGTCGGCATTACATACGCTACCAACCGATCGCCCTGTGGTATTTTGCTGTGCATCGGGAGCCAGAAGTGGCGCGGCAACAAAGTTGGCCGTCGGTAGGGGGCTTCAGGCTATCAACGGAGGTCCATGGACCAATGTTCAACAACACATTCAGCGGGGATAACATGCTTCGGAATCCTACAAAAGTGGCAATTGTGATCTCGGTTTTGGCGTGGAGCGTGACAACGCTGCTGGCCCAAGCTGTATCGGAGATTTCTGTAACAGAGGCGAGAAAGATGATACAAAAGGGCGACGTAACCGTGCTAGACGTGCGAACGCTCGATGAATGGAAGCAGGGATTTATTGAATCGGCTCGGCACATTGATGTTCTGGATAAATCATTCAAACAAAAAGTATCTGCGCTGGACAAGAGCAAGCCTGTTATTGTGTACTGTGCTGTAGGTGGTCGCAGTGCTTATGCTGCCGACGACATGGCAAAGCTTGGATTTAAAAACGTTTATAATCTTACCGGTGGAATTAGAGCGTGGACAGCAGCGGGATACCCTGTTAAAAAGTAGTACAGCTTCGAATGTGGTGTTTGCGCTTTGACTGATTGGTAATGTATGTACCAAAGCCTACTGATTATTCACATTATTAGCGGGAGTATTGCACTACTAATCGGTGGTATTGTTGCTGTGCGAACAAAAGGGGATAAGACTCACCGTTTTCTCGGTTTGGGATTTGTTGGTGCACTCTCTGTTGTATCTATCTCGGCTATAGCCCTTGCTGTGCTAAATCCGAATATGTTTTTGCTGTTTGTGGCGCTATTTGCAGCATACCTTGCGCTCATGGGACGGCAAGCAATTGTTCGGGTCGTACCAGGCTCCATTGTGCTACCTATGCTGTTGTTTTGCACAGGTATAGTAATGATCGTGTCAGCAGCCATGCACGCTTCTCAAGGCGTAGTTGTACCGTTATTCTTTGGGGCACTGATTACGGTACTTGCTTTAAACGAGATACGGTTGGTGCGTGCATCAAAAACAAAGCCCCTTTCTTACAATCAGAGATTGCAGCGCCACATCACATTAATGGGTGGAGCCATGATTAGTACGTGGACGGCATTCTTTGTTGTTAATGCACCACGATGGCTTTCATTAGCAGCCTGGACTGTACCAAGCATCGTGGGAACTCTTGCAATCGTTAAAGCAACTAAACGGCATGTACGGAGAGCGTAGTGTTTACACTATCCGGTTACTTGAGCGTACCTTCTTCCACAGCCCCTTTAGCCTCTACAGCGTTGGTATCGATGTAACTAAAAATTCTGGCCTCCATTCGCTTGCTCTTTCCCTTTGGAATGGTGGCAAAGTATGCCTTCGCGGCTGATGCTACCTCTTTCCCATCCTTGTCAAAAAAGGTTACCCGCACCTTCGGATCTACAAGAGTTTTGTTGGTACCATTGTGAACAGTTACCGTTGCGGTAATGTCTTCTGCATTCGTCCGCTTCCATGCAACGGTTACGGTACACTTAGCAAACTGTTCGGCATCGGAAGCATAAAGAAGTTTGTTCCCAAGAACTAGGAATGCCGTAATAAAAATCAAGAGGGTGATGTTCATATCCTTCAAAGTAACGAATACATTCGGCATCAGCAACAGTAGATTACGTCAGGATGCATGAATGAGGAAGCTACACAATCCCTCCGAGCTACCCAGGCCGGGCGTGTATGGCCTGGTAGTGAATGGCGAGCGGCAGGTGGTGATGATATCCAGATAAAACAGGAAAGTGTTCGCTTATGCTGGTGCGACAACGCCACGAGGGCTTGTGTACGCAGGGCAGCCATAAGTGGCTTACCGAACGATGCCTCAAGGAAGGGAAAACAGGCCTTGAAAGGCTCAAGGACATGTGTGAATAGCAAACACTCGTTGGCGCACCCGTAGGGATTCGAACCCCAAACCTTCTGATCCGTAGTCAGATGCTCTA
>CAZGHI010000007.1:0-2886 GCA_964525565.1 uncultured Hyphomicrobiales bacterium
TTGTCTTACCCTCATTTAGTCCTTCGAGTTCAATTGCATCATTTCTTAAAAGTCCTTTAAAAATGTTGTCATTGTGTTCTATAACTTCAACCCACATTCGTTCTACATAACCGTCCTTGTCTGTAAACAACATTTTCACAAAGTCACCGGTCTTTAGTTTTCCAATTTGATCGGTCGCAGGAATTGGACTGTCGTAAACAATTTCAGTTGCTGTCAATGCTATATCTTCAAGTGCAAAGCCGTCGCGCTCAATACTTGGTAGTCTTTTGTTGTTAGGAATTGGCTTATAGATGCTATTGTAGTGTTTTTAAAAATTGTCAACTCTTTCTTGTTATACTTTCTCTGCTTGCCAAAGTAATTGTCGTCTTTTGTTTTTTCTTTCTTAGAAAGTAAATAACAATAAGTCAAACGATTATCAGTGAAATTATTTGTAGTGTCATTGTCTAGGATAAAATTTGTTCTTTGAACCAGTGTTCCCCGACACCTAACCAATTTAGAAGAACAACTTTCAAAAACTACGTCAAAATCAGCCGATGAGAGCGAAACGGGGACAGTCATACAGTGTTTAATTGTTACTCCGTCAAGCTGTCTGAGTGTCGTGTCGCACGGTTGCTGCCAACATCATTTAAACGCACTCCCGTATTTTTGATCATGTTTGAACCACAGAAATCAGCACTGGCCGACCTCACCGCTCGCGTAGAGCAACTGCGGAGGTTTCTTTGACATTGATGCAAAAAAGGATCTGATTGCCGAGCGCGAAATGTTGTCTCAGGACCCGAATTTCTGGGACGATCAAACCACGGCCCAAAAACTGATGCGCGAACAGGCCGGTCTGAAAGATTGGGTCGAGGCATGGGAGAAGGCTTCCCGGTCCGTTCAGGATGTTCAGGCCATGATAGACTTGGCAGAAGAAGCTAATGATCTGTCCATGGAAAATGAAATCGAGAAGGAGTTACAGCAATGCGTTCAGGCAGTGAACGATTTGGAACTTCGAAAGATACTCTCCGGCAAAGACGATCAGCGCAATGCCATCCTTACCATTAACGCAGGCGCAGGTGGTACTGAGGCACAGGATTGGGCAGAAATGCTCCTGCGCATGTACACGCGATGGGCTGAACAACACGGTTATCAGGTGCTTCTAGCCGACGAGCTGGAAGGTGATCAGGCAGGGATAAAGAGTGGCACCCTGGAAATTCGCGGCCCGTATGCCTACGGCTATTTGAAAGCCGAAAATGGAGTGCACCGGCTTGTGCGCATTAGCCCGTACGACTCCAATGCTCGCAGACACACATCGTTTGCTTCCGTGTTTGTATATCCGGAGGTTGAAGACGATGTGGAAATCGAAGTGAATCCGGCCGACGTGCAGCTTGATACGTTTCGGTCAGGGGGAAAGGGCGGACAAAACGTAAATAAAGTTGAAACTGCAGTGCGCCTTACACACATCCCAACGGGCATTGTAGTTAGCTGTCAGCAGGAACGTTCACAGCTCCAGAATCGAGAGCGTGCAATGAAGATGCTCAAGTCGAGACTGTATCAGCTAAAACGCGAAGAAGAAGAAGCAGCAAAAGCAGCGATTGAAGGAACAAAGAAAAAGATTGAGTGGGGTTCTCAGATCCGCAGCTACGTGTTTCAGCCATATACCATGGTAAACGATCACCGAACGGAAACGAAAATCACCGATGTCCACCGCGTTATGGACGGAGATCTGGACGAGCTCATGAAAGCCTACCTTCTTCTTGAAGACCAGAACAGTTAGCTCAATGCCACTCTTCCACGATACCATTCCATCAGACAAACACATCATTACAGTTGTTCAAGCGCTTCGTAGTGCCAGTCACGTTTGTGTGCTTACGGGTGCTGGGGTGAGTGCAGAAAGCGGGGTTTCTACGTTTAGAGATCCCGATGGACTATGGGCTCGGTTCTCGCCCCAAGAACTTGCCAGTATGGAGGGTTTCCTTGCCAACCCCGATCGGGTGCGTGAATGGTATTCATACCGACTGAATGTTATAGATGCTGTACAGCCCAATCCAGGCCATCATGCTTTGGCTCTGTTAGAAAAACTGTTTCCAACGTTCACACTAATCACACAGAACGTTGATCGTTTGCACCAGCGTGCAGGGTCGAGTTCGGTTGTTGAGCTACACGGTAATCTTGTCGAAAATCGCTGTAACGACTGTTCGTGGACCACTGATGCGCATGAAAGAATCGAAACGTGTATTGTGTGTGGCGGATTCATGCGACCCAACGTGGTGTGGTTTGGCGAGATGCTACCGGAACATGCATTGCATGCCGCTCAACTTGCATCACGCACCTGTGATGTGTTTATGTGCATAGGAACAAGTGCCGAGGTATATCCGGCTGCGCAGCTTCCGTACGAAGCGCGAAACCGTGGAGCATTTCTCATTGAAATCAACCCAAACGCAACACAACTAACACCATATGCACACGTAAGCCTGCGCGGTGCAAGCGGTGCAGTTCTTCCCTCCATAGTTGCAGAGTTACAGCACCAGGATAAACGTGATGCTTAGCTCTATGCACGGTATTGTTGTTTCTGCCGTGATAAGTACTGCGGCTATAAGCTCTGCCCACTGTAGAGAATGCACCGCGGCACGGTATGCGCTGATATCTTCAGCCATATCCAGATCCGTTGGAACGTGGCAAAAGGAAGAGTTTCGCGACTCTCTTCATTACCCGGGTTGGTGGAAAGTTGCAATGGTGCAGGACTCACTTGTGTTAATGGTACTAGACGAACGGAACTATACTGGCCAAAATGATCCACCGTATCTTCCAAAGTATTCCTTTCCAATTGATCGTATCGTGGCAGCCGCAGGATCATGGCAGTGTGTAGGATTTAGTGATTCTGATCCTTCCTATCGAATTCGATAC